>JBGTBE010000035.1:0-17057 GCA_041749535.1 Cryomorpha sp. | reverse complement strand
GTATTGAGCAATATAGTGGTGCATAAAACGTTTGTTGCCAGCCTCCCTGCCGATTTCACCGGAGGGGTAGTGGATATTGAAACCAAGGCATTTCCAGAAGAGAAATCCCGATCTGTATCCGTGAGCTTCGACTACAATCCAAATTTTCATTTCCGCAACGATTTTCTTTCTGCTGAAGGCAGTCCAACTGACTTTCTTGGTTTCGACGATGGAACCCGCGAGATACCAGCCACTACCAATATTCCCCAGTTCGCACAGGTGGTTGGAAATCCGAACAGCGCTGCTGGCCTGAGGTACCAGGATATTCTTAGAAGCTTTACACCCTATATGGCTGCTTTTGAGAAAAATAGCCTTATGAACTTCAGCATAGGTGCGGGAGCAGGCGATCAAATAGTGAAAGAAAAAGTGACACTTGGTTACAATTTCGTGTTGAATTACAAGAAGAACTATGAATTCTATAAGGATGCCACATTTGGACGATATGGATTAAGTGCAGACCCGGGCGTGTACGAAATGGAAACCCGCGAATTGCAAACAGGTAGTTTCGGAAGCGAGGAAGTGCTGCTAAGTGGATTGGCTTCATTTGCTGTGAAAACAGCATACTCCAAATACCGCATTGGTCTTATCCATCTCCAGAATGGGGATTCGAAGGCGGGAATTTTCGACTATTTAAATGCTGACCAAGGCGCAGTGTTTTTGGGTTTTCAGCACAACATTGAATATAGCCAAAGGTCGCTCACCAATGTGTTAATTGCCGGAGAGCATGATTTAAAGTCTTCAGATTGGTCAGTGGAGTGGAAGGTGGCTCCTACCCTTTCGAAAATGGATGATCCCGATGTGCGATTTACGCGGTACGAAATAAGGGGCGAAGATTTGGTAATAGGAACTGAGGCGGGATTTCCCCAGCGCATATGGCGAGATCTTTCAGAGTTTGGACTTGCTAATAATCTGGTTCTCAAAAACGACTACAAATTATTCAACAAGGATGCGGAGATCAGTTTCGGAGGTAATTTCACCTACAAGACAAGGGATTACAGCATACAAAGTTTTAATTTGAACGTTCGAAACTTGAACCTCACCGGCAATCCAGATGAACTGTTCTATGAAGAGAATCTTTGGCCAATTGATGGAAATGTAGCCCGAGGCACTACTTTTGAAGCGGTTTTTTTACCGACAAACCCCAATGAATTCAATGCTAATGTAAGGAGCTCGGCAGGGTTCGTTTCAACTGAATTTGAACTTGCCCCGAACCTGGAAACCACAGTTGGCGTGAGGGTGGAGAGTTATCAGCAGTACTATACAGGTCAGGATCAACTTGGGCTCAACGTGTTAGACAACGACAAGGTCTTGGATGACATCAGTCTATTTCCATCTGTGAATTTGGTGTACCATGTAACCGAAAAGCAAAATTTGCGCGCGGCTTATTCACAAACAGTTGCCAGACCTTCCATGAAAGAATTGTCCTACGCTGAAATCTATGACCCACTCACTGGTAGAACTTTTATCGGAGGTCTTTTTCGCGATGCTGACGACGGAGCTGATATCGTGTTCTGGGATGGAAACCTGAGACAAACTGACATTCAGAATGTCGACTTGAGATGGGAAATTTTCCCAACGCCTCAGTCGACAATTTCCATTGGGGGTTTTTACAAGTTCTTCAAGAATCCCATTGAGATCATTCAATTTACAAGCCAAGCAAATGCATTTCAGCCCCGAAATGTTGGCGATGGTGAAATATTTGGCGCTGAAGTAGAAGTGCGAAAAAGCTTGTCATTTATTTCTGAAAAACTTTCCAATTTCACTTTCAATGCAAACTTCACGGCCACAAATTCGAGAATACAGCTGAGCGCCACAGAGTATAAGAGCAGGGTTGACAACAAGCGTGTAGGACAAGAAATATCGGAATACAGAGATATGGCCGGACAAGCACCATTCGTAGTGAATGCAGGGATCAGCTTTGAAGGAAGTGAAAAAGGATTTGGAAATGGACTTGAGGCAGGATTATATTACAATGTGCAATCTTCCACACTCACCTATGTGGGTATAGTGGACCGCCCGGATATCTATTCAGTGCCTTACCACAACCTGAATTTCAATGCGAACAAACATTTTGGAAAAGACGATAAATTCGTTGCTGGGCTAAGCGTTTCAAACATTCTCAACGATAGAAAAGAATTGGTATTTCAGTCATTCGGAGCCCAAGATCAATTTCTTGAAAGCCTTTCCCCCGGGGTTACAGTAGGAATGAAATTTGGAATAAGCTTCTGATGTGATACATGCCAAATAAAAAAGGGGCTGACAGATCAGCCCCTTTTTTATTTGGATGGCAAAATGCTAATAGTTTTCAATGCTGGTAACATTGCCAGATTCGTCAAAGATCGTCCAGCTTCCAACCCTTTTTCCTTTATCATAGGAAAGTTGAAGTCTCAGCGTCCCATTCTCGTCCCAAATTTTCCAAATGCCATCTTTCTGGCCATTGTAAAAATGGGCTTCCGTAAGTAAAAGACCTTTCTCATTGTATTTGAACCAAGCTCCATGTCGTTGTCCCTTAAGAAGCGATCCCGTTTCTTCCAGTTTTCCACTTGGGAATTTAGTTAGGATGTTTCCAGAAATAAGACCATTCTCATCTTTAACTAATGATTCCTTTTGCGCAAAGTACGCTGTTTCAAATCCGGTCAAGAGAACCAAATCTCCCTGGGCATAATCATGGGCAACTTCTGAACCCTGGCAAACAGCAGTCCCAGAGAATCCAATGACTGCGAACAATACGAACAATGTCTTTTTCATGATGGTTTGTGTGGAAGCGTTCTTATATGATGTAAAGATAATATTTTCTTAACATTCTGGTAACATTGAACGAAAGATCATAAAAAAAGTTGCTTTCGCAACTCGTTTAAAGTTCAAGGCTTAAAGGTAAAACCTCCGAAAAGTTTGTGCTTCCTTAATTACCCATGATTTGTGAACCTGCTTGGTGTGGCCAATATAACTCACTTCAACCGTATATGTGCCAACTGGAATTTCACCAAAACTAAAAGATCCATCAAACGATGCGTAAGCGACAAGATTCAACTCTACAATTAGAATACTCGCACCTGTAAGCGCTTCGGCATTCTCAGCATCCACTACTTTTCCTTCAACAGACACTGCGGTAGATTTAGAGGGCTCTCCAGCCGAAGCAGTAATGGAGAAAAACAAAACAAGACAGATAATAAGTGCATTTCGCATAGTAGGTCAAAAGTACGGCGGTGAAAGTAGCCCAACTTTAAGCCTATGTTAAGAATAGAATTCACCAGGTTAATTTTTTGTTAACCCTTTGGAATGACGGACTCCATTCTATCTTCGCAAAAAAAAACCATGTTGAGAACATCGACCTTATTCACCCTTTTACTCTCTCTTCAATGTTTTGGTCAATGGACATCAAATCAAACACCAACATACTACGAAGCAATTGAGAGCTATCGGAAACTTGCCGATGACCATCGAAAAATAATGCGGTATGCTGAATCAGGAAGCACAGACGCTGGTCATCCTCTGTCCATTTTGATTATAGATGGCAAAGGACAGTTTAACCCTGCATTGATCCAAAAGGAAGGAAGGACTGTGTGTATGATTATGAACGCTATACATGCAGGCGAAGCATGTGGAGTAAATGCCTCATTGGAATTTGCAAAGGCAAAAGCGAAAGATCCTGGTAATGTTGTGTATGTGATCATACCAATTTACAATGTTGGTGGTGCATTGCAGCGCAACTCCAGCAGCAGGGCGAATCAAAATGGGCCAGAAGAATACGGATTTCGCGGAAACGCGCGCAACTTAGATTTGAATAGGGATTTCATAAAATGTGACTCCAAGAATGCCCAATCCTTCAGCCAAATCTACCACCTTTGGAAACCCCAAATTTTCATAGACACACATACTTCTAATGGTGCCGATTATCAGCACACCATGACCTTGCTGCACACCTTTCCCGAAAAACTTAATAACCTTCAGGCTTCATTATTGAAGCGGGATCTGCTTCCTTTTCTATACAATGAAATGGAGAAAAAAGGTGAACCCATGGCTCCCTACGTGAGTACCATCGGAGGTACACCTGAAACTGGAATTCAAGCATTTACAGACCTTCCACGATATAGCACAGGATATGTGGGCCTCTTTAATACTATTGGATTTATGACCGAAACACATATGCTCAAGACCTTCGAAAAGCGTGTAAAAGCAACCCTGCAATTCCTTTTGGTAATGGATACTTTGCTCGAGGAGAAAGGTCAAATGCTGGTTCAGTTAAAGCAAAGCGCTGATCGAGAAGCACAAACAACAAAGACAATTACGTGCAGATGGAAGCTAGCCGGTGAAGCTGAAACGGTGAAGTTTTCAGGATACAGGGCGGACAGCATAAAGAGTCAGGTCACTGGACTTATGCGGCTCAGGTACGATAAAAACAAGCCCTACACAGAAGAAATTCCCTATTACAATAAACATGAAGGAATTGGTGAGACGAAGCTTCCAACTGCGTACATCATACCCAAAGCTTGGCACGAAGTAGTACAGCTATTTAGTCTGAATGGCATTAATTACCAAGAACTTACATCTGATACCATCATGAAAGTGGTTTCCACTTATGTCACCAAATTCGAAACCAGCCAAAATCCTTTTGAAGGTCACTATATGCACTACAGCACAGAAACTGTAGAGAGAATTCAGGACATCCGCTTTTATAAAGGCGACATCATCATTCGAACAAATCAAACTGGCAATACCTACTTGGCCCATGTGCTCGATCCGAGAAATGATGATAGTTTCTTTAACTGGAATTTCTTTGATGCAGTACTGAGTCAAAAAGAATATTTCTCAGACTACGTTTTCGAAGATTTAGCAGAAGAAATATTAAATTCAAACTCATCCTTAAAAAGGAGTTTTGAGGAGAAAAAACGCACCGACAAAACTTTTGCATCGAGCAGCAGGGCGCAGTTGGACTTTATTTACAAGAACTCAGTGCATTATGAACAAACTCAAAATAGAATACCAATTTATAAACAGATAGATTAGAGGTTAAAACTATACCCCTTGCCTTTATGTGTTTTAATTGATTTAGCCCCAATCTTACTCCTCAGGTTGGTGATGTGAACATCAATTGTGCGCTCTTTTGCCTTCGCAGATTTTCCCCAAATAGACTCTTTAATTTCTACCCTTGTAAATATTTTGCGAGGCTTTGAAGTGAGTAGGGAAACAATCTCAAATTCCTTTCTCTGCAAAGGAATTTCGCCCACCGGCAACAATATTGAAAAGCGGTCTTTGTCCAGATTATAGCCCAATTGCACTTTGGCATTAGGCTCGTTCGCATCAACAGTGGCTCTTCTTCGGAACCATGATTGGAGCTTACTGGCAAAGAGTCGGTTATTTACCGGTTTTATTAAATAATCGTCTGCACCAGCGTTGAGTGCAGCAATTTCTACATAGCGCTCTTTTCGTTCGCTGAGTATAACGACAATGCCATTCTGCATTAGTCCATATTGTTCAAAATCTCGAAGCAAATCTATGGCATCTTTATCTTGAATTGCAAGATCGGATAACACAAGCGAAGGCTTGTATTCACGTGTGTAAAACATTGCGTTGGCAATATCGTTGGTCTTTCGAACCACAAATCCCGCCTTCTCAATGATGGGCTCTAACTCATCAAATTGTGAGCTTACTCCTTCCACCAACAACACCAACGGATGACTTCTCATTTCGCAAATTGAATGTGGAGCGAAAGTAGATGACTGTGGTTAAGTCGGTTTTAAGCGAGTGTTAAATGTAAAACCTATGTTAATTAAATCTGCTTCCTACAAGTTAGTCTACTTTACCGCAAGTCACTGGAAGAAATAACACTTAGGAGTGAATTAACATATACTTAACATGGGAAATTCATCTATTACAGAACACTGAAGTAGCTTTGCGGCTCAAATGCGAGCACACCTGATGTCATTTCGGCCATACACAGCCTTCTTATTGCTCCTATTTACCATTTTTCCTTTTACTGGGATGCCTCAACTCAGCATAGAATCAACTGGAACAATGGTAAAAGATGATTATGTTCAGATCAATTGGTTTGTAAGCTGTGATAACATTTCAATGCCTGAAGAAGTAATTATAAGATACAACAAGGCATCTATTCTTGCTGGAGAAAATACCTGGCTTCACTCGACAGCCGTGCCGTTCGAATCTGGGAGAACCACGCTAATTGGGTTAGATGCTTCGGCTATATATATTTACCAAATAGGCTATAATAATGTAGATGGGGGCTTTGTTTGGGGACCTAGGAATAAGTTCGAAACGGAAACCCCCTGGGGCATTCTGAGATTCATGCTTATGATTGGAGCGCTTTGTCTCTTCATCTATGGTATGAAAACCATGACTGAAGGAATACAAGCTACCGCAGGCAATAAGCTTAGAAAAGCGCTTGGGTACATGACCCGCAATCGGTTTGCGGGAATACTATCAGGCTTTCTGATTACGGGTATACTGCAGTCATCGAGTGCTACTACTGTAATGACCATGGGATTTGTTAATGCCGGTCTTATTTCTCTTATGCAATCGGCGGGCGTTATCATGGGGGCCAATATAGGTACGACAGTCACAGGCTGGATCATCTCTTTTATTGGTTACCGGTTCAACATTACACTTTATTCACTGATTCTCTTTGCAATTGCCACCCCTTTGCTACTGTTGAAAAAACCAGAACTGAAAACCTGGGGCAATTCCATTATAGGATTTGCCATGTTATTCATGGGCTTAGGATTCCTGCAAACTACGGTGCCTGAAGTAACAGAAGATTCAGAGTTTCTCAAGTTTTTTCTCGAATATTCAAATATTCCCGTTGCGGGTATGATGATCTTTGTTTTGCTCGGAATCGTCATAGCTGTAGTCGTGCAAAGCTCTTCTTCTGCTATGACCCTCACCATGGCGCTCTGCGCAAGCGGGGTGATTCCTCTGGATGTTGCTGCGGCAATGATCCTGGGCGAAAATATTGGAACCACAGCAACTGCTGAGATTGCCGCGTTGGTTGCGAATGTTCATGCCAAACGAAGTGCAAGAATTCATACGCTCTTTAATGTTATCGGAACGGTATGGATGATTTTTATGCTGCCTTACTTCATGGATTTTATTGGGATGTTTCTCAAAAATGACCCATACAGTGATACAGATGAAGGCAGACAATCAGCCATGGCTGCACTGGCAGCTTTTCACACCATATTCAACGTAGTAAATACCTTACTTCTTGTGTGGTTTGTGCCTCAGTTGATAAAGCTCGCCAAGTATACAGTACCTTCCAAAGGATCTGAAGATGAAATATTCAGGTTGGAGTATTTCGGATCTCCCATAAAGCTATCAGAACTCACGATTGTTGAAGCGAAGAATGAGTTGATCAAATTTGGTGAGATCATCGTTCGAATGTCAGGCTCTGTGCGGAAGTTACTAACTGAAACCGATGTGGTAGAGCGAATGGAATTACATGCGAAGGTGCGCAAGTACGAAAAAATTACCGACCGGCTGGAGATAGAAATTTCTCATTACAGCAGCCGTATTTCTACAGCAGAACTGAGCGCTGCAGCTTCAGAAAAGGTGAGGGCAATGCTTAGTATCTCCAATGATCTTGAACGAGTAGGAGACATTCTGTACCAAATGTCATCAACCATCGAGCGAAAAAATTCAGCCAAAATTTGGTTCACACAAAACCAGCGTGAAAAGCTAGATGAAATGTTCAACCTGGTGGACAATGCCATAGAAGTAATGATGATGAACCTGCGCAAACTTGAAGGTGTATCAATCGATATGGCCAGGGCCAAAGATGCGGAGAAGGCCTTGAACCATTTCAGAAATGATCTCCGACAAGAATACATTGGCAAGGTGGAATCCGGCACTTATAATCTAAGGAGTGCAAGCATATACAGCGACCTGTTTTCGGCACTCGAAAAAGTAGGAGACCATGTAATCAACGTATCAGAAGCGCTGAACGGAGAAGTTTAGTCAGGAATTACAAGTGGCAATGTTTCTGCGGTGTTGCTTACATTCAGTATCCTATCCACAATTCTTATCTGAAACATAATGGTGTCACTCTCTGCTGTGAGAAAAGGGATGAATGAACTCATATCATAGGCCACTTTAACCCGCAGTTGCTTGTTTTGACCTGTAGGTGTAAGCAGTGGAACCCTGAAATCAATAGGTGATGCCGTGATAATTTGTTCCCATATCCCATCCCTTTTTTCAAAATAATCAACCCAAAGATTGTAGTAAAAGCGGTTGGGTATGGTCTGTTCATCGTCTTCAAAAGGGCGAAAAGGACCAAGGGTATCCGATGGAGCCAGGCCAAAGTTTCCGTCGCCATCGGTGAAAAGAAACTCAAGCGTCTTGGAATCGTTATCGAATATAATCTCGTTGATAACAGGCTCAGGTGGCAGTTCTTCATCTTCGTTGCAAGAGACGAACACCAACATCAAAAAAACCATATATATACTTGCAGGCCGTTTCATTGCATCGAAAAAAGTCAAACTATATTTGCAAAAATACAATTATCCAGAAATCATCCCTACCTGAAAAGAAACGTTGAAATAGAGAATGCATTGTTCAGCAAATTGGATCCAACCGCTTTTGATGCGTTGTCGCTAAGGGTTTTCAACTTTCAATATGCGTACAATGCAATTTATAGACAATGGTCTGACTATCTGAACAAAACACCAGATACTGTAAAGGATGCGGGCTCAATCCCCTTCATACCTGTGGACTTATTCAAGACCCTGGAAATACAATGCAGCGAAGGTAACTCTCAATCTGCCTTTGTTTTTGAGAGCAGCCGTACTTCTGGTAACGTTCCAAGTCGCCATTTCGTGCGCTATCTCGATTTATACGAACGTTCCTATCATGAAGCCTTCAAACTGTTTTATGGACCGCCCTCATCCTGGCGTATTCTAGCATTGCTTCCATCCTATTTGGAAAGAAAGGGTTCATCTCTTGTCTATATGGTTCAGGGACTTATAGCAGCATCAGGACACGCGGAGAGTGGATTTTTTCTCAATAATATTGATCAGCTAGTTTCCTTGCTACGCGCGCCTTCTGAGCGACCTACACTGCTTATTGGGGTGAGTTTCGCATTGCTCGATCTTGCGGAGCAATACCCTATGAAATTAGAAAATACAGTGGTGATGGAAACGGGAGGCATGAAAGGCAGAAGAATAGAACCTACCCGTCTGGAACTCCACAATTTTCTATGTGGTGCCTTTGGCGTAAAGCAGATACATTCCGAATACGGTATGACTGAATTACTGTCTCAGGCATACTCGAAGTGCGAAGGCAGGTTTATGACGCCTCCATGGATGAAATTGAGTCTGCGCGATACCAATGACCCACTCTCAGCAGTACCAAAAGGTAAAACCGGAGGTATTAATATCACTGATCTGGCAAATCTCTACAGTTGCAGCTTTATAGGCAGCAGCGACCTGGGCCGCGAGACAGACAATGGGATGATAGAAATTCTCGGCCGGCTGGACTTCAGCGAAACACGAGGTTGCAACCTGATGGTGAGCGATCTTTGATTAAACCACCTTTACGATAAAGTACTTCTTCTTTCCCCTTTGCAGAAGTATGTAGCGCTCATTTATCAGGTCAGAAGGCCCTACTTTGTGCCCTTCAGAAAGTTTCTCTTTGTTCATGCTCAATGAGTTTTCCTTCAGCGCCCTTCTTGCTTCGCTTCGAGATGGCAGAAAGCCTGAGATGTCTGATAAAAACTCAGCCAGATCAGAAGCACTACTGAATTTATCACGGGCCATTTCCACCTGTTCTACTCCTTGAAACACTTCCAGAAAGTCCTGCTCACTAAGGTTGCGCAAGGTCTCTTCTGTAGCGGAGCCGAATAAAATGTTGCTCGCTTCTATTGCCCTATCCAATGCATCCTTTCCATGTACCCTCTCAGTAAGCTCCTCTGCCAATGCACGCTGAAGGGCGCGCATATGCGGGGCTTCGCTGTGTTCAGCAATGAGTTGATCTATACTTGAGCGGTTGCGAAGCGAAAATACTTTCGTGAAATTGATCACATCTTCATCGGATGCGTTCAACCAAAACTGATAGAATTTATAAGGACTTGTTTTGGTGCCATCCAACCAAACATTGCCTCCTTCCGATTTTCCAAACTTGGTTCCATCCGCCTTTTTGATCAAGGGAGCAGTGATGGCGAAAGTCTCTCCCGCGCCAAGTCTTCGGTTCAGTTCTATACCGGTGGTAATATTCCCCCACTGATCACTGCCACCCATTTGGAGCTTGCAGTTGTATGTTTTGTTCAAATGGAAATAATCGTACCCTTGAATGAGCTGATAGCTAAATTCAGTAAAGGACATTCCTGAATCAAGTCTGTTCTTAACAGAATCCTTGCTCATCATGTAATTCACCGTAATGTGCTTCCCTACATCGCGTATGAAGTCAAGAAAACTGAATGCCTTAAACCAGTCATAATTGTTCACCATCATGGCATCAGTAGGTCCTTCTCCAAACTTCAGAAATTGCTCTAATTGGCGTTTCTGACAACTGAGGTTGTGTTCAATAATTTCAGGAGTCAGCAACTGGCGCTCCTGGGTTTTCCCGGAAGGATCACCAACCCGGCCAGTAGCTCCACCTATAAGCGCTATAGGCTTGTGTCCTGCTCTCTGCAGGTGAGTGAGCAGCATGATAGGCACCAGATTCCCAATGTGGAGTGAATCGGCTGTAGGGTCAAAACCTACGTAGCCAATGGTCAATTCTTTACCCAGTTGCTCCTCGCAGCCAGGTGTACTATCGTGTATAAGGCCGCGCCAGGCCAATTCATCAAAAAAGGACATCCAGAGAAATTTTCGCAAATATAGTATTTGCCACGTGGGCAGCTTAAGTGGAGTATGGCGCTTACTTTATGATATATTGGATTAATTCAATTGCATCATCACAAGTTTTGAGTCTTTGATGTTGTAAATCAAATTACCGACAAAATTGGTGCGCTCATTTACTTCTATTGGAGTGAGGAGGGTACCATCTTTATCTATTAAATAAGATTCTCGATAGTTTGATACCAATATGCGTTCTCCCAAATTCTTTTGAATATCAAAATATCTGATCTTATGAACCACCTGAATTGGCTCCATGGCTTTGTTGAATTGAACTTTCATTCCGCCGGTATTCTCAAAAACAAAAGTCTCATCAGTGACATTCTCAAGTAATTCAAAGGTGTTGCCATTTTTTGCATATCCCGATGAACCTGTAATTTCCTTTAGTCCAACTGTCGAGGTAGCTGCACCGAATACTTTATTGGTAATTGGTTCAAGATGATTCAGGTCCAATTCTACAATACGATTGTTACCCACGATTACTAAACTTTCATCAAGTTTTAGAAAGTCAATGATGAACTCCTTGGAGTCGTTTACATAGTCAGTACTGGCCTCTTCCACTCCAGTCCATTTATTGATTTTCTGAACAGATGGTATTCCATTCACCGGTGCGGAGTTAGGTATCAAAGCTATTCCATAGTTCACCGCATAGATGGACTCATCTGCTATGAAAAGCTTTGGCGACGCGACATTCTCATAATTGAAGAAACTTCGCCAGAGCTGCGCACCTTTTTCATTATAGCAGGTTATCTCGTTCAATGATCCGAAGTATATCCTTCCCTTTTCAGCAGCTATATTCAATTGTTCGCTTCCGAGTTCTTTGTTTGCTTTGTACTTTGTACTACTATTCGTTGCTGCAATAATTGCAGTGGTAAGTAACCCGCCTATTAGTCCACCTATCATATAGGCTGAAGTAATTGTTCCTCCATTGCCCCCCGCAACACCTAGCTTATGCTTGTGATACCATCCCTTCCCGCTGCTTAAGGATAAATAATGTATGCCTTTTGAAGAGAAAGCTATTGAAGTATCGCCAACCATGAGTAGAGATTCAACTTCGATTGGCATTTCAGCATCATAAACCCAAATGATTCTGCCCGACTGCAATTCTACAGCATTAAGATCAGATGGAGGGTTGGTGCTGCATGTAAGCAGCTTTCCGGTTTTGGGGAAATAGGATAGATAAGTAACTGGTTTGGTCCACAATATTTCACCAGTTCTTCTATCCAAACACCTGGTGCTCATGATACGAGAAATCAGAATTGATGAGTCTACCAGTGTTATTTTCTCCGTCTTAATATTTATAGGAACCGACCAAAGGTTTTGATTTGCATTTAGATCATATGCAGTTACCAAACCCTTGGTACTTGACTTCTTGTCGGGCTCTACATTGGTAACCAGATAGGCAACCCTATGTAGAGAGTCAATTGCAAAATCTACAATAGGGTGGGTAGATTCCAGCACTGCCGCCTCCATATGAAAACAGCATTTCATCACAGAATCAAGCTGAATAGAACTACGGTTTATTATTTCGTCCTGCGCTGCGGCTTGAGGAGGCAAGTACCACAAAGCGGTTACAGTTACTACGGAGCGAAAGAACAATTGTCTGAATTTCATATTTACAGTTGCCATAATCCTTCTGGAGAATTTATTTCTAGTGTTCCTTTAAACACATTGATATTTTTCCTTCAATACTGAGACATGATGCAAATTGTGTCCCGCAATGATGAGTCCCAGCGCCCGAACACTCACATTAAATCCATTGGCCTTTCCTTGCCTTAAGAGTGCTTGTTCGTTTGAATGTTTAAATAGAATTGATGTTGCAGCCCTGACTGCCAGCCACTCTTTCTTAATATTACCAATGGTTCTCGAATAAGCCATCGATTCAGGCACATAACTGTCCTGATCAAATCCCGACAGTTCAGTTTGGTCTCCCCTTAAAAACCGGAGGGCGCGGTATGTAAATATCCGCTCTGCATCCATACAGTGAATCAGTACTTCCTTCACAGTCCATTTGCCAGGTGCATATGCAAAATCGGCCAGCTCAGCATCCACAGACCTAAGAATTTCATTCAATGCTTTCGCGTCCTTTTCCAAAGCATCCTGAATGGAACAACCTCTTACATTATCGATATACGGCCGATAAAATGGGGCAAATTCAGTGTCGGGGATTTCAAAAGGGTTGCTCCACGCGGTATTCATATTTTCGTTTTTCAGCCTGCAAAATAGCCAAGAATTATGAAGGTGCAACATCAAGAAATACTTCCACAACTTAGTAGCTCAGCCAATATTTTACAAAATGGCACACCAAATTAGGGCAACTCCTTACCTTCGGACTACTTTAATTTCATGCAATGATTAGAACGCTTATTTTCATTTTCCTTGGCAGCTGTCTTACAATACAATACAAAGCAATGGCTCAGGATTCTGTAAGGATGTGCAGAATTGAGATTGACTTGGTACATGTTGATGATGACCGAGTAAACATAAAGCTTTATCCCGCTTCATTCAGTACTGACACTGCCGTGTACAACATGCCGAAGATCGTTCCGGGAACCTATGATATCAGTGATTTTGGGAGATTCGTTGAGGATTTTGCGGCATTCGATGCATCGGGGGTTGCACTCCCTTTTCAAAGGTTGGATACCAACAGATGGTCAATTTCGGGTGCAAAAAAACTTAGCTATATTTCCTATAAGGTCAATGATTCCTTTGACGCACCAAACAGCGGAATATTCGAGCCTGGGGGCACCACCATTGAAGATGACAAAGTTTTTCTTCTCAACGTTTTTGGATTCGCAGGATATTTTGATGGGCAGCGTGACCTAACTTATCAGCTCAACGTGCAGAGGCCTGAAAATTTCTACGGAGCAACATCCCTCAAGAGAGTTGAAAGCAAATCAAGTACGGATGCATTTACCGCGAAGAATTATTTTGAACTTCACGATTGCCCCATACTCTATGCCCAGCCCGATACGGCTAGTATGAAACTGGCCAATGCCACAGTGATGGTGGCAAACTACTCTCCAGGGAGCAAACTGAATAGCAAGGAAATTCTGGATGAAATTGCCGACATATTCGAAGCTTCGGCCGAGTATCTGGGGGGCCAACTGCCTGTGGAGCGATACACACTTTTGGTGTATTTAATGGGAGGCAATTCCTTTGGAGGTGGATTTGGGGCGCTCGAACACAATACTTCTACTGTCTTCGTAATGCCCGAAATGTCCATGACAGCACTCGGTCAGATGTTTAAGGACGTCACCGCGCATGAGTTCTTTCACATTGTAACCCCTCTCAGCATACATTCTGAGCAGATTCACGACTATGACTTTATGAATCCGCAAATGAGCCGACACCTCTGGCTTTATGAAGGTTGCACAGAATATGCTGCCCAGCATGTGCAAGTAAAACAAGGGCTGATGCCACTGAATACCTTCCTGAACGTAATGCGGGAGAAGATCATAACAGCCAGCAGATTCGACTTGACTATTCCGTTCACAGAAATGAGTTTGGGAGCCTTGGACCAATATAAAAGGCAGTATGCGAATGTATATCAGCAAGGAGCTTTGATTGGGATGGCTTTGGATCTAAAACTCAGATATCTCAGTGAAGGTGATTACGGATTGCAGGAACTTATGCGCGATATGGCCAAAGAATATGGCGCAGACAAACCCTTTGTTGATACCCTGTTATTCTCTGAACTTGGCAGGGTATCCGGACATCCTGAAATCGAAGGTTTTCTCAATTATTACGTAGCTGGCAATTCAGCTCTACCCTACGACACTTTGCTGGGCTATGCAGGCATTTACTACAGCGCTTCACTTACCGAGAAATCAATTTCAGGTGGAAATGTAAGCGTAGGCTATAACCCGAAGAGAAGTGCCGTAGTCGTAGTTGGGACTTCGGCTTTGGACGAATTTGGAAAGAGCCTTGGATTTCAAGATGGTGACGAATTGGTGGCGTGGAACGGTACGACAGTGAACATGGAGAATTTACGAGAAGTGCTTGACAATTTTAAAGAAACCACAAAGCCGGGTGATGTTGTTAAGGTAGAAGTAAACCGAAAAAACCAAAAAGGGGCTTATAAAAAGCTGAATCTGAAAGCTACTGCAATTGAGACTGACCGCACCCGCACACATGTGATGAGACCGTTGACAGACCCAACACCTGAGCAACTTGCTATCAGAAAAGGTTGGATTAACCAGTAATGAATCCCGATTCAAATACAGTTCAAGAACTTCGTGCATTCTTTGCACCCTTAAATGCGCAAAACAATAGCTGGGCTGAGCAAACCTTGAGGCAGATAGAGAAAGACTTCACACTTCAGGGTCTCGAAATTACACTTCCTACCCAAAGTCCCGGTTATTTGGAACTGATCAAAATCATTGCTAGTAAGCTACAATCGGAGAATATGCTTGAAAAAAAGCAGATGATCGGTTTGCTATATCAAATGGACATTAATGAAAAATCAATCAAAAGAGATCTGGATTCGAAGGAAATTGACAAGGGATATACAATCATCGCAGAAGCAATGATAAAACGCTGCTTTACAAAGGTATATTTGAGAAATACCCTGAAATGAAAACCCAGATACCGTTGTTTGCGTAGCCCATTCATCACACTGTAAATAGGCCTTTTATTAGGCTTTTAAAATTGTATTTTTGCCTTCTCTACAGGCATACTCAAGTACCTCTTTATGGACAAATTTTCATTCATTGGCAATGCATCAATAAACTGGATAGAAGACCAGTACAATTTATACCGCAATAACCCGGCAGATGTGGGCACCGATTGGGCCCGTTTTTTTGAGGGTTTCGAATTTGCCCGAAAAAATTACGATACCGAACAACAGGTACCCGACAACGTACTCAAAGAATTTAAGGTACTCAGTCTTGTGGAGGGCTACAGATCAAGAGGGCATTTATTCACGAAAACCAATCCGGTACGAGAAAGAAGGAAATACAGTCCGACGCTTGATTTGGAAAACTTTGGTCTCAGCGAGTCTGACCTAAGTACCGTTTTTCAGGCTGGTGAAGAGGTGGGTCTTGGACCTGTTACGTTACACGAAATTGTAGAACATCTCAAAGAAACCTATTGCCAAAGCATCGGCATAGAGTACATGTATGTGCGCACACCGGAAGTAATTAAATGGATAAGAAATACCATTGAGTTAACCAATAGAAGATCCTTTGATGAAAAGGAGCGCTCGATTATATTTAACATGCTCAATCGAGCCACGAGCTTCGAACAGTTTCTACAGAAAAAATTTGTAGGTCAAAAGCGGTTTTCAATTGAAGGTGGGGAAGCCTTGATTCCTGCATTGCACGCTGTGGTGCAGAGAGGATCAAAGCAAGGTGTTAAAGAAATTATCATAGGCATGGCCCACAGAGGCCGTCTTAATGTTTTAGCGAATATTTTCAAGAAACGGTTCGAGCTTATATTCAGTGAATTTGAAGGAAAAGCTTACGAAGAAGACTCAGACAATGAAGAATTTGATGGTGATGTAAAATACCACCTTGGTTTCTCCAAGTCAGTAAACACTGAAAATGGGGAAGTAGTTAAACTTACTTTGGCACCCAATCCATCTCACCTTGAAGCGGTAGGCCCTGTGGTAGAAGGAATTGCAAGGGCAAAAATTGATCATTATCTCAAGGATGAGAAGGCCATATTACCAATACTCATTCATGGAGATGCAGCAATAGCAGGGCAAGGAATAGTATACGAAGTAGTGCAGATGGCGCAACTTAACGGATATAGAACCGGCGGCACTTTGCACATAGTTGTGAACAATCAAGTTGGCTTCACCACAAACTATTTGGATGGGCGCTCAAGTACCTATTGTACAGACATAGCAAAAACAACGCTAAGCCCTGTATTTCATGTAAATGGTGATGATATAGAAGCAGTAGTGCAAACTATGCTAATTGCACTTTCTTACAGACAGGAATTTAACCGCGATGTATTTGTAGACCTCTTATGCTACAGAAAATATGGCCACAACGAGGGTGATGAACCTAAATTCACCCAACCAAAGCTTTATGATCTGATTGCAAAGCACCCCAACCCACGGGAGATCTATTTAAAAGAACTCATCGCCAAGAAAGCTATCACCCAAAAGACTGCCGATGAGATTATTGAAAAGTTCGACGTGGTGCTCGAGTCTCATATAGATTCTGC
>JBGTBE010000034.1:0-1965 GCA_041749535.1 Cryomorpha sp. | reverse complement strand
TAAATATCCCGACAGAGAAGCACGCAACAATATTGCTACACATAGAGAATCAAACTCCGCCGATGCGCTCTTCTTAAAATTGGTGCCCAAACGACTCGAAAAAGTAAAAACAGCCCTCGCTGAAGGTGATGTGACAACAGTGAAAAAAACCATTCACCTCATGCGGCCACAGCTTATCGATGCGGGTATGGCTGAGCATAAAGAACTCTTTGAATGGTTTGAGTACTTTGATGCAGCAGACCCACCACTTGAATGGAAATTGAAATCTGAGATATTTTGCAATTTAGTATCCGATCGAATAAATTCCTTAAAGGAACAATGAACCTTCGAACAAACAGAAAATATTTAAAGTGGAGAATCATTGTATGTGCTTACTTCATTTTACTAGGGTATGGCACTTGCGCACAAAATCGCGATTCCCTTCTCAGTATTTT
Source organism: Cryomorpha sp. (assembly GCA_041749535.1). Lineage (GTDB taxonomy): Bacteria > Bacteroidota > Bacteroidia > Flavobacteriales_D > Cryomorphaceae > JBBQZU01. The sequence continues at coordinate 1,531 of JBGTBE010000034.1, read as the reverse complement.
CAATTCTAATTTCCACGATACCCTTAGACTCAGCGCACTGATTGAGTATACGGATTTCATAGAGAATGAGTCGGAGTTAGAATATCTAATGCAGGGGCTTGATCTTGCAGAAAAATTGATTAAACAAAATGGACCTTCAAAACTATTCGCTCAGAATACCGCCATTATTCTGGGCTATAACCGCGGATGGTACTACTACGATTCAGATGAAAGTTATGATAAAGGAATTCAAATCACCGCAGAAAATCTCGCTAAGGCCAGAGAATTAAACAACCTTGATCTCATTGGAAGGGGTTATAACAATCTTGGTGTGATTGAGTTTGCAGCCAAGCAAACAGACTCATGCCTGGTACATCTGCAAAAAGCGCTGTACTTCCAGGAACTTTCAGGCGATTTAGACGGAATCAATCAAGCTTTTGCAAATCTAGGTTACATAACATACCGGGTAGGCCTTGTGCCTGAGGCAATTGATTATTTATATAGAGGACTTAAAATTGCAGAAAAGAGTGAAAATATAGAAAACAAGGAAGCCTTACTCAACTACCTCGGACAGATTTACTTTGAACAGGGCGATCTTACGCGGTCAACGGAAATAGCGCGTGAACGATTGTCTATTGCCAATACATTAATGGACGACCGACTTTTAGTTAGCTCCTACAATTCCATGGCTGTGGTAATGCGTGATGCTGGCAAAATCGATTCAGCATTTTACTATTATAGAAAGGGATTGGAGATTGTTGAAAAGGTAAACTACGATTTTGGAGAAGCCATGATTTACCAGAATATGGCCAGTATTTACTTGTCAGAAAATAAGTGTAATGAAGCGCTGGAATATTACAGAAAGTCATACAACTTATGGAAGAATATACCAATTGCAGAAAGACAAGTGCTCATCAATTCTGACTTTACCCGTACCTTTCTTTGTCTTCAAATGCCCGATAGTGCCCTGCATTATGCTAAAATAACCTTACTAATTGCAAAAGAGACTGGTACCGCCAATGATTATCAGGTTGCCTATCAATATCTATATCAAGTTTATGAAGCAAAAGGTGATTATAAGCTGGCATTTGAAAATCTTAAGTTGCATAAATCATACTCCGATAGTCTATTTAACGAAGAGAATACCAGGCAACTAGAACAGCAAAAGTTAAGTCATAATTTCAATAAACGGGAGGAACAACTGATTTCTGAAAAAGTGCAGCAAGAGACACTTTCTGCAGCCGAATTGGAGCATCAGAAAAGAATAAAGAATATATCTATTGGTGTAGGAATTTTGGTGCTTCTCCTTGCTATCGGTTTATTGAATCGCTACTTGTATAAACAAAAAGCAGCCAAAGCCCTTGAAGCCAAGAATGCAGAGGTGGAAGCTGCCAGAGAAAGGGCCCAGCGGAGCGAGGCCTTCCGCAGCCAGTTTCTTGCCAATATGAGCCACGAGATACGCACTCCCATGAATGCGATACTCGGTATAACCCGGCTGCTCATGGACCGCAAGCACGATGCACAGAGCCACACCTACCTCAACGCAGTAGAC
>JBGTBE010000033.1:0-19842 GCA_041749535.1 Cryomorpha sp. | reverse complement strand
TCAGCATACATCGAAAGAATCACTTGATCAGCGTCAAAACTTAGGTAGCTTTCACTTCCTGAAATTTTTCTGAGAAGCTCCCTGTCAAGCGTATGCAAAGGCTTCATCCTTCCCCGAAAATCTTGCACCACAATGCGACTTGCCAATTCACCATGATGGGCGTCAACGGCCTTCAGTTGAGGCGCAACTGCTTGCTGAGCTTGTAAATCTGAAGAAGCCAAACCCATAATAAGGAACAATGGCAGTAGCACAGCACCGTCTCTTAGGTTCTTAATATTTTGCGAAAGCTGATGAAAGCGTGTGTTTTTGCTGAAGAACACCAGTACCAAGCCAAGCGTCAGTAATATATAGCCAATGTAAGTCACCACCGTGCCGGGCACGTCGTAGTTTACACTCAAGTAAGAGCCTAATTCATCACGATCGTAAGATGATTGAAAGAAGCGATAGCCTGCATAGTCCAATACATTATTCATGTATATGCGGTAATTCTCCTCAATACCAGAGCGGGAATCGCTGAGCGTGACCTCTGATGCAAAAGAAGCAGGGCTATTGGTTCCGGGGTAGCGCTCTATGATGAAGTCGTTCAAATAAAGACTAAACGGCAACTCGATGATCCTGGAGCCATAAGAAACCGATAGAAGCAAGCCGTCGGCGGCAAAAACTTCCGGGCGACCGAGCGTTCCCTTTGATCCCAATAAGTAGCGCTCAAAGCTTTGATCACCAATTGATACATTCAATAAAATGGCTATCGTGCTCGAGTTTTCGATCTTTTGATTTCCCGCTTTCATTTGAACCTTAGCCGCAGGCAGAAAATCGCCAAATACAAATGCTTGGGAACCATTGTTGTAAAGCGATCGCAACATCAGGGGATGTCGGGTGAAGGCAGCCAGGGTGTCAACGCTGCGGTCTGCCATAACCGTCTGTATCAGGTCGCGGTCGGATTGCAAAGAGAGTTGACCATCAATCAAACGAATATTAACTGCACCGGGAATGTCTTCATCCGTAAAGTTGAATTTTACCCCTTTCAGCTGCTGCTTGTCGCCCGGATGTAAAAAATATTCTTCTCGTCCCATTTCACTCCCGAAAACGACCTTCAAGGTAGGCGGTCCTTCAGGGTCAGACACCATTGTTTGAACAGGATTGGGAATCACTTCTTTTACGACTACGTCCACCTTCTTGTCTTCTACGAGGTAAGTTTCATCCATTCTATTATTGCCTATTGAGGCGAAAAGGACAGGCTCGTAAAATCGAAAATCCTGACCGTTGTATTGAGCATTATAATTCAGGTAGGTATCATTTGAGTAGATCACATTGGAGGAACTGGTCTCTCGAATATGCATTACACCCTCATAACCAAAATAACGCGTAATACCAGCTCCGATAAGGATCACAACCATGGCCAAATGGAATATTATCAAAGCCCATTTGCGTCGCTGTACAAACTTGTATTGGATAACGTTGACGATTAAAGTAATACTGAACAGACACAACAAGACCTCAAACCAAGTAGATTGAAATATTAGTTTTTGTGCAGCAGAAGTACCAAAATCGTTTTCGATAAAGGTGGCCGTGCCTATGGCAGCAGCAAAAATGAGGAGATACGCTCCCGCGGCCTTTGTGTTGAAGAGCTTCAACAAAATTTTAGAAAAGAGACTTGTTGCATTTGCCATTTAGGGTTGCGGTTGTGCGTTTTCCATGATGAGTTCGTAAACATAGCCGGCACCAAAGTCGCGGCTTAGAGATATGGTTCCTTCAAATATCATCGAGTGACCGACTGGAACTGCTGATTGAGAGGTGAGCACAAAATCGAATTCATCGGCTGTCCCATCTTTGATGTGAAGCCAATTGCGATCCATAATATTGGAGTTGACTTTCACGACCTCCCCGTATACTTTAATTTTTTGACCCTTGTATTTCTCTGGATTATTCACGACTTCAGCAAGGTCTACGATGTCTGCCTGATCAGGCTTATTAAAATGGGTACCCACTGTTTGAGGCGCTTCATCCTTAGTTTTAGTCAGAGGAACTTCCTTACCGTCGAGCAGTCTGATTTTCGAGACAAGGTAGAGCTTATCAAAAACACGGTCGTATTCCGTACTTTTAAAATTGGTCTTTAAAAGGCCTCCTTCGTAAATGAGTTTTTGACCTTCCTGAAAATCTGATTTCATCGAAGCAATCCAATACGGTTCTTCTTCTCCCTCACGCACGCGCAGGTAGGAGTACTTCGAGGTTTTAAGCACTTCCACGACCTCTACCGTGTGGATGTTGTTATTCGGCAATTCTTCAGATGTGGTGCCTCCCTTTCCGGGAGCATCACCAAAAATACCGGTCGAAGAAGGGCTGCTGCTATTCTTGTTTTCGGGTTCTACCCGTTGTTCTCCTGAGCAAGAAGCTAAAAAAATAAGGAGAATGAAAGCATGACGATTGAATGAAGAGTGCTCCATAATTAGAATCTTTGAATCAAGTTAGTGTTAAATCGATGGTATATTATATCCCCTCGTTGAGAATATTCGTAATCAGCACCGATGCTGAGGTTTTTCCCGATATCGTAATCCAAGTCCAGGGAAAGATAAACCTGGTTGAAGGGATCCGCATTGAAGTTGGTGTAATTGTAAGTTACAAGTCTGGCATCGGGTGATACGGATAATTTGCCCTTGAAAAAATCATGGGTGTAACGCGTAGAAATCGAATTATATGTGTAGTAAGTGTTTTGATTTGTGGTAAACGTATTCGACCAACGTCCGCCAATGATTGGAATTTTCACAAAGCTTAAAAACACATTGATGCTGGTAAAAGTGTTGTGTCCGTCGCTTTGCGAGCGCAGACTGTAGCCAGCTCCGGCAAAAATGTTGCGCGTAAGATTATAATTCAAGCGAAATCGGTAACCATTTCGGTATGGGTCATTGGTGATCAGACGATCGAGATTTTCAGAATAGGATTCGTACAAGATTCGGTTTCGACGCATGTCGTATGAAGCCGTTATGCGCAACTTACGTGTCACCTTATAATTGACCATTAAGTAGAGAGAAGTAGGTCTAAGTCCGCTTTCACCTGTACCGAGAACATCGGTTTTGTAGATATCCATCTCAGCCGTGGCGAACATATTGATCTTATCTCCAATTCGGCTGCTGTGCTGGGCAAAAACATAACGACGATCTGTAGCTCCGGAATTCTCCTGGTCTATGACTCCGAAGGTCGTGCTGCTTATCTTCTTTTCGTCGTGGTAGATACCGAAGTATGCACCGAATTGAAATAGATCCGGGTTGACGCCATATGTTCTCGGATCCGTTCGGGAACCTACCACTGCACCTACATAGGAGTTTCGAAATCGCTTTTCTGCGTTCAGGCCATCCATGGCACCTACTGATAACATCCGATTATTGATCTGCCGACCGATACTTACTGACAGACTGGAATCTGCATCATACCGCAGCGCCAATTCGTAAATACTCAAGCGGCTATCATTACTCTTAATGCCGTTGCGCTCAATTCTATTGTAACGAAACCGTGCATTGTTGTAAAACGAAAATCTCGATCCACCAATATTTTCTGCCGCCAGGTCTAGTCGACCCATAGTGCGACTATTCATATCGCCTTCACCAGCGGTGGTGTTGTTCGCCAAAGAAATTCGCCCGTCTATATGATCTGTTAGGACTTTTTTTGGAGGGGCATCCGCCTTCAAGTTATTCGCATTCCCGGCTATGGAGTCCTTGACGAATTCCGAGGCTTGCTCAAGTTCTTCTTTGTCGTCCTTCTTCACAGACGGAAAATAAAAATACACCACTTTATCGCCCTGTTTGAATTGACAGTCTGAAATTGGATAAGCAATACAAGAAACAGATGATTTCTGCTGCAGAACCAGGCAAGCCTGATTCTTACCACCTAACTGCTGGTAGATGGTATCTTTGAGTTGGAGTAAATCGGTGTTGTCAAAACGTAGGTAAACATTTTGCGAAGTGACAAAGCTCACTGTGCCTGTCAGAGCTTCCTGTGCCAGTAGTTCTTCACACGGCAACAACAATGCAGTTAGCATTGTGGCGATCCAAATCCAATGTTCGTGAAGACTAATTCGCATCGTTCATTTTCATTTGTACTAATCTGAACCTGTTGGATGACAATTGTAACAGGCATTGCTTTCATAGAAATAGCCGGTAATATCATCTTGGTCATGTATATCTGCCATCTCAGCCGGGTCGTCATGTTGATGACAATCAATGCAACTAAAAAAACTATAATTTCCAGGTGTGGTGTGGCAATCATTACAGGCGTTCCATTCGTTGTCATGCGTGCCTGTGAAAATTTGAAAATAGAGACCGTCATGCTGCTCTAAAATAGCCGAATCCCAATTGTTGGTCGTATGGCAATCCAGGCAGTTTGTGCCGAAACCTGCATCCAAGTGATCAGGAGAATTCGCATTGTTAAAATCATCTTGATGACAGGAGATACATAGAGGCGATGCGGCTGCGTAGTCATTGCCGGTGTGGCACTCGTTGCAATCCTGAATGTTGTGTCAGCCTTCCAGTGGAAAGGATAGGTGGAAATTATCAGATCCCCAACTATCCGCCAGTGGACTGTGGCATTCTAAGCAATCCGTCGAGAACCCTGCGGCCTGGTGATTGGGTTGTGTCGTAGAATCAAAGTCATCCTGGTGACACGATACGCATTCGGGCGATGCGGCTGCGTAGTCATTGCCGGTGTGGCACTCGTTGCAATCCTGAATATTGTGTCCGCCTTCCAATGGAAAGGATAGGTGGAAATTGTCAATCGTCCAGTCTTGCGCAAGAGGAGGATGACATTCGGTACAGTCTGTAGATATTCCCGCTAATTGATGGTTGGGCTCCGAAGCACTCATGTAGTCCTCCAAATGACAGGATGCACATTCATTGCCAATTCTGTTCCACGCCAATTCACTCTCATCGCTGTGACAATCTGTGCAATCTGCGACTCTGTGTTGGCCCAAAAGTGGAAAGCCATTTTGCTCGTGCAGCTCAGGGATATTGGTGACCAACCAATTTTCTGAATGGTGACAGCGAACGCAATCATTTCCAACCGACATGCTGTGAACATCGGTATGACAGTCGATACAATCATTTCCAACCTCATCGAACACCAAGGTTGTATGGCAGTCTTTGCAGGCTATTTGTTCGTGGCGGCCTTCCAGTGTAAATCCGACTGTATCGTGCGAAAAGGAAATACTCTTCAAATCCACAGACCAACTCCCCGCATTATGGCAGTCTTTACATTCCAAAATCATCCCATCACCGTGCGGATTTTGCGCCGATGCAGAACCTACATATCCCAGTAGGAGGAGAATTATGAATGACAGTCTATACATTCAAATTTTTCAATCTTATAATCAATTCGCTCTACATTGTCTTCAAATATTTTTGCCTTGTGGCAGGCCTTACAGTCAATTTCAAGATGCTTTCCCTCCAAGGGAAAACGCGTGATGCTGTGGTCGAAACCATCTGCATTCCAATGCTTCGCTACCTTGTGGCAACGCGTGCAATCGGTTACACCATCCACCTGGAACTGCGAGCCGTGCACGTTGTCGTGGCAAGTGACGCATGCATTATCCAACCCACTAAACTCTTGATTTATCAGCTCTCCCGATTCGGAGAAATCGAGATGACAGGCACGGCAGGCAATCTCGTTGTGCCTGCCCTCCAATTCATAATCTGTTGTGCCGTGATCAAACTTTACTTCTTTCCACAATTCCGTATTGTGGCATTTTGTACAGTCATCATCAATGTAATACTTTTCGCTGATAAATCCTTCATGAATATCTTCATGACAATCGACGCAGCTTTCGCCGATGTCTTCAAACTCCCATCGATCTTCGCTCACATGACATGCAAAACAAGGTGTGGCGATGTGTGCGCCTTCCAGCGGAAACTGAGACTCCTGGTGCTCGGAGAGTCCGTAAAGGGTAAATGAAAAAGGAGATTTGAGTGTGTGGCAGTCTTTACAATCGGCCGTGGTATTGTCGTCGGTCAACTGGCCCCGGTGGTAATCTTTGTGGCAGCTCTTGCACTTATCGTGATTGATATTCTTGGTGTACGATCCCGAAGTATGGCAATTGCGGCACTCAACGCTGGCGTGCATGCCTTCCAGCGGGTAGTTGGTGAGGTTGTGGTCGAACTTAATACCCGTTTTGAGCACGTGCCAATCTTTCTCACCGTGGCAATCCGTGCAGGTGGTGCCAAAGCTGCCGGAGTGTGGGTCCGTATGACAATCGGTACAACGGGCAAACTCAATACCGGTAAACTGCTGAAAGTCCTTTCCATTGCGCGTGGTCATAACGTGACATTCTACACACTCCACCTCGCGGTGGGCGCCCGTAAGGCGGAATTCGGCTTTGTCGTGGTCGAACCGTGAAGCCGGGCGCCACACGTCAAGGTCATGACACTGCGCACAATCGTTTTTAACTGTTCCCTGATGAAAATCATCGTGACAATTCAAACATGCTTTTTCCAACCCGAGAAAGGTCCCATTGCGCTTGCGCAAATCAGCGTTGACAATGTGCTCGGGCTTGTGGCAATCACGGCAGTCGATCACGTCGTGTTTGCCTTTGAGTGCATACCCTGTCAAGTCATGGTCAAATGCATCCCGGTCGAACCGGTCCATTTCAAATTTGCGGCCGTGGTGCTCGCTGTGGCAATCTATGCAGGTTTTGGACTGTACCTGGCGCGAAGCGTGGTAGCCACGGTCTGCGGAGATCAGCGACTGAATCTCTTTGTGACAGTCCAGGCATTTTTGGTCGGGTACCTTGGCGCCAATCGAGTGGCATTTGGTGCAATTGCTGAGCCCCTCAAGGAGCTTGTGTGCCTCCGACAGGTCGCCTGGCGACAATTGCGCTACCATCGCATGGGCAATGATTACACCAAAAACAGTTATGAAGATTTTCTTCAGCAAGGGCTAAGTGTATTTCTTCACTATTTTTCCGAATTTCTTCTCGACTTCGATACCCGCGTTCTTCAGAAACTGTATCGGCAGCTCACCCCCGGCAAAAATATACACGCGATCATTGGCTATTTCTTTGTCAGGGCGGTCATCGTTAAATGACATCAACACACTTTCTTTCTTAATTTCTAAGACGTTAGAGTCATACATCACTTCTATGCGGCCTTCCGCGATAGCAGCGTCGATCTTTTCACGATTTTTAGGCTTGATGCGCGAAAATTGGTCGTTGCGGTACGAAATGATCAGGTCATTGCGGTCCATCAGCAGCATCGCAGACTCTACCGCTGAATCGCCTCCACCTACAACCATAATTTTCTCGTCGGAGAGACGCTCAGGTTCAAGCAAGCGGTAAGCCACTTTGGTAGACTCCTCACCGGGCACATTCAGCTTTCGCGGCGATCCGCGACGACCGATGGCAATCAGCACGTTTTGTGCCAGCACCTCTTCGCCATTGGCAATCATGACCTTGAAATCACCGTTTTCCAATGGTATGATCTCTTCCACCTTGGAGTGCTCCTTAATGGAGATGTTGTTCTCTTTAAGCACGCCCTGCCATATTCCCAGCAATTCTTCTTTGCTGGTGTCGCGCAGTTTAATTTTGCCATGCAAGGGCAGGTCCATGGGTTGGGTCATGACCACCTTCTCGCGGGGAAAGGTGAATACAGTGCCCCCGAGCGAATCCTGCTCCAGCACCGTGAAGTTGAGTTTATTCTTTTTGGCGTTAAGCGCCGCGGTGATACCGGCCGGTCCGGCGCCAATGATGGCCACATCGAACACGCCTTCCTTACCGGTCTTTTTGCTCTTCAAGATGCTATCTACGGCTTGCTTGCCCTGCTCAGCGCTGTTCTTAATGAGCCCCATACCGCCCAGCTCACCGGCAATGTAGATGCCTTTGACGTTGGTTTCATAATTGGGCTTCACGTGAGGAAGGTCCACACCCCGTTTTTCTGTACCGATACGCAGGCTGATGGCTTCTACCGGGCAGGCGTGGAAGCAGGCTCCGTGACCCACGCAGCTGGTCGCGTTGATGACTGTGGCTTTGCCGTCAACTATGCCGAGGATATCCTTCTCGGGGCAGGCTTTGATGCAAGCACCGCTGCCTATACAGACATTCACGTCGATAAAAGGGTGCAAAGATACGGGCTCGAAGCGGCCTTCTTCCTTGGCTGTAGCCACTTTCTTGGCAATTGCGCCCGACTTTCTCTTTTCTCTGCGGACGTAAAACACCACTGCGGCGATGCAGAAGAGCCCTGTAATGCCGTAGATCAGTATTTCTTCCCAGACGATCCCCATCAGAATATCCATTTATATCCCAAGGCTAAAGTGACGGCGACGTGCACAATCACGACCACCAGCATTATGAGCGCAAAGGGTTTATGGGCCACGTGCCAGTAGCCAAATAGTTTCTGCATTCGGCTGAGGTTGCGAATTCTGCGGTTGAGCGTTCGCTCATCTTTCATCACTTTCAACACATTCTTTCGCTCCAGCCTCGATGCAGCCTTATCACGCAACATTTTCCTGACTTGCTGCATGCGTGCCTTACCAGCCTCGGGGGTGTTGAACAGCGCGTCAATATCTGCCTGCGAAAACAGGTCCGCCTCTCTGAGTCCCGAGACCATTTCGGCCCTAATTTCCAGAAGTTGATCACGGCCAAGCTCTTTGCCCTGGATATTGCGCGGGATTTGAATATAGATAAAACGCCCGACCACTCCGCTGGCTACAACAGCTACCATGCTCCAAAAAGCAACGCTTACAAGCCCCCCAAACTTAAAAGTGGTGTGAAACAATACCAGTATGGGCCCCAGCGTGCAAAGGAAAATATGAAACTCCAAAAGGTATTTGATGCGAAGAAATCGCTCCATGAAGCCATACTGCTTTCTGGCAATATAGAGCACCACACCGAAGAGAATCATCAAAGTACCTACAATACCGAGACCGTGACCAAATGCACCAGAGGGTTTGAACCAATCGTACCGGGGGTGATAAAAACGCTCCTCTATGGGCAATTGATAAAAAGAATACCCCACATAGACCAGATATGCGGTCACCAACAACACGATGGCCGTCATGGTGCCGATGTAAATCCGGTGAACAGTTTTAGTCATTTAACTCGGATGAGTAAGAGCTTCTTTGATATCCGAAAGTTAGGCAATCAGTTGCCTTGCAGAAAATTTAAAAAGATGATTTTTATCAGGTTTTAGACGATAAAAGTATGCTTTTACCGACCTCATACGGTTATACTTTCCATAGAGTCGGTTGCTCAAGACTTGCGTTATAGCACCTCAAAACTTTGGGTTTACATCATTAATCCCGGATATGAACTCGCATGTACTATTTGAAAAGTGAATTCCGGGCAGACAATAGGATGCAACAAACCATCACTTTGATTAAGATCCTTAAAACGCTTACTTTAAATAAAACATGTTATATAGGATTTTATTTTTGCAACTTATATATTAAAGTGTAACTATCAGAGCACAAAGAAAGGGTAACTTCGCGGTACGTCTATGCTTCTGGCCGATATCATTGAAGTAGCTTCTCGTATATTTATGTATCCAAATCAAAATGGTTGATTGGCGGTAACAGCAACCCTGAAAAATGAAACTCATTTTTTGGCCTTTACTATGAAATTCAGGGATAGTTCATCACCAATTGTGGCTTGACCGGCATCAATTTCAATATATCAAAACTGGCCATATACCAGAGTATTGTATTTAATTAAAATGAGTTTCCGCTTCAATACCACTTTGGGTTTAGTATTTAACCGGTTAGGTTTTCAAACTTATTGGATATGAGTCGCTTGTTGAATTTAAACACAAACTCATCCAAGTTGAGTTGAAGGTATCTTGCACTGACGGAATGATAGATTCCGGTAAGTAGTCTCTTGATATTGCTTATCGCTATATGTACCCAAGGCAATACCTTCGGAGCATCTTTGGGCTTTACGACCTGCCATTGATGGTGCATTATATAGCCTAGCTGGCGGTATGCGGGATTTCCGTCGGTGCGTACTTTTTGCACATTTCGCAGCATACAGTTTGCCAACTCATTTATCTCTGGAGATGATATGTTTTCGACGCATACCATCTTGAGATTTCCACACCGACCTTTTGCGCTGCTGTTTTGATCCGGTGACTCGATCATTACAATTACTGGTTGTTTGCGCTGACTACCTCGCCCGTGGCTGAGTGGCTGATTTTTTTCATCATCTATAGGAAATCTCGCTATAATATATGCATTGTCCATCTCAATTTCACAAGTAAGGGTTACAGATTTATGATCTGCTCCACTCATCATGATGCGGATATGCAACTGTCGAAACTATGCGGTTACCAGGCGTGTAAGTCCCATCTTACGCAGAAGTTCCAAAGTAGAGATGGACTTCTTTGTTTCTGACATAAAGTAGATTGCTTGATACCAAATATTTAACGGCAAATGGCTGTGCTGAAAGAGCGTGCCGCTTTTCAAGCCAGTGCGAAATCTGCAACTCACGCACTGCTATTGCTAAGAGTTTTCCAACCAATAGTGCTTTAAAGAACTACAAAATTTGCGGTGATACCGTTTTTTTCGCGACTCGGTTTTAAATGTGAAATGCACTTTTCCTTACGGCCGTAGAGTAAGTAAAATATCTGAGTTGTCATATCTTCGTTTTGAGTCAAAACTCCGAAACCAGACCGTTACCTATTTATGCGGTGGCAGACACACAGAAACTCCTTTATGCCTGTTATTTTATTTTGGTTAATTTTCTGACTATAATTGGAGGAAGAAAATCTTTAGCAATAGCCTTCCAGTTAATCGGTTCAGGTATAGAAATGGCTTCATGGTCATTCTTACTTCCACTTCGGGCTTTGAAGATGGTCATGTGCTCGCCCAATGCGGGATTGATCTCCTGGGCAGGTCTGCCATTGGTGAAATAATACAATGCGAGCGATTTGCGACTTCTGTCGGGGGGGCAATTCAATGGGTCTGGGTGACCGTGGTATGAAAAATCGGTTGTGGAGAAAATGGCCATGGTGTTGAATAGGGGCAAAATCTTGTGTACACATTGCTTCATGTCTTTGTCCCAAAGTTCGAAGTGCCCTCCGTACTCTTCTTTCCATTCTTTATTGAGGTACACCAGCACATTAATTCTTCTGTCCAGGCCAGTGAGCGGATTTTTGTTGAAGTCGGCGTGCAGCTTCAGCAAGCCGCCCTTTTTTATTTCGTGCAAACCGCCTCCACTGAAGTAAGGGTCGGGGAGAAGTTTTTCTTCTATACCGGTTAGGTTTTGCAAAAATTCAAGAAAAGGCTCGGAGTTTAGAAAGTGCATAAACTTTCGCGTCTCAGGACCGAAAGATTTCTCCCCCTTTCCGGCATATTTTAATTCCCGCGGATTGTTGTGAATGAGGCTGTCTTCTCCCGCCAAATCAGGAAATTCATCGAGTACTTTTTCAAGGGTTTTTTCGTCAAAAAAATCTTCGGCCGATATGTTCGGAAATGGTGTCGCCTGCGCGTAGGATTTGTGCCATGCCTTGCCCAGTTCAGCCAGTTGGCGGTAGTGGGTAGCCACAAACTCATTTCTCACACGTGATTTTGGTGTAGAGTCAACCATGGGTAAAGGATTAATTTCCTGTGCAAAATGCACATCACAAGGTTACCCTTTTAGCGCCTTCAGTGGCCCGGTGTGGCGCACCGAGTTTTCAACCTGATTTGCACCATTTCGGCCCTTGAAATTCTACCAGGTCAGCAAGGTGCCCAGCATCTTCTCTACCTTCCCCGCATTGGGAATCATGGCATGTTCCAGGGTGGCATTGAGGGGGATTGCTGGCAGGTCTTCCGATCCCAACACCATGATTGGCGCATCGAGGTCTTTAAAGCAGTGTTCCTGTATCATTCCGGCCAGGCTTTTTGCGAAAGTGCACCCGGTAGGTTCTTCAGTCACGATCATCACCTTGCCATGTCGCTTTGCAGCCTCATACATCCCCTCGGTATCGATGGGGGAGATGCTGCGCAAATCGAGTATTTCCACTCTTCCGGGAAATGCCGCCGACGCAGCTTTCGCCCAGTAAACACCCATTCCATAGGTGATGATCGCTGCACTTTCGCCAGAATCAATCTTCTCATCTTGTGCTTTCTGAAAAATGCTCGCCTTGCCTATTGGCACCGCATATTCCCTGTCGGGCAATGTGCTTTTCGCATCGTCGGTTCCCTTAATTTTACTCCAATACAAGCCTTTGTGCTCAAGAATTACCACGGGATTGGGATCGTAAAATGCGGCTTTCATCAGTCCTTTCAAATCTGCACCATTGCTTGGGTACACCACTTTTATGCCCCTGATATTGGCCAATATGCTTTCTACACTCGAGGAGTGGTAGGGCCCCCCGCTACCATACGCGCCAATGGGAACGCGAATCACTGCACTTGCGGGCCATTTTCCATTGGAGAGGTAGTAGCTTCGGCTCAGCTCGGTAAAAAGCTGGTTTAGCCCCGGCCATATATAATCGGCAAACTGCACTTCTACAATTGGTTTGCAGCCCACTGCTGCCATGCCCACCGTGCTGCCGATGATGAAGGCTTCCATGATGGGTGTGTTGAATACCCGGCTGTCGCCAAATTTTTGAGCAAGGGTAGCTGCTTCGCGAAACACCCCGCCCAATCTTCGGCCCACATCCTGCCCGTAAAGAAGGGCTTCGGGATGGTCTTCTAGTATTTCCTGCACCGCGAATAGGGCACAATCTACCATAAGGGTCTTCTCTGCTCCTTGTGGAGCGCGCACACCGCGTTCAGCAGTTATGGGAGTAGGTGCAAAGTCGTGGTTGAAAATATCTGCCTCCACCGGGTCAGGTGCCTGCAATGCTGAGGTGTAATCACTCTTTACTTGCACTTCGGCGCTTTGCGCCACTTGCTGAAGATCTTTTTCTGCCCACCCGTTATCCATAAGGTAGGCGCGAAGTTTTGGGAGGGGGTCTCTGCTTTTATGCTCATCGAGATCGTCGCGGTACCACTCCCGGCGTACGCCTGAGGTGTGGTGCCCAAGGAGTGGCACTTTTGTATGAAGCAAAAAGGGGCGTCGCTCCTCCCGTATGGTTTCGAGCACTTCATACACTGTTTTCCAGCAGGTTTCAAAGTCGGTGCCGTCTATGGACCTTACTTCTATTCCTTTGAAACCCTTGGCGTAATAAGCGGCGTCATTTGCGCGAACTTCCTCGGAGCTCGCTGAGATGTCCCAATCATTGTCCTGCACAAAAAAGAGCAATGGAAGCTGTTTTAAAGCGGCCATCTGAAGCGCTTCACTCACTTCGCCTTCAGTCATAGCGGCATCGCCAATGGAGCATACACAAAGAGGAGAATCATCAGCGTTTGTAGCAAGACCTTGTTGTTCCAGATATTGAATTCCCATTGCCACCCCTGCGCTGGGTATAGCCTGCATACCCGTGGCACTGGAGTTATGGGGTATTTTCGGCATATCATCACGTCGCAAGCTTGGGTGCGAGTAGTAAGTGCGCCCGCCGGAAAATGGGTCATCCCGCTTGGCAAGCAGTTGCAGCATAAGCTCATAAGGCTTCATGCCAATGCCCAGCAAAATAGCGTCGTCTCGGTAATATGGAAAAACGTAATCACAAGACTTTAGCTGAAGGGCAAGGGCAATTTGTATGGCTTCGTGTCCCCTGCTTGTGGCGTGCACATACTTGGCGGTTACTTCCTTATTGGCTTCGTACAGGTCGCTCATGGCGCGTGCGGTGCACATGAGCTCCCACGATTTGCCAAGTACGTCTTTTGTTAGCCCCGATTTTTTAAGCGATTTATTCTTGGTGATGGTGGTCATTTTGCATTCTATGGCCACAAAGTTACGAAGTTCAGCTTAAGGTGGAGGCCCATCTATGGCTCCTTACCACATATGCGACAGCCTCTTTTCCCAAAAGGTAGGGCATGGTATAAAACCTGGAAATGGCAACAATAATCGGGGTTACAATTTGGGGGTCACCACTGCAGGAGCGGCATTTGTAGCATCATCCAACGGATATGGGGGAATGAAAACAGTGCTTTCGGGACTTAGAAAGAATGGATTGCTTGACTTTCTCTTGGCTGAATTTGGTGTGTCCGAGTTTTTCATGTCCGTTGTGCTGTAATTGTAACACTTGTACGGCATTGGCAAGGTAAAGTTGCCTGACTTACTGCTCGTTAAGCGACCAATCGTACACCAGGTAGTCGAATTTAACGCCTTCCTTAATTTTTACCTTGCTGTATTTGTTGATGTAGGTGGTGAGGTCAGGTGCTTCATTTTTGAAATCGCCCCCATACCAATCCATGAGTTTGGAGAGCTTAGGATTTTCTGCGGTGATGTCATTTCTGGATTTACTGTTGAAAAAATGGGTGGCCTGATCATCAAGCTGTGTATTTAGTTTCTCAGCGGTGTAGGCTTCGTTGCGTAATTTTGGGCACGACTTGGCAGCACACACAAGTGCGAAATGTATACGGGGTTCGCTAAATTCTTTTCTGATGATGCTGTGCTCAATGTTGTTCAGGTGGTAGGTCTCCCCTTCAATATTTATGAATTTAATGTCCCAAGGAGTATTAACCCTGTATATGGAACCTCCCAAATCTTTGATGGTTTTTACAGGGTAATTGCGGATAATGAGCCTTATTGTAAAAGCGTTGTACGCATTGATCCAGTAAGCAAGTCGCTCATCTTTGGTCCAATTCTTTTCATTTGGGTGGGCAGCTTCAAGGCTTGCTAAGTACTTATTGAGCTGTAAGCTGTCTGATATAAATCCCTTGTAGTTCACCATCCCATCGTTGTTCACGTGTTTGGATAGCAACTGACTGAATGTATCGTGCTTTACTGGTTTCGAATCTGAAATGACATTTCCCGAAAGGGAGCAGCTTGCGCCAAATGTTGAAAAGAGTAAAATGAAGAGCGATAGTTTCATAAAATTGGATTTGCTTTGCAAGGTACAATTATAAGGGCAAAAGGAATGCCAAGTGAGAAAACGGAACAATTTGTACTCTCTGTTATTGTGCCGGTGTTGAATGAAGTGGAGTCACTGCCTGCTTTGCTCGGCAGAGTCATAAAACCCGGGATAGAAGTAATTGTTGTAGATGGTGGCAGCACCGATGGCTCGGGAGCTTTGGCTCAATCGCTTGGTGCGAAAGTGCTATACACTGGCATACCATGCAGACCAATACAACTAAATACAGGCGCATCTGCAGCCACTGCGCCACTGTACTGGTTTGTGCACGCTGATACGCTTCCACCGCAAGATGCCATTTCGAAAATATTGAATGCAACTGATCTGAACAAGAATTTTGGATGCTTCAGGTTCAAATTCCAATCCACCTCCCGACAGTTGTCCTTAAATAGTTATTGTACTCGCATGCCTTTTATGATATGCAGGGGAGGCGATCAATCCCTGTTTATTACAAAATCACTTTTCGAAAAATTGGGTGGGTACAGTGAGAAACATGTGGTGATGGAAGATTATGACATCATTCGAAGGGGGCGCAAATATGAGACGTTTCACATACTTCCCTTTGATGTTGAAGTCTCGGCCAGGAAGTACAATAGCAATAGCTATGTGCGCGTGAATCTTGCAAATTTCCTGGTGTTCACACTCTATTACATGGGTGTGTCTCCAAGGCGACTCAAATCCATTTATTCAAAATTAATCAGGCACCCCAAGTTTGGGATGCCTGATAAATGAAGCTTCGTTTTTGGCATGTTTTATTGCACTGCTGCAATAGAAACAGGCAGGTATATTTCAGTAACCCATTTTGACGAGTCTGGCTCAGAACCCGGATCTGTAACGTAAGCTTCCCAGGGTGAACCTGCTACAGTATACCCTTTGTTGGTTGCAGTTTCAAAGATGTATTCGTATGCCGGGCTCATTCCTTCATATGGACCTACATACGTGATTTTAAGTGCCGGGCCGGCATAGCTTATTGCTTTTACAATCTCCTTGGTACCGGGTTTTTTGCTGTCGGAAGCCATTGCCACTGTAATTTTTGCCATTTGGGCTTCTTCATCCCACTTTTCGGTAATGGAGAAGGGAGGTGCTGTAACAAGGGTCATATCTGAACCCAAATAGGTAGAAATTTTTGAAAAACGCTCACCAAAGAATTCGCTCTTTATTTCGCTGAAGCTTACTTCATTCGTTATGCCGTAGTAGTTCCTGGCGCTTACTTCGGTCAATTCCACATCAAAGGATGGCTCTGCCGGAATGGCTTCTGCTACTTCTTTTAAGTTGGCCAATCCCTTTTCGAAATCAGGACCCATGGCTTCATCCATGTCTTCAGCTCCCATCCAGAAGAGGTAACCCGGTAGGGAACCCTTCACAGTCCAGCGAGCCACAGTGCCTTCTTCACCTTCTTCAAAATTCCATACAATGGTAGATTCAGACTCCCAGGGCGCAGTAAACACGAGCTTACTGGCGATCATGTTAGGCTCTGATAACTCGGTGTGTTCCATATATCCGGTACCCACACTGTCATTGCCGGTCCAGCTGTACTTGGCACCTACGCCAGACTCAGGGCCGCTGTACTCTCTTGTCATATTGGGGTCTTTGGCTTCCCAGGGCGACCAGGCTTCTTGTGCCTTCATGCTGTTTACCTGGGCAAACAACACACTCGCAGGAGCATCAATGGTGAGCTCTCTACTTACTTCGTATTCTTTTGGCTTGCAGGAGGAAAGAACTACAAGACCCGCAAAAAGCAACAGGGAATAGGTTTTCATGGACTTTGGTTTGATTGGGTTAGGTAGCACGAAATTATAAAAAAATGAACAAGTCACTTTTCGTTTAAACAATACTTATTAAGAGACTTAACAACGGTTGTATCACCGAGCTGAAGCGCCATTTTCAAATCCTGACAGGCACCCTTTAAGGAACCTTCCTTTGCGAGGGTGAGCCCGCTGTTGGTGTGTAAGTTTATCATGGAGTACCCTCTGTTTGCCAAAGCGGGAGCATATTCGGGGTTTTCAACAAGCACTTTTGTAAATTCATCTGCTGCAGCTTGATGTCTATCCATAAGCGCAAGACAATACCCCCTGTCGAAGCGTACACTCCAGCTGTCTTCTATGGCAATTCTGTTGTCTATATCGGCCAGGGCAAGTTGGTATTTCCCCATTTCCATGTAAATAAGGGCCCTGTTGTTCAATGCCCCTTCATGCCCCGGAGCCATTGCTATCAGTTTGGTATAATCTGCCAGTGCAGCTTCTTTATTGGCAGATTGCAAGTGTATAAATGCCCGCAGGTAAAGAGATTGCGCATGGTTTGGTTCGGCGAGCAATGCTTTCTCAATTTCACCCATGGCTTGGGGATAATTGTTAGCATTCACGAAGTTGATTGCATTGAGGTAATATCCCTCCGCTTTTTGGGCGTGGGATGGGTTCAGATTTCCGAATATAAACATTGCAAAAGCGCATAAAATCATGACGTACCTTTTCATGTCTTCACTCTTTTTCAAATTTTGAATTATTGAATCTTTGGGTTACCCATATCGTAAATCCCCACTTATGTGCAAGTGCGGTGCCATTTGGAATCATTCTGTCGTGTAAGCCAGCCTGCACGCTGATATGGGGCATGCTAAAACCCATAAGTAAAAAAAGCCTGTACTGATCCACCAAAGTTGGGGGAGCTTCTTCGCCTTGATTGAAGAGTATTTCGTTGTGGAGATTGATGTTGATCCGGTTTCCATTGCTGTATTTTTTAAGTTCTCTTCGCAATGTCGCCATCAATCGCCATCGGTTATATTGAATAAAATCATCCGTGAGATCATTGTTTTCAATTTCCCGCCTTATGCGGTGGTCGTAGCGCAGACGCAGTCTCCACCCATACTTTTCACCCAGAGATCCTGTGCCCTCGTATTGGCACCAAGGCCGGTATTCATCCCTTACAAGTGCAGTGGTATATGATGTAGCCGTGAGCAGAAAGGCAAAGCCTCCTGTTATCGTGTGCCCTTTTTCGAACTGCCATGAGAGCCCGTGTCGGTCTATCCAGAAAGACTCGGTTACATAATGAAAATCATTCCATAAGTAGAGTTTTGGCCCAATTTGCCAGGATGTGATATAGCCCAACCACACTTCCGGGTTATCGCTCGACTGACCTCTCAGAGGCCCTATGCACAGCAACATAACCGCAACAACAAGTATTCGCATAAAGGATGTGGACCTCTGCGCAAATATAGAGGCAATCAACACACTGTTTGCTCCAAATGACGTAAAGTATCTTGCTGCTTACAGCAATGGAAAACCGCTCATCCTTCTCAGCTACCACACCGCACTTTTTTACCACATATCTGTAGCGCAAGTAGTCTTTCTTTCGTCCAACCATCAAACGCTAAACAATAAACACCAATAAACAAACATCATGAAAAAAGCAACACTTGCACTTATAGCCTTCGCAACAGCTATAATGGGGTCCGCACAACAAAGCAACCCAAACCAATTCAGCGGGAAAGATTTAGAAACAGAAAACATCTCTGTACCGGTAGAAGAATCGTATGCCCGTAAAACTGAAAGAATTCAGGAAATATCACGCACCCTCGGTACCTTGCCCAATCAGGAAGAAGCATTGAAAGAGATCGAGCGCTTACAAGGTGAACTTCTCGAACTTCGAGAACAAGCCAAGAAAGAACGCGAGGACCGTTTGGAGGCGATCCCTGCATCAACCCACACTTTGTATGCGTTCAACCACGAAACAAATACCTTGAAGTTGAAGGATTTTGATTACAGTTTTGAGCCGGTAACCGGTCAACTGAATGTGAAATTCAACAGCAAGGAAACGGGTGATGGATCTGTGGTGTTGGTAACACCGGGAAAACTGCACATAGATGATGAAAGCCTCTCAGCATTTGAGGGAAGTTTCGCAGGAAAATT
Source organism: Cryomorpha sp. (assembly GCA_041749535.1). Classification (GTDB taxonomy): domain Bacteria; phylum Bacteroidota; class Bacteroidia; order Flavobacteriales_D; family Cryomorphaceae; genus JBBQZU01. The sequence goes on along the minus strand of JBGTBE010000033.1, from coordinate 1,028 downwards.
CGATATCTCCAACCAATCCATCAAGGAGTATTACTTGCACATCAAGCTCAACGGAAAAATGACTACGAAAAGGATCATGCTCAAGTAAGAATTATTTCCAGCAGAACAAGAAACGCCCGATTTGCGGGCGTTTTTTATTTGGTATTTCTCGGGTGATATTTCATGATGCTTTCCCGCAAATATTTCCGGTCAAGGTGGGTGTATATTTCAGTGGTAGTGATGCTTGCATGACCGAGCATTTCCTGCACTGAGCGCAAGTCGGCACCCATTTCAACCATATGGGTAGCGAAAGAATGTCGGAAGGTATGTGGGCTCACTACTTTTCGCAACCCGGCTTTCACAGCGGTTTCCTTTACGATGTTGAAGACCATTACCCTGCTCAGTGACCTGTTGTGCTTGTTCAAAAAAAGGATGTCGCTTTGGGATGAGGCAATGTTGAGATGATTTCTTATCTGATCTCTGTACATGGCGATGTATTTTATTGCATCCCTGCCGATGGGTACCAGGCGCTCCTTATTGCCTTTGCCCACCACGCGCACAAATCCTTCATGGTCATAGACGTTCGATATCTGCATACCCACAAGTTCACTCACCCTAAGTCCGCAGCTGTAAAGCGTTTCTAGCATGGCCCTGTTGCGTATGCCTTCCTGCTTGCTCAGGTCTATTGAATTCAGCATTTTGTCCACTTCCTGAATGCTGAGTGTATCGGGAAGTTTTTGTGCAATGCGCGGTGATTCCAGCAGTTCCGATGGGTCGTCGGAACGGTAATCCTCTATATTGAGGTATTTAAAGAAGGCTTTGATACCCGAAATAAGCCGGGCCTGGGTACGGGCCTGACTATCTTGTGCGGTGATGTGCACGAATTCAGCAAGTACATCATGCGAAATTCTGAGTGGTGAAGTCGTGTTTTCATTTTCCGACAAGAAAAGTTCAAGCTTTCGCAGGTCATTGCGGTAAGCCAAAATGCTGTTTTTACTTAGTCCTTTCTCCAGGCGCAGGTAATTTTCAAATCCTTTTCTCAACGATTT
>JBGTBE010000032.1:0-2819 GCA_041749535.1 Cryomorpha sp. | reverse complement strand
TATGGGCCTTGGTTTGAGATATGAAATTAACCGGGAATGGACGCTGGGATTGGAAGTAGCCCACCGGGTGACTTTTACTGATTATATGGATGATGTAAGCTCGGTGTATTATGATAACGATGTAATTCGCAGCAACCAGGGTGAACTTGCTGCCTTCTTCGCTGACCCGAGTCTTGGATACAGAATTGATGAGAATGGCCAACAGGTGCCTATGGATTCTACTTTCCCTGGAGCTCAGCGCGGAGATCCCGCTGATAATGATTCATACATGTTTGCGCATCTCACTGCTCAATACAAAATAAACAAGAGAAGGTATAAAGGCCGCTTTAACAGAGCAACGAAACGCCGCGCTAAACGAGTTTTGTTTTAGTCTTTATCCACTATCACTACTGTCCGATAAAACTTTAAAAGCGGGACTTCCATAGAGGTCGTCCCGCTTTTGTGTAATTTGGTTTTTGCGAAACATAAATTACATGAGTAAAAGTAGCCACTTTTTTGGACAATCGGTTGTCGGACAGCTGATCTCTCTAATCGATCAAGGTATTGTAAGTTCAGCGGTGAAGAGACACCAATCTGATCGGTATGTCAAGAAATTTGACACCTATGACCACTTGGTGAGTATGCTTTTTAGCAGCTTTTCCCATTGCTCATCTCTTCGTGAAGTGGCAGCAGCCATGCTGGGGCTGAAGGGCAAAACATCACACTTTCAACTCAAAAACATCCCATATCGAAGTACCTTGAGTGATGCCAATAAACGCAGAAGCCACAAGGTATTTGAAGATATCTATTACGGCTTGCTTAAGCATCACGCAGCTATTTTATCGGACAGCCGAAAGCAATACTGCTGGGAGGATAAGCTGGAGTTGATAGATTCAAGCACAGTCTCGCTTTTTAAAGACATCCTGAGCTGTGTGGGCAGAAAGCCTGCCAATGGCAAGCATAAAGGGGGAATCAAAGTTCATACACAAATCAACTTGCAGGAGAAAGTGCCTAAACTCATATGGTTATCAGCAGCAACGACCCACGATAAGCAGTTTTTAAAACAGGTACAACTCGATAAAGGAAGAATTGCTGTATTCGATAAAGGCTACAATGACTACGCTGTATTCGACACTTTTACCCGTGACGGGATATTCTTTGTGACACGATTGAAAACCAATGCAGCATATGAAAGTGTGGTTGAAAACGACATACCATCCTACATAGATGACGGGGTCATCAAAGACGAAATCATATCGGTGGAAGTGAAGGAAAACGGAAAGTATCTAAAAAACCTTCAGCTCAGAAAAGTGAGCTATTGGGACGATGACAACAAACGTTGTTTTGAATTCATTACCAACATTCGCGGAATGAATGCCGGCCATATTGCCTTGATTTACAAAAAGCGTTGGCAAATAGAGCTGCTATTCAAACAACTCAAACAAAACTTCCCACTCAAATACTTTCTGGGTGACAACGAAAACAGCATCAAAATCCAAATATGGTGCACACTTATTGTGAACCTGTTACTCACAGTAATTGCCAGAAAGGTCAAGCGGAAGTGGTCGTTCTCAAACCTGGCTAGCTTCTGCCGATTGCACCTGTTCAATTACATCCATCTCATCAAATTTCTCGAAGACCCCCAGCGAGACTGGATCAAAGAACAAACCCACCAAATGCAGTTGAATTTTAGCTCAGCTTAAACCTATAGGGCTTACTTTTGATACAGCAAGGACTCCTTCAATGAAATCAAGCCTTCTAGCAAGCAAGGTTGTATATTTCGATTTTTATCGGACAGTAGTGATCCACTATATAAATTAGAATTTGCAGGCGATTGTTTGGCTGAATTGCCGGGTCAGAGGTTAATTCAGATATTCTTCAACTCAGGGCCTTGCCGCATTTAATTTGCTCTATCTCTTAGAGCAATTCTTTATGAAATATCTAAATGCAAGGTTCTAGTGATATTCTACATTCTCGCCTGGCATTGGAAGAAAACATCAGGTAGTCATTCTGGCATTGCGCTCACATTCATTAATGGCGATTACAAACGATTTGTTGCTTCTCATGGTGAATAGAATCAGAGACTAGCTATAAGCTAATTCAGAAATGTCATAAAGCAAAAAAGCCATGTGCAATTATTTGCACATGGCTTTTTTCCATTTATAACGCTGCAATTATTTCACTGCGTCTGGGAAATTTCTAAACTCAAGGTCTTTTTTCGCTTTATCTTTCAATGAAGCGTCTAGGGCAAAAGCCTGAGTAAGTGCACTGGAAACTGTAGCACCGTCATTAGATCGGGCAGCTATAATTGCTTTAAGGTATTGACCTTGTGCGGTGTCTTTTTCGGGCGATGCATTGAGTGTACTCATAGCAGCTTCGTTAGAACCAGACAGAACCTGCGCCAAAGCTTTATTGAAAGTATTGTAACCTTTCATATTCTGAATAGCTGAAGCATAATTACCGTTTTGGATATCGATAACACCAAGGTTGTAATTAACTTCATCGCCAGCTCCTGATGCCTTGTTATAAAGACCTGAAGCTTTTTTACGGTCACCATTTAGGCGGGCTACAATACCGAGGTTGTTATTTGACTCTTGGTTGTCTTTCAAATCGTTTGCCTTTTGGAACATGTTGCTTGCCTCGACCCACTCATTTTTCTTCAAGTGAATAACACCCATATTGTTGAATGCGCGATAATCTGAAGGATAAGTCTCAGACGCTTTTTTATAGATAGCATATTGCTCATTCATGTCAGTTGACAAAGATGCTGCATAAAGCATTTCAGCATTGTTCAATGTTCCGGCATTAGCTGACCTCGCTATGGACATGATTTCTTCATC
>JBGTBE010000031.1:0-4649 GCA_041749535.1 Cryomorpha sp. | reverse complement strand
CCGTAATGTGAATGTTCGTAAGATAGCCCACCCATAGCGTCCAGGGCTGTTTCATTCCATTGCAGGATTAAGTCCTGTGGTAGGTTGTCAAAACGTCCTGTGGGTTCGGTTACAGGATTCGCGCCGTTGTCATCGCTTTTGCACCCTTGCGCGGTCATTGCGATCATCATGAAAAAAACAAAAATGGTTCTCATTTTAAGTGTTTAGTTGTTTAATTGTTTAGAAAAGAAATTTGATTGTTTGCTCACTTTGGTACATGCTGTTGCCCATGTGTTTCGGTGAATGCGGTGCAAACGTATGGCGACTTTTCCGGCAGGTATAATTTAGCAGGGCATCAATAGGGTAGCACTGCTTTAAAGTCAGGGCAACAGAAGGTGAACAATGGTTCTTAATTACTATACAATCAATAAGATACGGGTAATTTTAATCTGTATTTTTTTGGGGGCTTCTGAGATGAAATTGGGGTATTCGGAAGCGATCATATGGTGTATCCGATGATACTCGACCTACCTGCGACACACTTGGAATTGAATGGTATGATACAATCATGGGAATGGCGGTATTTTTAAATAGTCAACCGCAGCATTGCAAAGCAGCGCAGCGATCTCACCGAAGGCAAATGTCTCGGAACTGCGGAGTGACGATTAATTCACTGAAGTCAGGTAATCGTAGAGACTTGCCTTTTCGTCGAGGTTCATTTTTCGCCTGAGCCGATAGCGTGATGTTTTAGCACTTTCAGGCGATATACCGAGGACTGAAGCACACTCCTTAATGTTCATGTTCATTCGAATCAGGCTGCAATGCCTCAGCTCAGTTTGCGATAGTTCCGGGTGCAGTGCTTTTATCTTCTCAAGAAAACCCTCGTGGATGTTTTCAAACTGCAACCGGAAGTTTTCCCAGTCTCTGTCAGCGTGTGCTGATAACTGGAGTTTCTTTCTGACAGTAAGCACAGCGGGATCTGATTTTGCGGAAGCGAGATCGTTCTTCAGGCCGGTGATAAATTCATTTTTCTTTACAAAGTTCAACGCGTAGGAGGTAAGTTCTTTATGCTTGAGCTCCAGTTCAATTTTTAATTCCTTTTCGCGCAGGCGTATTTTTTCCACTTCCATTTCGCGTCGCACATCTTCTACGCGCATGGCCTCCAGTTCCCTTTCCTTGTCTCGTTCCGCAGTTTTGCGCCTGAGCCTTTGATTGTGGATACCCAGAGCCAAAATAATGAGTGTGAGCAGAAGCAGGGCCACAATGCTCCAGAAAGTAACGGTGCGACGGCGTGATTCTTCCTGCAGGTTTCTGAGGCGCAGTTCGCTAAGTTCCAGAATTCGTTTCTGTTCACGGTTTTCAAATTCCTTTTGCAGATCGGCTATGGCCAGAATTTTCTGCTCATTGAGCATGCTGTCGCGCAGCGCACGGTGCTGTTCCAGATAGTGGATTGCCACTTTGAAATTGTTTTCTTTTCGCGCTGCATCAGCCAAACCCTGATAGGCCATCAGTCGCCATTTCTTGGATCCGACATCCCATGAAGCCTGCAAAGCCTTGGTGAAATAGGCTGTGGCTTCAGCATGATTTCCGGAAGCGAGAAGGGTGATGCCTATATCGTTCAGGCATTTCGCAATCCCCTCGTGGTCGGCTATGGAGATACTCAGGTCGCGGGAGCGGTACAGGTAATCAAGCGATGCGTTGTAATCTTTCTTTTTGCAGTAAAGCACACCATAGCGGTTGTATGCTTCCGCGAGACCATACCTGAAATTGTTCTTGCGGTGGATGTCGATCGACTCGTTCAGATATTTCTGAGCCAGCGCCAAACTGTCTTCTTCCATCAGCACCGAAGCCAGCTTGGTAAGGGTGGTGGCTTTTCGCCCATCTTCATCGCTGCGTTCGTACAGCTGTAGGGCGCGCCGGTAGTAGTTTTTCGCAACCGTATAGCTGAGCTGTTCAGAGTACACCAAACCAATATTCAGCAGCATATTGCCTATGCCGATTTCATTCTTTATCTCCTGATAGATGTCAAGACTCTTCAGCATATGATCAAGAGCGGGTTGGTAATCCCCAATCGCCCAGAATGCCACGCCGATAACCCGGTAATTGTATGCTTGCTTCTCGCGGTTGCCCAATTCATTGGCAAGAGCCAGGCCTTCTCTTCCATAACGCACCGATTTTGTAGGATCTATTGTCCAGTAGGAATATCCCAAGGCGCTGAGCGTTTCGAGGCGCTGTTCAGCACTGATTCCCTCTCGCTTTAGTGCAGTTTCCAGACTGTCCGTTTTTGGTGAAGCTAAAATTGCTCCCGCACAGAATAGGAGCAGTAGAAACAGGGCTGTATGTGCGGGTTTTAAGACCAATGTAAATCCTGAAAAAGGTATTGATTTTTCACCAGAATGAATTATTGTATCCTGATTACTATAAGCTTATCTATGCACCATATCCGTCCCCAAAAGTACTTTTTTGTTGAATTTCACCCTGCGTTTTTGGACGGATGGTGAATAATCGGTACTACCGGAAATGAGAAAACCTAATCAGATTGGTTGTCCTTATTGAGGCGAATATTCAATCCTGGGTTTTACGCGAAACGAACCGCTGTATATGCAACCGCAGGTTGGGAGCGTAGCTCGCGTACCCGCAGTGGTGTGAGATGCGCACTCCGTCAATCTTTAGGGGCGGAGCCTTCTACCCGATTGGCTGTTGTTTTTTCTTTTTTCGCATTGGTCGCTATTCTAAACCCCAAGTCGTCTATTTTAAAAGAAAAGGGATGACTTCGTCTGCGAGTTGTGGCCATAACACTCCTTTCTTGGTCACACCAACCGCCACCGCGGAAAACACGATAAGTTCCGTAAACGGTTTCGTCATAAATGTCTGAACACCATTCCCAAACATTACCCAACATATCATAAAGTCCCCATTCGTTGGCTTTCTTTTGTCCAACTTCTTGCGTTTGATTATTTGAGTTCTCTTTAAACCAGGCAATTTCATTCAATTCTCCGTGTCTGATATCATTTGTTCCTGCCTGACAAGCATACTGCCATTCAGCTTCCGTGGGTAATCGAAATCCATTGGCCTTTACATTCAAGGTCACTTGTTCAGTTTCTATGTCAATGTTGTAGCATGTGCCTTTCCCTAACAATTCGGATAAATCATTACAAAAATTAACCGCTTCAATCCATGAAACGGTTTCAACTGGTAAACTGTCGCCTTTAAATGTCGAAGGATCCAAATCAGTTACTGCTCTATATAATTCTTGTGTTATTGGGAATTTAAAGAGTTTAAAAGAGTTTATGTCTACCGACCAGGTTTCTTTTGTTCGGTCATCTCTCATATCCACAGTTCCTGTCGGAATGGTCACAAACAACTTGTCAATTACATCCTTATCTATTTTTTTCTGTATCCTTTCCACGTTGTTTTTTTTAATAACGCTCAGTATAATCTGTCGCAGCTGACGATAGGAAGCTATGCATTCTTATACCTTGTTGTGGTGCGTTTTTATTTTACACTAATTGCTTAATTGTATTCATAGGAAGAAACATTTTCTCACTGTCAGGAAGCTGTTCAAATCCATATTTTTCATAGAATTTCACAGCATATTGATTTATAGGGTCCACGACTACGGCCATGGCACCGATACTCTCTTCAGATAAGGTGAAAGCTCTAAATAGAGCATCAAGTAGGAGGTGTTCTCCCAAACCTGTTCCTTTTTGATTAAGATCTCTAGCCAATCGAGCAAGTAGAATTACAGGCGCATTGTAATTCTTGGGAACCTTTTTAAGATACTTTTCTGGTATTAATTCTCGCCCGAGACTTTCGCTTGTAAGCGTATAATATCCTACTACATTATTGTCATTGTCAGCTGCTACAAAGCAAATTGCGAGTCTCTTTTTTACATCCTGACTCACCTGCTCCCGAATATAGTCAGTTAGAGCCCTTTCTTCACATTCAAAACTCTGTCGATTGTGTGTTTTGTGGAGTATTGAAATTTCCAATGTTATGACTTCTTTGACTTGTATCTTTTAGCTGCTGCTGCTAGATTTTGATTTGGCTTAGTATTGCTAAAAACAGTGTCAAAAAAAAGTTGACGGTCTTTTTCGGAAACTATGATTCGATCTTGTTTAGCCACAATTTCTTCTGCTTCTTTTTTAACTATCCGAACTACAAAGCTGCTAAATGACTTATCACCGCTAAGTTTTTGGGCTCTTTTGAAAATTCTTTTATCCGTAGATGAGACCCTTAACTCCATTCTTTCGTCTTTATTTATTTGTGCTTCCATGTGATTCTTATTTCAAACAAATGTACGGTTATATAACGTACAAAGCAAAGTTTTGTTTCAATGCACAACAACGGCAGCCCGTCCTAAAACCTTCCTTTAACACCCAAATCTAACTGAACATTCCATCGAAGATACAAGCGGTAAGAAAACCCCTGAAAGGACTCCAAAATACCATGGGGAGCACTCCATGGCCAAACCAAACGAAACAGTCTTAAAATGGCCTTTTGAAGCCCTTTGAAGTACCCTTTGAGTGCTTCGGGACCGATGATTGACATGATTCTCCGCAGGTTGTACGCCGCTTTGCCATGCACATCTTGCCGAGATCCTTTGTGCGCATACGGCACTACGGCATACTGAGCAGCACCGCGAAAATCAAAAGCCTACCACAGATCAA
>JBGTBE010000030.1:0-59162 GCA_041749535.1 Cryomorpha sp. | reverse complement strand
TGTAGATGGCGGTACTGTTTCTTCAGCCAGCCAGCTTACCCAACTTTGCAAAGGCGATGGTGATGCTGACTTTATCCAAATCAACGTTTCTGGCAATTCAGGTGTTGGTTTCTTCGGAATCGTACGTCAGTCTGACCTTGGAGTGGTTGCTACCAACTCAACAGGTCTCTTCAACATTGAAAACCTTCCTGCTGGTCAGTACTTCGCAGGTCACGTTTCAGTAGAAGATGCAGCCCAACTCACCGGTATTACCAACGTAAACCAATTGAGTGGTTGCTTCGATCTGTCAAACCAACTCGCTGTTACTTCTATTCAGCTTGCGGGTGGTACAATCACTACGAGCGCAACTACCATTTGCACTGGATCTATTACAACAACAGTAGTTGGCAATCAAGGACCGCAGTCGCGTTTCGCACTGCTCAACCAGACTGCAACTACTGTGCTGGCAAGCAATACCACAGGAACATTCAACTTTACATCCCTGCCTGCAGGTGTGTACAGAATCGCTCACATTGCCTATACCGGAAACGTGAACCTGGGAGCAATTACACCTCCAACACTTCCTCCATGTGTTGCTGCTTCTAACCTGGTTACCGTGACCAAAGGCAACTGCGCTTCTGCAGTGCTTGAGTCTTCACCAAACCCGACTGCCGGTACTTCGTACGTAACATTCACAGTTCCTACTGAGGAGTACACTACACTCGAAGTATATGACATGAGCGGTCGCAAAGTGACTGAACTATTCAATCAGGTAACACAGAAAGATGTAGAGTACCGTCTTGAATTTAACGGTGCTGGTCTGCCAAATGGCGTGTACATTTACAGACTCACTACTGCTTCTGAAGTAATCATTGACAAGTTCATGATTGCCAAGTAATTATTAGGGAACAATTCCCGAATAATCAAATACCATAATGAACACCGCCCTTTAATAGGGCGGTGTTTTTTTTTTTTCAAATCAGTATCGCTGAACAATCATGTTGGTTTCAATTTTAAGATGATCATTTGCCAGGCCTTACTGAACGCGGGCAGCACACTCATGAATCTGCTTGAAAGTTGTAATTGGGCTCTCTTTTCACTAAATTGGTCTTCAAATTATAATGGTTGACAAAACATAGACCCATAATCAGATGAACAATTCACAAAACTTCTTCCCGTCACGATGTTTCATCTGGCAAATATTTTTCATCCTCGGCTTTTCGACGGGATTTCAGGCCTTCGCCCAGTGCCCAGCAGATCCAGGGTGTCTGGCAATAATCGACAGTGAAGAATACCTTCAAATTATAAATGATGACCCTTTTTGCTGTCAAAATGCATGGGATAACTTTTGCCAAGCCAATTACTTCGCACTCGGGGGTCAAGTGAATACTTCACCTGAGTGTGGTGGTGTTTCGGATTGCACAGTCGACCCGGGGTGTGCGGCAATTTTAAACAGTGCTGCCTACCTCATAGTAGTGGACAACGATCCTTTTTGTTGTTCTTTTGAGTGGGATGCATTGTGCGATTTGGCTTACACCAATGAAGGCGGTCTGCCAAACCCCTCACCAGAATGTGCGCCTGACTGCCTGGATCTTGACGCCAATTTTGGCGACAGCTGTGATGACTCGAATCCATTTACTTACAATGATGAGATACAGCCAGATTGTTCTTGTTCAGGTGCATCAGCACAGGAAAACGACTCTCCTTGCTCCGCAATTCCTGTGGATTGCAACAGCTCCTTATCAGGATTCACATTTGGTGCATCACCTGACCAAGTTGGAATATGCGGAACCAACGATGGAACTGGAGGAGGGGTATGGTATTCCATTTCTCCAGCAACTGCTTCGGTAATTACTGTGAGTACTTGTGAAAACAATAACTACGATACCAAAGTCAGGGTATTTCAGGGCAATTGCAGTGCACCCATTTGTGTTGGTGGCAATGATGATTTCTGTGGCTTACAATCTCAAGTATCCTTTACTGCTTCTGCTAGCCAGGTATACTATATTCTCGTGCACGGGTACGAAGATTTTGAGGGCAACTTCAATCTTTCTATCGCATGTACGCCGATATTCGAATGCCCCAATCTCATGGCAAATATAGGTGATGCCTGCACGGCTCAAGGTTTGCCAGGTTCAGTAAGTGAAGACTGTACCTGTATTCCTGAAATTACCTGCAATGTGGTAGGCGGCACTTTAGCCACTTCAAGTCCAAGACTGAATTTATGTGTGGGTGATGGCGATTCTGATTTGATACAGCTCACCATAACCGGAAATTCTGGAATTGGTCGCTTTGGACTTGTGAGGCAATCAGATCTTTCAATAATAGCTACGACGGGCAATGGGAATTTCAATATGGAAAACTATCCTCCGGGAACTTACTTCGTTGGCCATGTATCAATGAATAGTTTGGCTGATCTATCGGGTATTAACAATGTGAATGACTTAGCTGGTTGTTACGACCTCTCCAATCAACTTCTGGTAACATCATATCCAATATCCGGTGGCACTATTACAACCACTGATGCGACAACAATTTGTGGTGGTAACGTTGCAGTTTCCGTGACAGGAAACCAAGGGCCAAACTCGAAATTTGTTCTACTCAATCAGAATGCAACGGAAGTCATCATTCAAAACAGCACAGGAGTGTTCAACTTTAACAACAGACCTCCTGGACAATACAGAATTGTTCACCTTGCCCATGCTAACGGCGTGAATCTTGCAGCAATTGTCCCCCCTGCACTGCCTGCTTGTACAGATGCATCTAATACCATTCAGGTGAACAGAGAAGCTTGTGGAAGTGCCAGAATAGAAGCATGGCCTAATCCCAGTAGTGGAGAATCGAATATACGGATGTCAACTGCGGATGATACGCATGCATTAATCGAATTATATGATATCACGGGCAGAAACATTGATATTGTATTTAACCAGAAAGTATTTCGAGACCAGGAATACCTGTTTGATGTGAACATTTCCTCTTTGCCAAACGGAACCTATGTATATAAGCTTACCACCGAAAGTGAAGTTTTGATAAGTAAATTTCTCTTGGCTCGGTAGTTTCTTCGTTTGCAGAAACCTGAATATTACCTGAAACTCGAATGGAGTATTGTGTGAAATAAAATCCTTTCGATTTTGCATGAATTTGGGTAAATCACAGATAGATTCAAAAAAAAGTCGGACGAAAATTTGCTTCCAAGGGTTTCAATAACTAATTTAGACCCGATTCATTCTTATTATCCTCGAATTAAACCAATTCGTCGACGAGAATGATTGAGTTAAAATTTTTTAATCTATTAACCAAAAACCAAAAAAGCATGAAAAAGTTCTTTACCAGAATGCTTGGCGTCTGTAGTCTGCTACTCGCCTTTTCGTTTACCAGCACTGAAGCAGTAGCTCAGTGTGCTGTTGTTCCGCCAGCTGGCGTTACTGGCGCTTGTTATGCCCAAGTAACCTCAGCAGATCCTTTTTGTTGCGATAACTCTTGGGATACGCTCTGCCAAAATGCTTACGACGCTTGCGTTGCTGGCGGTGGCGGTTGCGCCGCTGTTCCTCCTGCCGGTGTTTCTGGCCCTTGTTATGACCAGGTAATCGCTGGAGATGCTTTCTGCTGCGATAACTCTTGGGATACCCTTTGCCAAAGTGATTACGACGCTTGCGTTGCTGGTGGTGGATCTTGTGCTGCTGTTCCAGCAGCATGCGTTGATGTAAACAGCGCTGCGTACGCTACTACAATAGCAAACGATCCTTTCTGCTGCGACAATAGCTGGGATACTATCTGCCAAGGTGCTTACGATGATTTGAGCGCTACTTGCGATGGAACAGAACCATGTGTTACAACACCAGACCCTTGCGTAATTGTGAATGGTGCTGCTTATGACCAGGTAATTCTGAACGATCCTTTCTGCTGCAACAACACTTGGGATTCTGTATGTCAGGATGCGTACGACCTACTCAGCAACTCTTGCACCGGTGCTTGTATAGCTCCACCTGCATGTGTTGACATTAACAGCGCTGCCTATTCAAACACCATTGCAAATGATTCTTTCTGCTGCAATTTTGGTTGGGATTCTCTTTGCCAAAGCGCGTATGACCTCGAAAGCGCTACATGTGATGGCACAGAACCTTGCGTAACAACTCCAGACCCATGTGTAATTGTTAACGGTGCTGCTTACAACCAGGTGATTCTTGACGATCCTTTCTGCTGCAACAACACTTGGGATTCTGTATGTCAGGATGCTTACGACCTCCTCAGCAACTCTTGTACTGGTGCTTGTATAGCTCCTCCTGCTTGTGTTGATGTGAATGGTGCTGCTTACGCCACTGTAATTGCAAACGATCCTTTCTGCTGCAATACAGGATGGGATTCATTATGTCAATCAGCTTATGATGGCCTTAGCGACACATGTGTTGGTGGTGGCTGTTTAGTTGTTCCACCAGCTTGCGTTGATGTGAACAGCGCAGCATACGCAACAGTAGTTGCAAACGATGCATTCTGCTGCAATACAGGATGGGATTCAATATGCCAAGGAGCTTACGATGGCCTTAGCGACACTTGTACTGGTGGTGGATGTACTGCAGTTGCGCCAGCCTGCGTTGATGTAAATGGAGCGGCGTACGCTACAGTTATAGCGAATGACGCATTCTGCTGCAACAACACTTGGGATAGTATTTGCCAGGATGCATACGATCTACTCAGCGATTCTTGTCTAGACCCATGCAATGTTGATGGCGGTACTGTATCTTCAGCCAGCCAGCTTACACAGCTTTGCAAAGGTGATGGCGACCAAGACTTCATCCAAATCAACGTTGCTGGCAACGTAGGTGTTGGTTTCTTCGGAATCGTTCGTCAGTCTGACCTTGAAGTGGTTGCTACCAACCAAACTGGTCTGTTCAACGTTGAAAACTTCCCTGCAGGTCAGTATTTCGCAGGTCACGTTTCAGTGGAAGATGCAGCTCAACTTGCAGGTGTCACCAACGTGAATCAGTTGTCTGGTTGCTTCGATCTTTCTAACCAACTAGCTGTAACTTCTATTCAGCTTGCTGGTGGAACAGTTACTACCAGCTCAACTACTGTATGTGGTGGTACTGTAACCGCAACTGTTGCTGGAAACCAAGGTCCACAAGGGCGTTTCGCACTGTTGAACCAAACTGCAACTGTGGTTATCGCGCAAAACACGACTGGAGTATTCAACTTCAATTCGCTTGCCACTGGTATCTACAGAATAGTGCACATTTCATACACTGGAAACGTAAACCTTGGAGCAATTATGCCTCCAGTACTTCCTCCATGTGTTGCTCCATCTAACCTTGTTACGGTTACAAAAGTGGCTTGTGCAACTGCAGTTCTTGAGTCTTCACCAAACCCAACTCCTGGTACTTCTTATGTAACCTTCACAGTACCAACTGAGGAGTACACTACACTCGAAGTATATGACATGAGTGGACGTAAAGTGACTGAGCTCTTCAACCAAGTAACTCAGAAAGACGTAGAATACCGTCTTGAGTTTAACGGTGTAGGTCTGCCAAATGGCGTTTACATCTACAGACTTACTACAGGTTCTGAAGTGATCATTGACAAATTCATGATCGCTAAGTAATCTGAAGTAGTACTTCTGATAATAGCTTAACCAAAAGCCGCGACAGAGATTCTGTCGCGGCTTTTTTTATTGGTGAAGACAGGATGTATCCACATTCTCACTAAATTAAAACGTATAATTTGGATTAACTTCGTGCGGCCATTCTTTAGCTCATGACAAAAATTGCTCCCTTTCGCGCTGTGCGCCCTTCAAAAGATAAAGTTCATCTGGTAGCATCCCGTTCATATGTTATGTATAGCCGAAATGATCTTTATAGAAAACTTTCGGAAAATCCCTTCACCTTCATACACATCATTAATCCAGAATTTGGTGCACCCGTCAAAACAAAGCCAAATACCAAAGAGCGGTTTCTCAAGGTAAAGGAGAAATACGAAGATTTCTTAAAAAATGAATTTCTCGTTCCTGATTTGACCCCGGCAGTTTTCATCTACCGACAGATAACGCTTGAGAGAACCTTTACTGGCATTGTATGCGGAGTGTCAATTGATGAATATGAAAATGGCAACATCAAAATTCATGAACACACCATCACAGAAAGAGAGGAAGTATTCTGTAGATACCTTGACATATGCGATTTCAATGCGGAACCTGTTTTACTCACTTGCCGAGATGAGCTCCCCATTTTACAAAACAAAATTAAATCCATTACGTCCTCCGAGCCAGAATTTGATTATTCAACGACTGATCGGGTAAGGCATCAACTGTGGATAGTAGATAATCCCAAGGATCAAGCTACCATCGCTGCCGAATATTCCAAAGTGGGAAACTTGTATATTGCTGATGGACATCACCGTACCGCAAGTTCTGTTAAATTGGGGAAGAGACGAAATTCGCAAATGGCTTATGACGTTCTCCCAGATAAAATGCCACATAACTTTGTGCTGTCAATGATCATTCCAAGCAATGAGTTGATGATCCTGCCTTTTCACCGATTGATTGAGCTTGATGCTCCATATGAAAGCAATAAATTACTCAAGAATCTCGCCGTCGATTTTGACATTATTAAGTCTGGAGAACAAGTGTTACCTGACAAGAATGGTGAGTTTGGACTGAGAATCAACGAAGGTTGGTATAGGCTAATTCTAAAGAAAAAGATCAAAGTGGTAGATCCAACCAAAAGGCTTGACACTTCTTTGCTGACACAATACATTTTACAACCACAATTTCATATCCTGGATCCAAAAACGGACAAACGAATGAGCTACATACCTGGGAATGAACCATTGAAACCATACGAACAAAGAATAACAAAACAAAAGAATTTGATACTTTTCAGCTTGAAGGCTGTAACTCCAGATGAACTCTTTGCCGTGGCCGATGCCGGGGGGATAATGCCTCCTAAGAGCACATGGATTGCACCAAAACTTCGCAGCGGTCTTACGATCATGCCCCTGAGTTAAGCTCCCAAGCTATAATCTGCTTATCATCTCCACCACTTAGCAGTATACTTTCGTCATTCTTCAACAGTAGGCAATTAACTGAATGTGAATGACCTTGAAGACCTTTTCTTAATAATTTCTGAGGCGTTCTAAGATTTTCAAGGTCCCAGATTTTTAGAGACTTATCCCTACTGCCTGAAGCAAAAAAACGCCCCTCTTTGGCAATAGCCAAATCATAGATTGCATAGTTATGTGCAGGTATCGATTCTTGCAGCTGCATATTTCTATCCTTCACTTCCCAAAAACGCAAATGACCATCACGCCCTCCGGAAACCATCAGAGAATCAGAAATCCAACCAAGACAATAAACCCCTCCTTCATGCGCGTCTACTTTTTCCCACTCATTGAAGTAAGAAGTATCCAAAACCCGGATATACCCATCTGAACCACCAATAAATAGTATTTGATCGTCATGCGACAGGAGCAGACATCTCAATTTGTTGGCAGAGAGCGGACAAAGCAATTTTAAACTGAAATCATCAGCACCGATTACAGCAAGATTTCCGTCCCCACCTAGAGCCAGAATAAGCCCTTGTTTCCGAAGTAGTTTGATCTTAAAAATTCCTTTGGTGCAGTAGTGGAGATTTCGCAATTCCTTTCGCTTTTCCAGTTCAATCACATGGATATGACCTTCAGACTGTCCAAGAAGGAGCAGACCTCGCTCAAAATCGCTTTCTATTGCAAGAACGGGATGACCTACTTTGATAGAAAAAGGAGCTGAAACCTTCGAAACCGGGTCCCATAAAGCTACAACTCCATCAGCAGATCCACTGAAAAATTTACCTGTTTCTTGGGCCTCGTGCAAACAATACACTCCTGAAGAATGTCCAGTTAAGGAATATTTGAAATAGGCATGCATGCCACAAATATAAGTGCAAATACAGCTGAATATTGGCTCAGCAATTTCCGGCGTAAAAATGCACGGGTTCACAGCTTAAAATTTGCTACTTGTCTAAACTTTACTATCTTTGGTGTGATAGTGTAACAATTACACTAACAATTTTAATCAACCGTTAACCAGCAAATCATGAAAAAATTATTGACCATTTTAGGGCTTGGAATGTCAGCCCTTTGGGTTCAGGCCCAAAATGTGAACCTGACTTTCAGGGTCGACATGTCCAATCAGACCGTTTCAGGAAACGGCGTTCACGTGGCCGGAAATTGGCAGGCTGCTGCAGGATTTCCCGGAGATTGGGATCCATCTACATCGGAGCTACTAGATCCGGAAAACGACAATATTTATGAACTAACTGTTTCTGTACCTGAGGGCACGTACCAGTACAAATTTGTAAATGGAAATGCTTGGGGATCAGATGAACAAGTTCCAGGAAATTGCAACGTATCTGGCAATAGGGAAATTGTTGTAGGAGCCGGCGGAGCTACGACAACAGCTTTCTGTTACGGCACTTGCACTATTTGCCTCACACAGACCAATGTAACCTTCAGGGTAGACATGAGCAATGTAACGCCCAACCCAGATGGCGTATCCATCGCAGGTGCGTTTCAAGGATGGAGTCCTGGACAGATTTTCCTAACTGATCCTGACAATGACAATATTTATGAAGTGACTGTTGCAGTTGACCAAGGCACATGGCAATTCAAATTCATTAACGGAACCGCTTGGGGATTTGATGAATCAGTACCTGGTGAATGTGCCGTAAGCAACAACAGAGAGTTTACAGTGGGTGCGGACCCTATTGTGGTTCAATACTGCTATGCGCAATGTACGGCTACGTGCAATCCTGACCCATCGCCAGCGATGGTAACATTTACCGTGGATATGAGCCTACAGGAAATTTCACAAGACGGGGTTTTCCTTATGGGAAGTTTTACCTCACCACAGTGGCAAAACGGTGCAATAGAAATGGATAATGATGGCGCCGGAATCTACTCTGCTAGTGTAATGGTATCCGGTCCTGCTACATTTCAGTACAAATATGCCAATGGAGATGTATTTGTAGGCGAAGAAACAGGAAATTTCATAGAAGGAGGATGTGGCGTAGACAATGGTTTTGGCGGTTCAAACCGTATTCATACCCGATCCGGTGAGGCTGAGGCACTCTCAACTGTATGTTTCAACGCTTGCAGCGATTGCTCAGAAGTAGGCACACCTGCTTCTCTAACATTGCTTACACTTCCATGCGGAGGTCAGGTAATACAAATTACCGGTGCACTTGCAGGATCTAATGGTGGTGGAACAGCAACAGCAGAGACCAGAACAATATATGCTTTCAATTTTGACAATGCAGGTGGAACACCAACTTATACCGGGTCAACATGGCCTTATGCAATTGCCCCTGACGGATTTACCATTGATGATGCTGGCATTACAGCCACTATTACAACCAATGGCAATGGGGTAATTTTGGTGAACGGATGGCCTGCTTACCAGTATGCGAACGACCTTTCTGCTGCTGATGCAAATGGCACCTTTGGTCCTTGGAATTACTACTTACCGAATGGTACCCTCAGCCAGGATGCATGCCCATGCAACGTTGTAGGTGGAACCATTTCCACTTCAGATCCACGAAATAATCTTTGTGTTGGTGATGGGGTAGCAAATATTGTTGCCCTTCAACTCACTGGAAATTCTGGCCAAGGTCGTTTCGGCCTTGTGCGTCAGTCTGATCTTGAAGTAATTGCGATTAACAGCACTGGATCATTCAACATGGAACAATATCCTGTAGGCAGCTACTTCGTAGGGTACGTTTCAGTACCAGATCTCGCTGCCATTGCTGGAATTACCAACGTGAGCCAACTTACCGGTTGCTACGATCTTTCCAACCAACTACCTGTAACAAGTGCAGCGGTTGATGGAGGTGTTATCAGCACCAATGGCTCCACAAGCGGTTGTCTTGGAAGTTTGACATTCACTGTTGTTGGACAACAAGGAACTACATTCAGATGGGCACTTTTGAATTCAAACTTTACACAGATTATAGACCAAAATTCTACAGGAATCTTTGATCTCAGTGCCCTTGCAAATGGAACCTACCGTGTAGCGCACGTAGCAAGCCGTGGTGTAAATCTGGGAACAATTGTTCCACCAACATTGCCTGCCTGTACCGACGCTTCAAACACCATACTACTTCAAAAAAGCTGTGCTGTGGGTATAGCGGTTTCGCCAAATCCTACTTCGGGAATTTCCTATGCGACATTTGAAGTTACAGAGGATGATTTGACAACACTGGAAGTGTTTGACATGAGTGGGCGTAAAGTTGCTGAACTCTTCCGTCAGAATGCACAAGCCGGTGTACAATATAGGGTAGAGTTTGATGGCTCAGGATTGCCCAATGGAGTGTATGTATACAGACTTTCTTCATCAAATGAAGTGATCGTTCAAAAGTTTATGATTGCCGAATAAGCATTTGATGCACAACTGATCAAAGAACCGCCGTCGGAAGAAATTTCCGATGGCGGTTTTTGTTTTAAGAGCAGAAGCGCCATTATGTCAGAAATCTACTACTGGCACATGAATTGAAATCACCCCGACAAATAAATTGAACATGCAACAAGGAAATATTAGCGTACAGACAGAAAACATTTTTCCAATCATCAAGAAATTTCTTTACTCAGACCATGAAATTTTTCTGAGAGAGTTGGTGTCTAACGCAGTGGACGCAACACAAAAATTAAAAACACTTACATCTCTTGGAGAGCTCAAGGCTGAAACTGATGGCCTCCGTGTGGAAGTAATCCTAGATAAAAAAGCCAAAACCATTACCGTACGAGATGGTGGTATTGGCATGACTGCTGAAGAAGTAGACAAGTACATCAATCAAATTGCTTTTTCAGGAGCAGAAGAATTCGTTCAGAAATACAAAGACTCTGATAAAAAAAATGCCATTATAGGTCATTTTGGCCTTGGTTTCTACTCGGCATTTATGGTTGCAAAACAGGTTGAGATTATTTCTCTCTCTCATCGTGAAGGTGCTACAGCCGTGAAATGGTCATGTGACGGGAGTCCAAATTATACCATAGAAGAAACTACAAAGGATGCAAAAGGGACAGATATTGTATTGCATATCGCAGATGATTCTTTAGAATTTCTGGAAGATGCGCGCCTCAACACCATACTCAACAAATACTGTAAGTTCCTACCTGTTCCAATTAAATTCGGGAGCCGGGAAATTACAGTGAAAGAAAAAGATGAAGAAGGTAAAATTGTAGAAGGTGGTAAGGAGACGAAAACATCTGAGGATATCATCGTAAACAACACCGAGCCAGCCTGGTCAAAGTCGCCATCTGAGCTTACTGATGCAGATTATTCATCCTTTTATAGGGAGCTGTATCCTATGACTTTTGAAGAGCCACTCTTCCACATACACCTGAACGTAGACTTCCCTTTTAATCTTACCGGAATTCTGTATTTCCCTAAGCTTAAAAACAACTTTGAGCTGCAAAAGAACAAGATTAGTCTATACTCCAATCAGGTTTTCATAACCGATAGTGTCGAGAATATTGTTCCTGAGTTTCTTACCATGTTGCATGGTGTGATTGACTCACCTGATATTCCTTTGAATGTATCCCGATCCTATTTGCAAGAAGACGGAAATGTGAAGAAAATTTCAACCCACATTACCAAAAAAGTTGCAGACAAGCTAGGTGGCATGTTCAAAAATGAACGCGCAGATTTTGAATCAAAATGGAATCACATCAAAATTTTCATTGAGTTCGGTATGCTTACCGATGAGAAGTTCGATGAAAAAGCGGAGAAGTGGTACCTTTTAAAATCAGTGGACGGCAAGTATTACACCATCGATGAATACCGCAAGAAGGTGGAGCTGATGCAGACTGATAAAAACAAGAAAATTATAATTCTCTATGCTGTTGATGATAAGCTGCAACACAGTTTTATTGAAACTGCTGCAGATAGGACGTATGATGTGGTAATAATGGAAAGCCCACTTACACCACACATTATCAGCAAATTGGAACAAAAATATAGCGATATCAGTTTTGCCAGAGTTGATTCAGACACAATTGATAAGCTTATTTCCAAGGAGGATGAAGCGATTTCTAAGCTTTCTGAAGAGGAACAAAATACACTAAAACCTACCATAGAAAGTGTGATTGATACTGGCAAGTTCACGGTTAAATTTGAAAGCATGAGCGAGAAAGATCAGCCCATGATTATCACACAAAGTGAATTTATGCGAAGGCTCAAAGAGCAACAAATGACCGGTGGTGGAGGAATGTTTGGTTCCTTTCCGGAAATGTTTACCCTGGTGGTGAACGCAAATCATCCAATCATAGGGAAGATTTTAGAAGAAAAGGACGAGGAAAAGAAAAAATCCCTTGTAAGTCAGGTTGTGGATCTCGCACTGTTGTCACAAAATATGCTCACCGGCGAAGCCTTGAGTAAATTTGTGAGGCGAAGCGTATCGCTAATCGATTAATTTTGACAATCAAACCATCACTAAACACAATTGCTAAATGAAAAAATTAATGATCGTACTCATCGGAGCAGTAACGCTAAGTTCTTGCGGGTACAACACTATTGTTGAGAAGGACGAATTCACAGCCAAAGCCTGGAGTGATGTCGAAACCCAGTACCAGAGAAGGTCGGATCTAATTCCCAACCTTGTATCTACTGTAAAAGGATACGCCGACTTTGAGCAAGAAACGCTCACCGCTGTGGTAGAAGCAAGATCGAAAGCCACAAGTGTTCAGATGAGTGCTGACAACCTCACCCCAGAAAAAATGGCTGAATTTCAGCAAGCCCAGCAGCAGTTGAGCGGGGCACTTTCCAGACTATTGGTCACTGTAGAACGTTATCCAGACCTAAAAGCATCACAGCAATTCAGCCAATTGCAAGCGCAGCTTGAAGGAACAGAAAACAGAATCAGCGTATCACGCAACAAATTTAACGAAGCCGTTGGTGATTACAACACCTACATCAGGAAGTTCCCTAGAAACCTAATTGCAGGAATGTTCAGCTTTGAGCAGAAAGGGTATTTTGAATCAGCTGAAGGTGCTGAAAATGCACCAAAAGTCGAATTCTGAGATGGCCCATTTTCTTTTCACAGAAAGCCAGAAAAAGGCAATAACTGATGCCATTGCTGATGCTGAGAAGCTGACCACTGGTGAAATCAGGGTGCACATAGAAGAGCGCTGTAAGGAGGATGTAATGGATCATGCAGCCTTCATTTTCGAGAAGCTTGGTATGCACAAGACCAAGCTTAGAAATGGCGTTCTATTCTATATCTCCTTCGAGGACCACAAACTCGCCATTTTGGGAGATGCTGGAATCAATGCGGTGGTGCCTCGAGATTTTTGGGAAGTAATCCGGAACAACCTTTTTGCCGAATTCAAAAACGGCAATTTTACTACTGGAATATGCGCAGCCATCCAAATGGCAGGCGAACAATTGGGGAAGCATTTCCCAAAAGGAGTTGACAATCCCAATGAATTGACCAACGAGATTTCGTTCGGCTCAAAGAACCCAGATCGATGAGAATAAGATATGCCCTGTTGGTACTCACCACGTTCTTAGCATTTTGTGTTACAGCACAAAAAACAGAATGCTATCCCCCAAAGCCTAATAGGTTGGTTGTAGATGTGGTAGGAATACTCGCTGAAAACGAAGTAGCTGCACTGGAGAACAAGTTGCTGAAAATAAATAATGAATCTAGCAATCAGATCGTGATCGTGATTCTCGATGAGCTTTGTGCGGGTGATGCTGCGATGACGGCTTATGAAATAGGTGAACGCTGGACTGTAGGACAAAAAGCATTTGACAATGGTGTAGTAATTCTGGTAAAACCTACAGGTGGACCTGGAGAGCGCAGCACATTTATCGCCACTGGCTACGGGCTCGAAGGAGCCATTCCCGACGCCACCGCTAAGCTTATTGTGGACAATGAAATGATTCCACAATTTAAAAACAACAACTATTACGCAGGCCTTGATGCTGCCACAACTGTAATAGGCGAACTTGCTACTGGTGAGTACAATTCTGACAGCTACGCCAAAAAAAATCAAGGAAGCCCGGGAGCCCTTATCGTTCCCATTCTCGTTGTGATTGCTATCTGGATGTTGCTCTTCTTCCGCAGAACACGAAACTATTCCAAGCGTAACAACCTCGGATTCTGGGCAGCACTGGCACTCTTAAACGCCACAAGTAATAAGCACCGGGGGCACTATGGCAACTTCAGCAGCGGCTCTGGTGGATTTGGAGGCGGTGGCTTTGGCGGCTTTGGTGGTGGGAGTTTTGGTGGTGGAGGCGCAGGTGGTAGCTGGTAAACTATAGATTATGAAAAACTATGCAAAATGGATTGGTGGAGGCTTGGGCTTCGCACTGGGCGGACCACTGGGCGCTCTGTTGGGATTTGCCGTAGGCTCCATGATTGAAAATACCAGCACCATACAATCTACTAACAACAATGGTAGAAGACTGCGCCATGCCACAAGTGGAGATTTTGTGGTGAGCCTCATTGTGCTCACTGCAGCAGTAATGAGAGCCGATGGCCGTGTCTTGAAATCGGAGCTCGATTTTGTCAAAAGATTTTTTGTGCAGCAATTTGGTGAGGCGCGTTCAGTAGAGCATCTTGGTACCTTAAGAGAAATTCTAAAACAACCTTTTGATCTGAGAGGTGTGTGTCACCAAATACGCGATAATATGGAGCATCCGCTCCGATTGCAGCTTCTGCACTATCTGTTTGGTCTGGCTGCGGCCGATGGTGTTGTAGATCAAGGGGAAGCCAAAACTATTGAAGACATAGCCTCCTATCTGGGCATCAGTCAAAAAGACTTCGAATCCATAAGGAGCATGTTTGGCAAGGGAATTTCCGAGTATTACAAAATTCTGGAAATTGAGGAGAATGCTACAGAAACTGAAATCAAGAAAGCTTACAGGAAAATGGCTGTCAAATACCATCCCGACAAGGTAAGCTCCCTTGGTGAAGAATTTCAAAAGGCAGCCCGGGAGAAATTCGAAAAAGTAAAGGAGGCTTATGAAGCCATTAAAAAGCAAAAGAGCATCAAATAATCCTGGGAGTTTTGAACAAATCGCGCAATAAATTCGATGCATCCGCTTTCGCCGTACCAGCGGGAATGGTGGTATTGATGTGGGCGGTTCATATTATTTCAACGGAATTCGGCTTGAAGCTCTCTGTCTATGGTCTGATGCCCAGATCACCAGAAGGAATTTTGGGAATATTCACAATGCCTTTCTTACACGGAAGTTACCTTCATTTGCTCAGCAATACAGGACCAGTTCTGATACTTGGCTGGGCACTTTACAATTTTTATCCAACCCTGGCTACGCGCTCACTCCTTGGCATCTGGGTAATATCTGGTATCTGGTTGTGGATTTCGGGAAGAGAATCTTACCACATAGGTGCCAGCGGAGTAGTATACGGATTGGCTTCATTCTTATTTCTAAGTGGTTGGCTTAGGTTAGAAAAAAGGGTAGCAGCCCTATCGCTATTGGTTGCATTCGTATATGGCAGCCTTTGGTGGGGAGTATTACCTGTAGATCCCACCATTAGTTGGGAAGGACATTTATGGGGTGCATTGGCAGGCTTTGCACTGGCCGTTTATTTCAGAAAACAAGGACCCCAAAAACCAACATATCATTGGGAAGATGAGGAAGATGAAGAAGGAGATGTTCCAGGAATCCATCCTGAAGCAAGCATAGAAGAAATACCTTTGCAGCCTGAACAGGTTCACCCTTTCAACCAACACAGCACGATCAATACAGAAGGGGGAACAAGGATTGTGTACACCACTGTGAGTAAAAAACCAGAATCAGGCTCCCATTCTGAAGGAACCTAAGTTACCGCAACCAGCTCTATCTCAAACGTTAGTGCTTCACCTGCCAAAGGATGATTGGCATCCACAACAATATGCTTTTCCTGTACATCTTTTACTTTGAGAATAACTTCCTGACCATTGGGCATTTGGGAAGAAAGCTGTTGGCCGATGTGTGGCTCAAGCCCTTCTGGTAAATGTTCCTTCGGAACTTCCTGAATCATCTCTTCCAATACTTCACCATATGCTTCAGTGGCAGGTATGGTCACCGTTTTTACATCATTTAATGACATTCCGCGCACGGCATTCTCAAATCCTGGAATCATTTGTCCGGCTCCCATTTGAAAAGCCAGTGGTTCTCTTTCTCTGGATGAGTCGAAGATGGTACCATCTTGCAAGGTACCAGTATAATGAACTTCTACGAAGTCATTATTGTCAGCAATTGTTTTCATGATATCAATTTTGCCAAAGGTATGAATTACCTTAGCCCCGATACATTTTGAAGTTTAGATAATCCCCAAATTAATAATATCACATGGAACCAGCGCAACGAAAACTCATTCTCACAGTAGTCATTTCTTTTTTTCTCTTACTGATATTCTGGCAAACGTCTACTGTCACAATACAGTCGGGAGAAGCAGGTGTGCTCTACCGGCAATTTGCTGATGGAACAGTTACTGATTTTTATTTTTCTGAAGGGTTCCATTTCATTGCACCGTGGAATTCCATGTACGTGTACAATGTGAGAAATCAAGAACAGAGGGAAACAATGGAGGTGCTCTCAAAGAATGGACTTGCCATACAGGTTGAAATGTCCATAAGATACCGGCCCCTCATTAAGCAAATAGGATTTATTCATCAGACCATTGGTGAAAATTACAAGGACGTTATCGTAATGCCGGAAGTGCGGTCAGCATCAAGGCAAGTCATTGGTAGATATGATCCTGA
Source organism: Cryomorpha sp. (assembly GCA_041749535.1). Lineage (GTDB taxonomy): Bacteria > Bacteroidota > Bacteroidia > Flavobacteriales_D > Cryomorphaceae > JBBQZU01. The sequence continues at coordinate 42,443 of JBGTBE010000030.1, read as the reverse complement.
AGAGCTCTATTCAACCAAGCGCGACTTCATTCAAGACGAGATTTACAACGATGTAAAAACAAGACTCGAGCGCATGAACATTCACCTCGATGCTATATTGATCAGAGGAATTGACCTTCCACCAAATATTCGTGCTGCAATTGAACAAAAACTCAAACAAGAGCAAGAAAGCCAGGAATACGAGTTTAAAATTCAAAAAGAAGAAAAAGAAGCTCAGCGAAAGCGCATAGAAGCACAAGGTATAAAGGACTTTCAGGACATCGTTTCAGAGGGTATTTCTGACAAGTTGCTGAGGTGGAAAGGAATTGAAGCTACGCTGGAGTTGGCAAAATCGCAAAACTCCAAGGTCGTAGTGATAGGACAAGGAAAAGACGGATTACCAATCATTCTTGGATCAGACACGAAATAACGCCACCCACAGGTATTTTGCAGTTTACAAACCATACGGAATGCTGAGCCAATTCAGCAGGGAAGGCAATCACCAAACCCTTGCTGATTTGAAATCTGTACCCCGTGATGTGTATCCTGCCGGAAGGCTTGATGCAGACAGTGAGGGACTGCTACTCCTAACGAACGACGGGGCATTTATAAAAGCTTTGCTCGACCCTTCCAATGGGCATGAACGCACCTATTGGGTTCAGGTAGAAGGAGAAATAAACAAGGATGCCCTGGAAAAGTTAGCCAATGGTGTGGAAATAAACCTCAAAGGTAAAAGGCACCATACCTTGCCTGCCAAAGCCGCGAGGATGAATGAACCCACCTTGCCCCTGCGAAATCCTCCCGTGCGCTACCGAGCCAGCATTCCTACATCGTGGATTTCACTTACTTTGAACGAAGGAAAAAACAGACAAGTGCGGCGCATGACTGCATGTGTGGGTTTTCCAACGCTGCGATTGGTGCGGTGGCAGATAGATGCACTCACAATAGAAGGAATGATGCCCGGAGACATCATTGAACTGCCGGCATCCATCACCCGAACCAAGTTGCGTATTTTCGGCGAAGGAAATAAATGAATAATGTAGAATTATGATATACATGCGAACCCTACGTGGACTGGCCATTCTCGTCCTTTGCTTTATTTCGGCATTCTTAGTGTTGCTGTTTTCCTGGCTCCCAAATGGAGGCGTTTATAATTTTGTAAGTAGAAAAATGTGGGGTCCGGGCCTGCTTAAACTAGCTGGTGCAAAACTCCAATCCTACCGAACGGAAACTGTGAATTCCAGCACGCGCTGTATATTCTACGCCAATCACAGTTCACACTATGATATACCTTCCATCTGCGCATCTCTTCCAGTGCCTGTGTATTATATAGCAAAGAGAGAACTGCTGAAAATTCCTGTTTTTGGCTGGGGGATGTATGCCATAGGTATGGTGTTCGTAGACCGAAGCAACCCTGAGAGGGCGAGATTGTCAATGCAAAAGGCAGCAAAAGCCATAGAAAAAGGCAAACACATCATAACCTTTCCGGAAGGCACACGGTCCAAAAATGGTGAATTGCAATCGTTTAAAAAAGGAACATTTCACCTGGCGAAAAGTGGCCCTATCTCCCTTATACCTGTGGCCGTGAGAGGAACTGAAAAAATACTGCCTCCCGGAGGAAAGCTTAGCAGGGGCCATGTACACGTGATGGTAGGTGAGCCAATTACCACCACAGAGATTGAAAATCTTTCTGTGAGTCAGATTTCTCAGCTTGCGCATATGCGCTTGCAAGAAACACTCCATAAACTTGAAAGCAGCATAGGAGGGTAAGAATTTTTATCCTTTCAAAATCTCACTAAATTCGCCCGAAATTCACAGGTCATGGGAAGAGCATTCGAATTCAGGAAAGAGCGCAAAATGAAGCGCTGGTCCAAAATGAGCAAAATCTTTACACGGTTGGGCAAAGAGATCGTAATGGCAGTAAAGGAGGGTGGCCCTGATCCGGAAAACAATGCAAAGCTGCGCGCGGTGATTCAGAACTGCAAATCGGCGAACATGCCAAAAGACAATGTGGAGAGGGCCATAAAAAAGGCGAGTAACAAAGACCAGGAAAACTATAAAGAAGTTATTTTCGAAGGTTATGGGCCTTACGGAATAGCAGTGCTTGTGGAGACTGCAACGGACAACAATACCCGCACAGTGGCAAATGTGCGCAGCTATTTCAACAAGTACAATGGAAGTCTCGGAACATCCGGTTCTGTGGACTTTATGTTCGACCACAAATGTTTTTTCAAGATTGATAAGGGAGACCATGATCCTGAAGAACTCGAGTTGGAACTTATTGATCATGGAGCTGATGAAATTTTTGAGGAAGAAGATGGAATCCTTATTTACGCTCCATTTGCAGATTATGGAAGCCTTCAAAAGGCGATAGAAACGATGGGGATTGTATTAATTAACTCTGGGTTCGAGCGTATACCCATGGATACCAAAACCCTGAATCCTGAGCAGGAAGCCGAGGTTGACAAGCTGCTGGAGAAGCTGGAAGAGGATGATGATGTGCAGCAGGTCTACCACAATATGGCCTGAAAGCGGCACGGGCAAAACTACCCTTATTACCGAATGTTCATTAACAAGGAGAATTGGTGCTTATTCTTCGAAACCATTGGCATGATAAGTGCGTAACTTATCATCGACAAATGCCTTTCTTATCAGCTATAAATCAATTACCTTTGCCGTTCAATGCCCGTTGGGCATCTATAAGTTGCAAGCAGCTATGATTGCGCTACAGAAGTATTTTCTTTTTTCGTTGGCCGTGTGCCTGTCGATACAAGTTGCCACTGCCCAACGCGGACCGGGCGGTGTGAGCACAGAAGTGGATGATTGGGTGCCAGCAGATACCACAATTGTTGGCTTCGTACCAACAGATCAAAGTACAAATCGAATATGGCTCGATGCTTCCACACTTACCTCTTTGGCTGACGGTGACCCTGTGACAAACTGGCCCGATATTTCCCTTTCGCATGTCAATGACAATGCGCAGGTTGTTACAGCTGAAATTCCTCCTTATTTCAGGGATGATGCGGCAAACTCAATCAATGGCTTCTCAGTTGTTACTTTCGAAGAAGGTAGGTTTTTGCAATTTATATCATCATTGGATATAAACCTGGATAAAATCACACTTACTAAAACTGTATTCCTTGCATTCCGAACGGGTACCAATGTGAGCGATATGCAAATCTTATATGAGGAAGGAGGGTGTGCCCGTGGTTTTAACATTTACCTTGAGAACAGCCAAATATACGTAGGCGCATACGATCTTAACATACAAGGGATTAACAATCTTGGTACAGAAGGTACTCACGGAAACGGAAGCGATTTCGACAATACGCCGCAATGGGGCTATACTTTTGTAAGCACCCCAATTCAAGCGAACAGTACCTATATACTCACAGCACAGTTCTCTGCCCCCACTCCTGGAGCCATTTACAATAACACTAATATAAACACTAATTTTTTTGTTCGTGGCTGGTTAAATGGACAAATGTTTGACCAGATAGACTATACATCAGGAAATCAAACAAATACAGCTGGCGCAAATGATGGCGTGAATGGTATCGGTACCCTTTGGGCCCACCCTGACCCCATCGGTCTCGGTGCAATCAATACGGCTTTTGTGCACAAAAATGGCAGAATATGTAGTGGAAACGGAACCAGGCCTTTTCAAGGCAGGTTTGCCGAGTTTTGCTACTACAACGATTTGCTTTCTCAAACCCAAAGAATCATCGTGCAGAATTATCTGGGAGCGAAGTACTTTGCCAATATAATTACTGACGATAAGTACGCACATGAAGCCACCTATGGAGTAGAAGTAATAGGTATTGGTCAGCAAACCAATAGTGCAGACAATCGGCATGTGAAAAGCCAGGGACGCAATCCATTTGAAATATCTGTAACGAACGCTCAGCTCACTGAACCGGATCAATATTTCTTAACTGGCCACAACAATGCGCCAAAATCATGGAGCCAGACAGCCGTGCCCAATAACTCTGTCAATATACAAAGGCTACAACGGGTGTGGAGGGTAGATGAATCGGGTGCCAATATGGGAGTTATCAACTTTAAAGCAAACGTCAATGACCTTCCCACTTTGCCCGCTGGATTCCCAAAAATGGTATTGTTGATTGATGAAACCAACGCCAACTTCCCGAATTTCACTCTTGAGTCGACCAAAGTACTTGAGGTTGCCACAGTGGATGGTATAAACTATTCTATTGATTACGACTTTCTGGACAATAGCTTTTTTACGATTGCTATGCTTAAGCCAGCAGTGAATTTCACCTTAATTCAAGATTTTGCAATTGAAGGAAACTCTCCTCCTGTTGGATTTGCAGTATCCACTGAGGTAAAATTGAATTTTCAACCCTTTGCCACTGCACCAGCTTATACTATTGATTATTCATACATACCCTCTTCAGCCGTATTAGGATCAGATTTCGCGTACAATGCCGGAGTACAATCCGGTGGTCTGACCATTCCAGGGGGGATGCAATCAGCACTTATTCCTTTCGAAATACTCAATGACAATTTGCCTGAAAATCCTGCAACCGAAAGCTTTTTAATTATTCTTCAGAACGGTATAAATACTACATCAGGATTGTTTGTGGGACAACGGGATACATTGGAATTTTTTATCTATGACAATGATTCCCCACCATTAGCAATTTTTGAGTTATCACAATCCTTCAATTTAGAGAATCAACCAGTGGCATTGGTAAAAGTGCTTAGGGTTGGAAATACGGCATTGGCTTCCACTGTTCGTATACGCAGAATTGCATCACCAAATCAGGGCACTGCATTGTATTCAACTGACTTTGTAATGCAGAATGCTTCAGGATGGCTTGGAGGCAGCGCTAGCCGGTATGTCGACCTCTTGTTTGCGCCAGGTGTTACTGAAATGACAGCGACTATAGATATTATAGACGATGGTATTTATGAGTCCGATGAGTCAATTAATCTATTCCTACAGCCTCTTGTTAATTTCACTGTTTTACCTTCACCCTTTCATCAGGTGATGATCGTGAACGACGAATTATTGCCTAATGCACGTTTCGTAACTTCAAACCAAACCGGTTTTGAAACAGTTGGGAGCCCTATCATTTTCATCGAGTTGGATAGGCCCTCCGCGCTCGATGTAGAAGTTACTTACGATGTTAATGGAGGTATGTCAACAGCTGATCTCGGAGTAGATTTTAATACAGCTAGCCCAGGAGTGGTTCAGTTCCCTCCAATGGAAACCCAAGCCTGGCCTATTATGATTGTTGACTCTGATGTGCTCGATGAGCCTGATGAAACTGCTGTTCTTCAATTACAGACGGCTGTGAACGCAACCATCGCTGCACCCGATGTTCATACCTATACCATTGTTGACTATGCACCTTTTGAAAACCGCGGAGCAGCCGGAGTAGGCCGTGATTCGGATAATATTGTTTGGCTTGATGCCGACAGAATCAACGGAAGTCATGGACAGCTGATGCAATCAATTCCGAATTTCTCACCGAGAAATATCGACATGTTGCAACCTGATCCAAGTTTTCAGGCACAGTTACAGACTTCTTCCAACCTTATAAATCAACGAAAATCAATACTGTTCGAGAATGATTTTTATGAACTCACTGGTCATCCACTTATTAACCAAAGCGGTAGTTTTAACAGGAAATCATTCTATTTTGTAATAAGGACTGGTGCTGATGTCACAGCAACCCAGATGCTCTATCATCAGGGACTTGCCAATGCGAACAGGGGCCTAAGCATATATATTCAGGCTGGAAAAGTTTATTTTAATGTTTGGAACAGAACCGTAGTGGCTGGAAACCCAAGCCCATGGTACAAACATGCAGTCTCTCAACAAACAATTACTCCCAATTTGGATTATCTTATTTCTTGCCATTTTGATCGATTGGCTCCAGAGAAAGTAGTGATTTATGTAAATGGCACAAAAAATTCTCCTACAGGGGCATCTACAGGTGCGATTGGAGAATTTTTTGGAGACAATAACCAGGCAATTTTGGGTAAACTTGTCGGTAATTCAAGACTTCACACCAACACCGGTTCTGGTGTAGTGACCACCGGATTTGATTTCAAAGGGTACATTTCAGAGATAATATTCTACAACGAACCGCCCATCAACGAGACCCGAAGATGTATTGTAGAGAACTATTTCTCAGGTAAATACAATATTCCGCTTGATGTTGCGAACACAGATCAGATATTTGACTTGGGTTTCGCAAATGGATCAAGTACAACACACTACTTCGGACATCAAATAGCTGGGGCTGGAATAGGAGTCGATATCACCACTGATCTTCACCTTGATGGACAAGGCCCTGGGATTTTAAGGGTGAAGATAACTGATACCGACCAACTGAATAGTACAGTCATGTGGGGGCACAACAACGTATCTTTGAATACAGCCTATCCATACTCATCTGCATACTTGCCCAATGGAATTGTAGAAAGGTCGGGCAGGGTATGGAAGGTGTTCAAAACTGGTACCATTGGTCCAATGGAGTTGTATCTGAATTTCTCGGGAATTCAAGATGCCCCTTTGTTTATTGGTTCTGATTTAAAACTTCTCCATCACACAAATGCAAACCCACAGGATTTTGCCAATGCCACCGTTGTTGCTGTCGATTCAATCAGATCTGGCCCAGTCGTTGAATTCAGAAATCTCAACCTCCCTGCCGGAAGTTATATAGCCCTTGCTTCTACCAGCACAATCCTTCCCCTCCCCATTGAACTATTGAATTTCTCTGGAAGAATGCTGGACACTTCAGTAGAACTAATTTGGAGCACTGCAACGGAAATAAACAATGACTATTTCGAAATACAAAGGACCGGACCAGACTTAAAATGGGAAGCAATTGGTCTGGTACCTGGTGCGGGTACTTCCTCGAGAACCATACATTATATGCATTATGACAGGACGCCTCTTCCGGGAGTCTCCTATTACAGGCTAAAGCAGGTAGATTTTAATGGTGATTTTACATATTCGGATGCGGTTGCTATCCTAAACATCGATGTAAGCACCAACGATGATCTTTTCATCTATCCCAATCCCAGTTATGGAGGTTCTGTTTTTATAAGAATCCCAGCCGCATTCACAAAAGAAAAGGCCACAGTGAAACTCTATTCTACGCTGGGTCAAATTGTTTGGACTGGAAACTATGCTGCCGAAGCGGATTTAATGGAAATAAAATATGGAAAGTTGCCCGCAGGTGTGTATTACCTCACTTTAGAGTCTGCGCTCATTAAGGTTGGTTCTAAACTGGTAATTAGCCAGTAGAGCAGTTCAGCAGACTCATTCAGTTGAGTTGATTTCCATTTTTCTTGTTCTAAATCTCATGAACAGCATCTGTTTTTCAATCCTAGCTTAATCATCTTCCATAAGTGGCTCGCATTAAAATATAAAAATGCGAATTATTCAGAATCCAATTCTACCATCTATTTAGCATTCGCACAAGCATTTAAATTCAAGTGTGACTTGAATCTCTCACCCTGCAACAGTGCCAATAATGCCTGAAATGCCTGTGATACATTAATTATTGTTAGTTTCATACTCGCAAATAGTATCGCAATGAAAAGAACTGACCGGCTTACGGAAATAAAAAATATTTACAAGAAATTTAACAGAGCAGAAAAGGAGATTCTACGCTCCAACCTGAGTGCCCTTCAAAATGCACAAGTGAAAGGTTATGAAAAGGCCGCTGACTTGATTGAATTAATTGCACTGCAACCCTCACTCAGCAAAGTTGATGCCTTGAAGGCCATTGCAAAAAACAAAGACACAGCGATAGAACAAATGTCATTTTTCAGAACTGTGAAAGATGCTCTTTTGGAGAATTTGACGCTGAACATAAATTTGGAAAGGCCCAACAACCTGAGCAACCGCACGCGAACCAGTTGCACCAATGCTAAAAAACTTGCACAGGCCAAGCTTCTCCTTTCTAGAAATGCGCATGGCATGGCTTTAAAATTGGCTGAAGATGTAGCGAATAGAGGTATGAAGTACGAACTCTTTCAAGACGCTGTAGAAGCTTACAAGATTATTCAGTTTATTGAATCCCTTGGAAAAGGGCTAAAGCCTTACAACAGGATTGCAGAATACATAGCAAAAGCCAAAAAACTTTCAGATGCATATGATGCCACCCAAAACATTTATATAAAATTTGTGGTCACTGCCTCTGACAGCAATAACGCGACAACCATAACAGGTCTTGAAGATGCCATTAAGAAGCTTGAGGCCATCACCTCCAGGCTTGATGTAAAGCATACATTGTACACATTGTCGCTGCTGCGAATGAGACTTCACACACTGAAGACTGAATTTACAAAAGCCAAAACCGTTGGAGAAAATTTACTTGAGATCATTCGCAAAGAAACATCGGTTCAAACTGAGCAAAGAGAGGGTCAGGTTTTGATGGAATACGCAGCTGTTTTGTATGAACTTAAGCAATACGATGAAGCGCGCGAAGCCCTGCGCACTGCTTCTAATATTTTCAAAAAAAGCAGCTATGAGGGCTACCTGATAAATAAGCAAATGTGTGTACTGGAATTCACAAGTGGGAACCGAGCAGAATTAGAAGCATTGCTCAAAAAACATCTTCTCTCAAAATACACAATCAGGTGGCCTTTCGCTGTGGCGCAATACACGTATTATTCGGCTGTGCTAAACCATTTGAAGGGAAATAACAGAGAAGCAGCTTTTCAGCTTCGCTCTATCATAGAATCCAAACAAGGTTTGAACCGGGATTTGATGTTCAATACTTACCTGATGCTATTTATTGTATCCGTTGCGCTAAACGAAACAGAGGCCTTGCAGGCATCGGCTGACCGCCAAATTGCGCTGTCTGGATTGAATGCCATGTATGAATCAGATACTAGCCTTAGAAAGCGAGAAAAAACGATCGTGCGCATTGTAAAACGCCTGGACAGCAACGATCTGAATTTTGTGAAGACCCTGCTCTTTGTGAAGGGAAGCGCCGAACGACTTACATGGCCTGACAATGAATACAGAAGGTTGGCTTTCAGTGATGAAATTATTCCCTTCGATGATTTCATGAAAAAAGTGAGGTCTGCCATACCGGAAACCAGGGGTAGGAAAAAGAAGGTTGTCCCTTCGAAGAATGGGTAAAACGAACGTTGAGATAATAGATCTTTCCGCAAAGAAACAATGCAAATTGGGTAATCAATGGCAGACTCTCGCAGACATGCCCAGCTAATTCTAGGCAAAGTATTCTTTCCTTTTTTTACCCGGCTCAGTGCATTCACCATTGTGCTACTCGTAAGTGTTGGTCTCATCTGGATTCTGCCCACTGATGGACTCAATACCAATCAAGTGTACGTTCTGTTCTTATTGTTTTTCTCTGTGGGCCTGTGGTTTACGGAAGCCATTCCTCCCTTTGCGGTTGGCTTATTAATTCTCGCTTATCTCGTCTACTTCCTGGGTGGTCGGTATCTCAGCGCGGCACCAATGGATGTAAGCCAATATGTGAATACCTGGTCAAGTCCTATCATTTGGCTTCTTCTCGGTGGTTTCTTTATTGCCGAGAGTCTCAAGAAAAGCCGTCTTGATACGTCTATACTCAGATGGGTTCTTTCGAAAATGGGTTCAAAGCCTTCCACCATCTTACTCGGCCTTATGTCGCTAACAATGGTGGCTTCTATGCTCATGAGCAATACTGCAACCACTGCCATGGTGCTCGCTGCAACGCTTCCATTGTGTACTTCACTGGGAAAAGATGAACCCTTCTCGCATGCCTTGCTGCTAGGAATTCCAACTGCCGCTGCCCTTGGTGGTATGGGCACCATTATTGGCAGCCCACCGAATGCCATTGCAGTGGGCGCGCTTCAAACCACAGGTGGCGATGTTAGTTTTGGTATGTGGATGATGTATGGAATCTTACCCAGCATTCTCTTGAACTTCGCTACCTGGAGATTCCTTATGTATAAATATCCATCGAAACTCGAGAAAATTGAAGTGGCCTCTTCTCTTGGAAAAGATTCATCAACATCACACATTGACAAAGGAGTACAGAGAATTACAATCACGACCATGCTGGTTACAGTGCTCATGTGGATTACTACGCCACTTCACAATATTCCTGTTGCAGCCATTGCCGCTATTCCCCTTGTATTTCTAACAGTATCAGGGGTGCTCAATGCAAACGATATGCAGAAAATGCCCTGGGATACATTGATGTTGGTTTCGGGTGGTCTGGCATTGGGACTTGCCCTTCAGGAAACGGGGCTAGCTGGCATTTTTGTGAACAACATACAGCATTTCGATATTCCTGCTATTCCAATGATTATAGTGGTATGCTTTGTTACCATGATGCTGAGCAATTTGATGAGCAATACTGCTGCCAGCACCATCATTGTTCCACTTGCTATAATACTTGTTCCAGCGAAAGCTGAAATCGCTGCAGTTGCGATAGGTCTATCAGCAAGCACGGCCATCTTTCTTCCTGTATCTACACCGCCAAATGCGCTTGCTTATGCATCGGGCCTACTCGATCAAAAAGATTTCAGAGGCACAGGAATACTTATAGGACTGCTAGGACCCATCCTGATTATTGGATGGGTGCTACTTATTCACGGCATTTTTCGCTAGTTGCGCACTTCAGCGTCTTCGAGCACATACACCAACTCATCTATGTCGGTATCATTGAGTCTAAGTGTGCCTACAAGGGTGAGCCGTTCGTCAGTTTTAAAAGAGCGGGTATCCCCTTTGAAATAGATTGCCATTACCGATTCGGGGCCTGCATTTCCGCAGAAAAAACAAGAGCTGAATGGGTAAGCCGAAAGCACATAGGTATTGGAGTTTACGTCTATAGGAATGATGTACCCTGTGATGGAAATTTTCTTGAGATCGTAGGTGCGCTGCTTTTCTCCAAACAGGGGATAGTATACATACACATCGTCCTTCTCGAGATAGATATCCTTAAATGTAATGTCCATTAGTGTGGTCCAACTTACTTCTTGTTGGGCATTGCAGATGGGAGCAATACCTAAGAAAATCAATATCGAAATATATTTAATCATAACTGGCGAGTACTTTTGAAACGTCCATTCTGCTTGTTTTCCATGCTGGCAAAGCAGCTGCTAAGGTACAGAGTAATAGCGTAACTGAAGCCAGAATCATTTCCGGAAGGTGGAGTTGCAGAATATCAACCACCATACCAAATTCAGCAGAGGCATATGTATTCATAAACCAAATACCGATCCTTGATATCAAAAGGCCTCCGAGAACGCCTCCCGCACCGAGTAGCAGCGCTTCCAACAATATCATAGAAAGCACTTGAGCGCGTGATGCCCCCATAGATCTGAGCAATGCCATTTCGTAGGCACGCTCCCGCAATGAATTGATCATAGACACAAACACACTCACTGCACCCAACAGCATGATGGCAAAAGCAATGATGCGCAGGGTTGCAATACCCACCCCAAAAAGCCCAATAAGTCTGTTGAGTTCTATGGCTGGCAATGCAGCTTGCATGGAAGTTTGCTGATTCACCATTCGCGGTAGCGTAATGATTCCCATTTTGTTTTTGAACTTCACAAGCATGGCTGTAATTGACCTGTTGGCTACCGCAGCTGAATCTCCCGGTGTTTCGTGAACAAACCAAATGCTTTCATGCGAGGTAAGTATAAGCCTGTCTATAACCGTGCCTGAAGGTTCAAATACGCCAATAACTTTGAAGGGGTGATCTCCATGCTCTTCTGCATTGACGTCGGTGCCATGGGCACTATAGAAAATATCGCCAGTGCGAAGACCATGCAACTCCGCTACCTGACTTCCAATGGTTGCTCCAAACGCTTCTTCCCAAAGTCCACCAGACTGCAATTTCATTTCGTAGTGCTCAGGGTACTTGTGTGAGGTGCCTATAATTCGGGAGCCTTTGTAACTGTCGCCAAAAGACAATTCTATAACCGATTCTACCATTGGATTGCGCGCAAATTTCCTGGCATCCATTCGGGAAATATTGCCCGTAGGGCTGTCAATCTGATAAATGGCTGCCAGGATGAGTTGAAGTGGGCTTCCCTTCGCCCCTACCACCATATCGATGCCTTTGCTGTTTTTCAGAAAATTATCTTCGAGTCCATCGCCGACCAGAATCAACAAACTCACCAGGCCCACACCCATAATAAGCATGATCAGGGTGAGAATAGCGCTGAGGGGCTTGGCCAAAATATTGCGGAGGCTGATGTAAAATATATTCATAGCTCTACCACATTTTGAAACCTTAATTTGAGTCTTGCATCATGGGTCACTACTAAGAGGGTGGCTCCATTAAGTTCCGCTTCGCGAAGAAGCAATTGGTATACAGAATCCGCATTCTGGTCATCCAGGCTTGAAGTGGGCTCATCAGCAAGGATCAGAGGAGCACCTGAGGCCAAGGCCCTTGCAATAGAAAGTCTTTGACGCTCACCACCACTTAGGGCATAAGTGAGCGAAGTAGATTTTTCAGCAATGCCCAACTCACCTAACAGTGCCAAGGCCTTCTTGCTGTTGCTTTTCCCATTTCCAAAATACTGTGCTGCCATCACATTTTCAACAACCGAAAGTGAAGTCACGAACCGTGCTTGCTGAAATATCAATCCTATATGACGGCCTCTGAAAGTATCCAGCTCACTGTTGGACAGCAATCCGAGAGATTGGCCACCAACTTCTACAGATCCGGATTGCACACGCAATAACCCCCCGATAAGGTGAAGCAGCGTCGTCTTACCAACTCCTGAACTGCCCGATACCAGCGTGTGTTGTCCTCTCATGCACGCCATATTTGGAAAGCGAATGCTTCCATTATTGCCATAAGAGAAGCTCAGGTCGGTGGTGCGAAGTATGTATTTATTCTCCGAAGATGAAGTTGGGCCTGTCATTGTGACCCGCAAAATTAGGCCTTTATCGGTGTTCTTGTAACTTCTACACCATTAACATTGCTAATATTTTCATAACCCATTGGAGTGGTAATCTTAACTATTTCAAAACCAAATATCAGCAAATGCAATAGGACCTTTGTAGCAAATATTAATAGAATACAGTTATGAAATATATAAGCCTGATCCTTTTAATAACGCTTACATCTTGCAGCGCTTTGCTCGCCTCAGGCAATCCTGAGAAAACTGCGCTCGATAAGGCCATTCTCAAGATCATTTCTTATCCAGCTTTTGCAAAAGAATCGCGCATACAAGGATTTGTTTTGGTTGAATTCGAAGTAGATGTTGAAGGCCATGTTCGGGTAAAGCAGATGAATGCGTCACATCCTGCACTTTCTGAGTACGTGCGCACACAACTTGAAAAAATGCTGCTCAAAGACATTGACAGCATAGGGATTCACTATGCAAAATTCTACTTCAGGCACATGGGTTCCTGATGAGAATCAATTTTACGATATTTCGGGCGTGAAACTTAGTACTCCCGTTTCCTTCGTTTTTACCGGCAGGAAAATTGACCATCAGAGCAAACTACTTCTGGCGGGTAGTTGCTTTGCAGAGAACATAGGCCATTGGCTTCAAAATCTTGGTTTTGACGCTGAAGTGAATCCGGCAGGAATCGCGTACAATCCCATTTCTATTGCAAAACATATTGAAATGGCACTGAGCCCTGGCTCCGCAGAAGTAGATGATCTTGTAGAAACCGATTTTGGATTCGCGCATCTCGACTTTCACAGCGACTTGTCGGCCATCAGTAAGCCTGCATTGATCAGTAAACTAGGGCGTGCAATGGCCCAATATGCTAAAAATCTATTGGGGGCTGATACCATCATTTTCACTTTCGGGACCGCCATTATTTTTGAATCTGTGAAAACTGGAAGGGTGGTAAACAATTGCCACAAATTGCCAGACATTCATTTCAGTAAACGCCAATTAAACGAAGATGAAATGGCCTTAGCTTTCAATGTAGCGTTGGAAATGATCTTCTCGAAAAATCCCAATGCCGAAGTTTGTTTCACAGTTTCGCCGGTGCGGCATTTGCGACATGGAGCTATAGAAAATCAGCGCTCAAAGGCCAGACTTATTAGACTCTGCGAAATGCTCTGTGAAAGTGACAAAAGGTGTCATTACATCCCGATCTATGAGTACGTGATGGACGAGTTGAGGGATTATCGATACTATAGACACGATGACCTGATTCACCTGAATGAAGGAGGATTAGAAATGGTACAACAGCAATTCGAACAGCACTATCTGGAACCTACCAATGCAAGGATGCTGGAAAGGATTAAGAGATGGCAGCATTTAAAATCGCACAGGGTGATGCACCCAGGCAGCGATTCAGCCAAAGCATTTGAAGAAAAATTGCGCAAGGAAACTGCCGAGCTCGGGTTGCTCTTTCCAAAACTGATTGGCAGAACACGTTGAAAAAATTATTGAGAAAGAAACTTATATCCCAGATCCGTTTCCGGAATCATGCACGTTTCTTTTTTGCCAAACCATCGATACCTGTTTCGGGCTACCCACTTGTACACAGCATCGCGAATGAAAGGTGGGACTATCCAAAATACTTTCATCAATGGCCACAATCCACCCAATCTACCAGCAATGACCAGCGCAGCTGAGCTGTGTGCGTATACCTTTCCGGCACAATAAACAATGATACTATCAGTACTTGAAAGTTGGGGATGGTCTTCAAGGACTTCTTTTCCTGCCGGCCAGGTCAAAGCTGCGAAGCGAAAGCGATCACGGGAATCTCTTTTGAGTATAAACTGCACAGCACCATTGCACAAATTGCAATATCCGTCAAACAAAACCAGAACCTTATTCGCAGGCAGCGATTGAAGCCTGTTATTCATGGGTGCAAACTTAGTGGATGATCGTCGATATTCAGGAATCAAACATCAATAGGCGGGTTGCAAAAACCGGGCCCTGCGGCTCCTCTCCTACCTACCTGCCAAAACGGCTGTTGGTTCTAAATGATGCTTGAGACGTGCCACGACATAGTCGATCTCTTCACGTGTATTATACCTGCTGAAAGAGAAGCGGATACTTGGGCGTAACTGATCCACACCGAGTGCCCTCAGCACATGACTTCCCTGATTGCTGCCCGAAGAGCACGCACTTCCGCCAGAAGCCGCAATTCCATCAATGTCCAATAGAAAAAGAAGCATTGCCGCTTTATCCGTTTCAGGGAGCTTCACATTAAGAACAGTATAGAGACTGCGGTGCTCACATCCGTTTACTTCCACACCGTCAATACGGGAGAGAAGCTCCTTCTTCATATACTCTTTTAGACCCAATACGTGTGCTCTATGTGCTTCAAGGTGATCAAATGCCAGCTCAAGTGCTTTGGCCATTCCGATGATACCATAAATATTCTCAGTTCCCGCTCTCAAATTTCGCTCCTGTGAGCCACCGTGAATGAGCGCATCTATGTGGACTTCCTTATTGATATACAAAAAACCAACTCCCTTAGGTCCGTGGAATTTGTGCGCAGCACCTACGACAAAGTGCGCTTTGGTTCTAGAAAGATCCAAGGGATAGTGCCCCATTGTTTGCACTGTATCTGAATGAAACAGCGCGTTGTATTCCTGGCATATTCCAGCAATTTCGTCAATATCAATCATGGTACCCACTTCGTTGTTGGCATGCATGAGTGATACAAGGGTTTTTTCATCAGCCTCTTCGAGCAGTTGCCTTAAGTGGGCGATATCCACATGGCCCTTCTCATCGAGTCGCACCATGCTAAGCCGTATTGCGCCCTTGTCGGAAAGGCTCTCCACCGTGTGAAGCACTGCATGGTGTTCAACCGCCGACGAGATGATGTGTCGAACCCCTAGCTGACTTATCGCTCCGCTTATTGCCATGTTGTCCGCTTCCGTCCCACCCGAAGTGAAGCATATCTCCATGGGCGAACAATTGAGTTTTCGGGCTATGGTCTTTCTAGCCATCTCAACAGCAGATTTTACCGTTCGCCCAAATTGATGGGTGCTTGAGGGGTTGCCGAAATGATTGCGCAGGTATGGTATCATTTCATCAGCCACTTCCGGAGCTACAGGAGTCGTAGCGGCATTGTCGAGATAAACTTTCATTTTCAGATAGATTCGAGGCGGCAAAGTTACGAAATCGCTGCTTTTATTTCTTCGATGATGGATTGGGCGAGCCCATCGGCCTTCTGCTGCGTATTGGCCTCAGCATAAATACGTATGATGGGCTCTGTATTGCTCTTTCTCAGGTGCACCCAACCTTCCGGAAAATCTATTTTCACTCCGTCTATTAGGTTCACCTCATCGCCTGCATGTTGCTGCGAAACAGTGGCAAGAAGCACATCAACATTTAAATCGGGAGTGAGGGTAATTTTATTTTTAGAAATAAAGTATTGTGGGTATGAATTGCGCAATGCGACCATGCTGAGGCGGGATTGCGCAAGGTGTGAGAGAAACAGGCCAATGCCAATCAGCGCATCCCTGCCATAATGAAAGTCGGATACAATCACCCCTCCATTGCCTTCACCGCCAATAACAGCCGATGAAGCTTTCATCATTTCCACAACATTCACTTCACCCACAGCAGATGCATTGTATTGCGTACCATACTTCACGGTAACATCGCGCAGTGCCCTTGTACTCGATAGATTCGAAACAGTGTTTCCAGCTTTACGGCTGAGGTAGTAGTCTGCGACTGCAACCAGGGTGTACTCTTCTCCAAACATGCTTCCATCTTCACATACGAATGCGAGTCTGTCTACATCCGGGTCTACAGTGATTCCCAGATGGCAACCTTTAGAGCGCACGAGTGACGAAAGATCATGCAAATGCTCTGGAAGCGGTTCAGGGTTGTGGGGAAATTTGCCGGAAGGTTCACAATAGAGGCATTCTATTCTTTTTACACCGAGTGCATGGAGCAGGGCTGGAACAAAGATGCCTCCGCTGGAATTTACCGCATCTACTGCTATGTGAAAGTCGGCAGCTTCAATGGCCTTGGCGTCTACAAGAGGATAATTACATACCATATCCACGTGCTTTTTAAGCCAGGTATCATTTGTACTGCTGTGACCAAGTTCCTGAACGGGAGCATAGCTTGGAGTGCCACCATCAGCGAGTTCAAGCAGCTCTTTACCTTCTTCAGCTGAGATAAATTCCCCTTTTGCATTGAGCAATTTTAGGGCATTCCACTCAGCGGGATTATGGCTTGCAGTGATAATAATACCTCCATGGGCCTGCTCTCCTGGCACTGCCAGTTCTACCGTGGGCGTGGTACTCAAGCCAAGGTCTATTACATCAATGCCCATTCCGTTGAGCGTTGCGGAGACCAACCCTGAAACCATGGGGCCGCTTTCCCTAGCATCTCGTCCCATTACTATGCGAGGCTTCACAGCAGGGTTTTTACGAATTACCATGTAGGCAAATGCAGTTGCAAACTTTACGATATCCACCGGGGTAAGATTGTCAGCTGGGCTACCGCCGATGGTACCGCGAATTCCTGAAATAGATTTTATAAGGGTCACTTTTGGAACTTTTTTGACAAAGGTATCAAACTGCTCAGGCTCCTGCGGATGGTGAAGGCAAACAAGTTATTCACCTACCGCTGATGTGCCGCCTTTGATAAAAGTGTACCTTTGCAGACGCAATTGGCCCAACTGTGCGTTAATGGAAGATTGGACCTTTTGTGCATAGCGTTGTTAAAAACAAATAATCTACACTGGCATTTTCGGTCGCCATTGAGTTAAATTTGACATAGACCCTACCAGTTCATTGATTATGACAGAATATTCAAGTGAATACTATTTCGAGTCTGACCCTGCTCTTATCGAAAGATTCGAAGCAATGTTAACCAAAGGTCACTCGTATTTTTTTGATGTGGAGGATATAGAAGCCATTGCCGATTACTATCTGGAAAGGGGTAATCTAGGCAAAGCCGGCAAAGCCGTTGAACACGGGCTGAGTATACACCTGCATTCTTCATCACTGATGCTTAAAAAGGCGCATACCCTACTCGTATTGAAGCAGCCCAGAAAAGCGCTTAAAATTCTCGATTTTTTGGAAGCTACTGAGCCTACCAATACAGAGATGTTGCTCTTTAAAGCCGTGGTGCATAGAAATCTAAGCGATCACGAAGGCACCAAAGCCTGCCTCTTAAAGGCGCTCAGAGCCACCCCAGATAATAAAGAAGAAATATTTCTCGACCTTGCATTTGAACAAGAAATGGCCGAAGATTTCGAGGGAGCCATACAAAGTTTAAAACAGAGTCTTGAAATCAACCCGGAATATGAAGCCAGCTTATTCGAGCTTGGGTACTGTTATGATATGGCTGACAATCTCGAAACAGGGATTGACTATTTCAACAATTTTCTCGAATCGAATCCATACAGTTTTGTAGGCTGGTACAACCTGGCCTTATGTTATGAAAAACTTGGGCTCTGGGAAATGGCCATTCAGTCAGTAGACTATTGCATTGCCATCAAGGATGACTTTACCAATGCATACATCTTACGCGGCAATCTCTACACCAATCTCGAGAAGGACGATTTAGCTATAAATTCCTACTCAGAGTCCTTGTTGCACGATGAGCGCAATCCTATGGTATACACAGCAATAGGAGAGTGTTTTGAAAGACTCTGCGATTTGGGTCAGGCTGAAGCCAATTATATTGCTGCGCTGGAAATAGATGCCCACTATATTGATGCACTTATGGGCATGGGCGCAATGAAAGAGGCTGCCCTTAATTACACTGATGCCATTGCCTGGTACAAGCAGGCCATTGCTTTGGATGAACTTAACCTCGACAATTGGCATATCTATGCTGAAGCGCTTACAGAAGCTGGGAGAACGGGTGATGCTGAGAGTACCTATGCCCAAATGATAGAGCATTTCGGCGATGATGAAGAAAGCTGGATGGCGCTTGCAGATGTGCAAGCTGTGCGCACAGGCCATGCCATGGCTATTGAGACCATACACCGCGCTATGGGCCGCATACCCCAATCCACAGACCTTAAATGGCACTTGTCAAAACACCTTTTGGGCTCCGGAAAGCTACGTCAGGCTGAGGATACATTGGGTGCAGCACTGGCCGAAAATCCGGAGGGGGCAGAATATTTTTTAAACATTTACCCGGAAGCCATGCAATTTCCGAATATTGCAGCCTTGATTGAGATCTACTTCCAATCGCCCCGCGAACATGAATTATGAACTCCCGTTTATCCCGGAGCGCACCGTAAGGCCTCGAAATGCTGGCCTTACTATGGTGATGGACAAGGGATTGAGCTATAGAGAAGCCGAGAATTTCCTTGAGGGAAATGAGCACCTTACAGATCTTATTAAGCTCGGATTTGGCACATCCTTTATTACCCCGAGACTTAAGGATAAGATAAAACTATACCAGGACCACGGTATGAAGGTGTATCTTGGTGGTACCCTCTTCGAAGCTTTTGTAGCACGAAACAAGTTTGATGACTTTAGAAAATTACTCTCTGACCTCAACTTGGATACAACAGAAGTTTCTGATGGATCAATACATCTGGAGCACGACGAAAAGCTGGGATACATCTCCACACTCGCAAAAGACTTTACGGTGCTTTCGGAAGTTGGCTCTAAAGAGGAAGGTATACTTATCGCACCTGCCAAATGGGTGAAAATGATGGACACAGAACTTCGCGCAGGCTCTTGGAAAGTGATTGCAGAAGCACGGGAAAGCGGCAACGTAGGAATATACAGACCAAACGGCACTGCCCACGTAGTGCTTGTGAATAAGATCCTTGCCAAAGTTAAAAGTGAGGATATTATTTGGGAAGCCCCTCAAAAACCACAGCAGGTTTGGTTTATAAAACTTATTGGTGCCAATGTAAATCTCGGAAACATTGCTCCATATGATGTGATTTCACTCGAAACGCTTCGAATAGGCCTTAGAGGCGATACTTTCTTCCAGTTTCTGCCGGAGGAAATCTCTGCTTCTATGCGGCCCTAACTGCAGCAATGAATCAGATTTCAGCACCAAAACTTAAGCAGATGATTGACCTTGGCAAGCCATGTCAAATCATCGATATTCGCGAACACCACGAAGTAGATGCCGGCAACATCCCGGCATCAGTGCATATTCCAATGGCCGATGTACTCGGGAGGCTTGGAGAATTGCGCCAGGATATTCCGGTGATTGTATATTGCAAATCTGGCAGCAGGGCTGCCGCAATGGTCCATATTCTGTGTGTGGATAAGAAAATGGGAAACGTTCTTCAACTCGAAGGCGGAATTGAATCGTGGGCAAAGAATGTAAATCCAAAATTGAACGTATTCTAAATGAGAACAGCGAAGGATTATGTATTCCTGGTGCTTAAAGGGATGGCAATGGGTGCTGCTGATGTAGTGCCCGGAGTTTCAGGAGGCACCATTGCGTTTATTTCTGGCATTTATGAGGAGCTGATCAACACCATTGGCAAAGTGAATGTAGAATCAGTTCGTATTTTGCTCAAACAAGGCATCCCTGCATTTTGGAAACATATTAATGGAAACTTTCTTGTAGCACTTCTTGGCGGCATAGCGCTGAGCATCATCACTTTCGCGCAGCTTATTTCCTGGCTGCTTCTCACCCATCCGGTACTTATCTGGTCCTTCTTTTTTGGGTTGGTGGTAGCGAGTATTCCACTTGTCGCAAAAAAGGTACGTCTATGGACAAGTTCACGGTATTTTGCATTCGCCGCCGGGGCCATTCTGGCATTTCTCGTCACGGAACTGCCCCCCATCGAGAATCCGGATGAGAACTGGTATATCTTTATATCAGGTGCGATTGCGATTTGTGCAATGATACTTCCCGGCATATCAGGGAGCTTCATCCTGTTGCTCATGGGCGCGTACCTTGTAGTGCTCGATGCGGTAAACAACCGTGACATCATACTAATCCTCATATTTAGCTCCGGCGCTTTGATTGGATTATTGAGCTTCAGCAGGCTGTTGAAGTGGATGTTTGACAAATTTCACGATATCACCATTGCAGTTCTCAGTGGATTTCTCCTGGGTTCACTGAATAAAATATGGCCCTGGAAGCGCGCGCTGGAATCGGTGACAAGTCATGCTGGTGAGCCCAACGAGAAAACTGTGGCAATTGTAGAAGAGAACCTAATGCCCTGGAATTACACCGCAATGACGGGTGCTGATTCCGAAGTTGGTATGGCCCTGGTCCTGGCGATTGCTGGTATCTGCATCATTTTTGTGCTGGAAAAAATTGCGGTAAAAAAGGCCTGATACATGCACACCTATGGCCTCCTGGGCAAAAATCTAAGCCATTCCTTTTCAAGACAATATTTCTCTGACAAATTTGCCAATGAGCATATTGCTGCCGAATACCTGAATTTTGAAACTGGCAGTTTAACCAGCCTTCCCGACATTTTAAAAAAACATCCTGAGCTGAAAGGGTTTAACGTGACAATTCCATATAAGGAAGACATTATTGAAATGCTTGATGATGTAGACCCGGAAGCCAAAGCAGTAGGGGCAGTAAATACGGTGAAGGTGACCCATGGAAAACTCATTGGTTATAACACCGATGTTTTTGGTTTTGCCAATAGCATTAAACCATTTCTCGCGCATGGTATGGAGTATGCGCTCGTGCTGGGTACAGGAGGTGCCGCAAAAGCGGTGGCATCTGTGCTGACCAATCTTGGACTAAGGGTAAGTTTTGCCAGCAGAAATCCTTCAAAACCATCGCATTTGGCATACAGCGAACTGAACGTGTATGCCATGCGCACTTTTAAACTCATTGTAAATGCAACCCCGGTAGGTACCTGGCCTGAAGTGGAGCAAAAACCTGCGCTCCCGTACCACATGCTTACACCCGAACATTTCCTCTACGATCTTGTGTACAATCCTGAAGAAACTGTCTTTATGAAAGCCGCAAGGGCGCATGGGGCAGGTACTACGGGCGGGCTTACAATGCTCAAGATGCAAGCGGAAAAAAGTTGGGAAATCTGGAACGGAAAATAAGTCCCGCTTAAAGGCCCAGCGATGCTCCTGGATCAAAATCCGAAAGGTAATTTTCTGCCACCTGAGAGGTTGGGACTGGCTCAATAAAACTGACTTGTTCGCTGCCTACACGCGTCCAGGCTTCAACGTAGAAGTTGCCACACTGATAAAGATGCACTGAGAAACTTCCATAATGTCGGGTGGCAATATACTTTCCATTGTCTTTGAGATAGGTATATCTGACAATGAGGGACATTTTCTTGAATTTTTCTAGACTTATTTCCATCAGAAACAAAGCAATGTGCTGTGAGAAATGTTCAATTCAATAATCAATTTCTACACGAACCACATCCTTTTCGCGCAGGCCTAGCAAATCCGTAGCCCCGCCACCCGAGCCTTCAACGCCTCTGTTAATAGCTATTTCAAGGTACCCTGCACTGGTAAACACGGCTACTTTCTCCCCTTCTGCCACTTCGCTGTAATTGCCAGAAATTTTGTTCAGGTCGGAGTCGCCTTTTCGTGTTACAATGCAAAATGGTTTTCGTCCTACTACTTCCTCAAACAATTTCTTGGTGATGTTGGTAATTACATTTCCATATGAATCCACATAGATCACTGTCCCCCGTATGTTGTCATGCTCTATCACCGGTGCCAGTGAAGGGCGCTTTCGGTAGGATTCGATCCGCTCGGCCATATCGGTGAGTGGTACAGAAGCAAAAATTCTTGCCGCCAGTGGAACGAAAATACTCTTGACTGGAAATCCAAGGTCTTCGTCACCCGCGAGTTTTACTGTGTACACATCATCAATCTCAGCTCCATCAAAAAGCAGGGAGAAGCAACCATTGTCGGTACCAATAAAATAGTGCCCCTCATGCACACCTATGATGAAAGGACTGTTTCGAGACCACTGAGGGTCAACACCGATAATATGAATAGTACCTTCTGGAAATTCGCGCCACACATTGCCGAGTACGAAGGCTGCTTTGGCGATATCGAAGGGTGGAATGAGATTTGACACATCAATAATCTGCACACCGGGAATGAGGCGGAGAGCCGTGGCCTTTACTGCCGCGAGGTAATGGTCTCTGCTGCCTAAATCGGTGGTAAAGCTCAGGATATGCATGTGAAATAAACTCTCCCTTACAGTAGGTTGCGTTGGGAATAATTGCGTTATTTTGGTCTTCAAAAGTAAGGAATTTAAACCCTGTACTGCAAGCAACCAAACTATCGAAACACAAGCGATTGAGCGAACGAACTATTCACATAGAATCAGTTGATCCACGGGAACTTCTCGGCATTAACAACCAAAAATTTCAATTCGTAGCTAAGCACTACCCAAAATTGAAACTCATAGCACGAGGCAACATGATAAAAGCCATTGGCGATGAAGAGGAGCTCGATGAATTTGAGCGGAAGATAGGATTGCTCATGGAGCACCTGATTAAGTATAACTCACTCACAGAAAACAATATAGAACGCCTACTTACGGAAAATGGAGGCGAAGTAATGAGGGACAATGGAGGCAGTGACGTGCTGGTTCATGGAAACAACGGCCTACAAGTGAAAGCCCGAACGGTGAACCAAAGAAGAATGGTTGAAGCTTCTGATGTCAACGACATGGTATTCGCCATAGGTCCTGCTGGAACTGGCAAAACATATACAGCCGTAGCCTTGGCAGTGCGAGCACTCAAGAACAAGGAAGTACGCAAAATCATACTTACCCGCCCCGCTGTTGAAGCTGGGGAGAACCTGGGATTTTTGCCTGGCGATCTCAAAGACAAGCTAGACCCTTACTTGCAGCCCCTCTACGACGCCCTTCGGGATATGATACCACCGGAAAGACTGAAAGACTTTATGGAATCTGGAACCATACAAATAGCTCCACTGGCCTACATGCGGGGCCGCACCCTCGACAAGGCATTTGTAATTCTTGATGAAGCCCAGAATGCCACAACTTCACAACTAAAAATGTTTCTTACCCGAATGGGGCAAACTGCCAAATTCATAATCACCGGCGACATCACCCAGATAGACTTGCCCCGAAGGAGCGAAAGCGGTCTGGAACGCTCACTGGGTTACCTTAAAGATGTGCCGGATATAGGCTTCGTATTTCTAAATGAAAAAGACGTAATACGCCACCCATTGGTGAAGGCAATAATAAGGGCCTATGAAGACAATCAAACTAAAGAATGAGCATGGATTCTCACAACGTTTCAACCATTAAGTTTCCCGGACAAACTTCAGAATACCATGGTAAGGTGCGCGATGTATATGGCGTAGGGCCTGACTTGCTGGTAATGGTGGCCAGCGACCGCATTTCCGCTTTTGATGTCATTTTGCCGAAAGGCATACCGTACAAAGGTGCCATCCTGAACCAAATAGCCTCTTATTTTTTGAATGCGAGCAGAGACATCTGCCCCAACTGGCTTATTGGCACACCTGCACCACACATTGCAGTGGGTTATAGATGCGAACCTATCAGGGTGGAAATGGTGATACGTGGATACTTAACAGGCCATGCATGGAGAGAATACCGAAGCGGTAAGCGAAGCCTTTGCGGAGTGACTTTGCCGGAAGGCCTTAAAGAGCATGACCGCCTGGCAGAACCTATTATAACCCCGGCTACCAAAGCTGAGACTGGCCACGATGAAGACATATCTCGTGAAGAAATTCTGTCGCGAAATATAGTATCAGAACAAATATACTTGAAGATGGAAGCGTTTACCCGCGCACTCTTCAATCGAGGTACAGAAATGGCTGCGGAGAAAGGATTGATACTTGTAGATACCAAATACGAGTTTGGTATGCGGGACAATGATGTGATGCTGATGGACGAAATACACACACCCGATTCATCCCGGTATTTTTATGCAGATGGGTATGAGGAGAGGCAAAAACAAAACCTTGGGCAGAAACAGTTAAGCAAGGAATTTGTACGTGAGTGGCTTATCGCCAATGGTTTTCAAGGCAAGGATGGCCAAGAAGTGCCACACATGAGTGAAGAATGGGTGAATACCATCAGCGACAGGTATATTGAACTTTTTGAGGTGCTTACCGGTCAGCGATTTGAAAGAGAACGCGCAAAGTTGCAAGCTGGAGAAGGGGAGCAACGTACAATTGCATTTCTGGATAAGCTTTAATTGCCGCCCATACGCTCCCGTTTATTTATAGCATCTGCAAGGTGCTGAGGACAACGGCAGGGTTTGCCAGTGAGCTTATTGATAAACACAAGGGTTGTTGCGGCTTCACAAATCAGGAAATCATCGCTATTGCGCATCGTGTATGTAAATTCTATGCGCACTGCCGACAACTTGACGAGTTGGGTGGTCAAGGTCAATTCATCATCGTACAAGGCGGGCTTGATATACTTTATATGAAGCTCACTAACCGGCAGAAGTATTCCGTCTTCTTCCAGATTTTTGTATGTAATACCTAAATTTCGAAGCATTTCCACCCTACCTACTTCAAAGTACTCGGCATAGTTGCCATAGTACACATAACCCATCTGATCCGTTTCGCCATAGCGAACCCGGAAAGTTGTTTCGTGTTCAATCATGCACCAAAGGTAATTGCAAGATGAGGAGTACGAAATACTCACTTATTCACACTTTGATAGACAATTAAGTGATCCTAATCAGCGCCTAAGAATTGTTAATTGAAATCGGTGCCAAAATTATCTCAACATGATGCCCATGTTAAGGATCGGCAAAACAGATAACTTAGGTGTTTTGTTCAGAAGCAATAGTAGAAGTTTCACAGGTGATGAAATTGGAGATTAGCACGTTAAATAATTGTGCGTTTCAAAGTGCCTGGTTTTGAAAGTGTCATGCGGACTAAAACTATGCCAGAATGCAGGAATGACGCAGGTTTCGAAAAAAGATCAGCCCTGTAAAACTTTCTTCTCTGACAATAGGTCCGGGGTTTTTTTTTTCTCTTTTTAGTTTCAATATTTGTCGGGCCATCAGGGCAGTGATACATGGGTAACTTGCCGTGAGAAGGACCAAGTTATAAACAAGGAAATTTTAAACAACCTATGACCAAGCATGAAGAAGTGTGGGATAATTGTCTTTCCCTAATTAAAGACAATGTAAGCCTTCAAGGATTCAAAACCTGGTTTGAGCCCATAAAGCCAGTTAAGTTTGAAAACCAAGTGCTTACCATTCAAGTACCATCACAGTTTTTTTACGAGTGGCTCGAAGAGCACTACATTACACTTATTAGAAAGGTAATTCGAAAAGAACTTGGAGATGAAGGTAGGCTGGAATACAGCATTATTATGGAGAACAGTTTTAATGGCTCCACGCCGTACACTGTGAAAATACCAACCTCTGACAAGCGTGCGGTTAAAAATCCACCTGTTTCTGCTCCTATTGATCTCGGGATTAAACAGATTAAAAACCCATTTGTAATCCCTGGTCTTCAGAAGATCAATGTAGACTCCAATCTGAAACCAAATTACTCCTTCGACAATCTTGTAGAAGGTGATTGCAACAGACTGGCAAGGTCAGCAGGCTTTGCTGTAGCCAAAAATCCTGGCGGAACAGCATTCAACCCGCTGCTTATATACGGTGGTGTAGGTTTGGGAAAAACACACCTGGCGCAAGCTATCGGTATCGAAATTAAAACCCGCTATGCAAACAAAACGGTGCTCTATGTAGAATCTGAAAAGTTCATACACCAATTTATCGATGCCGTAAAGAATAACAACGTAAACGACTTCAGTCATTTTTACCAGATGATCGATGTGCTAATTATTGATGATGTGCAGTTTCTGGCGGGGAAGGAAAAAACTCAAGATATGTTCTTCCACATCTTCAATCATTTGCATCAAACAGGCAAACAGATCGTCCTCACAAGTGACAAGGCTCCAGTGGAAATGCAGGGTGTAGAACAGCGGTTACTTTCCAGATTTAAGTGGGGCCTCTCGGCCGATTTGCAAACACCAAATTTAGAAACGCGCATTGCCATCCTTGAGAAAAAAATGTATGCTGACGGTATTGAATTACCCAAGGAAGTAGTAGAGTACCTCGCGTACAGCGTTACAAGCAACATACGCGAACTTGAAGGTGCCCTTATCTCATTGATTGCACATTCATCGCTCAACAAGAAGCCAGTTACCCTGGACCTTGCCAAGCAGATGATCGACAAATTTGTGAAGAATACAGCCCGCGAAGTATCCATAGACTATATTCAAAAAGTGGTGTGCGATTATTTCGATCTGCCCATAGAATTGCTCAAGTCGAAAACGCGAAAACGCGAAGTGGTGCAAGCACGACAGATAGCGATGTACTTTGCCAAGAAAATGACCAAGAGCAGTCTTGCAAACATTGGGATGCATTGTGGTGGCAAGGACCACGCCACTGTGTTGCACGCCTGTCGCACGGTAAACAACCTTCAGGAAACCGACAAACAGTTCAGAAAATACCTTGATGACCTTGAGAAAAAACTGAGCATTCAATAAACCCAAAAGGCCCCCTACCCGGGGCCTTTTTTATGTATAAACCTGTAGGAATTTTAAGAATCCAAGCAGTAAGCGTAAATTTCCCAAACCTGTCAGGCATAACTTCATAAATTTGAAGCATGAAGACTCAAGGATCTACCTTGTTTATTTTAATAGTATTTGCGCTAGCAGCGTGTGGTGGCCCACAGCATGGAGCCATGACATCAATACCGGAAAATACACCCAAGGTGGAAGTAGATCCCAGTGCAGACCTGAAAGCCAGAGGCGCACCTGTTTCCATAGTTAGCGCAGAACAAGATGGAGACTATCTTTCCATACGCATATCGTACAGCGGAGGCTGCGAAATACACGACTTCAGCGTAATCTCAAAAGGAAAATACACAGCCACATATCCCCCGGAAGTAGAAATTGCATTGAAGCACGATGACAAAGGCGACAGATGCCGAGGCATTGTTGACGAGCGGCGTTACTTCGACCTGAGACCCCTTCAATACAGCGGCACCAATCGCGTGCTACTCATATTTACCAACACCAATAAAACCCTGGAATATACCTACTAGTATTATGAAGCAACTTCTCACACTTGCAATAGCGCTTTTGGCAAGTCACTTTGTGTCATCACAAATAAGTCATGGCGGGCAGCCATACAACTGGAAAAAAACCCATACTGCAGAACCTGCATATCGCACCATTTCCACTCCTGACCTGCGGTCTTATGAAGAAGAGGACGCAACAAATGATCAGTACAAGGACATCCCCTACCGTTTTGGTGCTACGGTAGCAACCAATATGGATTTATTGAATAGTGGGGAGTGGACCACCCTGGGTAATGGAGACAAGGTGTGGAGATTGGGAATTGAATCACTTGGTGCAGTAAGCCTGAATTTCGAATTTGGAACCTATCAAGTGCCAGAAGGTGGAAAAGTATTTGTGTATAGTCCGGATATGAAACAGTTGAATGGAAGCTTCACCAATGAAAATACAAGCCCTGAAGGTTCACTTGGAGTAGGACTTATTGCAGGTGATAAAATGGTTATTGAATACCAGGAGCCAGCCACTGTTGTCGGGCAAGGCTACCTTAAAATTACCAGTGTTACCCACGGTTACCGCGAAATAATGCATCTGTTGGATGAAGCCAAGTCTGGCCCCTTTGGTAATTCAGGCAATTGCAATATAAACGTGAATTGTCCTCAGGGCGCGCCTTATGGGGATCAGAAACGATCCGTAGCACTTATTGTAGTGGGTACAAATGCCATTTGCTCAGGTTCGTTGGTGAATAACACAGCACAAAACGGTGTTCCATACTTTCTAACTGCCAACCACTGCTTGGGCGGAAATGTGAGCAACTGGATCTTCTATTTCAACCATGAATCAGCAAGTTGCGCAGGAAATACAGGCCCGACAAACCAGAGTGTCTCCGGTGCTACCCTAAAGGCTTCGAGCGCTGAGAGTGACTTTGCCCTTCTGGAACTCAATAATGCCCCCCCTGCTGGCTACAATGTGTGTTATAATGGTTGGGACGCCACTGATATGACTTCTTCGGTTTTGTCAGCATACGGTATACATCACCCCAGTGGCGATGTGAAAAAAATATGCTTTGAGAACAACGCTCCCTTTCATCAAAACATGAACACCTTTGTAAACCAAACATGGTACATCAACCAGTGGGAGCTAGGTGTTACGGAAGGAGGCTCAAGCGGCTCACCCTTGTTCAACCAAAGCGGAAGGGTAATTGGCATGCTCTCCGGAGGCCTTGCAGCCTGTGCCGGAGCAGTGAACAATGGACAGTATGACTTTTACGGACGCTTCGGTGTAGGTTGGGATTTTGGCAATACTGCAGCCAGCAGACTGCGGGACTGGCTCGATCCGATCAACAGCGGTGCTTTGATTATGGACAACTCCTGCAACAGCAATACTTTCGAAAATGACATCACGCTGGGCGCAATAAACAACATACCGGAGTTTCTTTGCAATACCAATCCTATAACCCCACAAGTTACCGTACTAAATACCGGCACCGATGCAGTTACTGCCTTTACACTCAACTATTCACTGAATGGTGCGGCTCCTGTCGCAATAAACTGGACGGGTACTTTGGCCCCATCAAACGTTGTGAATGTAAACACCAATCAGATTACACCACAAAACGGAAGCAACGAACTCGTCGTAAATGTTGTAAATGTAAATGGCAGCGCAGACCAGAATTCAGTAGGAAATACAAATACCAAAAGCTTTGATGCATTCGCCAACCCAGCTTACATCACTGTGAATATTCAATTCGATGAATATCCTGAAGAGACAAGTTGGACAATTACAACCTTGGGTGGAGATGTAGTTTACAGCGGTGATGGTTACACCGAAGAGCTTGGTACCTTTTCAGAGACCTATTGTCTTGGAGCAGGCCCCTGTTACATCTTTACGATTTTCGATTCTTGGGGCGATGGCATGTGCTGCGAATTTGGAGATGGTTCATATACATTGATTGATGGCAATGGAACCATTGTGGCTTTCGGCGGTCAGTTCGGTGGTGAAGAAGCTACAGAAATTTGCTCATTGCCAGTTTCAGTACAAGAGAATTTGATGGCTTCAATGAAGCTATACCCAAATCCTGCAGGCAATGATGCTTACCTGGATTTCGGCGGAACTGTCTGGAACGATGTGGACGTAACAATGTACGATGCAATGGGCCGTGCTGTGTGGACCTTGCAAGGCGCGGGAGCGACACAAGGCCGCATCACCTTACCAACTGCAACACTACAGCCGGGTATCTACCTGGTACAGGTTAATACCGATGGGGTGCAAGCGGTACAGAAACTTATAGTTCAGCGCTGAGTACCCAAGTGAAATCATTTTTGAGAGAAAAACCCATGATTTTGAATCATGGGTTTTTTAATACACGCCGGCTCTTTTTCTTGCGAACCACTCTACAGAGAGCAGAATGAGCAGCACAACAAGAATCCACTCCAGATCGATAACCGGGCTAAGCACTTCCGTGGAGTAGCTCACAGGTTTCAACGGATTCTCAGTAAGCAATGCCAATGAAAGTTCTTCCACAGCCTGGGAAGGATACACCATTGCACCACCACCAGAATTGGAAATATTAAAGAGCAGGTTGTGGTCAGCGGTGAGCGATGAGGCCTCAAGTGCAAAGGGTTTCACAATGAAATTGCCCCGCTCTTCGAAGGTGTCGCTACCGCGCTGCACTGAGGCAGTGAAGCTGTAATTGCCTACTGGAAAAAATCCTGCATCGAGGCGGTATGCCTTTTCGGTACGCGAAAAAGTGAATGGGTACGTGCGCTCTTCTTCATCTTGTATTTCAATTCTAATCTCAGGATCATTCACCAGCTCATAGGAATCATTGTAGAGCTCTGCGCCAATCACTACACGTTCATTCTCCATAAAGCTATTGGCATACTGGAGTCTGAACTTGCGCTTGTCGTCTTTGAGAGATAGATACTGCACAAGACTTACCACAAATTTATCAAATCGATCATGGTTATTGGCCACAGCATAATCGTACAATCTCCAACGCCAAAGACCTTCCCCAAGCAGGGTTGCCGTCTTGCGCCCACCGGTTTGGTTTGCTACCAGCAAGGGGTCGCTCGTAGCAATGCTGCCCACCCTTTGTTGCAATATCGCTTCCGAAGAGTTTGCCGTTCTCCATGTACCAAAAGGCATGCGGAGCGGGGGCGCATTTCTGAGAAGATTATTGAATTCAGCATCGATCTTAAAGGAACTGAATCCGGGATTCACGGTTGCACCAACATCATTAAACGCACCGCGAAAATTGGCCAAATCCAAGCCAAGCCCTATTCGCGAAAGCATACTATAATCTGTTTGACTACCCACGATTGTGAGCAATGGAATTTCGCTTTTGAGCAGAGCGGTCCTTACGCGCTCACTCTGAGCATTGTACGAGGGGAGTTGGTGCAAAACCACCAGGTTATAAGGCTCAAAGTCGCCATCAAAAGTTTCAATAAGTTTTGACTCAACCTTATAATTTTCATTCTCTGAAATAGCTTCTCTGAGTGCGAAAATATCAGGATGCGGTGACGCAGCAAGGAGCAGCACTTTCTGCCGGCTGTCTATCACATCTATAAAAACTGACCGCGCATTGTTCGCAAGGGTTACTTCATTGCTTATTGGCGCTATGCGTACCACATATTGTTGGGTACCTGGCTTATCAGCGTCAAGCACTGCCCGCAATGTTTTCGTATAGTCATCAGCATCGATGTTCAAGGTTTCCCTGAACAGCTCCTTGCCCTGTCTTGAAATGCTGAACACCATCGATTGCCCCTTTAGTTTATCAGCTTTAAGCACCGCTTCTATCGGAAATTGATTTCCAAGAAAAGCAATGCGGTTGATGGCCACTTCTGCGAGTCGGGCGTCCCGTTTCACGGAGGTATCACCCAAGGCAATGGTATAGATAGGAACATTGAGGCCAGCGGTGCTGTAGCGAGGGTTGGAGCCCCTGTTGTACAATCCATCCGATGCAATGATGAGCGCTCCGATGTTTCGGTTGGCATATCGGTTCTTCACCGATTGAAGCAAGTTGGATAGGTCAGTAACCGGTTCAGAAAAGTTAATGTCAGAACCCTCTTTGGTATCTTCACCAAAGGTGTAGCGCACTACCTGATACTGACTGCCAAGTGCAACAGACAGATCTCCAAGCATTGAGGGGTAACTCGTTCGTATAAGGGCGGAGTCAGGCCCGAGTGTCAGAGAAGAAGAATTGTCGGCAGCGATTACTACAATGGGTTGCTCAATACGCACATCCAAATGGCGCAACAGCGGTCCTAAAAGCAGAAATACGATGGTGCCCACTGTCAAAAAGCGCAGCAACGCCAGTCCATTCCTGAGCATGCTGCTCATCTCGATGGTGTGTCGCTCCCGAAAGTACAGCAGCATAGCATACCCAGCACCTGCAATGAAGCAGAAGATGAACGTCCAGGAAGGATATGATGAAACGAGGTTATTCACAATCAGGTGAGCATGCCTCCATCAACGTTGATTGTCTGTCCTGTAATATACGCACTCATGTCGCTGGCAAGAAACAGACACAAGTTCGCCACATCATTGGGTGTGCCCCCACGCTTCAGCGGTATGGCATCACGCCACCCTTGCACGGTCTTTTCGTCGAGGGCGCCCGTCATTTCAGTTTCTATAAAGCCCGGTGCCACAGCATTGCAACGTATGTTTCTCGATCCCAATTCCAGCGCCACCGATTTTGTGAATCCGAGTATACCTGCTTTCGATGCGGCGTAATTGGCCTGCCCGGCATTGCCCTTCACCCCTACCACCGAACTCATGTTGATGATAGACCCGCTGCGTGCTTTCAGCATTGGCTTCAACACGGCTTTGGTAAGATTGAACACTGATTTCAGGTTTACGGCCATTACCTCATCCCATTGTTCTTCGCTCATGCGCATAAGCAGTGTGTCGCGGGTTATTCCGGCATTGTTTATTACAATGTCTACAGTACCGAACTCTTTCACTACATCATCAACGAGAAGCTGGGCTGCCGCAAATTCTCCAGCATTTGATTTAAATCCTTTGGCCTTGCCTCCATTTGCTGTGAGCTCCGCTTCAAGTGCGCGGGCTTTATCATCGCTGCTCATGTAGGTAAAACACACGATGGCGCCCTGATCGGCAAATATTTGGGCTATGGCCTTGCCAATGCCCCGCGAGGCACCGGTGATGATGGCCACCTTATTTTCAAGTAATTTCATAGAGCGAATTTCTTCGACAAATTTAGTAACTCCTGCATTGTATGCCTTATTAATTTGCAAAGCTGTGAAAGTGGGAAATAAACTGTTAAATTTCCTTATAAGATGATTGCTATTACAACGAACTGCAATAATTGGCGTCTATTGTATAAGGACCTTCTAACTAACCTCAATGAAAACCTTGATCACCATTTTGATGCTTTGCGCGGTGCTCACTGGCGCTTCTCAAATACCTAACGGAAATTTCGAAACATGGGTCAACTCCGGCGCATCAGGTCTCCTGCCCGAAGGCTGGACTTCTGATAACACTGTAGAGCTGCAGACGGTGGCCCAGGACAAAGATGCATATGAAGGCAATTATGCCATGAAGGTAATTGCTGTTCCAATAGGCGTTGGAGATTACGGCTACGCTTCAACCACCTTTCCCATTGATTACATCCCAGCATCCCTTAACTTCTATGTTAAATCAGCCGTTGAATTTGGTGGTGTTCAAGTAGAAATAAGTTTCTACAATGGAGAGTCTCTGTTTCAAACCTTTTCATGGTTTAGTTCTGAGGACCTTACGGAATGGACGCCGATAAGCGTACCACTCACCCAAAATGAGCCGGTGCTCACCCACGCTACTATTCAGGTTATTGCACAGGTAGGCGATCTTGTGCCTGGAATGGCGAGTATATCAGTAGATGCTATGGCGCTGGGTAAACCCCTTGGCAGCAGAAACATCAATGCAGACATGGGAGCACTCTTTCCTAACCCAACATCGGGCGAAGTAAATTTCGGTAGTGATCTGACGGCAGAAACAGCAAAAGTCTATAACGCAAGCGGCAGGTTGATGAGAACTGTACAGATCAAACCAGGGGTATCTTCTCTTTCGCTGAACGACTTGCCCGCAGGCGAATACATCATCCGTTTTGAAGGTACAGAAGGGAAATATCTACACTCTGGAAGGGTGGTACTTTTGGATTAATACTACCTGAATTACAATAGCTTAACCAAGCAATTCGGCCATCTTTTTGCCGAGTTCAGCAGGTGAATCTACCACGTGAATACCGCAATCACGAAGTATTTTCTTTTTCGCTTCAGCAGTATCGTCATGCCCACCCACAATGGCCCCGGCGTGCCCCATAGTACGTCCTTTCGGAGCAGTTACCCCGGCTATAAATCCCACCACAGGCTTGGTGCCATGCTCCTTGATCCAGCGTGCTGCATCGGCTTCAAGGTTGCCACCTATTTCACCTATCATAATGATGCCTTTCGTTTCGGGGTCGGCCATGAGGAGCTGCACAGCTTCCTTGGTGGTGGTGCCGATGATGGGGTCGCCGCCTATGCCAATGGCAGTTGTTTGCCCCAGCCCTGCTTTGGTAATTTGATCAACTGCTTCGTATGTAAGGGTACCAGATTTTGATACAATTCCCACAGTGCCTTTCTTAAATATAAATCCAGGCATGATGCCTACTTTGGCTTCTCCGGCGGTCATCACGCCCGGGCAATTGGGCCCAATGAGGCGACAGTCGCGTCCATCAATGTAGTTTTTCACCTTTACCATATCACTCACAGGAATACCTTCGGTGATGGTAACAATTACTTTGATGCCAGCTTCGGCAGCTTCCATAATCGCATCGGCAGCAAATGCAGGAGGTACAAATATGATGCTTACATCAGCCCCAGTGGCCTTTACAGCTTCGGCTACAGTATTATATACAGGCTTGTCGAGGTGCTTCTGTCCACCTTTGCCTGGGGTAACACCCCCAACTACATTGGTGCCGTATTCAATCATTTGCGATGCGTGGAAAGTGCCTTCACTTCCCGTAAAACCCTGAACGATGACCCTGGACTTACTATTTACTAAAACGCTCATTTTCGCTGATTAAGTTCTGATATTTTTAGAGGGCACAAACTTAGTTGTTTCGTGCGGCACTGGCAATATTTACATTGCAATCCTATTCTTCCATTTTTCGCTCGATGATATTCACCAAATCCATCCCTACCGCTTTGCCTTTTAGCACTGCATCAGGAATCTCGCTCACTATAAATTGTTTCGATGGAAGTGCATGATATAGCTGCGCTGAGATGAGTAGGTCGGCGTCATATTGACCACATAAATTGACAATGCGCGAAGTGGTGTTCATCACATCACCGCTACAGTCCAGTTGCTTCCTGATGTCGCCCAGATAGGCCAGCACCACCACTCCTTCGTGCAATCCAGCTTTGAATTGTGGCACTACGCCATACTTATGCAGAAAATAGGCTTCGCGGTGTACAAGGGCTTCCTGAAAAGAGAAGTAAAACTCTACACAATTATTGTGTGCAATACCTTGATTGTATGTCCAGGTGAGAATGGCTTCATCGCCAACGTATTTAAGCACTTGAGCACGGGTATTAATAACCGGCTTGTTAAGCATGCGGTAGCAGTCGTTCAGAAATTCGTAATAGGCATCGTCGCCCATATTCTCCGCGTGACGGGTGGAACTTACAAGGTCGAGAAACATGAATATACGCCGTTCCTTGCGAGGCTTATCATACTTACCCCTTAAATAATTGAATAGAAATCCCTTGCCCAGTATATTCTCCAAATCGAAAAAAAATACGAGTACGAAGGTATATAACTGGGTTTTGTAGTATACCGGAAGTAGCTCAGTGGAGAGAAGATTTGGACCGTACAGAATTTCCGTAAGGCTACTTCCCAAAACCTCAGAAACATTGATAATCAATAGTGCAGCGAACATAATAATGAGCTGTACCACAAGAAGCTGCGCCAAGATGCGCAGGATGAAAGGCAACTTTCTGATGAAATAAAAACCGAAGACTACATAGTACATACCCAGAAAGAACCCGATGAATGCAGCATAACCAATATTGAGATAAGTTGGCATTCTAAAATTGCTCATCTGATCGAGGAAGAGCATCACTGCAATGGCGATGAGAACAAATCTCAGTGTGGAAGTAAACCTATACCAAAAAATACGCATGTTCAATTCTGTGGCTACGAATGTACACCGTGAATTATAATTTATGTGGATAGGCTTTGAATTAAAACCAATTTACCAACCTGTTGATAGAATATCCCGAAATAAGCAATATTTTGGGTGACCTGCACCTGACGCTATTAAGTCTATCACTGACCCTTCTCTGACCGTTCATAAGAACCTGCTTGCCACCAGAAGAACATATGTGCATCTTTGCGTACGCAACCAAGTAATAGAACCATGCCAATAAAAACCAATCTGATCAAAATTCTGCTATTCACAGCAGCCATAGGTCATATTTCTTCACTTTCCGCCCAAACTGACCTTCTCGACCTGTACATGGCGCGTATGACGCAAATGAAGAAGTTTACCGGCACAGTGCTGCTTGCAGAGGGTGACAATATCTATTACCGAAAGGCCTTTGGTCCGGCCAATGCCAAAGGAAATATCATGAATACCACAGAGTCGGTATACCGGATTGGGAGTATTACAAAAACCTATACATCTGTGCTCATTTTGCAGCTTGCCGAGCAGGGAAAGCTGACCTTGGATGACCCGCTCTCCAAGTATGTGAAGAACTTTCCGAAGGCAGATAAAATAACGGTAAAACAATTGCTTACACACACATCCGGCATTCCAAATTACTCGGCACTGCCCGATTTGGAAAGTTGGCATTACAAACCCATTACTCCCGATTCGCTTGTAAATAAGGTAAGAAATTTGCCATTCGCGTTCCAGCCCGGCGAAGGGTACGGGTATAGCAATACCAATTACATCTTTCTGGGCATGATACTCGAACAAATCTATGGTGACAAGTATGAGAACATTGTGCTGAAGCAAATCTGCAAACCTGCAGGTATGAGCCACACAGGCAGTAACCTAAACCGCAAGAATCTCAATCTCTCTGAGGGACTCACTCCTACGCGCAGCGGCTATGCTTCGGTACCGCAAGTGCATACCAGTGTACCCTTTGCGGCTGGTGCGTTGTATAGCAATGTAGACGATATGCTCCTTTTTTCGCGAAAGCTAACGAGTGGTGGTTTCTTCGCCGATTCCACTACGCTTACCACCATGACCACGCCTGAGGTAGATTTCTATGCACTTGGAGTGTATGAAGGCTCGATTGCCGGCTTGAAAGGCTTTGGCCACAATGGAGGCATAGATGGTTATGCAGCCCAGTGGTTTTACTTTCCAGAAAAAGACCTGACCCTGATTACTATTTCCAACAATATGTCGGCCGATCATGCTGCCGTAGGCGAAACAATAGTAAAATCGTTCCTGGGCGAACCCGTTGTAATTCCCGAAGAGCGAAAAGTACTTGTACTGCCAGACTCTACTTTGCAGAAGTACGTAGGTTCTTATGAATTGGCAGCCGATTTCTTAATAGACATCACCATCGATAATGGTGGATTGCGTGCACAGGCCACCGGGCAGTCAAGCTTTGAATTGTATGCCCAAAGCGACACTGTATTTTATGCGGTCATTGCGGTGGCAGAGATTACCTTTCACCCGGGGCCTGATGGGATTGCGAAGGCACTTACCCTGGATCAAAACGGGGAAAGATTAAAGGCCAAACGATTTGAAATCAAAGACCTAACCATACAAATTCCCATTGCAAAATTGGAAAGGCTGGCGGGAACCTACGAACTCAGAGAGGGGTTCAACCTGGAAATTAAGATTGAGGGAGACAAGTTGATTGCGCAAGCATCGGGACAACAACCCTTTGAACTTTACGCAGAAGATGAAACCCGCTTTTTCGCTACAGCAGCACCCATCGACCTGGTATTTGAAATAGGCAAAGACGGCAAGGCAAGCTCAGTGACCTTGGACCAGAATGGATTCGTAATAAAAGCTGAAAGATTATAGTGAATTTCAATAGCCAAGACGCTAAAACTGCGCTCTTGCGGAAATAGCTGCATCACAAAAATGGTTAAGGCTGGTTTATTCCCATCCATATCTTGATAACCTGCCCGAATCAGTGCCTTGAAGTGTGATAAATTGAATTAATTTCGTTGCAGTCAAACTAACCCCTAAAAAGGTAAACTATTAACTTAAACCTTAAAACATGATCAAAACTCTACTCCAGTGCTCTGCACTAGCGGGTGTGCTAGTGGCTATAACGCCAAATGCACATGCTCAAAAATCTGATTTCGTGCGTCAACCAGGTATGGTTGATTGCAAGGCAGCTCCCATGCATGTCTCTAACACGCTAAAGGACGCTATAGACCGCCACAACAATGCTTCTTTCAGTGGCCGTACTGTTGAAGAAGGCTTCGAAGGCGACTTCCTGCCAAACTGCTGGACATCTATCGATGCAGATGGTGATGGCAACAATTGGTTTGCCTACAGTGCAGCCAATTCTGCTTTTGAAGGCACGTTCTCTGCTGCTTCTGCATCATGGTTAGCTGGCGCTGTGCTCACCCCTGATAATTACCTTGTATCTCCATTGCTCGCTGTTGGTGCCGGTGAGTCGCTTGTATACCAAATTGGTGCGCAAGACCCTTCTTTTCCCGAAGAGCACTACGGAGTGTATATTTCCACCACTGGTAATACAGCTGCTGATTTTACTACCCAGCTTTTTTCTGAAACCCTTGTAGATGGTGCCTGGTACGAGCGCAGCATAGACCTTGCTGCCTATGAAGGACAAAACGTGTATATCGCATGGCGTCACTACGACTCTTCTGACTGGTTCTACATTAAACTCGATGGAGTTGTTCTTCCCGGAACAGTAGTTCCATGTGCTGACTGCAGTGGTGTAGAATATCCGACTATAGAGAGCGAAGCAGTAACTTGCGATGAGGCAGGCTGGCTCTACAACCTCGAGGTAAGTGCAAGCCCAGGTGGCGCATTTACACTTTCCAATTCAGCCAATGGCACAACCTATGCAATCACTGGTCCCACCAGCATTCAGGCAGGACCTTTTAACAACGGACAGGCAGTAACTTTTACCATCTCTCTCGACGAAGAGCCATCTTGCTTTGTTTCAGGCGCACTCACCGGCGACTGCACGGAGCCATGCGAAACATTCCAACTTGGTCCATGGAATGATTTTAATACCTTAGGTATACCAGTACCTGATGCACAAGGAAACTGCACCCCAGTTACCATTACAGATTTCGAAATCTGGGCAGGTGAAGCATACTTGCTGGAAGCGATGCCCGCAGGCGTTATTTATGAGTTTAATGCTTGTGATGGCCCTTCTGCCGGCACTTGGGAAATTTCTTACACAGTATTGGATCCCTCTGAGAATGTGGTAGCTTTTGGTACCAATGCCGACGGTTGCTCTATAGAATGGGCTACTGAAGAAGCTGGTGACTACTTGCTCATCATTACCCGAGTTGGATACTGTGGAACTGGTTTCCAAATCGAAAACGGATACCCATCACTTACCTGCCTTGGTTTGGTTGGCACCAACAACCTGGAGAAGGTAGCGCTTAGCGTGTACCCTAACCCTGCCGCTGATCAGATCAACGTGGTAACTCCAGTGAGCGGCAACGCCCAGGTGAGAATTTTCGATGCAACAGGTCGCTTGGTAATTGCCAGCAATGAAGTGCTCAACGGTGGCAATTTCACCTACAACATTTCTGCACTCGAAACTGGTTTCTACACTTTGCAAATCCAGACCGGAAGCAGCATTGCTGTAAACAGGTTCATAAAAGAATAAGTACACCCGTACTTTCTATTGTGAAAAGGCTGCCATCTCTGGCAGCCTTTTCTTTTTATAACCCACAGATTGATTGGCTTACTTGTTTCATTCTTCTGTGTGCAATGCGCAGCTTTGAAGCAACTTCCTGTACTTCTTTTCAGATAAGAATAGGTGTTTCTAAGGTCCCGCTATTCAGCATCTGGCGAGATGAATGATTGCCCATTCAAATTACTGCCAAACTATCAGAAAGGACGCAAAGGCGAATATGGATAGAAAAAAAAGCCGCCTGCGGAGAGCAGGCGGCTTAAGAACTTAGAATATCAAATGAATTACTGCTTTGTGCAAGTAGCAGTGCAGGTTTCACTGCCACCACCAGAAATCGTATAAGAAAGGGTGAGAATGTTGCCGCTAATTTGTCCGGAGCCACTCAAGGTAAGCGGATTTCCTTGTACATCAACAGTTTGGTTTGGAATGGTGATTGCAGAGCCAGAAACCGTGGCAGTCGCCGCAGCGCCCACACCATAAAAATTATTGATAATTACACTAGAAGCACTTGCTGCAGATGTAGTGATGCTGATTTGGTAATTAAAATTACCAGAAACATTGCAGCTCTCTACAACATTGTACGTTCCAAAGAATTTGGCACGGGTTTCAGTTTGGCAGCGGTCGCCTTCGAAACCAGTTACGCAACTGCAGTCACCGTCATTACAGGTACCGCCGTTGAGGCAATCTACATCGTCGCATTCATCTTTGCAGGCAGTAAGCGCGAGCATAGAAAACATTGCGAGGATAGAGAGAAATTTTAATGGAGTTTTCATGGTTTAAAATTGGTTTATGATTGTTGCGTCCAAATGTAAAAATTAACCTGTGATATGAATTACAAAGTGCTCAGATGATTTTCACAGTACAAAACTCAGAAACCCGGAAGTCTAAAATCGTGCATCAATAAGGTACCTTTGCCGAATGCGAGCCTACAATATCGATGATACCATTTGCGCCCTTTCCACACCATCGGGCATTGGGGCGCTGTGCTTGATCCGCATCAGTGGCAGTAAAGCGTTTGAGATATTTGGAAGCGTTTTCTCGAAAGATGTGAGCAAAGCCAACTCACACACCGCTCACCACGGCAGAGTATTCCGAAAAGATGGAGAAGAAAAAGTGGTGATAGATGAAGTGGTGGGTGTTGTATTTCGGGGACCGCGCTCCTTTACAGGCGAAGATACCATTGAAATTTCTTGCCACGGTTCCACCTATATACAGTCACAGATCATGCAAGTATTGCTCGCAGAAGGTTGCCGCATGGCCCAGCCCGGTGAGTTTAGTATGCGTGCTTTCGCCAATGGAAAAGTAGACCTGAGTCAGGCAGAAGCCATCGCCGATTTGATTGAATCATCTACCGCTGCATCGCATAAGCTGGCCATGAATCAAATGCGTGGTGGCTTTTCCAAAAAGATAAACACCCTTCGGGAAAAACTCATAGACTTTGCATCACTTATAGAACTGGAGCTCGATTTTAGCGAGGAAGATGTGGAATTTGCTGACCGCATTGCGCTAACCCAGCTCGTTTCGGGAATTGATACCATGGTGCGCGGACTAATGGACAGTTTCGCAACGGGCCACGCGATTAAGAATGGGGTACCCGTAGCCATATTGGGTGCACCAAATATGGGGAAAAGCACCCTACTGAACGCCCTTCTGGAAGATGAACGCGCCATTGTATCGCATATACCCGGTACTACGCGCGACACCATTGAAGATGAGATGGTCATAGAAGGGGTGCGCTTTCGCTTTACCGACACGGCAGGCATCCGCGAAACTACAGATGAAATTGAGCGGATTGGCATTTCAAGGGCTTTTGAAAAAGCAGGCAAATCGGCGGTGGTAATTTATTTGTTCGATGCGGCTACTACCACGCCGCTGCAGATAGAAGAAGAATTAAAAACCTTGCGCGGAAAGGTAGGAGATGCTGTGAACTTAATTCTCGTTGGAAACAAAATTGACATGCTGGAAGGCGCCCACGTTGTATCTCAACAACTTGAAAATGCCGTCTATATCTCTGCAAAACAGGGCACTGGCCTGCCTGAATTAAAAACCAAACTTTTGGAAGTCATCAAGATTGAGCGCACTGAAGGCAATGATATTGTAGTGAGCAATTTGCGCCATTTTCAGGCCCTTTCAAAAGCGCAGGAATCCCTCAGTTCAGTTTTAGCAGGAATTGACACGGGATTGACAAGTGATTTTATAGCTATGGATATCCGCAGGGCCCTTTTTCACCTGGGTGAGATAACCGGCGAGATTACCACTGAAGATTTGCTTGGGAATATATTTAGTAAGTTTTGTATCGGGAAGTAATTACTTTACAATCCTGATGCATTCGAAATTTGGACAGTTCCACTTGCTTTATCAGTCCGAATAATTCAACGACAAGCCCATGGCGATGTAATAACGGAAATATTTATCTAAGGTATTCGAGCTCAGACCGCCGCCAAAGAGCCCTAGATGTATTCGCTATTTTGCTTCCACCCCATAGCCAAAGCGAAGATTATCAACAAG
The DNA here is from genome assembly GCA_041749535.1 of Cryomorpha sp. Taxonomy (GTDB): domain Bacteria; phylum Bacteroidota; class Bacteroidia; order Flavobacteriales_D; family Cryomorphaceae; genus JBBQZU01. The sequence continues at coordinate 222 of JBGTBE010000030.1, read as the reverse complement.
TGTTTTGAGAGATAAATCTTGCTGCTCATCACAATATGAATACTTCTACAAAGAATAATATGTTGTTCTCGAACTTTTATTCTTACCTTTATCTCAAATCTGAAAGTAGCTACAAAGAATGGTCGTTAGATTAGCTGATATTGCGCAAATTCAATTTGGTTTCTACAGCAAACCTGTCGAATCAGGAAATGTAGCCTATTTGCTGGCAAAGCACTTTGATGA
>JBGTBE010000029.1:0-17411 GCA_041749535.1 Cryomorpha sp. | reverse complement strand
ATTCTTCAATAACATTGCTGTTTACGAAAATATGAAGGGTGTTCCATCGTTTTTCAATATAGCATCCGTGCATTAAGGGGCTGACAACTTGCTCTATGAAGGAAATCTTTTATAACCAAACAGGTGGAAGACTTATCCTTTCAGAAAATGAAAAATCATTGCGGAAACTTTTCTTTGCTGGAAATGAGGACAAACATGCCTATACCATTGCTTGGAACATAGGAGGAGAACAGCAGGTTGAAATTGATAATGTAGAATATCGCTTTCCAGCCAATACAGTTTTACCCCTGATGTTGAACCAATCGTTCAGTTTTGAACATGCCGACCAGGTAGTGGCATGGCAATTTAACCGTGAATTTTACTGTATAGTTGACCACGACATTGAGGTGGGCTGTGTAGGTTTTATTTTCTATGGAGCAATCACTCCTATGTTCATCCAAATCGGTGAAAAAGATCTGGGCTCTTTGAAAAATCTGCTCGAAGTATTTAGGGATGAATTTCAAACGGTCGATATGGTTCAGGGCAACATGTTGAGAATGCTTCTTGTGCGCCTTATTATCAAAATTACCAGGCTCGCACGAATCCACTATTTGCCTGAGGCACAAGTCGACCATGGAAAATTTGAGCTAATCAGAAAGTTTCAGCTGCTTGTGGAGCTTCATTTTCGAAAAGAACATCAGGTGCAGTTTTATGCATCTGCAATGAACAAATCACCAAAAACGCTTTCGAATTTATTTAGAAAATGTTATGATAAGTCACCTTCGGAGCTTATACAGAGACGCATCACTGATGAAGCTTCTCGATTGCTGATTTATACCAAAAAGTCATCCAAGGAAATTGCCAGTGAATTGGGATTTTCAGACGCCGCTCATTTCAGCCGTTTCTATAAATCGGCTACTTCCAGCTCTCCAACTGAATTCAGGAAGAAACCTGGCAACCCGAATTAGGGAAGAATCAACATGTCTTTGGGAAGATTGGGTATTTTATACTATCGTCCATTTGCCCATTTTTGTCCCCTGAGAATCCAACTTCCAATTAACATGAAGAAATTATCCCTTATTGCCTTATTACTATTCTGCACTATTGGCAGCTTATTCTCTCAAGATAAGTTTAGAACTTCAGGGTATAACATTGAGAATGGTCTTGCAATAAAAGGATACGATCCCGTAGCCTATATTTCACAGAACAGGGCAGTAAAAGGACTTCAGAACCTGGCATACACCTTCGCCGGTATAACCTATTATTTCGCCACAGAAGCAAACCTTCAGACTTTTAAAAAGAATCCTTCTATTTATGAACCTCAGTATGGTGGTTGGTGTGCCTATGCAATGGGCGTAAGTGGAGAAAAGGTCGAAATTGACCCGAAAACCTTTAAGGTCGTTGATGGCAAACTTTATTTATTCTACAATTTCTACTTTAACAATACCCTCACCACCTGGAATAAAGACGAGAAAAACCTGGCTGGAAAGGCAGATCAGAATTGGTCTTCACTTGTAAATAAATATAAATGAAACGATTTGAATTTATTCCTGCCTACATCGCAGCCATAATCCTTGCCCAAACGCTGTTCTTTAAATTCACCGGACACCCTGAGTCAGTAGCACTGTTTACAGCACTTGGTGCTGAGCCATTAGGAAGGTGGGCAACTGGTTTATTTGAGTTAATCACAGCCCTACTTCTCATCATTCCTGTAGGGAGGATTTTAGGAGGTTTGCTAGGTGTAGGTTTGATGTTGGGTGCCCTAAGTTCCCACATACTCGTGGTGGGCATTGAATCAAATGGTGATGGTGGACTTCTGTTTGTCCTTGCAATTGTTGTGTTCTTGTGCTGTAGCTTTATCGTTTTGCTAAATTTGGATAGGTTGAAATTATTTTTTCGGAGCTTGTTCAACCTGAATCGCTAATGAATAACTTTGCCACCGTTTGAAATCACTTAGAATTAATTGCATTCAGAAAAACACACTCCGAAGTCAGGCATGGTTTACATTCAAATGAAAGAGCAATTCAATCTAATGATTGACTTGATCGAAAGGCTCACTCCTGATCAAATATCACAGAAAGTACAGCTTTTAGGAGATGTTAGCATTGGGCAACATACACGCCACATCATAGAACTTTGGCAGTGTGCCTTAAAAGGATACAATACGGAGATTGTAGATTATCACAACCGTGAGCGGAATATGTTGCTCGAATTCGACAAGGAGTTGATGATTGAAACCCTCTCGGTACTGCTTGCTGATGTGATAAGGGATGACAAGCCACTTGCACTTTTCAATTCTGAAGATGCACAGGGGAAGGTGGAAACAGTTCAAACCACTTACCACCGTGAAGTGGTATACAACATTGAACATATGATTCACCACATGGCCCTAATCAAAGTGGCGCTTCGTGCCATGGATTTGAATCTTACCACCCCTAATTTTGGAATGGCATACGCAACGCTGCGGTTTCAGGCAGGTTAAAATATGTGTACAGTAATTTTTCTTCCCGACCCGGTGCAACCGGTATTATTATCCAATCGGGATGAGGACCCCAAACGGCCAAGAGCTACTACTCCTCAGCTAATCCAACATAAAGGAGTTGGCTTGCTTTGCCCCCTCGATCCTATGGGCGGTGGGAGTTGGGTAGGAGTGAATGAATACGGCAATACCGCAGTCTTGTTGAACGGCGCCTTCGAAAGGCACAAGCGCAATCCTGATGGCTACCGCAAAAGCAGGGGAACCATAGTACTGGATATACTTTCCACGACAGACCCTCATTCATTGTGGACACTATATGTCCTGGACAATATAGAGCCATTTACGCTAGTACTATACACTGGTAATGCACTCCTTGAACTCATTTGGGATGGGCAATCGAAATTTTTAAAACAGTTCCCCAACAACAACCCGGCCATCTGGTCATCTACCACACTATATGGTCTTGAAGCAAGGGAGCGAAAGGCATCTTTATTTTATGGGCTTTATGCCCAATCTATTCGTTCACCACATGCCTTATTAGAGCAGTTTAGGAGGGTGAACGACCCTGAGGACGGATTTTTTATTGACAGGATGGACGCCGTGAGAACCTTGAGTACAACCATCGTGACAAGGCATGCAAATGTTGCGGAAATGGAATACCAAGACCACAATACTACTCAAGTATACCATGCATCTATTGCTATTCAATCACATTTGAATAATCTTTCAGTTTAATTGCTCGCACAACACAAGAATGACCAATACTCCAAGAATCAGAAAAAGATTGTTACAGGCACTTGGTTTGCTCATTTTAGTTTACAGCATATTCGCGCAAGTAGGAATGAAAATGCGCGTTTCTGACGTTGAAGCCATACAGCGTTACGCAGCAGAAGGAGTTCAACTCCATTTCAATAATCTGAAGGTAGATGGCACTGCCCTTCATTACGCATACACCGGCCCTGATACCTTACCTACCTTGGTTTTTATACATGGCTCCCCTGGTAGTTGGGATGCATTTGGCAATTTCTTAAAGGACTCCATCCTGCGCAGCCACTTTCGTATAGTTTCAATTGATAGACCCGGATTTGGCTATAGCGAATTCGGGCATTCTCAATCTCTCCCCAGGCAATCAGAATTGATCGGAGCATTGATAAAGCACCTTCACAATGATAAACCTTTCCATATTGTAGGTCACAGCCTTGGTGGGCCAATTGCAGTTTGGATTGCCCAGCACCATCCTTCCCTCATATCATCTGCTGTGATATTGGCAGGCAGTATTTCGCCCATCCACGAGCCTGTAGAAAATTGGCGGAAACCATTTGCATCCTTCCCACTTATGTATTTGGTTCCCGGAGCCTTGCGCACATCCAATTATGAAATACTATCTTTCAAGCAAGATTTACTTTTGCTAGATACTGGATACCAACAGATCACTGCAGCAATAACCTTTATTCACGGCGAAAAAGACCAGCTCGTACCAGTTGAAAATGCCTATTACGGTATGGATAAAATGGCAGGATACCCAAAAGCCGATACCATCATTCTAAAAGGAGAAGGACATTTTATTCCATGGACCCAATTTGAACTCATTCGAGACCACTTGCTTTCAGAAGAACCCATTTTTCATGAATGAGCAGATGAATACGCTAACTCTCAGAAAATCTACTTCACAAGGCGTGAACAGAAGGTCAGGTCATTTTCTGTTTTATACTGCCTTGGCATTCTCGCTGAGAAAATGCTGGATAAAAACAATGCATTGGGAATATTGGCCAACCAAGGTCGTATACTTCTTTCCATCCATTTACTTCTTGTATCTCTGCCTGAAGTCGCGCTCTTTGCTCTTTTTCACAGCATCAAATCCCTCCATCGAAACAGGAGGTATGTTTTTTGAATCAAAATGGCAGATTTTCGAATTGTTGCCTAAGCACCTTTACCCCATTACTATTTTTGTGAATGACGCAGAGGTGATTGATTCGGTTCTTGAGCGTATGGAACAGGCTTTATTGCATTTTCCACTTATTGCCAAACCAGATAGGGGAGAGCGCGGTTGGGGAGTCAAAATTCTGCATTCCAGGGCAGACTTGGAATTGTACATGAAAATGAATCGCATAGCTTTTTTGCTACAGGCGTATGTAGATTATCCCGAAGAAGTGAGTATTTTCTACTTCAGGCCCCCAAATGAAAAGCATGGGAGAATAACCTCCTTGACGCGCAAGGAGCTGCTCTCAGTGACCGGGGATGGGAAGAGTACCCTTCATTCGCTGATACTCAATAATGACAGGGCTTTTTTACACATCGAATCCTTGAAAGTGGCCTTTGAATTCGAGCTTGATATTATTTTGCCTGAGGGCGAGTCGAAGTTACTGGTGCCGTATGGCAATCATTGCCGAGGCACCATGTTTATTGACGCTTGCGCAGAAATTTCTCCGGCACTTACTAAAACCATTGACGAGATAGCGCGAAGCATTGATGATTTCTATTTCGGAAGGTTTGATATTCGCACTTCATCAATATGCGATTTGAGCAATGGCCTCAATTTTTTGATCCTGGAATTAAATGGTGCCGGTTCTGAACCCGCACATATCTATCATCCTGGTTACGATTTCGTTAAAGGTCAAATAACCATTGTTCGGCATTTCAAAATGATGTACCAAGCCAGCAAGACCAATCATGCAAAAGGAGTAGATTACTTGTCTTTCAAAGAATTTTGGCAGCTGTGGTCTGAGCAGAAGGCATACCGCAGTAGGGTAAAACTCTTATGATTTGGCAGGTTTTTATATTGGGATTCTCGGGCTACCTGGTACTTGGCAACATCAACCTCGGAATCTTTGAACTCTCTGCAGATAAAAAGTACACCTCACTTTTGCTTTTGGTCGCTGCTGCTGTTGGTGCTGAGTTTCTGTATGCCTGGTTATTGCTGGGTAGCATGCATTACATGCATCAAAACGAGCTCATTTCCTTTTTACTTTCTGTAGCAGTATTTCTTGTGTTCCTTGTACTTGGGGTGTGGAATTTAGTGCATAAGCCTACTGATGATGCTACCCACAGAAGTTCGCTCATTAAGCGGGCAGTCCTTGCCATTGTTGTACACCCACAACAAGTGCCTTATTGGATCATTTGGGGAAGTTTTTTTGCTGGTCAGGGGCTTGATTTGTCAGACAATCACGCAGTACTTACCGTTTCATTTATGAATGCGGCAGGGGCGAGCCTTTCGCTCGGTCTCTTTGCATTGCTGGGCAGCAAAATGATCTACTTCAGTAGAAAGTACCGTTTGCTTCTTGGCAGGATTACTGGAGTAATTTGCCTTGGCCTTGCTCTTTCGGAAGCGATAAGGTGGTTCGTATAGTCTCTACATCACGCTTTCACAACATCTCTTTCCGGGCTGCCTATGTAATCGCTCAGCGGGCGAATCAAACGGTTGTTGGCACGCTGTTCCATAATGTGCGCACACCATCCGGTAATTCTACTCATGACAAATATGGGGGTGAACATTTCGATCTCAAATCCCATCATATAGTATGCTGGACCTGCAGGGAAATCCAGGTTAGGATAGATGTTTTTCTCAGTCACCATGGTATCCTCCAAAATATTGGCAATTTCCAACCACTTTTCGGCTCCGGTGAATTTGGCCATCTTCTCGGTATACTTTTTCATGGTGGGAACGCGCGAATCTCCATTTCTGTATACGCGGTGGCCGAAGCCCATGATTTTTTTCTTTTGAGCAAGGGCATCCAGCATCCACGCCCTGGCAATATTAGGATCATTTATTTCCTTGAGCATATGCATCACTTGCTCATTGGCTCCACCATGAAGCGGGCCCTTAAGTGCTCCAATTCCACCAACCACCGCACTGTACATATCGCTGGTTGTGGATGTAATTACCCTTGTGGCAAATGTTGAAGCATTGAAACTGTGCTCGGCATAGAGAATAAGAGATACATCAAAGGCCTTTACCACTTCTGGAGCAGGCACCTTACCGAAACACATATGAAAGAAATTCTCGCTCATTCCGAGCTTGGAATCCGGAGCAATATATGGCAGTCCTTTTTCGTGTCTGTATGAAGCAGCAATAATACCGGGGATCCTGGCAAGAAGCCCAATGAATTTGTCCATGTTGGTCTCTGCTGAGTCGTCCCATATGCGCTCGTCTTCCATTCCCAGAAAACTCACCCCGGTGCGGAGGGTATCCATTGGATGTGCTCCTTTAGGAAATAACTTTATTGCAGAGCGCAAAGCATCACTCAGGTTGCGGTACTTTCGCTCTGTATTTTTGAATTGAGTAAGCGCTTCTTGATCCGGCAAATCATCATGCGCAAGCAAGTAGGCGACTTCTTCGAAACTGCAATGTTCAGAGAGATCCTGAACGCGGTATCCACGGTAAGTTAGAGAATTGCTCTCAGGCATTACTTTGGAGATGGCAGTCTCGTCGGTTACTACGCCTGCGAGTCCTTTTGGAGCTATAATTCTTTCGGTCATGATCGGTACAATTAAGGATGAGTAGTCAAACTTCAAAATTATACAACTTACTGTCGTAAGCGTTGTAGTCTTCGTATTTCAATACTTCATAGAGTCGTTTTCGCGTCTGCATGGCATCGAGCAGGCTTTCCTGGGTGCCTTTTTGCTTTATGGTAGTAAGTCCAACCTCCACTGCATGCATGGCAAGGCGCTGCGTGGTGACGGGATAGATCACCACGTTGTATCCCAGTGTTTCAAGCTGGGCAGTAGTGAGCAGTTTTGATTTGCCGAATTCAGTCATATTTGCGAGAAGCGGAACGTTTATGGCTTTTCTGAAGGCATCAAATTCAGACTCATCGCCCATGGCCTCAGGAAAAATCATGTCCGCACCCGCATCCACATATGCTTTTGCTCGGTCCAGGGCTTTGTTAAGACCTTCTACGCCGCGGGCATCTGTGCGCGCAATGACCACAAAGTTGGGATCAGTTTTGGCGTCAGCCGCAGCCCGTACTTTCTTAACCATATCCTGGGTACTTACCAGTTCCTTGTTGTCCAGATGGCCGCATCTTTTAGGATTTATCTGGTCTTCTATATGGCAACCTGCGAGACCAAGATAAATGAGCTCCTTGATGGTGCGGCTCACGCTCATCGTTTCACCAAAGCCCGTATCTATATCCATAATCGTGGGCAAACTGGTGACGCGCGCTATGGAAGCGGCGGTGTGAGACACTTCGGTCAAGGTGGTCATCCCGATGTCGGGCAGGCCGATGGAGTTGGCCATCACCGCGCCAGAAACATACACACCCTCAAAACCGGTTTGTTCAATAAGCATGGCCACAAGAGGGTTGTAGGCTCCTGGAAACTGAAGAAGTTTCCCTCCTTTGAGTGCTTCTGCAAAATCAACCCTTTTGTCGGCTGCACTTTTTTCGCTGATGATCATATCAGAAAATTCCTTTTTGGTTTGGCTTGTTTTCCAATACTAGGTCTATTGGAACTTCAACTGTTAGCTCTGTAACCTCTGCTGCGGTAAGCTTAGGAAGTCGCTCGCAAAGAGCAATAAATCTGTTTCGTTCTTCAGGCTTAATAATCCCTTCAGTAAGCATATCAAATTTGCCTATGTAGTTGGGTCTTATAAAAGGTCTTGCTCCAGCAGGGTGGGCGTTTGCGCGTTCTATTTCATCTTCAACTGCACTGCCATCCTTCATAGTAATGATTACTTTTCCACCGAATGCTTTCCGGGTTGCATCCCTGTCGTGATAGAGTAGGGTCCATTTCTCTTTCTCCACGGTGGATATTTTATTCCACAAGTCTATTGTTTCCGGACGGTTTGCCCTCTCAGGTTCGTATGATTTTACGTGGTGCCAGGTGCCATCTTCCAGCGCTACAGCAAAGATATACATGATGCTGTGATCCAGCGTTTCACGTGTGGAGTTTGGATCGAATTTCTGTGGATCGTTGCTCCCGGTTCCAATTACATAATGGGTATGGTGCGATGTCTCGATCAGAATATTTTCTATTTGTGTAAAATCACTGATCTTCTCTCTCATGCGTGCAGCAAGGTCAATGAGCGCTTGCGATTGGTATTCCGCAGAGTGCTCCTTTGTGTACGTTTCCAATATGGCGCGTTTTTCTTCACCCTTTTCAGGAAGTGGGATGGTATACTCTGCGAGTGGGCCGCTAAGAATCCAGGCAATTACGCTGTCTTCACCTTCATATATAGGCGATGGACTCTTTTCTCCGCGCATGGCTCTGTCCACAGCTTCAATAGCCAGTTTAGCCCCATGTGCAGGTACGTATGCTTTCCAACTTGAAATTTCACCTTTTCGGCTTTGGCGGGTGCTTATTGATGTATGCAAGGCCTGTTGAATAGCCTGATAAGTTGTCTCTGTATCGAGATTTAGAAGGGCACATACACCAGCCGCCTGAGCGGGACAAAGGTGGGCAACGTGATCAATTTTATGTTCATGAAGGCATATTGCCTTTACCAAGTTTACGTGAACTTCATAAGCAGCCACAATTCCACGGAGTACATCGTTGCCCGATTTACCAAGTTGCTGTGCCACTGCTATCACTGCAGGAATGCTATCGGCAGGGTGAGAATAATCCGCTGCAAGAAAAGTGTCGTGGTAGTCAAGTTCGCGAACAGCCACACAGTTTGCCCAGGCGGCCCATTCAGCATGCACCATATAGTCTCTGGGCATCCCGAATATGTTTGCTCCCTTGTCAGTGCGTTTATGAGCAAGGGCTTGCGCGCGCGCATTGACCACTGGAGTCCGGTTTACCGAAGCTATTGCAACTGATGCATTGTCAATGATTCTATTGATGACCATGTCTGCAACTTCATCGCTGATAGCGACATGGTCGGTAACCATGCTGGCCAGTTTCCAGGCGAGTTGCTCTTCTTTTGGTAAGTTTACTTTAGATGGATATACTTTTACAAGGTGGTTCTTCATAGAATGTTTGAGCTTTGACTTTAGAGGCGCAAAGGTACACATTCGCCTTTATGCTCAACTTCAAAACCTTCCTGTATAGAAATACCAATTTGTAAAAAGCAAGCGCGATCAGCGCACAATAAAAAGTTTTTCTCTGAAAGTACTTCCAGAAATAGATTTGCCCTCAATAATGTACATACCCGTGGTAAGCTCGGATGTGCTTACAACTGTAGTTGATGCAGTCACTTGTTGGGTATGAAGCAATTTGCCCGACAAGTCAAATATCCTAATCATCAAAGGCCATTCATCTCCATCAATGAATAACTGCACTTGAGTCGATGCAGGATTTGGATAAAGGGTGCAAGAAAGGGTGGTTTCATCAGTTTCAGTGTCAGCAGCGGTATTTTGGGCGGAGATAGCTCCAATACTGCAGGTACCACTTTCATAAACACGAACGTTTCTAAAATAAGAATTTCCCGAAGGGTTGCCGTTTACATTGCCGGAAACGAAGAACAATTTGTCCAGGTTTGAACCTGTATAAAAACTGCCTACCGGAATGGTGTAGGTAATATAGCTGCTGCCGCTATACGTGCTAAAGTTATTGATGGTTTGATTGTTATTGAGCGTACCGTAGATTTTAAAAATACGCTCAGAATTAAGGTTGCTACTGTTGTTGAACCCAATGCCATGAACCTGTGCTTGAGAAGTGCTGCGGAATTGAAATTCAAGTATAGTAAAGGGAGTAAGAGTATAGTCCAGATCAATTGAGCGACCTGTATTGTTTTGAAGCTGCAAAGTTGCCCCATTCTCTTGCACTACAGATGTGCCAGAGCTAAGCCCCGGCGCGTAGATGGTAATTGCAAAATCGTTGAAGTTAATGGGTGTACAATATTCAGGTTCAGGTTCTTCTCCTATGCCTATGCACGTGGTAGCCAAACAGCTTGCATTGTTCACATAGTTCCTAATTTTATTTGCAGGCTGTACACCGAATCCATTGTTGAAGTTTATACCTACGCCACCAATAAGATGGCAATAGCTCATAATGGTACCACCATTGGATGGAAGCGGAGCGGTACAACCATCAGAATATCCTGCCTGTGGTCCACATCCATCAATCGCGGTATTGTTGCCATTCCATGCGCAGTCGTGGGTGTGTGGAGAGGAGAGATTGTGACCAATCTCGTGCGACACCACCATTGCATCCCATGAGTATGAGGGAACGCTGTTGTAGCTGCCATACACACCATTATAACTCACGCCATAGTTGAAACTACAAGCACTGTTTAGATAGGCCACTCCGCCAAAATTGGATCTCGAAAGCATGGCAGTGAGGTTTGCATTGGGCGAATTGTTTGACATTTGCTGTAAATAGTCGAAAGCACTACCGGAATAAGGACTTCCATTTTCCCATAAATATAACTCAGAGAGCACAAGCGTAATGTCGTCATTGGCATAAAGTGTAGTCACCTCGTTGAAGAGGCCAATTGCATACGTGATCGCATTCTCAACTCCACCTAAATACAGGATTAAGTTTTGTTCTACCTCGGCTTTTACTTTCACACATCGCAATGATTTTGGGGCAGCTTCGAATTTATGATCAGAATCATCAAGACTTTCATCCGTCTCAAGCGCATTGCAAGAGAACTCCGTTCCTGGAGTGAAATCCTCAAGATGGTAGAGAATATGTGCACCATTTTGCGATTTCCCGAGGGTATAGGTACTGCCATTTACGATGAGCATACCACGTACTTCTGCGGAAGTAATTGTAAATGCTGCCATTGATCCTTCGATACTACTTACACTACCTCTATACAGCAGAATGTCTTCGCTCCAGGTTATGGCGCCAGTGTTGCCGGCCATTGTCAATTCGCTATCGCGAAAATCGTATTCGAAAAGGTCCACAACCCATATGCTCCCGGATGGCGATGTTAAGCTCAATGATATTTGCGAAGGCTTTTTAGTCAGGAGGCCAAGCTTTTCAGCATCATTTACATCCATTGAGTATGCCGTGCTGAGCACAGCCCTATCTATTCCCATTTCTAGCAAATCAGAAGCATCAATGGCTTTCTGATTATTAAATAAATCAACCTGATGGAATGAAACACCCCTTAACTTTAACCCATCCACTTGCCTATTCAAGCTGCCTTGAGCGAAAAGCCCAAATGAAACAGAGAGCAGGAAAAGGGTACTGAATAATCTGATGCCCGAGAAATGTGTGGTGAAAAAAATGCGCATGATTGTAGTTCTTTGGTTGAAGATGTTTTCTGTTGCATTATAGCCACTGGCAAAATTGGCTAGATTGAAAGTAAATCCAATAGAAATCGACGGATATTCGACCAAACACGGTGAGAGGATGTTTAATCATTCCTTAGAGCAGTTAGGCGTATATATCTGAAAAGGAAATTGACCAATATTGCCATCTTAATAGCTGGCTTACTAGTTGCTTACTATCAACTTATCGCGATATACATTGAAATCAGAGTCTGACCATTCGATGAAATAAATACCGCTTGAGTATGAGTGAAGCGATATTGTCGCCTTGGAAGCATTCACCATTTCACTGGCAATCACAGAACCAGACGCAGAAAAAATGCGGTACTGTATAATTTCCAAAGTGCTATTTGCAAGAATTTCCACTTGCTCTCTGGCGGGGTTTGGATAAAGTTTGAATGCTTTCGAAGCATTGTCGAGTACGTGAATATTGGCAGATGTATATGCACTATTATTCTTTGAAATGAGTTCGGTTGTGCATGCACCAGCCTCGAATATTCGAACATGTCTCCATTCAGAAATTCCTTTGGGGTTGCCAGTATAATTTCCTGTAAGGAAAAATAATCTGCTGAGATTTTCACCTGAGTAATACTGCCCAACCGGAATAGAGTACAAAACAAAATCAGTGCCCTCATAGGTGTCAAAATCGGTAATGGTTCCCAGGTTTTGGGTACCGTATATTTTGAAAATTCTGTTTGGATTTATTGCGTTGGTATTGTTAAAGCCTATACCATGCATTTGAGCTTGTTGCGTGCTTCTAAATTCAAATTCGAGAATAGTACTGGGAGTTACCACATAATTATTCTGAATGGCTTTCAGCGAATTGTTTTGTTGATATAAAGTAGTTCCATCATTTACTACTTGTCCTAAGCCTACATCTAATCCTCCGCCACCGTATGAGATTAAGTTGTAATCATAGAAATCAAGAGAGGTGCAACTTTCAGGCTCTATGATTTCAGTCAGGCAAAAAGGAAGGCTCACATCACTGCTAAACTGTCCGCCAGAAGCTAAAACTTCAGCACTTGAGTCGGTAAGAATAAAGCTTCCATTGCCAAATGCACAGCACATGCCGTCGCTGTTTGCATCAAAAAAAGTAAGATTGTAACAACCGTCCGGTAGACAAAAAACAGTATCTATTGCACTTCCGGGAGCTTGCTCATAGTAAGGCCCCCCACTCGCCACTTGAATTCCCAGATCCGTTGCAAGCGTCCAACTGGTTTCTGCTGGTGAGGCATCAAGCACAATGTGGAGGCTAAGCTCATTTTCGGAACAGCCCAATGGCGGAGGAATGGCTGCTGCCACCGCATCTCCTGCATTTATTCTCCCGTATCCGTATGTATTGTCAAGCCCCGCCGAACCCATGTCAGTAGCGGTACTCAGCATAATGCTGCGCACCTCGTCTTCTGTAAGCTCAGGATTTACGGCAAGCACAAGTGCTGCCACACCCGAAACCACTGGACATGCTGCTGAAGTGCCACCAAAATAAGATTCGTAATTACCTGAATTATACCCTGCAATTCCCATACGATCTATTGTAACTACCGAAGCGCCGGCTTGACCAAAATCTGCATCTGAAGGGGAAACCAATGAAAGATGGATTCCAGAATTGGAATAGTTACTATGCGCACCTTGGTTTGTAACAGCTCCAACCGCTATTACATCCGATCTGTTTGCTGGATAATCAACACAGGATTTACCACCATTTCCCGAAGCGAAAATTATAATGCAACCCTTGCCTCCGCGACCGCTGCTTCTAGCAGCTGACAAGGCAGAATTGATGTTGGAATAGCTAGCTGTACAAGAAGTATAACCCCAACTATTGCTCATTACATCCACTCCCTGAGTTCGCGCCCAGTTGATTCCATTGGCGATACTTTGGGTGGTTTCTCCACCCCAGAAAATATTGACAGAGCGAAGTTTTACTTCGGGAGCAACTCCGCGAATACCAAGATTGTTATTGTGTGTAGCGGCAACAATTCCAGCGCAAGCCACACCATGTGCATCTGAATTATACCTTGGAGTACCGCTCCCACCTGTTACAGGTGTATTGCCACTAAGCACCCTGCTGAGCCCATTTTCATCAACTAAATCTTCATGGGCTTCCAAACCATCGTCAATTAACGCTACCACAGTAGAGCTTAGTCCGGTAGTAAGCATCCAGGCAGCAGGCGCGTTGCAATCGATTCCAGGTGTTCCTGCATAGCCATGCACAACTTGCCCTGTGTTGCTCATCTGAAATTGTTGTGAATAAAACGGGTCATTATATTTAGTCACTTGGGCGTAGAAATCGGGGTGGGCCCATTCCACCAATTTGTTCTCCACAAGCTTGTTGCTTAATTCCAGTCCCTGAAGAGGGTTGCTTACCCGAAAAATACTTACACCGTATTCATTTCGATCGAAGATTGCATTAAATTTAGAAGTGAGCTCCTTAATGATACCAGATGCTGGATCTATGCCTTCTGGAAATTGGGCTACAATTTCATGGGTAAGAGCCATTTTAAAACCATCATTCAACTTTAATCCAGGAACTGCTGAATACAGATTCTCATGACCAAAAAGCAGTTTTAAAAAATTTATATCGCTTTCTATGTAATGACGGTCCAGGGTAATCAGAGCCCTTCCTTGGTAGTCATGCACTTCAATATTAATCATACCGGGAAGTTCAATGCGAGAAGCCTTTAGAGCCAATTGAGGATTGTAATGGATAACAAGCGTCTTGAAATCCTGACTCAATGCTATCTTTTCGCCATCCGAATGATAGTATAAGTCATGGTCGGCAAGCACTGATAAAGAAGTCGTAAGAAGGATAGAAATGGAAAGTAGAAATCTATTCACTTTAATTTAGTTTTTGTAATACTGAAAAGTCCGCAACTAAGTTAACCTATTCATGTTATTTATCAAACTTATGTTGTTTCAGAAAACAGAATACATCTATCATTACTTCTTGATGCATGCGTTTCGCAAAAATGATATTATGTAGCTTTGATGAACCTCAAAATCCTACAAATTGAATGAATATAAAACCCTTCTAAAAAACACAGAAGGAATAAACCACCTGGAAGACCAAGAATTTGATTTTTTGCTCACCAGAGGCAAAGTACAGGGGCATAGCAAAGGAAGTTTTGTTTTTCGTGCTGGCGAGAGTGCTGAGGACCTGATAATTGTTCTAAGCGGAAAGATTCGAATCTTCTTTTCCCAAAACAATGAAACCCGCGAGGTATCAACAATACAACCGGGTGAAATTACGGGAAGGTTGCCTTACTCTCGGATGACGCACAATACTGGTTCAGGTCAGGCCATCACTGACGTGAAAACTTTTCATCTAAATGCGGAGCACTTTCCTGAAATGATCATGGAGCACCACTCTCTCACTGAAGCCTTGGTGCATGTGATGTCGAGCCGGATAAGGAACTTTACCGCCATCAATATGCAGCAGGAAAAGCTGCTTTCTCTTGGTAAGCTAAGTGCGGGACTTGCGCATGAGCTAAACAATCCAGCATCGGCTATGGTGCGCAGCTCATCCACGCTAATCGATCATTTAAAACTTATTCCTGGTCATTTTAAGGATGTAATGAATATGCGCGTCAATCCTGATCAGGTAGAAGCAATTAGCACGTGGCTCTTTGAATTGGTCAGCAATCCCCACCCTGCAATGACTATGATGCAAAAGGCAGCATTGGAAGACGATCTCACAGATGCGCTTGAAGAAGCAGGTAGTGAAGAAGCTATCGAACTTGCGGAAACCTTGGCTTCTTTTGGCGTAACCCTTGACAGCTTGGAGAAAGTGAAAGAAATAACGGGTCCCCAAGCATTCAAGACCACTCTGCGATGGATTGGTGACAACCTGTTGACAGACAGGGTGGTGAATGAGATAAATGCGTCAGCACTGCGTATTGCAGAGTTGATAAAATCAATAAAGGAGTACAGTTATATGGATCGACCCAAAGACAGGCAAAAGGTGGATGTGGGCGCTGGTCTGGAGAGCACGCTCAGAATGCTCGCACACAAAGCCAGGGCAAATAAAGTATCCATACAAACAGACTTTAAGCCAAATTTGCCTGAAGTAGAAGGCTTTCCAGGTGAGCTCAACCAAGTATGGACCAATCTTATAGACAATGCACTTGATGCCATGAGTGAGCAAGGCGGTGTGCTTCTGATCAGGACTGAATATTGTGAACCTCACGTAAATATTCACATCATTGACAATGGGCCAGGTATACCTGATGATGTAAAATCCAGTGTTTTTGATCCTTTCTTCACAACTAAGCCTATAGGGAAGGGTACAGGTCTGGGGCTCGATATTGTTTCTAAAATCATGGGGCGCCACAGAGGAAAAGTTGAACTCAAATCCAAGCCAGGCGAGACCGAATTTATTGTATCACTGCCAACCATTCCGAAAGTATGAAGCAACCGATAATTTTTGTGATAGATGATGACACGCAAGTGCTCAGCGCCATAATGCGCGATGTGAAAAAGATGTTCAGAAAGGGATATAGAGTGATGGGCACTGAGAGTGCAACTGAGGCACTTGAGAATCTGGAATTGCTGCTTAAACAAGGAGATCGGATTGCGATGTTTTTGAGTGATCAACGCATGCCCGAAATGCTAGGGGTAGAATTTTTGCAAAAAGCCCGGGAAGTCTATCCTGATGCCCGTAGAATTTTACTTACTGCTTATTCAGATACAGAAGCTGCTATTAGAGCAATTAACGAGGTTCAGCTCGACTATTACCTTATGAAACCCTGGGATCCACCGGAGGAGAAACTCTTTCCAATTTTGCAGGATCAGCTTGAAGAATGGGCTGCGAATAACCGCGATGAGCAGTATACCATGCGTCTCATTGGCTACCAATATTCCCCAAAATCTCACCGAATTAAGGATTTTCTATCCGGAAATTTATTTCCATATCAATGGCTTGATGCAGAAACAAATCCAAAGGCTTCAGAAGTCATGATGCTTCACAATATATCTCACAAGGACCTACCGGCAGTTATCTTCGAAGATGGCACTGTATTGCTTGGTGATGAGCTCAGACCTATTGCTACCAAACTTGGTTTAAACCCTGATGCAAGGGAAATGCTTTATGATGTGGCAATCATTGGCGGAGGTCCGGCTGGCCTTGCTGCTGCTGTATATGGAGGTAGTGAAGGTCTAAAAACCATCTTAATTGAAAAGCGGGCACCAGGTGGGCAAGCTGGCACCAGTTCGCGGATTGAGAATTATTTGGGATTTCCCAACGGACTTAGTGGTTCTGAACTCAGCAGGCGCGCAGTGGCACAAGCCACCAAATTTGGTGTTGAATCATTGGTACCAAGATCTGTAGATTCTATCGAAGTGCGCGATGGGTATAAATTCCTCAATCTCACAGGAGGCGCTGTAGTCAAAACCTGGAGCATTGTTATTACTACAGGTGTGTCTTACCGCATGCTTGATATAAAAGATCTAGATAGGTTCACGGGTGCAGGGGTGTATTATGGCGCTGCTACAACAGAAGCATCGGCTTGTCAAAACAAAGATGTATTTATCATTGGTGGTGGTAATTCGGCTGGTCAAGGTGCGGTTTACCTCTCTAATTTTGCCAGGAATGTCTATATTTTATTGCGACGAGACAATCTGTCGGCTACCATGTCTTCATACCTCATTGACCAAATATCTTCTATCACACCTGTCCAAGACGTTTAATTCTTAAAATCAATATTCCCGTTTGACGCGGGTTTCCGCTCCAAAATACAGCCTTTTTAAAAATAATCCCCCTTCCTTTAAAAGAGGACTGTTTGAGTTGAAAGATTTTTGAT
>JBGTBE010000028.1:0-94123 GCA_041749535.1 Cryomorpha sp. | reverse complement strand
CTAAACTGCTTACCCTCGAAGGGCACGACATCAATGTAATCGATACCGATGCTGAGCGATTAAGGAACATTGCGAACAACCTAGATGTGCATACCATCAATGGAAGCAGTACCTCCATAAACACACTCAGTAGTGCAGAGGTGCAGCGCTCAGACTTGCTTATAGGTGTCACCAATAGCGAGGATGCAAATCTCACAACCTGCATTATCGCCAAGCACCTGGGTGCAAAAAAAACTGTAGCGAGAATATCCAACGTAGAGTTTCTACTGAGTCGGGAAAAGCTGGACCTCTGCAATCTTGGAATAGATGAATTGATTTCACCTGCTTCACTCGCAGCGCGCGAAATTAAACGGTTGTGCAAAGAATCGGCACTTACAGATTTTATTGAATTCGATAAAGGAAAACTTTCACTTATTGGCATCAAGGTAGAACACGAATCGGCAATAGCAGGAAAAACATTGAAAGAATTGCAAGCTGGAAATTTGCAAAATAGCTATATAACAGTTGCTATACTGAGAAACAATGAAACAATAATACCAACCGTAGACACTGTCTTTCTCGTAAATGATCATGCATATTTTGTAGCCAACTATGATGGTATAACCCATGTGTTGGACGCATTCAGCAAGGAGCGAATTGAAATTAAGAATCTGATGATCCTTGGTGGGAGTTCAGTAGGGTTTCACGCTGCCCGCTCGCTTAGTAAGCGATACAGGGTGAAGCTTGTTGAGCCAGACAAAAATCGCTGCACAGAATTGGCCCAACAGTTACCTGATACACTCATAATAAATGCTGATGGCCGCAATGTGGATGCACTGGAAGAAGAGAATCTATCCGAAATGGATGCGTTCATTGCGGTAACAGGAAATAGCGAAACGAACATAATAACCAGTTTGGTGGCGAAAAACCACGGAGTAAAGAAAACCATTGCCCTGGTCGAAAACATGGACTACATACATCTTAGTCAAAGTATTGGTGTGGATACGCTGATCAATAAGAAACTTATTGCAGCCAATTTCATATTCAGATACATTCGCAAAGGAGAGGTACTTTCGCTCACCAGCCTGCATGGAGCAGACGTTGAAGTATTGGAGTTTGAGCTTGGTGTTGGGTCCAAAATGGCTGGAAAGAACGTATCATATCTTGAATTGCCTAAAGGTGCAATACTTGGGGGAATCATCAGAAATGACATTGGACACATTCCTACACCTGAATTCAGTTTTAGTGAAAGAGACCACGTTGTAGTGCTTTCTAAACAGGGTTGTATCCACAAGGTGGAATCCATGTTTAAATAAGAAAATGAAGATCAACCTTGCCGGAATTGTCAATATACTAGGGTTGCTGTTTGCCATCAATGCAGTTCTCATGGCACTTTGCATTCCCTTCTCAATCTATTATGCCGACGGCGCATTAAGTAGCTGGTTAAAAGCAATTTGTGCGAATCTAATTATTGGAGCAGGGCTGTACTTTATTACAGTAAAGCGACGCAATGTGCGGAGTATAAAGAAGCGTGATGGATATATTATCGTTACCTTAAGCTGGTTCGTAATGGGCTTATCTGGTGCGATACCTTATATCATATCAGATTCTATACCTAATTTTAGTGATGCCTTTTTTGAAAGTCTTTCAGGGTTTACCACTACGGGTGCTTCCATTCTAGAGGACATTGAATCCCTACCGTACAGCATACTTTTTTGGCGGAGTCTTACTCAATGGATTGGCGGACTTGGATTTATTGTACTTGTAATAAGCATCTTACCATCCCTTGGCATCAGTGGTATGCAGTTGTTTCTTGCTGAGGCTCCTGGAATTACAGCAGATAAAATTAAGCCAAGAATTCAGGATACAGCCAAGAGGCTTTGGTTCTTGTATATAGGGCTTACCCTGTTCCAAACGGTATTGCTGATGTTTGGAGGTATGGGCTTCTTTGATTCCATAAACCACAGCCTTACTACCATGAGCACAGGGGGCTTCTCTACCAAGCAAGCCAGTGTAGCAGCATTCGACTCTAAATATATTGAATATGTTATCACCATTTTTATGTTCCTGGGCGGTACCAGCTTCGTATTGATATATTTAGGCCTGAAAGGCAACATCAAGAAGGTACTTGACAATGAAGAGTTCAGATCGTACTTGGGAATAACTGGATTGGTCACCATTCTGGTAACGTTGATTCTGATGTTCAAAGAAGGTTTACACATAGAAGAAGCATTCCGAGACGCAGCTTTTCAGGTTGTATCCATCATCACCACTACTGGATTTGCCACAGCCGATTTTACCGTGTGGGGTGGAGGTGCGACGATAATATTCTTCACATTGATGTTTCTTGGTGGTTCTGCAGGTAGTACTGCCGGTGGAGTCAAAATCGTTCGACACCTCATCATTGCAAAAAACAGTGTCATTGAGTTTAAACGACAGCTTCACCCGTTGGCAATCATTCCCGTGAGATTCAATAATGCCCCGATACCACATGAGGTAACAAGAAATATACTTGCATTTGTGATTATATATCTCACCATATTTGGGATAGGGAGCGTAACGCTCACCCTTTTTGGAATAGATGCCGTTACTGCAATGGGTTCTGTAGCAACTTCCCTGGGTAACATAGGACCAGGGCTAAATGAAACGGGGCCCTCCTTCACATTCTCACATATGCCTGAATTTGCAAAGTGGACACTGAGCGTATTGATGGTTATTGGCCGACTTGAGATATTCACGGTACTCATCATCTTTACAAGATACTTTTGGAGAGGCACGTGATACAGGCAGTAATCTTTGACATGGATGGACTGCTGGTTGATTCGGAGCCCTTTTGGAGAAAAGCCGAAATCAAAGCTTTCTCTGAGGTTGGTATATCCCTTACGGAAAATGATTGCAGGGAGACGATGGGTTATCGACTCAATGAGGTGGTGGAACTGTGGCACAACAGACACCCCTGGAAAGGCACTAGCAGGGCAGATGTAGAGTCAAGAATATTGTCACTGGTAAGCCAATACATTCTTGCAGAGGCTGAACCCTTGCCTGGAGTGCACCACGCCATAGATTTTTGCAGAAATGCAGGACTCAAAACTGCCATTGCATCTTCCTCACCTATGATGCTCATAGAGCGAGTTGTAGAAAAATTTCAGCTACAGGATCATTTTAACCTGCTTCACTCCGCTCAATTCGAAAAATTTGGAAAACCTCACCCGGATGTATTCATCAATACTGCTATAAAGCTAGGTGTAAAGCCGGAAGCATGCATGGTAATTGAAGATTCATTCCATGGAATGGTAGCTGGACTCGCTGCTAAAATGAAAACCGTTGTGGTTCCGGCAGCAGATGATTACAACCATAAAAAATGGGGTGCAGCTTCCCTTGTGGCAAAGCGTCTTAGTGAGTTTGATAAAAGTTGGCTACGCTAGATAATCTCGGTGAATTTGATTGACAAATTCTGTTTCTTAAGGATAAAGATTGTCTTTAGGATTTGCTTCGAAAACGAATATTTTCGGGATCTTAACCTTTATCAATACTGTGCGTAGAAATGCCATGCGGCTCTGCTACACTGTACTTTTTATAGGGTTAATGCTCTCGGCTTGGGGGCAGCAATCAACATCTCTCGACGATGCAAAGCGACTTTACGACGAAGGTAAATACCGCGAAGCATTGGCATTGCTTGATAAAATTATAGACTCGAGTTCAGAAAACTTTGAAGCATTGCTCATAAAAGGCGATTGTCTACAAAAAGATGAAAGATATGTAGCTGCAGTTCAAACCTATCAAAAAGCAGAAAAACTGAACGACAATTCTGCCCCTTTGAACACCAATCACGGGGCTGCGTATCTCAACTTAGACCAAACCGAAGAGGCGAGAAAATTACTGAAAAAAGCCCTGAAAATTGATCCCAACTATCCAGAAGCCCACTATTTTATGGGCAACTTGTATTTTCTTGAATTCAGTGTGAGCAATGCATTGCGCCATTATAATGAGGCCTTGAAATTGAAACCCGAATTTCGCGATGCACTTTATATGCGGGCAGCCGCTCATACTGAGCTTGGAAAATACAGAGAGGCCTTACGCGATTATGAAGCTGTATTGGATCTTGATCCTGGGCTCGAATCGGCATCCTATCATATGGCAGTGGTATATCTTGAGGCAGATGACTATAAAAAATCTGCAGAACTACTATTGAAAATCGATGTGAGCAAGCTTGCCAATCCTGCTGACTACTATTATCATTTGGGTGAGGCGCTTTACTTCTCAAACAATAAGGAATCGGCATGTGAGAATTATGAAAAGGCATCAGAGCTCGGTGATTCTGAGAGCAAGGATCTATATATGAAGTATTGTTTAGGCAAGCAGGAGCGGGAAGCACTCCGTCAGAAACGTACCATCAGGGCAGCTTTCTAATAATTTCCATAGAGTCCAAGCAACCATTTCTCTATTTTCTTTCTAACCTCCACAGGGCCAATTTGGAAATTGTTGAATAGTGCTACAAAACCAATTTCCCGACCAGAGTATGCAGTAAAATACCCTGTGTAACTCTTTACCCCTTCCATGGAACCGCTCTTACCACGCAAGTTGCCATGCAAATTCGTATTTCTACCGAAATACGTCATTGTTCCTTCTTTACCTGCCTGAGGAAGCGCTTCCAGTAGATGGGTTTTCAAGACCGGATTTTGCCTGCAGTGCATGAGAATTTGCATGAGATGAGTGGCCGAGACCGATGTGAATCTAGACAGACCACTGCCATCATACGCAAAGAAAAATGTATTTGGGTTGCAAATATCCTTATAATATAATCTTAGAGCCTGCATCCCTCCCTCCAAGGTTGGGTTGCCACTTTGAACACCTATCTGGAGCACAAAGGTTTCGGCAAAAAGATTATCACTTCGCGTATTGGTATGTTTCACCAATTCTGATAGCGGCGGTGAGAGATGCCTGTCAATCACTCTCGAAGTGACTGGCTCGCGTACCAAATCGGGTTCTGCCAAATACGCTCCAGTCACTACTATTCCATTTTTTGTAAGATATTCTCTAAGCTGAAATGCCGCAAAAAGTGCCGGATCTGGTAGGCTTCCTTTAATTTCAAACTCACGACTGCCCGCTGGTAATGTACCTCTTACAATTCTGTTGGTATCCATTGGGCTGCCAAAAATGAAGGCGTGGTCACCACCATGTGTACTTCCTACCACCTCACTCTGTACCTCCAACTTGGGTACCACTGGATACACTTCAGCAATGGTTGCCGTGAGACCCGGCTCATCAGCTACCCTGAACTTTATAAAATACGTATTGTCATGAATGTTAAGACCAGACACGGCAGCCCCATAATAGTTACCCATATCTTCCCAGATACGCGTTGGAGGCAGTCCATCACCTTGAAAATGAGCAGAATTTCCAATTACTGATCCAGCTATTGTATCAATTCCTGCACGCTTCACAGCGTCCAGCCAATCCTCCAGAAGCGCCGTAAAACCAGCACCGATTTGGCGAGAGCCCAAACTAGGGTCACCTCCGCCGACAATGATAAGATCCCCTTGCAAAGTGCGTCCCTTCATAGTGCCCAGGGCATTGAGTTCGGTAGAGAATCGAAAGTCAGGACCCAGTATTTCGAGTGCTGCAGCAGTTGTGGCTATTTTCCAAACGGAAGCTGGGCAAAGTAGTCGATCGGAATCATAGGCATCGAGTACATCGCCTGTGAGCATATCGAAGGCCAGCATGCCCACCGATACGCCTTCCAGACCTGGCTGATCCACCAAATCTGCGGCTGAACCCTGCGCATATGCGCTATAATTAGAAGATATGCAGGTGCACAATGACATGGTGATGAGAAGGCGATAAATGCTCATGTTGAAATGCTTTGTATTCAAAGAATGCAAATAACCGTGTTTTGGTATACTTTAGGCCCAACTTTACATATTTTGTGCGGAATAGCAGGTATATGGTTGAGCAGGCAACACACATTGTCTGATGTGGAGGGCATGAAGCGTGCCATTGTAGCTATGAAGCGCAGGGGTCCCGATGCGCAAGCCCATATTGCTACACCGAAAGCAGTTTTCGGACATGTGCGCCTTTCAATAATTGACACATCAGAGCGCAGCAACCAGCCTATGAGTGACCCCACTGGCAGGTATACGCTTGTGTTCAATGGGGAAGTATACAATTACAAAGAACTTTCATCACAGTTGATCAATACCTACGGTGTGAATTTCATCACCGGAAGTGATACCGAAGTGCTGCTCCATGGACTTATTCATGAAGGTGAACGATTTCTACCAAGAATCAATGGTTTTTTCGCATTCGGTTTTTACGACCTTGAAGAACATAGGTTGATGGCAGCACGTGATAGGTTTGGCATAAAACCATTCTATTACACCAGCGGCACAAACGATCTGTATTTTGCCAGTTCTTTGGAAGCAATAACGGAGCTGATAGGGCAAAGAGAAATTGATTTTCAGAGCCTGACCACCTATCTACAGCTTAGCTATATTCCTGCTCCGGCTACCATATTAAAAGGTGTAAATAAGTTGCTGCCCGGGGAGATGTTTGAGAAATCAGCAACTGGTTTGAAAACAAAAGTTTGGTACCACATCCCAACCGCAAGTATCGATGAGGGCAAAATGACCGTGGATATTCCAAGTGCATTTCGTGAACACCTTGACAGATCAGTGCAGCGGAGGTTGGTTTCTGATGTGCCATTGGGCACTTTTCTGAGCGGCGGGTTGGACTCCTCTGTAATTACCTTACTGATAAACCGCCACCAGCCTGGCACTCCTGCCTTTTCTATTGGGTTTCCAGACCAGCCATTCTACGATGAGAGCAAATATGCAAAGATCATAGCACGCCACACGGGTGCAGAACACCACTTGATACCAGTGCATATGCATGAGCTTGATGAATGGCTAAATCATGTGCTAAATTCATTGGAAGAACCATTCGCTGATTCATCGGCAGTGCTTGTAAATATTCTTTCTGCATACACGCGCAACGAGGTAAAGGTGGCCCTCAGTGGCGACGGTGCAGATGAACTTATGGGTGGATACAATAAGCACCGTGCCATACTCCGCTCATTGCGCGAAGATTGGATAAACAAAGCGCTGCGCGGCAGTGAAGTTGCATTGCGAGGCCTGCCAGAAGGAAGGCATCATCACATTTTTGACAAGCTTCGAAAATTAAAAAGATACAGCCGAGGCCTAAGCCTCGACTTTAAAGAGCGGTACTGGGTTTGGGCATGCTTTACAACCCAGGCAACTGTAGAAAAATTATTGATCCCTTCCAAACTCAATCTCAGCAGACATTCACATATTGAGGATATTCTCAGTACAATCAATTCAGAAGATTTCAATTCAGTCCTGCTTGCGGATATTAAGCTCGTATTGGCCAACGATATGCTGCACAAAGTTGACAGCATGAGCATGAATCATGGTCTTGAAGTGCGTGTTCCATTTCTGGATCATGAGCTTGTGGAGTTCGTGACAAGCTTACCTGCAATGGTTAAAATAAATAAACAAGGTGGTAAGCGACTACTTAGACAGGCTTTTGAAAAAGATTTCCCCACTGGTTTTTTCGACAGAGGCAAACGAGGTTTTGAAGCACCAATGGGGCATTGGTTAAAAACTGTACTTTCTCCCTTGCTTGACAAACATCTGGATGCAGCCGTTATTTCCCAACAAGGATTGTTTCAATATGAATCGCTTTTGGCACTAAGGCGCAAGGCTACAAGTAATAATCCTGGCGATAGTCCGCAAACGCTGTGGGCCGTGCTGGTATTTCAACACTGGTACAGTAGATTTATGAATTCTTGACACCCTTCAATTTCAAAAAAGGTACTTTCGCGTCCTATCCGAATCATAGATGCCTCGTGTACTTAGAATAATAAACCGCTTCAATCTGGGTGGTCCAACCTACAATGCGGCATACCTTACCAAGTACATGTCTGGGTACAATACCATGTTGGTAGGTGGAGTAAAGGATGCTACTGAAGACAGCTCAGAATTTATTCTGGAAAATATGGGCATCACACCTGTGACCATAGAGGAAATGAAGCGAAGGATAAGTCCCATTGATGACTTTCATGCTTATAAAAAGATACGGTCCATAATCGCTGATTTTAAGCCCGATATTGTACATACCCATGCATCAAAACCTGGCGCATTGGGTCGGCTTGCAGCACACCACATGAAAGTACCTGTTATTCTGCATACCTTCCACGGGCATGTATTTCACTCTTACTTTAGCAAGGGTACGACCCTATTCTACAAGCATATGGAAAGAAGGCTTGCAAACATAAGTACCCGCATCATCGCGATTAGCGAAAGACAAAGAGAAGAACTTAGCGCAGAACACAAAATATGCTCAGCAGATAAAATTGCCATCGTTCCTTTGGGGTTCGACCTGTTGCGATTTCAGGTGGGCATTGAAGAAAGGAGGCTAAGAATGCGCTCACACTATAAAATTAGCGACAACGATGTAGTTGTAGCAATTATCGGCAGGTTGGTTCCTATTAAAAATCACAGGCTATTTCTTGAATCCATACAACGTGTGAAGGAATCTGCCACCTTCCCGGTCAAGGCATTCGTGGTGGGCGATGGGGAGTTGCGCAACAATCTTGAAGCCATATGTAATGAGCTGGGCCTATCGTACAGCAGCGATGCCAATGTTGTTGTTGATGTTCACTTCACTTCCTGGGTAAAAGATGTGGAGACCATAACTGCAGGAGCTGACATTATAGCCTTGACTTCTCTGAATGAGGGAACTCCAGTGAGCCTCATTGAAGCCCAAGCCAGCAACAAACCCATAGTAAGCACCGAGGTGGGCGGCATTGAAAATGTGGTGCTGAGGAACGAGACGGCCTTGTTGAGCGAGCCTGACAACGTTGAACGCTTTGCAGAAAATCTGTTGAAATTGATCAACAACCCGGGAATGCGTGCTCAATTTGGCCAAAGGGGATGGAGCTTTGTTGAATCAAAATTTCATTACCAAAGGCTTGTTGATGATATGGCCCGGTTGTACGACAGCCTATTGGTATAATTTTAATACTTTCGAACCATAAACTATTGATGAGTCACTCCTCATGAAGCACCTGCTTTTCTTGGTATCCGTATCGCTCTTTCTAGGAAGTTGTACCATTAACAAAGACCTACTTTTCAAGACAGACCGCGATTATGCATTTGACACCTTTCCCGACACCCTGAGCCCCCCTTCGAGGCTTGCGCCAAATAATCTTCTCAACTTTAACTTCTACACTGGCAATGGGCACATCCTTGTTGAATCCGGGATTGGTTCTAATATGTCTATGTCGCAAGGAACTGGTGTGCGCCAAAATCAAGTTCAGAATCAACAAAACCAACTTCCCTATATTATTGACAGAGATGGCACTGTGAAACTACCCGTGATTGGTAGGGTAAAACTAGACGGGCTCACCTTGAGGGAGGCAGAGCAAAAGCTCGAAACGCTTTATGAACAATATTACAACGAGCCCTTCGTATTGTTGAATGTGCAGAATAACAGGGTAATTGTTTCGCCTGGAGCAGGTGGAACTGCCCAGGTCATTACGCTGATGAACAACAATACCACCTTAATGGAAGCGCTATCAATGGCTGGAGGGGTATCACAACGTGGTAATTCGAGCAAGATAAAGCTCATTCGCACCGATCCAAAAACCTTAGTCCGGGATGTATATCAGTTTGATCTTTCAACCATAGATGGTCTTCAATATGCAGACATTGTAGTACAACCCAATGACATCATATATGTGGAGCCATTGCCATTGCTCGCAAGAGAATTCCTTATCGAAATCACACCTGTCATCACCTTGTTGACCACAGCCTTACTACTCGTTTCAGTTCTCAATGCCAACTAAGGCCAATGGAAAGCGAAGACAAACAAGGTATAGGGAGCAATTTTGAAAGTTACCGTGAGAGGTTGACCAATTTCAGCAATGAATTTGAGTTGGGGTTGTTCTTACACATTCTCAAACAGAATCTCCTTCTTATGGCGCTGATAATTGCGCTGGCCATGACAGCGGCCTTTCTATACCTTAGATACACCCCACCTGTATATGAAGCCCGGACAGTAATCCAGCTGAGTAGCAGCGACAACGCGAAGCGCATTTTGAATGTAAATCAGTTCTCTGAAGACAATAGCCTTCTCGGAGAAATTGAACTCATGAAATCAAAACTGCTCATCACGAGGGTAGTTAAAAATTTGCCTATCAATATCACCTATTTCGAGCAGGGTGAAATCATGACCGATCAGCGGTATCCTTCATCATCATTCGTGCTTGAAGTGGTAGAAGTGCGGGATTCGAGTATACTCGACCAACCGGTGTATGTAAACTTCACACCCGAGAATACATTCCAGTTGCAACTGAATGGGCAGCCCATAGGCAAGCAAGAAAAGCCAGGCAGGGTGGCCCAAAATGAGTTTTTCGACTTTAAATTGATTGTGGTAGATCCCAATTTCCTGAGAAGGATAGAAAGCAGTGAGATTGCATTTTATTTTATGATGAATAAGCCTGCAACGCTATCGAACAAATTCAGCCGGCAATTGGGTATTAAAATCCTGAATAACACCGCCAAAACTGTGGAGTTAAGCATGCGTGACAACAATCCAGGCATAGCAAGAGACTACATCGTTGCCCATGCAGAAGAATACCTTAGGTTCGATCTGGAAAACCGTGAACTTAGTGAAAACAACATATTGCGTTTTATTGACAGTCAGCTGGATACCGTTTACCGAAACCTTCGTGACTCTGAACTTCAGTTGAACATCTATAAAAAGGAGAACAGAATTTCAGACCTCTCCACATTGTCCGGGACCTACTTCGACTATTTCCGCACATTTGATGAAGAACTTGTGCGTATAGAGCTTGAAGAAAACATGTTGAAGCAAGCCATTGGAACTATCAATGATGCCGGGCACAACGTAGATGTATATCACCTCATCCCTCTACTTACCGGTTCGGTATACGAAGGTGCGATAGAGCAAATGCTTGAACAACTGCGTAAAATGCTTACCCAACGCGAAGAAATACAGTTCGATATCAAAGAAACGAGTCGGCGAATCCAGGCATTGGATTACAGCATTGACATTCAGAAAAAACTTATTGTTGAGAGCATTCAGGCTGCCCTTGTGAAATTGCAAAGTCGACGCGCCTTTATTCAAGAAAAAATAGACGGTTCGGAAAGTGAATTCAGCACACTTCCAGGGAAAGAACTAGAATTCGCAAGATTAAAAAGGCTCTTTGAGATCAATGAGAAGTATTATACCATGCTTCTTGAAAAGAAAACGCAGTACAGAATATCCAGGGCGGGCTATGTATCTGAAAACAGAATACTTGAGCGATTGCTCAGCTCCAATGAACCGATTTCTCCAAACAAAAGTTTAATAACCATAGGTACGCTTCTGGTAGCGATTCTTATAAGTTTGGGTATTGTGGTATTGAAATACGTGCTGCACAATAAAATCTCAGGAGTGAATGAGATCATTAAGCTGAGCCACGCATCCATGACCATACTCGGGATGGTCCCAAAGTACAAGAAGGACATTCCATCATCGCAGCTTTTGATTGACAAGAATCCGAAATCTACTATCGCTGAATCATTCAGAAGCCTTAGAACGAATATTCAGTTTTTGAGCGACGGGACTGATCCGGATAAGCCGCGAATTCTGGCGATTACATCAACCACATCAGGAGAAGGAAAAACATTTGTAGCGATAAATCTGGGTGGGATAATGGCCTACTCGGGACAAAAGGTAATTATTATAGACCTCGACATGCGCAAACCGAAAATCCATATTGGGTTTGATGCAGCAAATGTAGAGGGTATGAGTACTTTGCTTATCGGCAAATCAGAACTTAGCAATTGCATACGACCAAGCAAGCTGGATCATCTGGATTTCATTACAGCAGGCCCTATTCCTCCAAATCCCGCTGAACTCATTCTTGGGAAAAAAATGCAGGAGATTTTAGACCGCCTTAAAGAGATGTACGATATTATCATTATAGACAACCCGCCTGTAGGTCTCGTGACTGATGGACTTCCTATCCTGAAATTGGCGGATAATCCAGTATATATTTTCAGGGCCGACTTCTCGAAGAAGCAATACATTCAAATGGTTGACAGGTTGATAAATGAAAACAATCTTCACAAACTCTCAGTGGTGCTGAACTGTGTAGATTTGGACCGACATCGCAATGAGAAAAGTTATGGTTATGGTTATGGATACGGTTATGGATATGGCTACGGCTATTACGAAGAGGACGTAAAAGAATCAGCCAGTTTATTAAAGCGACTGTTCAGAAGTTGATGACGATCGAAACCACAAATATCGAAGGCCTGCTGCTTATCAAACCTACTGTATTTCAAGATGAGCGGGGCTATTTCATGGAGAGTTTTCACAGTATGAAATTCAAGCAGCACACAAATATTGACCTGGAGTTTGTTCAGGACAATGAATCAAAATCTATGAAAGGTGTGGTGAGAGGCCTGCATTATCAGAATTCACCACACGCTCAGGGTAAGCTGGTAAGGGTAGTGCAAGGTTCTGTTATTGATGTGGCAGTTGATTTAAGGACAGCCTCCCCTACTTACGGAGAATACTACGCGACAATTCTGAGTTCAGAAAACAAGCACCAACTGTATATTCCACCTGGATTTGCGCATGGTTTTGGCGTGCTAGAAGACAACTCAATCTTTGCGTACAAATGTACGGGCTACTACAACAAAGCCAGTGAAGGATGTATTCGATGGAACGATCCGGTTATCAATATAGAATGGGGCATAAAAAACCCGATAGTCTCTGAAAAAGACCAGACAGAATGCGTATCTTGGGTTTCTTTTAAGTCTCATTTCTAGCTTATGTCGCCGGAGTTATACAATACCATTCTCCACAGTTTTTATTTTTTTGCAATGGTGGCGTTTTCGCTGCTTATAACGAGCATATTGCTAAGATTTGTAAAAACACTGGGCACAAAGAATCAACCTGGATCTCTGGTTAGATGGAGCGCTGATACGAAGCCTGCGATTGGCGGACTTACCTTCTTTATTATTTTTCTTATCAGCCTTGGTGTGTATTCATTCTTATTCGATCCGAATGAAGTATTTCAAAACCAACGTATCGTAGCTTTAATTGCCGCAGCAACAGTTGGGTTCTTGATGGGACTTACGGATGATGCGTACAATACTAAACCTCTTCTGAAGCTTTCAATTCAGATAATATGTGGTACAATATTGGTGATAGGTGGAAGTTTCATTGATGTTTTTGAATCTGATTTTCTGAATACATTTCTCACCATTATCTGGACCATTGGCATTATGAATTCCATTAATATGCTGGACAATATGGATGGCATTGCTGCTTCTGTTACTTCATTTATTCTCATTGGAGCCATATGTGCGCATGTCATAGTTGGCGTGTTCCCCGGTGTAGACATGCTCATATTATTGGGTGTATTGGCTTCGGTAGTGGGATTTTTATTCTACAATTGGAACCCCAGCAGCATATACATGGGCGACACAGGAAGTCAATTTTTGGGCGTAATTCTAGCCTATGTAGGTGTGCACTATTGTTGGAATGTAGAAACGCAGATTTCCGAAAATGGCAATTGGCTCGGAGCTGCTGCATTGCTCACACTTTTCATACTGCCTATTGCTGACACAACCATCGTTACCATCAATAGGTTGCGGCGCGGACAGTCACCATTTGTAGGTGGAAAGGATCATACTACGCACAATCTGTCATACAGCGGATTGAGTGACCGACAGGTTGCACTGGTATTTTGCACAATTGCATTGGTAACGCTTTGCACGTATATATTATTGATTGTCAGTATAGGTCAAGATGATCTCGGAATCATTGCGCTTTACATTACTTTCTTTTTTGCAGTTCTCTTGACCTTTTTCCTGATCACCGAAAAAAATAAAGACAAGTGGAATATTAACTTGAAAAAGAAATCGAAAAAAGGGCAAACCGTGAAGGTGAAAACCACGTAAGCTATAACATAACATCCCCCTATGCTTCATCAACAATTTGATAGTTTCTACAAAAAATTCATCGTAAGCTTCGTGCTTATGGCATTGCTATTTCTAGGATGGATAGGCTATTCGTTCAAAACTGAAAGCGATGCTAGCCTTGATCTTGGGTATCAGCGATATTTCAACTCCAATTACAAGGTCTTCTCCCTCAATACGCCCACAGAAATTTCATTTGCCGAAGAGCGGGTTCCGCTGGAAGTATTGGATGTAAGAGAAAGGTTGGACAGGGAGCTTCTCGTGAACACCTACTGGCAGTCCCAATCTCTTTTGTTTCATAAACGGGCTAACAGATGGTTCCCTATCATAGAACCTATCCTCGAGAGAAATGGCGTACCGGACGATTTCAAATACCTGGCAGTCATAGAAAGTGGCCTTACCAATGCAGTGTCTCCAGCAGGTGCTACAGGCTACTGGCAGTTACTCAAAGAAACGGGCATTCAGTTTGGCCTTGAGGTAAACGGTGAAGTTGACGAACGGTACCACGTAGAGAAATCTACCGAAGCCGCCTGTAGGTACCTCAAAGCTGCCTACAATCAATACGGCAGCTGGAGTATGTCAGCGGCATCTTATAACATGGGAATCAATGGATTGCAGAAACAGTCGAATAGACAAAAATCAACTTACTACTATGACCTCTTGCTTTCAGATGAAACTTCACGGTATATTTTTAGAATACTCGCTGCAAAAGAAATTCTGAGCAAGCCAGGAGTTTATGGTTTTCATTTCCGGCCCAAAGACCTTTATCCAGTTTACAAAACATACGAAGTAGTTGTAGAAGATGAGATCAAAGACCTCGCTCAGTTTGCCATCGATCATGGTACCAACTACAAAGTGCTCAAGATTCTTAATCCCTGGTTGAGAGATAGCTTTCTCCCGAATCCGAATAAGAAGAAGTACGCAATTAAATTACCCTCTGATGATGCATTCGGAGAACTTCCTGTAGAATTGAATCCTGAACAATTTGGCCTTTCTGATACTTTAAGTACAGACTCCCTTTAACTGCTCACGTGACGGACACCCAACACAATGACCAAACCGATACACTTGATGTATACGGTGCAAGAGTGCACAATCTAAAGAATATAGATGTAAAAATTCCACGCAACCAATTGGTGGTTATAACGGGATTGAGTGGAAGTGGGAAGTCATCACTTGCATTTGATACCATCTATGCCGAAGGTCAGCGGAGGTATATCGAGACTTTCTCAGCCTATGCGAGGCAATTTCTCGGTGGAATGGAGCGCCCTGATGTAGATAAAATTTCAGGGCTAAGCCCTGTAATCAGTATTGAGCAAAAAACCATTAGCCGCAATCCACGCTCTACCGTTGGAACCATTACTGAAATTTATGACTTCCTGAGATTGCTGTATGCGCGCGTGGCTGATGCATACTCGTACAATACTGGTGAAAAAATGGTTCAGTACAGTGAAGACCAAATAGTAACCCTCATTCTACAGAATTTCAATAGCAAGAAGATAAATGTTCTCGCCCCTCTCGTACGAGGTCGTAAAGGCCATTACAGGGAGCTTTTTGAACAAATATTGCGACAGGGATTTCTCAGAGCACGAATCGATGGAGAGATTGTAGAAATAAAACCACAATTGAAGCTTGATCGTTACAAAATACACGATATAGAAGTAGTAGTTGATAGGTTGGAAGTTGGAAATGAATCTCTTACACGTCTGCGTCAAACAGTGAATACAGCGCTTGATTTGGGAAAGGGATCCTTGATGGTGATCGAACATGATACAGACAATGTGCGCCACCTGAGCAGAAATCTAATGTGTCCAACCACCGGTATTTCTTACCCTGAGCCTGAGCCCAATTTATTTTCATTCAACTCACCCTACGGAGTATGTCACCGTTGTAACGGTCTAGGCTCTGTAAGTGAAGTAGATAGATCCAAGATTATACCAGACGATAAAAAGAGCATTCGAAAGGGTGGGATTGCTCCACTGGGGCCTTACAAAGCCAACTTGATATTTAAACAAATTGAAGCGTTGCTCTCCAAATACAATTTTGACCTGGGCACAGCGATCAGTGAAATAGATGATGACCTCATCGAAAAGATTCTATACGGCACCACCGAAACCATCAAAGTATCAGATGGATCGGGTAATTCTGAATACACTTCTGAGTTCGAAGGAATAGTAACCTTCCTGCAAAGACAAGGTGATGAAAACGCATCAGCGCCCATCCAAAGGTGGGTGAAGAGCTTTATGAATCAGGTTACCTGTCCAGATTGCAAGGGTACCCGTCTAAGAGAAGAAGCGTTGTTCTTTAGACTCGACGAGTTAAATATAGCCGAAGTGTCAGCAATGGGTATTGATTCATTTGATAAGTGGATCAATGCGCTTCACGAAAAGCTGGATGCGAAACAGCAAAGAATTGCCTCGGATGTTATCAAAGAAATAAGCAGCAGGTCTGGTTTTTTGCGAAATGTGGGTCTCAATTACCTCTCCCTAAACAGAAGCGCGAAGACCCTCTCAGGAGGGGAGGCACAGCGAATACGGCTTGCCACGCAAATAGGCTCACAGCTGGTAGGCGTATTGTACATACTTGATGAACCCAGCATAGGACTGCACCAACGTGACAACAACAAGCTTATTGAATCACTTAAGGCCCTGCGCGACATCGGAAATTCCGTGATCGTAGTAGAACACGATAAAGATATGATTCTCGCTGCTGACCATGTGATAGACATTGGTCCAAGGGCAGGTATTCACGGTGGACATATCGTAGCACAAGGCACAGGGAGCCATATTATGGAATCTGATTCGCTTACATCTTCATACTTAAATGGAAATTTAGAGATCGCTGTTCCCAAAAAACGCAGGAGTGGGAATGGTAAAAAACTTACGATAGAAAAGGCTTCGGGAAATAATTTGAAATCTATCACAGTTGATTTTCCGCTTGGAAAATTCATCTGCATCACCGGAGTTTCGGGTAGTGGCAAATCCACGTTGGTAAACCAAACATTGTACCCTATACTGAACAACCACATTTTCAATGGTGTGACCAAACCATTGGATTATCATAGAGTAAAGGGGTTGGAGCATTTAGACAAAGTCATTGAGATAGACCAATCGCCCATAGGCCGCTCGCCGCGCAGCAATCCCTCCACCTACACGGGTGTATTCACTGATATCCGAAACTTGTTCGCCGGTTTGCCAGAAGCAAAAATAAGGGGATATCAAGCAGGTAGATTTTCATTCAACACATCAGGTGGTCGCTGCGAAACTTGCAGAGGAGCAGGTATTAAGGTGATAGAAATGAACTTCCTGCCAGATGTTTACGTACAATGCGAAACCTGCGAAGGAAGAAGATACAACCGCGAAACCCTTGAAGTAAGATACAAAGGCAAGTCCATTGGAGCCATTTTGGATCTCACGATAAGTGAAGCAACGGATTTCTTTCAGGAACATCCGCGCATCTCTTTAAAATTGAAAACGCTGAATGAAGTAGGACTTGGTTATCTAACCTTGGGTCAGCAAAGCACTACATTGAGTGGAGGAGAAGCACAGAGGGTAAAACTTGCAACCGAACTTTCCAAAAGGGATACTGGAAGCACATTTTATATTCTTGATGAACCAACAACGGGTTTGCATTTTGATGATGTGAGAATGCTTATCGAAGTGCTGAACAAACTCGCCGACAATGGCAATACCGTACTTGTGATTGAACATAACCTGGATATCATAAAAGTAGCTGACCACATCATTGACATTGGGCCTGAGGGTGGCGATGGTGGCGGTTATATAGTAGCGACAGGCACCCCAGAATCAATAGTAAAAGCAGGGAAAGGATATACAGCAAAATACCTGAAAGAAGAACTCCAATAAACGAATTGCACTCCCCATGAACATGCATGACGAACAAAGAATCAAACGCGCATTCAAACCGCGCAGCTGGAACGAAACCAAAACAAACGACAGTTGGGCAATTTTCAAAATAATGTCTGAATTTGTTGAAGGTTTTGAAAAAATGTCGAGAATAAAACCCTGTGTAACCATATTTGGCTCAGCTAGAATGACCGAAGTGGACACACCCTATATTGCTGCAGAAGAAATAGCTTTTCGGCTTAGTCAAGGTGGTTATGGAGTAATTACAGGCGGTGGTCCCGGAATAATGGAAGCAGGCAACAGGGGTGCGCACCGGGGGGGTGGTGTGAGCGTGGGTCTCAATATTGACCTTCCTTTTGAGCAGAAAGGCAACCCTTACATAGACCCAGACAAGCTTATTGAATTTGACTATTTTTTTGTCAGGAAAGTGATGTTTGTAAAATACTCTCAAGGATTTATAGTGATGCCCGGAGGTCTTGGAACGCTCGATGAACTTTTTGAAGCAATGACCTTGATACAAACAGGGAAAATCGGCAGGTTTCCAATTATATTGTTCGGATCTGAATTTTGGAAGGGTCTCATGGACTGGATAAAGGAAACGCTCTTGGATAAATACAAGACCATAAGCCCTGAAGATCTGGATTTATTTAGGCTGGTAGATACACCAGAAGAAGCTGTGGAACACATAGACAGATTTTACAGCAAGTACGTGATGAAACCAAACTTCTAATACACTCAGCTCTTGATAGATAAAAGTTATATGAAGTGAGTTTTAATATTTCTCATTGTCAACATTTTTCTGTTGGCAAAATAGAATGACCTGATGAGCAAGGCGAAGGCTATTGGCTAGATTTGCTAGTATAACCTTCAGCAAGCTTACAGGCATGACAAAATCTATCGTTCTCAGTTTCAATTTGGTTTTTATTGTCCTAATAAGCTTTTTTCAGAAGAGCGAAGTAGAGATCAAACACAACATACCTGCTTCACTAAAACCGGGAGCTGAGCAGCTTGTCACAATAGAGTTGGATAAATCGGATGTGACGGGCTTCGCAAAGCTTCAGTTCAATCTGGATGAGGGCATCACAGCCGAAGCTGTAGATGCTGCCGGGGCATCGTTCACCTTTAACAATCAAGCGGCTAAGTTTATCTGGATGTCTATACCCCAATCAAAAAAGATAACCTTGAAAATGCGAATCATTGCCAGTGCAAAAGCCTCTGGCAGCTACAATGTGGCCACGAGGTTTTCATATATCTATGAGAATGAGCGTAAGAATGTGGATATTCCGTCACATGCCATTTCAGTTGGCGAAGGTGGTGAAGTTGCAGTAGATGAAAAAGAATCTTTTGATGCCAAATCACAAAACAATTCAGCTGAGGCGGCAGTGGGAAGAACCGTTACCAATACCGGCATCAATCAATGGAGGGTTGATGTAGTTATAGATAGAAAAGCCCTGTATGGATTTGCAAAAGTGGAAGAAGAATTTCCGACCGGTTACACCGTCATCGACCTCAAATCTAGCTCGGCGGTTTTCACAGTTGAGGACCAGGTATTGAAATATGTGTGGTACGATTTTCCAGATCAAGATAGGGTAACCGTTTCTTACAAGTTGCTGCCAGTTATAGCAATGGATGGCACCCAGCCATCGCTTAAAGGAAGTTTCTCCTACCTAAAAAATGAAGAAACGGCATCACTTGTTATTGAAAATGGTGCTCCAAAGAATTTTCCATCATCAGTTTCTGTAAAGGACGAAAACCTTGTCGCATTGCATGAAACTAAGCCTGAAGCAGGCCCCGAAGTTGAAAAAACAGCAGAGCCCCAAATCCCTGTCGTGGCAGCGCAAGCAACCTCTGCCACCCTTCCAGAAGCCGTTGAGAATAAACCTGAACCACTCCCTACCCCCGAAAAAACACAGCTGCCAATTACAGCGCCCGCTGAAGATGTAAAACCTGTTGTAAAACCCGTTGTAAAAAAGGCTCCAAAACCTGCAACTACCACAACACCTTCTGTACCCCAAAAGAGCTTCAACGATGGGAATATCGTGGACGTGCCAAAACCCGAAAAAGGGGTGTACTTTAAGGTACAACTTGCAGCTGGCCAGAATAACCTCAACAATGAGATATTTGCAAAGCTCTATACTTTCAGTGAGAAGTTTTCACTCGAGTCTCATTCAGGGATGTACAAATACACCACGGGTTATCACCAAGTGTACAAGGCTGCCCGCGACGACCGGGAGCGAATTACATCAAAGTACAATAAATTCAAAGGACCCTTTGTAACTGCATACAATGACGGAGAGCGAATCACCGTTCAGGAAGCACTGATGATTACAAGTCAAAAGTGGTATCAATAGCCTGAATTTCTTTCCTGCGCAAATAATTGGAACCTAAATGCTGAATTCTAGTATAAGAGTTCAGAATCGGAAACAGTTACATGCGTCAATTTACCCCTAAAACGCTATTTTTCTGTGCCCTGTGTTTTATATCAGGCACGGTAGTTTACAGCCAGGAGCAACTGCCTCCTGCAGCGAACTACACTACTCAACTCCACCGCCCTTCAATAGAAATAGGCGCAGGGGTTCTCAGTTATTTTGGCGATGTAGGCCACCTCAACGGAACTACACAGTATAGCCAACTTAATTGGGGCTATAACATCACGATGCGAAATCCGGTGAGTGAAGCATTCAGTCTAGATTTCAATGCCTTCTTTGGAAAAATAAGGCATCAGGAAAACCTTCCAGGCCAAATGATCAACTTTGAATCAGCTGTGAAAATGGGAAGTGCTTCGATCAGTTATAATTTCAATGATATCCTTCCCAAACAAAGAAACATCAATCCCTACCTTTCTGTGGGATTTGGAACTATGGAGTTCAACCCCAAAACAGATTTGAAGGATGCGGATGGAAACTATTACCACCTCTGGAGCAATGGCAGTCTGATGAGCCTTCCTGAAAAGGATGGTAAATCTGATGAAGCAACCACCATATATCGGGATTACAACTATGAGTCAGACTGGCGGGAATTACAAGGTGGTTCAGGAGCATTTCCACTCAGAACTTTGGTGATTCCTGTAGCAGCTGGAGCAAGTATCAATGTAAATGATAAGTGGAATGTAAATTTGGGTGCGAGTTATATGTTTGCATTCTCTGACAATTTGGACGGAATCAATGCGGAAACAGCTGGAGTGTCAGGTGTAAATAAGGCAAATGACGCACTGCTCTATTCTTCATTGGGCATAGCCTACAATCTGCACCATACGGTGAAGAAAAACACCAAACTTCATGAAAATAATGATGACTATTTTCCAGGAATTGATCTTGATGATGAAGATGGTGACGGTGTGGTAGATGCTGGCGACGAATGCCCCCTAACGCCCGAAGGTGTCGTGGTGGATAAATTGGGCTGCCCCATAGATACAGATGGCGATGGTATAGCCGACCACATAGACGAAGAAATTAATTCTGATGCCGGTGTTCCTGTGAGTCTTGTAGGTGTAGCGTTGACCGATGAAGATTTGATGAAAATGTATTTGATCTATTCTGATCCTTCCGGAAATCCCCATTATCTGAAATCGCAGACATACACGGACAGTATTGACAAGCTCAAAAACACTTCACGCAAGAAAGGATATAGGATAGAAGTAATTGACTCTGAGAACCTCTCTCCTGAAGAAATAGCAAGATTGCTCTCTGTGCCAGATATAAAGGCTATTGAGACACTGGAAGGAATGGATTTCTATATTGACAATGTGGATAGCAAATATGAGGCTGTTCAGAAATTCTTAAAGCTCAATCAATTGAATATTCCTGCACGAATTCTTCAGCCAGATGGAGAAGGGTATTTCGAGCTGAGCGCAAGCGAAATTGAACACGCTGCCATCTTTAATGATGAAGAAAACAGCGATGCAATTGTTTTTAGGGTGCAATTGGGCGCATTCAAATACAAGCTTTCTCGAAATGTGTTCAAAGATGTTCGTGACCTGATAGTATTACAAGGCAATGATGGTCTCACCAGATACGTTTCGGGCTCTTACAGCAACATTCAGGAAGCTGCAGAACACAAAGTTAACTTACTGCTTAAAGGCTACGAAGGAGCATTCGTTACGGCCTACCAGAACGGAAAACGAATTACCTTGAAAGAAGCAGGAGCCACTGTGGACAAAAGCGAGGACATTACACCCCAGGCTTCCGGTAAGATTAATCCAAACCTTATAAAATATTCAGTGAAGCTTGGCACCTTCGCTGGCAGGGTACCAGCCGAAACACTTGGCAAGTACATGTCGCTAGGCAATGTTCGCCCAATAAGAAATACGGAAGGAGAAACTACCTATGTGTATGGCTCTTTCAATAGCATGGATGATGCAGAAAAAGGACTGTCGGAACTGCGCACCAACGGCTTTACAGATGCCCAAATGGTAGGCGAATTCAATGGAAAAATAATAAGTGCTCGTGAGGCACAAACCATGCGGGGTGACAATTAATGTAATAGAACCGCACCTTTTTCAGATACATCATAAAGAGATAAACCGAGAAAGACCAGCTCATTATTGATCTGGTCTTTCTGCCATTTTCTAAGTTCAGGGTGCGCAATTAGCATGGGTAAATTACCATCCTTCCAATCCAGTTTTCTGAGAGCAGACAAGTCGGTTGAATCAATGATAAGTACATCTGGAACGCTATTAAGACCTGAAATGGACGCTAAGCTTGTACATACTTTCTTGTTTTCCATAACCAACCATGATTCGCAATACATCAGTGCCTGCATCCTGCTGCATGTATCAGCATGTAGCCAAGAGCACGTTTCAATTCCATTTTTGAGCAAGTACCCTTCTATGTTGAATAATAAACCATCTGGCTCCTGATTCGGTATGGTGATTGCTAGCGATTCGCTGCCATTTACAGCAATCATTACGAAGCCACGTGGTGCTCCAAGTATGGCCAAGGATTGGCTGGTTTTGTTGGTTATTAGTCTATAAGAAGAAAGACACACAAGCAGCAGTGTAATGAAGAGTACTGGTCGCAGATACACCTTGCGGGAACTTGTAAGTAATGCGCCCAGATAGCAATACAAAATGTATAAAAGTACCATTCCGAGCACACTCAAATAGTACCCTTTTGAAACTGCATAGGGTATTAGACCAATCTTTTCAATAAATTCATTCAGAACCCAGGCAGTGCCGTTAACGACGTACAAAAGCGCATCAGAAATAAATGGTATCCAATGCAACAGGATAAAAACCACTGAGGCATAAAGCAATACTGTGGCTATAGGAATTACGATCAAATTGGTGATCAGAAATAAATTGGGGAATTGATGAAAATAATATAGACTTAATGGAAGCGTGGCAATCTGCGCGGCCAGCGACACCACAAGAAGTGACCAAACCTTGTCGAGAAACACATTGGGTGCAAGCCAAAGTGGATAGATGAGTGGGTGAATAAATACAATTCCAACTACGGCAAGATACGAAAGCTGAAAACCCACTTCCATGAGTAAATACGGATTAATAATCAATAAAACCAGTGCACTCGCGCCGAGCATATTGTAAATATTTGCATGCTTCCCGGATTCTTTGCCAAAGGCAATAAATGAAAACATGGTGGCAGCGCGAAGCACTGAAGGAGAAAATCCAGTGATTCCAGCATACAACCAAAGGATCAATAGCATTACGATAAGCTTATAATACCTACCCTCCTTTTGGGTAAACACCTTGCTCAGCAAAAAACCTGCAAAGAGGTAAATGATTCCTACGTGGAGTCCACTTACTGCGAGAATGTGCACAACCCCAGCATCCGTATAGGAAGTGCGCAACTCATGCATCACCATTTCCTTCTTACCTAGCACAAGGGCCGCTACTACTCCCAGTTCACGAAGATCCATTCCATTCGCACCAAACAGTCCAATGGACCTTTCCCTCCAGTGCTTCAAACTGTTTGATATGGAAAACACAGCACTTTCTGGTCTGAAAAAAGTGATGCTGTCATTAATGTATACTGTGGCCGTAATTCCTCTATTAATAAGGTACCGTTTATAATTGAATTGATATGGGTTAAGTGGGGGTGCAACTTCCTGCGGACTCGATTCAAAGTACACGAAATCACCCGGACGCATCGTATCGCATTTCAGATCATTGTCTGTGTATGCGATAATTGGAATTCTACATTCTTCAGTCGTTCCATCGTAATTCTGCTTTTGGACAATATCCAACTGAAGCATTGTAGAACGGGCTTTTGGTTGGGGATAGTCCGAAACTATACCAATGTAGGAATCAGCTTTGGTTGGAAACTGTTTATTAAACTGCCTATGGTTCATTTGGCTAAGAACCAAACAAGCGCCCAGCATCAACAATAGCATCTGAGCCAGCACTCCATAGAAATATCGGCTGCTATATTTACGCCATAGGCGAAAAGCTAGAATGAGCAGAAGAAAGAGAAAAACTGCCGGCGAAAGCAGGTATGAAAGTGAAGTTTGGTCAGGGTCCAGGTGGTAACCAATTGCAATTCCCGCTGCAAGTGGAATAAATGCCCTGACAAATGGGGCCTGATGCCAGAAAAAAAACATTCAGCATGGAATTACCGTGCTGAATGTAATAATTTAAAATAAAGATGCTCAGAGAAAAGAAACTTTCTTCACAAGCTGACGGGTTCCATCTGTAATTCTGACCAAATAAATACCCTTTGCAGAAGATCCTGTATTCCAGATAAATTGCTCGCCATTGGTAGCCGCAACCATCTTTGTGGATATGAGCTGACCGCTCAAGTTGTACAATTCTAAAGTTAGAAAGGATGTTTCTGCATCTCCGCTAAAGGTCACTGCAACTTCTCCTTGTCTTGCCTGAACTGATACTTCGGCACTGAAGCCATTCGGTCCTGCAATTGATTGATAGGCGTTTTGTTCATAAAGGGAGGTCAATCCACCTGGAGCCATTGGAGGGCTTCCCGCTGTAGATGCTCCAATGGTAATGTTGCACACAGATGAAAAGCTTCCTATGAGTCCACCCTGATTGGCGCGAACTTCAACATTGTAGTTGTCTCCTACGATCAAACCTGCTACAAAATCTAGTTTTAGTGCCCTGTTTCCATCAGTTCGGGTGTAGGTGAGCGGCGCTTGTGCCTGAGACGTATTTGTAAATCTCCAGGTATAAGAATCAGCTGAACAAACTTCGATGGCTTGTACCGAGAGGTTTATAGGGTACGAATTTCCGCAAGGGTGTAAACTTTGATTAAGTCCCGTTGGCGGCACACTATTCACAGTGCTGATAAACCTTAGTGTTCCAGCAGGGCTTTCATCACCATTGACAGTGGCAAAAACAGATACGATGTAGGTTTGTGCCAATTGCAGATCAGGAACATTTTGAAGCTTCAACAATCTGCTGTCTCCATCGCCAAAAACACTCACTGGAGTTTCTAGGTCGTTGAATACCCATCTGTATTGGGATGCCCCTCCTACTTTGTCAGCTCCCAGAATACTACAGAAATTAAACACACCATTGGAATATTGCTGCTGAAGTCTCGTGGTAAGCACTGTTGGTTGCAAGCCAATGGTACATGCGCTTCCGTAATCACCAAAATAACTACCTTCCGACACCCTGATTCTCACGCTAAGTTCGTAGGTTCTTCCATATTGAATAGGTCCGAACCACTCTAGTCGGTAATTTGGATTGGTGCCATTAGGAGAAATTACCTCATAGGTATTAAAAGGTGCCTCAAGTTCTACAAATCGAAATTGAAAATTGGCAGTGGTAAACTCGCTGGAAGCCGGTTGATTTGAACGTATAATCTGGTTTGTATTATAATTAAAAATGTCACAATCCTGGCTCCGCAATTCTACAATAGGAATGTAGAATACTGCCACTTCATAAGCATCGGTGGTTTGTGGTGTGCCGCCCGCATGGAAAACTGAAAAATAATAAGTGTTTCCCACCACCAGGTTGTTCACATTGGCAATTTCCAAGGCTCCGGCTCCGGTGTTATTTCTGCAAAAAACAGAGGTTCCCACGCAATCGCTAAATACTTCGATAGCGATATTCAGATCTCCTCCACCTTGTGCTGCAACAAACATACGGGTAGCTGTAGCCGTGAATTGATACCACATATCCGGACTGGCACCCGGTCCAGCGCATTGCAACCCACCTGACCATGTGGCACTGGCCAATGTTCCTGCTTGCTGAGAGTTCACTGCAAGGGTAGCTGGCGTGATATTAATTGCTGTGTTACAGTCGTTTGCGATTGTAATATTCACAAAAGAAATGCTAGAAATAAGGAAGACTATGCGGTTGAAGTGTTTCATTGTTGACAAAAGGAGTTCTGTTTATTGTATGCCTGTACGAATGTACTTAACGAAAGGCTACATTA
Organism: Cryomorpha sp.; assembly: GCA_041749535.1. Classification (GTDB taxonomy): domain Bacteria; phylum Bacteroidota; class Bacteroidia; order Flavobacteriales_D; family Cryomorphaceae; genus JBBQZU01. The sequence goes on along the minus strand of JBGTBE010000028.1, from coordinate 67,909 downwards.
TGGATGCACTTTTTTTTATTCAGTTGGTTTTATCAACTGCCTTTTGAACAATCATTTACTGAAATATTGAGCGTTGAAAAGAAAAGGGGGCGACCTAAGTACACCCCCTTACCACCTACTGAAAAATTGCTTGTGCTAATCTTCTCCTAAACCTTTGCTACGAGTTCAGCAGTTCGTGAAGAGTAGCCATATTCATTGTCATACCAAGAGAATACTTTAATGAGATTTCCATTGGCACTTGTGATCTGCGCATCGAAAATACTGCTGTAGGTACTTCCAATAACATCAGCCGAGACGATTGGATCTTCGGTATATTGGAGAATTCCTTTCAGCCTTCCTTCAGCTGCTTTCTTGATCACATCATTTATTTCTTGTGCCGTAACATCACGACCAACGATTGCCACAAGGTCGGTAACTGAACCAGTGATCACTGGGACTCTTGTAGCAATGCCATCGAGTTTTCCCTTCAATTGCGGAAGTACAAGACCAACAGCTTTGGCGGCACCTGTACTCGTAGGGATGATAGATGCTGCACCAGCTCTCGCTCTTCTAAGGTCTCTGTGCGGCGCATCTTGCAATCTCTGATCGGCAGTATATGCGTGAATCGTGTTTATATAGCCTTTTACTATACCGAATGCTTCATCAATGAGCATTGCAACCGGCGCAAGGCAATTGGTAGTGCAGGAAGCATTAGAAATAATATGGTCATCAGCAGTAATAGTGTGGTCATTCACACCTATCACTACCGTTTTGACGTTCCCCTTCGCTGGAGCAGAAATGATAACTTTCCTGGCTCCTGCTGTAAGGTGTTTTCCTGCTCCTTCAGCATCAACGAATATACCTGTGCACTCAGCGACTACATCGACCCCAAGCTTAGACCATGGCAGATTCAAAGGATCCCTCTCAGCATAAAGCTGGTAGGTTTTGCCATTCACAATAAGCTTATCATCTCCATCATGGCTTACTTCTCCATTGAAGCGTCCCTGGCTGGTATCGTATTTGAAAAGGTGGGCGAGGGTTTTAGCATCTGTAAGGTCGTTGATGGCAACTACCTCAAGATCACTTTTTTTGAGCAGCTCACGAAATGTGAGGCGACCTATTCTGCCAAATCCATTAATTGCAACTTTTTTCATCTGTTTAAGGGTGGTTTTTCAAAGTGTCGAACCGACACAAAGTTATAGATTAAATTGAAATGCTGAAACTATATTGACAAAAATAAAGATACATCAGAATGCGGCCTTTACTTTGCTTTTTTCACTTATGGAAATGGGTATTTTCTCTCGTTCACAACTTCATTGGGAATTCCCATCGCTGTAAATCCAAAACACCTCTTCAAGATGATGCCGGGATAAAATTAGTACAGTCGGCTTACGATGTCGCCTATACTAATCCCCTCTGCTTCAGCCTGATAGTTTCTAACTATTCTGTGTCTCAAAATCGGCAATGAAACGGCCTTGACATCTTCAATATCTGGAGAGAACTTCCCTTTCAAAGCTGCGTGGCATTTTGCCCCGACTACTAGAAATTGTGATGCCCTGGGGCCAGCACCCCAACTCAGATACTTATTGGTATCTGGAGATGACAATTCACTGTTGGGCCGCGTTTTAGAAGCGAGTCTCACAGCGTATTCCACCACATTGTCGGGAACCGGAATTTTTCTAATCAGCGATTGGAAATAAAGTATTTCCTCAACGGATACCACCTGCTTTACGATAGGTAAATGATCTGATGTTGTTGATTTCACAACTTGCACTTCTTCTGAGAAACTAGGGTAGTCCACCCATATGTTAAACATGAATCGGTCGAGCTGGGCCTCGGGAAGCGGGTATGTTCCTTCTTGCTCAATAGGGTTCTGGGTGGCAAGTACGAAAAATGGCTCTGGCAGTTTGTACGTGTGTCCGGCAGTGGTAACAGATTTCTCCTGCATAGCCTCAAGCAAGGCTGCCTGGGTTTTAGGAGGTGTTCGGTTTATCTCATCCGCCAAAATCATATTTGCGAACAAAGGCCCTTTAATAAACTTAAAATGGCGATTCTCATCAAGAATCTCAGAACCAATAATGTCGCTCGGCATAAGGTCGGGTGTGAATTGAACCCTGTTAAAGGTCAATCCCAAAGTTTGGGCAATGGTGTTTACCAATAATGTTTTCGCCAATCCAGGCACCCCTACAAGGAGGCAATGCCCACGACTGAAAATAGAAATGAGCAACTCATCTACCACATCACCCTGGCCAATGATTACCTTTTCTATTTCGGCTTTCATAGCCGCATACTTCTCTGTAAGTTTTTTTATTCCTTCTACGTCGTTCATACTATTCAATGGGTGTTTTACTGTTCGTTCAATGGAGTCACAGACTTCTTTACCCACGGATATCCGAAGGGACAAGTTTGGTACTCATCTTTTACTTTAATGTATGTAACATCAATCTTTTCACGCATCCATGTATCCATTTTAACTCCCCTGAGCTGTTCTGTAGTCATTGATTGCAAGGCCTGGTAGTCATCGGAGAGATTGGCCCTGTGCGGTTCAGTTCGGTTTATCAATTTTAGAATTCGATATCCTTTCTCCCTGTTCATCCCTTGAAAGAATACAGAGTTAGAAACACCGCCAATTTCCAACGTATCAATGGCCATAAAAAGTGAGGGTTCCAACTGGTCCATTTGAAAAATGGTACTTCCCGTTGCCGGGTTTACCATCATTCCATTCTGATTTTTGGTGCGCTCATCATCGCTGAACTTTGATGCTGCGAATGGAAAGGGCAGAGAGTCACGCACTATTATGTTTTTAATTGAGTCGAGTTCCAGCTTGGCATTGGACAATTCTAGACTACTCACTTTGGGGACGAGCAAGATGTGGTTCGCATTATACAATTCGCCTCTTCGCTCTACCATTTGCATAATATGGAATCCATAGTCTGTTTTGAACGGTTGCGATATTTGTCCATCTGCGAGTCCAAATGCAACTGCATCAAATTCCGGCACCCAGGTTCCTCTTGGTTTCAATCCCAATGATCCACCTTTGGAAGATGAGCCAGGGTCTTCGCTGTACAACACAGCGAGTGTCTCAAAATCATCTTTGCCCTGATCTACGCTTTCCTTGAATTCTCTGAGTCGGTTGCGCACCCTGTCTATTTCCGCCCTATTTGGCTTGGGGTACCTGGTGATCATTGCCAACTCAACCGAAGCGCTTACAAATGGAATACTATCAGGTGGGATGCTGTTATAAAACTCCTGTACATCACTTGGTGTAACATTCAAATCGGAACTGATTTCACCTTCCATGCGCTGCACAAGAAGTTGATCTTTAAGAACATCAAAAAACTCCTCCCTTATCTCACCGACTGATTTGCCATAATACTCTTCCAAGGCCTGAACGGACCCAATTTGACGTACAAACATATCGATACGCTTGTCCAATTCACCATTCACTAAATCATCTGCCACTTCTACGGAATCGACTTTTGCCTGATTGAGAAGAATTTTCTCAAATAGAATCTCTTCGAGCACTTCGCAATCAGTGATCTCCTGAGCCGCCCCCTGCATTTTAATCTGGTTCTTCTGTATTTGCACATCACTGTACAGAATTATTTCACTGCCTACTACCGAAACGATTTCATCGAGCACCACGGGTTGTGCTTGCATCAATGATCCCAAAAAAATAAGTGATGTGATTGCAGTGATTCGTTTCATTTGGTTTGTATAAATATTTGCCCTTTCTCCGTACCCTCCTGCACTATATCTTCGCGCATTTTGCTAATAAGTTCAGTTTTCCTGCGATTGAGAATCAAATCACGGACTTTTTTCTTCTCCAAGCTATATGGAGCTACATCTCCCTTAAGTTTATAGTCGTAGATTCTTATAAAGTACATGTACTCTTCAGACCGAAAACTATAGTACGCGGCTTGCTTAAAAAAATTGTCGAAATCAGCTGTGGGCAGCGGTACCTCTTTGAGCACTTCTTCCAGATAAAGCCATGAATCCTGATCAAAAAAGAAATTCTCAGCATATGTTCTGCAGTGCTCATAAAGCTTGTCGAAATTGTCTTCATCATCACTTTGAAGCCAGCGCTCTACATCTCTCAGTTTAGGAGCATCAGCACTCATCTTTACGAACCTCATCTTCATGATAGAACTCCTTAGTCTAAAGTTCTCAAGATTGTTGTCATAATAGGTCTGTGCTTCTGAATCAGTCACAATCGTATCAAGTTTTTGATTGATAAATGCCCGTTCGTATGCATAAACAAGCAGACTATTCTTATATTCTTCCAATTGTCTCTGCACATCCTTCTGCTCAGCAGGCAAGTTATTTTCAGCAAGAGCAAGAAGGGCCTTCTCGAGCACCCAATCCCTGATAAGCTGCTGAGCCATGGCAGCAGAATCGGTCTTGCTCAAACCAACGGGAAGCTTCGATTCCAAATCAGATTGTAAAAAAGTGAGATTGTCCACGCGTGCCAGTATACCTCCTTCCTGTTGCTCCTGATGTTTGCACGCTATTGCCGCAAACAGCACTAATGAAAGTACTGAAAACCTGATGATTGGCTCAAGATAATTTTCAGTCGTCACAGTGGGTTTAACATCATTTTATAGAATACAGAACTTCTTTGTTTACTTCAATCTTGTGCGAAGCGCGAAGTTCGGCAATCCATTCTTTCTCAAGATGGTTCTGATAAGCAGCGGTTATAAGTCCTCTGGCCTCGTTAAATTCCTTTGGCTGAGCTGCTTTGATCTCCTTAATCTGAACCACTTTGAGCTGCCCACCATCATCGATTACCGGCGAAATACCCACTTGCCAAGCAATTTGGCTTGAAAGTGGAACATCTGCTTTCTCTTTCAATCCACCATCTACTTTCACCATGAGAGAACTGTCTACATTCAGTGTCTTGATGATTTCAGACTGGCTTTTTCCTTTATTGAGCATTTTCAACAATTTCTTGCCGGTTGCAGCATCCTCCACAGTGTATACATCGTAAGCAGCGCGTTCACCCCACATAAAGTTCTTTTTATTGTTCTCGTAGTAGGTATTAAGTCCAACACTGTCCTTTACAGCCCTGGTCCAAACACGCTCATCAGTGAGGTCGAAGAGTAGTATTCCATCACGGTACTCACTCATTAGGGCCTTGAATTCAGGATACTTGCGCTCAAGTTGGCTGTTTTCGTAGTCCATTATTGACTGATTCACCCAGTCTTTGTATAGGCCATTCACCAAAGATGGCATATCTGCACTTCTTCTTCCCTGACCTTGATTTTTCTCCATGTAGCTTACGAACTGGGCCTGGGTAAAATCATTTCCATTCAAGGTGAACAGTGTTTTATTCATTTGCTTCAGCTTTGCCGAAGGAGTCCAGTTGCCAGAATAGAAGGTAGTATCCACTTCCTTATACATGGTTTTCAGCACTTTTTGGTCTTCCTTGAAATTGTATTCTGCCTTGCGTTTGTTGATAAAAGTATCCTTGGTAATTTCTGACCTGCTATCCCGGCCGATTCTTGCGCGCAGGTCTTTTTCCAAATCTTCGAATGTGCCCACTGGTACTTTCTCAATGAGCTTAATGATATGCCATCCGTAGGGCGAAAGAATTGGGGGCGAAAAATCGCCAGGATTCGCAAGTGAAAAAGCTGCTTCTTCAAATTCAGCGACCATTTTACCAGCCCCGAATATTGGTAACTCTCCATCGCGCTCAGCAGAAGTTCTGTCGTCAGAATATTTTTTTGCCAACTCGCCAAAGCTCTCACCGGTTTTGAGTTTCGTGTAAACCTCTTCTATTCTCTGCTTGTTACTTGCTTTTACCTCCTCAGGGTCAGACTCTTCTGTTCGAATCATGATGTGCGCAACGCGCACTTGACCTCGGGCCGCGCGACGATCCGTAACCTTCACCAAGTGATAACCAAATTGGGTGCGCACCGGCCCGCTGATCTGTCCGATCGGGGTATTGTATACTGCATTCTCAAATGGATATACCATTTGCAGAGATGTGAAATAACCGAGGTCGCCAGAATTGGTCTTGGCGCTAGGGTCTTCACTCTGCATCTTTGCCATTTCATTAAAATCGCTGCCTTTGCCAGAGAGTTTTGTTTTGATAGACTGTATTTTATTCCAGGCCTTGAGTGTGTCTTCAGGTGTAGGGTCAGGAACTATTTTTATTAAGATATGCGAAGCTCTAACTTCTTCGAGCATTCGGTCATATGCTTCTCTCACAAGTGAGTCGGTGATTGATTTATCAACGAGATATGGGCGGGCCAGTTGTTCGCGATAGCCGGCAAGCTCACGGGTAAACTGCTCTGCAGTATCACGCCCCATGGCCTCAGCTTCCATTACTTTAAGCTTGAAATTGATAAACAAGTCCATGTATTCATCCAGATCAGCATTGGTAATGGCGCTATCGCGGTTATTCTTTTTGTAAATGGATTCAAATTCTCCCTTGCTGATCGTCTTCTCGTCTATTTTGAGCAGAACCGGGTCTTGGCCCACTTGTCCATAAGTTTGTAGTGCAAATGCAGCAAAAAGTGTACAAATGAGTGTTCTCATCTTTGTGTCTTTGATTATTGAATTATGTGTTCTGGTTATTTCAAACTGTAGTTTGGTGCTTCGCGGGTTATGGTTACATCGTGCGGGTGGCTCTCACGTATTCCGCTGTTTGTTATGCGTACAAAATGAGCCTTTGAAAGCTGCTCAATATTGGGTGCACCGCAATAGCCCATCCCAGCCCTAAGGCCTCCCACGAGCTGGTACATCACTTCGGCGAGTGTTCCTTTGTAGGGCACTCTTCCTGATATACCTTCGGGTACCAATTTGGAAAGATCTTCCTGCTTATCTTGAAAGTAGCGGTCGCTCGAACCCTGTTGCATGGCTTCTATTGAACCCATTCCCCTGTAAGCCTTAAATTTTCTGCCTTCATAAATGATGGTCTCACCTGGCGATTCTTCCACCCCTGCAAACATGCTGCCAAGCATTACTGATCCTGCACCAGCAGCCAGCGCCTTCACCAAATCTCCTGTATATCGTACACCTCCGTCAGCGATCACTGGCACGCCCCTTCCTGCCAAGGCTGAAGATACTTCAAGCACAGCTGTGAACTGAGGAACTCCTACGCCTGCAACTACACGTGTCGTGCAAATAGATCCCGGTCCAATTCCAACCTTCACAGCGTCTGCACCAGCATCCGCCAAGTAGGTACCGCCCGCTGCAGTTGCCACATTGCCTACCACCACATCTATGTGATCGAAGTTACTCTTAACTTGTTCGAGCACCTTCACAACACCTTTGGTATGGCCATGGGCTGTATCAATTACAAGCGCATCAACCCCAGCCGCAACGAGGGCCTTGGCCCTTTCCATCGCATCTGCCGTAACGCCGAGCGCCGCTGCCACACGCAGTCTGCCGAAATTGTCCTTGCAGCTGCTTGGGTGCTTTTTTATTTTAATAATATCCCTGTAGGTTATGAGTCCTACGAGTTTGCGGTCTTCATTGACCACAGGTAGTTTTTCGATTTTATATTCCTGCAGAATTGCTTCAGCCTCTTGTAGGTTGATTCCAGATTTTGCAGTAATGAGATTCTTGCTGGTCATGATATCACTCACATCCACTGACATATCCTTCTGGAATCGCAAGTCCCTGTTGGTAACAATGCCAACGAGAATTCCTTGGGCATCTACAACAGGTATTCCGCCAATATTGTGCTCAGACATGATCTGAAGCGCATCGCCTACTTTGGCAGTTCTGATGAGCGTAATCGGATCCTGAATCATTCCGCTTTCTGACCTCTTCACCTTTCTCACCTCACGGGCCTGCGATTCTATAGATTGATTTTTATGCACTACCCCGATACCCCCTTGCTGGGCAATTGCAATTGCCAGATTTGCGCCAGTCACAGTATCCATTGCTGCGGATACGATCGGTGCGTTGAGGGTAATTCGTCTCGAAAATTGCGAACGAATATCCACTTCACGAGGCAGCACTTCAGAGTATGCCGGCACCAACAATACATCATCGTATGTGAGTGCTTCGCCAAGAATTTTTGTTGAATTCAGAGACATGGAGCTTTACTTTTAGTGTTTCCCGATAAATTCCGGCAAAAGTAAGCATTATCCATCACTCGTAGCGGATATTGAAATGTCATTTCGACTATTGATTACCAAACACTTACAAGGTAGAGCAAAAAAAGGAATGAAAGTTTTTTGGCCAAGGATTGAAATAGTGCAGACAATCTGTTGAATCATTGCCAATTGTATAGCAACACAACGACTACAGAAGGGACAAAAGAGATGAACAAGGGTTTGTGCTTTGGCGTAAGATCAATACTTCAGCACGTAAAGTACGTCCTGCTCGATATACGTTTTGCCGCTTCCATCGCGGTAGCTAATAATGTACTGATAGAAATCTTCGCGCACTGGATCTCCTTTGTAATAGCCATCCCAGCCATCTTCCACATTGCTTGATGAAAAAAGTCTTTCGCCCCACTTGTTATAAATCTCCATTCTATAGGAATCGAAATCTATGAAGCTGGCTACTGGCTTGAAAATCTGATTCTCCGGCTGCCCATTCATTACAATGGTATTAGGAATCCAAACCAAAGGTTGCTGTGCTACACAAACCTTATTTGACTCAGAGATTGCGTTGGTGCCAAAGGAGTTCTGTCCTTCTCTGGCACGTATCTGATAGCAAAAATCACCCCCACTCATTGTAAAATCCTCCACGTTATCGTCATAAATGAGCACTCCGGCTGGCAGACTGGCTAAGAGCACATAGTCAGGATCATCAATCGTTTTACGGTACACATCGTAAGCCAGCACCCCACCATCCCAATCGGCATAGGCATTCCAGCCCAAATAGTTCACAAAGTCACGGCTGTCAGCTACCACCTGGAGCGATATATTCTGACCTATGTTTGATTCGGAAATAAATTGATCGCAACCATCATAGGCCATCCATTTATAGGTATTCACCGTATTCACGGCATCCACATCGCTATCAATGTATTCAAGAAGAGGATCAAGGGTCTGATCGAAAGTTTGAATCTTTAAAAAACTTCCAGAACCCTTCGCTCTGTATAGTTCGTAGGTAGTGCCTTGGGCATTCAAATCTTGCAACAGTTGTACGGATATTTCATTGTCGCTCAAAGAAGTTACAAGCGACATATAGTTATACTCAGCGATGGGCGGATAGGTGGTTTCTACACAGGCCCTATTGGATCTTGCGGGTCGCTGCAGGCCGTTTGCACGGGCTTCGACCCAAAAGCAATACGTTTTATTTGGTTCTACTTCAGCTGAATAGAAGAAACTTTGAAAATTCATCTCTGCAATCTGAGTTGGAGCTCCTCCATCTTCACTTGCGAATATCCCATAATTATCAACGCCTTGGGTCCAGCCTTCATATGGACTCCAGGATAGAAAGACTTCAAGGGAGCATTCAGTGTAAATAGCTTCCATATAAATGCTGGTAACCGCTGTTCCGAATGACGCTTCATTGTTGCATTCATCAAATGCAATCACCCCGATGGTGGTACTATTGGTTGTAGATGCATTTGTATAGGTAAACTCTGTAAGTTGATCTTCTTGTACGGTTCCGATATTGATAAATTGCTGGGTGAGAACGTTGATACTTTGGATTCTGTAAAAGTTCAAATCAGGGACGGTTACAGGATACCAATATGTTATCACATTGTCATTGTCATCCACCGTAACGGTTTCAATTTCAGGCTGTGGAGGAGCAAGGTTGTCACGAAACTCATTCTCTTCGGTTTGAGAAAACATTTCGCACCCACTGGTTACATAACTTACTTTATATGCAATGAGGGTATCAGTGCATAGATTGTACAGCGTATCGTTGTATGTAACCCAGGTTATTGGAATTGTAGCGAGAATAATGAAGGGATTGCTGTCAATGCTCCGGTAAATTCTGATCTCCCCCGCTGGGAGGGGTTGTTGAAAAGGTGCATTCCACTCCAATTGTGGGATGCTTAATTGTGAAGCATTGAGATCCAGAGCGATGTTGCTCACAGTTTCTGTAGGATCGGAAGTTACACCATTTACAATTGATTGGATGAAATAACTGTTCAATGCCGTTGGATCTGCGGTGAAATCCACCCACAAATCGGCCGAAGGAGGACCAATGGTCGCAATATTCTGAAAGCCAACTCCGGTATCCCTGAAAATCTGATAGTTCAAAAAAGGATCTGGATTGGCAGGAGGAATCCAAGTAAGTTCAATGAAGCCTGCATTGTTAACGCCTACACACAACTGAGTAGGAGCAACGGGTTGCGCGCTCAATGAGTATGTGAAAATCAAGGATGCTACCAAAGTAGCAACCACACTGAAACATCTCACTAAACTATGGCACTGCAAATTTATCATACGCACTCAGTGTAGTGAACGGGCAATACACTTATTTATTTTGACGTAATCCTTCTGAAAACGTTGCGTTTTACTCATAACTGCCTACTACTGCTTCTGACATATTCGATGGATCGAGATACTTCAAAGCAGCATTCATCACATCTTCTGCCGTGGTTGCAAAGATAGCTTTGAGAAATTTTGCGTAATATCCTTCCGGCAAATTATATAGTAGTGATGATTTTAGCTTTTCTCCTAGCTCAAATGGCCCATCCATACTTTGCAGTAAAGTACCTGAAACATAATTCTTTATTAAATCTAACTCATCACTATGAATGGGTTCTGACCTCAGGCGATTCAATTCATTCGTAATTTCTTTCAGCGTTTCCATTGTGTGTGGGGCACCAACTTGCGTTGAAATAACCAGGTACGAGCCCTTCTCTAGGGTGTTGATGGCTGAGCCAATGCCGTACGTATAGCCCTTTTCTTCTCGAATATTTTGCATCAATCGGGAGCCAAAGTACCCGCCAAGTGCAGTGTGGGCGAGATAAAAAGCTGCATAATCGTCACTGCTGCGCTGGGGTGCTGGCAAGCCTACCCTGATAGCAGATTGAAGAGCCCCGGGTTTCTGAATAAAGGACTGCCCCCTTTGGTAGCTCCAACTTATGGATGTACCTAAATCACTGCGGGAAGTGTCATAAGTAAGATATTTGCCAAAAGCATCAGAAAGCCTGGAAAGCACAAAGGAAGTATCCTTACCTGATACGATGAAAAAAGCATCTTTCAGGTTATAATGTTTCCTGAAAAATTCCTGAAGATCTTCTACCCGGAGTGACCCATAATCTGCAGGGGTAAAGTTGTCGCAATATGCATGCTTACCAAAGATCAATTTGCTGAAGGCAATACGGCAAATAAATTCTACTTTCTCGAGGTTTACCTCAAGGGAACTCCTGGATTTTCGGGCATATATATCCAGCTCATTCTCGCGAAAAGCAGGTAGGCAACATATTTCGCTAAACAAGGGTAGCAGGTTGTTAAGGTACTTGGTCATGGTAAGAAGCGACACTGAGGCGCGGTCCTTGGTGACTTCAGTAAACAACTGGGCTCCATAAAAATCTACTGTAGCTGCTATCGTTTCTGAATCACTGTTTTGTGTGCCTTCCTTGAGCAGACTATTACAGGTTGATGCCAGCAGCGGTTTGCTTTCATAAACAGTTCCCGCCTTAAAGACCAGTTCAATTTTCACAATATCCTGGGCGCCCCCTTCAATGGTATAACAGGGAATGGAATTAGCAACGTAATCTGCTGCCATGCTCAATTCCGGCAGCCTGGATGGGATTCTTATTGAAGGTGCATTAAAGCGGTCAGGTTGTACTAAGTTCATTCGGTTGATGTTTTAATATAGCGCAATTCGCTAAATTTTGCAGGCGCAAGAAAGTGAGAAGCTACCCTGCCAATTTCTGCACTAGTTATGTCTCTGTAATGGTTCAGGATGGTGTTAATTCCATTTGAATCACCCAACAACTCGAAATAAGCAAGGTTCATGGCGCGGGAGAGCACATTGGTTTCCCCCAGGATGTGGTTCGCTTCAAACTTATTCTTCACCTTTTCCAGCTCTTCATCGTTTGGTGGTTTTGCGTGAAGGCCTTCCATCACTTCCAATATTGCCTTCCGCGCGTTATCATGATTTATTCCGTTGGCCAGCATACCCGATACGACTATCAAACCCGGGTCTATACTTCCCATAATGTATGCATTTAGCGAAGTAAAGAGTTGTTGGTCGCGAACCAAGGCTTTGTAAAGGCGTGATGAATGACCTTGTGAGAGCACATCGGAAGTAAGATCGCAAGCGTAATAATCACTGTGCAACCTTCCAGGCATGTGCCAGACGAGGTGAATGGCATTCTGAGGGAAATTGCCCTCAATCTCTAAATATCTTGGCGCAGATTGTTCCGGCTCAACAGGCAAGTTTCTCGCGGGGATTTTGGCTGATGGAATATTCCCATACCAATACTCTACCCTTTCAAATACAGCATCGGGCTCTACATTGCCTGCAATGCTTAAGATCGCATTGCCAGGATGATAATGTTTTTTGAAAAATGCTTTGACATCATTGAGGTTTGCATCGGCAATATGCTCAATCCGCTCGCCTATTGTGGCCCAGCGGTATGGATGGGTAGTATAGGCCAGAGGCCGTAGCTTGAGCCACAAATCGCCGTATGGCTGATTGAGGTACCGTTGTGTGAATTCTTCAATCACAACTTTTCTCTGCACTTCAAGACTCTGAGGAGAAAAAGCAAGGTTGAGCATCCTGTCGCTTTCAAGCCACAGCGCAGTTTCCAGATTGTCTACTGGCAGGGTGTCATAGTAATTGGTTATGTCGTTGTTGGTAAAGGCGTTGTTTTGTCCAGCAGCCTTCTGCAATGGACCGTCGAAATTTGGAATGTTCACGCTTCCGCCAAACATAAGGTGTTCAAAAAGATGCGCAAACCCCGTACGTGAAGGGTCTTCATCGCGGGCACCTACGTCGTAAAGTGTATTCACTGCCACAATAGGAGTTGACTCATCTTTGTGTACGATGAGCCTCAACCCATTGCTAAGGACATATTTTTTGAATTCTATCATAATAAGTTTAGTATTTGATTGGTCTTAAACCCAACCTGGCCTCTTCATACTCCTTAAGTAGACGATCAACTATTTCAAATACAGTCTCTATTCGATCTATACTGGCAGATACCTGACCAATTTCCAATTCTCCGGCGCTCAAATCTCCCTGGAACATGCCCTTCTTTGCCCGGCCTCGCCCAAGCAAGCTTTTTAACTGCTCATTATCCGCATTGTTCTTGTACGCTTCAAAAATCTGCTCATAAAACTTGTTCTTAAGCAGCCTTACCGGTGTGAGTTCTTTGAGGGTGAGTAAAGTATCGCCTTCTTTGGCATGAATTACCGCTCTTTTAAAATTATCATGAGCTGAACTCTCCTCAGCGGTTACAAACAGTGACCCTATTTGCACTGCCTCGGCACCAAGTGCAAAAGCAGCAGCCATAGATGCGCCGCTCCCAATACCCCCTGCTGCAATAACAGGAAGACCCGTGGCTTTGCGTACCTCAGGCACGAGACACATTGTGGTGGTTTCTTCCCTTCCGTTGTGGCCACCGGCTTCAAAACCTTCACACACAATGGCGTCTACTCCCGCTTTTTCAGCTTTTTCAGCAAATTTTGAACTGCTCACAACATGGATTACTGTGATGCCCTGATCCTTCAACTTTTGGGTAAAGGTGGCGGGATTTCCAGCAGAAGTAATCACCACAGATACTCCTTCTTTCACGATATGGTTGATATGCTCATCGACCGACGGATACATGAGCGGAATATTGACACCAAAAGGATGCACAGTGGCAGCCTTGCATTTTACAATGTGCTCCCTGAGTACTTCAGGATACATAGACCCGGAACCGATAACTCCGAGAATGCCGGCATTCGACGAAGCTGCAGCAAGTCGCCAACCGCTGCACCACACCATGCCTGCCTGGATCATTGGAAATGAAATATTCAAAAGCGACGTAACCCTGTTCATGGATGCGGCAGAATTTTGAAGCGAAGAACGAAAAAAAATGAACTTGGCTGAACAACAATCAAGTTCTCACGTATCTTCTGAAGTAATGTCAGGTCATAGAGGTTTTACATATCTTTCTATATTTGTGCCCATGCTGAAGCATGTTCTCCCCTGCATCTTTGTCTTATTCTCCTTTGCATCATTCGGCCAGTACCGCTGGGATTTCGGTGTGAATCTTGGCGCTTCCAATTATTTGGGAGAGATAGGTGGAATTAAAGAAGAGCGACGAGACTTCATATACGATATGAAGATAAACCGCACCCAGTATACTTTCGGTGGCTTCGCCAGGTATCGATTATCGCCGACCTTTGCCGCGAACCTAGGAATCAACTACGGCAGGGTAAAAGGCAATGATTCCAATTCAGAAAACCCAGCAAGGGTAGCCAGAAATTTGAGTTTCAGGAACGATATAATAGAATTTACAGCCCGTGCTGAGGTGACCTTGTACTATAACAATGACGCGAACGGCCGAGGGTATTACAATCCAGATTTTAGAATTTATGGATTTGTAGGTGCAGGAGTATTGAAACACAATCCCAAGACGGTTTATTACGGCGATCTTGAGGAATTTGACGGGGAACTGATAGCGCTTCAACCCCTACAAACGGAAGGTGTGGACTACAATCTTTGGCAATTTACGGCCCCTGCCGGATTGGGCCTTTACTTTACCTTCAATAAGGTGCATCGAATTGGGTGGGAGCTTGGATATAGGTTTACCCTTACCGACTACCTCGACGATGTGAGCACTACATACGCTGCCCAATCAGCTGTTTCGCAAACCAACAATGCACTTGCGTGGGAACTTTCTAACAGGACCACACCTGAAGCATTACAATTGGCTGAATCACTGGCTTTAGAACAAGGTGTTGATGTACCGAATGCAGGCAGTTTTGACCCAGGAGAAAAAAGAGGTGACCCGACCAACAATGACGGTTATCTGCTTACCCAATTCAGTTATAGCTACGCTTTCAGGGGGAAAAGTGCTTTCAGCAAAAGTCGGTATGGCTACATGAAAAAACGGGGCGTACAACGAAGAAAGGCAAGAGCCAAATTCTAACGCTTTATAAATTGTTTCAGCTTGCTCAGAGGTTTCAGTTGAAACGTATAAAAATTAGGTTTCAGTCCGTTAATTTTCCATGCAAGCCGGTCTTCTCTGTTGGCTGCAATTCGGTTGCGTAAAGAAGAATTGCTCATTCCCCCAGCCTTCATCTTCACCACCACTTCCGGGAGATATGTTGTACTAGCCCCATTCCTGTATAGCATCCTCAACATCAACTCATAATCCGCACTTATCTTTAAGGATTCATTAAAACCACCATACTTTTTATACAATTCTGCTTTTGCAAAAAATGTAGGATGTGGAGGCATCCAACCATTGAGGAAACAATTTGGCGCGTATTCGCCAGCTCTCCAATATCTCAATCGCTTTTCAGGATTGTCTCTCTGTACATAGACCAAATCACCGTAGCACGTATCAGCATTCGTCTCAATGAGTTTTGATACCATCTTACTCACCGCACAAGGGTGCGCGAAAGTATCGTCGCTATTGAGAATAGAAATTACATCACCCGTGGCCAACTTAAGGCCTTTGTTCATTGCATTGTATATGCCCTTATCTGGCTCAGAGATGATTCTACTCACTTGACTCTTGTACTTGTCAATGATATTCAGTGTGCCATCTGTAGATGCTCCATCAATAATGATGTATTCCAAATGTTCATAATCCTGCTCCAATACTGAGCGTATAGTATCTTCTATGGTAAGGGCTGAATTGTATGATATTGTAATGACGCTTACCTTCATGCCATGGCCCTTTTTCGAACAGCAACTGCGGGTACCCCGCTATAAATGGTGAATGGCTGAAGGCTACCTCTCGATACTGAACCCACTGTGAGCATGGCATGCGTATGTACAATGGTCCCAGGGGTTACTGTAGACCGAGCACCTACCCAGGCACCTTCATGCAATTCAATAGGTTGTGTTATCAAATCGAAAGTTGAGAGCTTGTAGTTGTGGTTGCCAGTGAGAAGCATAGCCCCTTGCGAGATGCACACGTTGCTGCCTACAGAGACTTGTGCCAGATTGTCTATCCATACTTTCTCCCCGATCCAAACATGGTCGCCAATGGAAAGAAACCAGGGGTACTTAATCTGAACAAAAGGTTTTATGACCACTCCTTTCCCAATCTTAGCGCCAAAAACCTTTAATATGAATACTTTGACAGTTGAAGAAGGCAGTATGCCACTCTGAAAAAACAAGGTTCCAATCACATACCAAAGCATTCGTTTCAACGCACTTCCGGGGTTATAATCCCAGTTCTGGTATGTAGAAAGGTCTACTTTGCTCATGCAAAAAGTGATTTATAACCCTGGCGGGTCAAAGGTAGGTGAACGAGTTGGCTTGCTTTTAAGGCTACACCCTGAAATTCATTGAGATACTGGTTGTCATCCATTGCAGAAATATGCGAAATATAGTCAGAAAAAGAAGCTACCTGTCCCAAAGGAAAATCAGCTCCAAGACCATAGGTCTGCAATGCGCTCCATGGCGTGGTGTCAGAAATTAGAACAGGGACTCCGGCGAGCAAGGCTTCTACGATAGAATGTCCGTAATTCTCGCCCAAAGTAGGAAGGAAAAAAAGATGGGCCCAGCTCAAGGCATCGTCGATCTCGGCGGCATTGCAAGGCCCTTTCCACTCCACCGTAATGTTGGAAGGAAGCGATGCTGCAAGGTCTTTACAGAATGATGCATATTGCGCATCGTACACAGGACCTATACATTTCAGTACAACCTTTGCAGGAGCATGAACCCGGGAAAGCACTTCCATGGCGAAATGAATGTTCTTTTCGGGAGCCAGTCGCGCAACCATAAGCAAGTTCAATTCTCCAACTGATTTGGAAATCCTGGTGCGGTCCACTTTTGGTTTTCTGGAAAAATTGGGCAGGGTGACAATTTTTGCATTCTCTGATATGTTGTCGAGAATGTGCCCGGCTTCGTGCGTGTGTGTTGCATGAAAAGTAATGGATCTGTACAACCCGAAGGTTTTAAAAAATTTCAGAAATGCCCTTTTCTTTGCCGACTTAATACCCAAGGCTCCGGGGGCAAGCATTCCTCTTGGGGCTACTATGGCTGCCTTTCCCAATCTTTTGGCGGCAAGCAATGGGAACACTGAGAAAGCTTTACTGAACAAGCCATTGATATAAATCCAATTACAATGGGTTCTGGAAATAAGGATAGAAATAAATCCAAACCTTCTTTTGCCTTTTGGCAGGTACAATACCTTCGCCAATCCGACCTGATGCCAGATTAATGGTTCCAAATGGGGGTAGGGTGTGCTGTCCAGATAGTCGCTATCAGCGCAAACTATCCAAAAGTCAACCTCGCTGCCTATGGCTTCTACCATATTGATCATACTGCTTATAGGCCCACCAGCTTTGAAGCCTGGCAAATACCAGTCGGTAAATACCAACACGGATGGTTTATGCTTCAACTCCATTTCGCGAAAGCCAATTTTCTAGTACACAAAGGTACCAAATACGCGACCATGTAACCGAAGGATGGCCGCTGAGAAATAGATCCCACCTCTTCTGTACTTCTGCCCGGTGGAATGGAGCTCTCTGCGAGAGTTTCAACATATGGTCACCACACCAATCTCGGAGTTCAGCGCGCATCCAGGCATCCCAGGGAAAGGTAAAACCCATCTTGGGCCGGGTGGTGACCGAAGGGGGCAGAAGCCCTTCCAGCGCATCGGTAAGTAGCTTCTTTGGTGTGTGCGGGTATTTTAAAATATCGGGAATGCCGAGCACAGTTTCAACGAGTTCATGGTCCAGAAAGGGAACCCGTATTTCAAGCGCATTTGCCATTCCCATTTGGTCGGCATCGCGCAACAGCACGGACTGTAAGTAAGTAGAAAGCTCTGCATACGAAATCCTACCCAATAGAGGGAGGGAATATCCAGGCTTGCCATACCCTATACCCTCATGTGCAATCTTAAAAACCTCGTGTATAGATCCGGCGGTACTTCTGAGCATTTGGGCTACCTGGGTCTCAGAAACTACCTCTCTGCTGAACTGATAGGCATATTCAACATCAAAGCGATCCTGTTTCAGGACAGATGCAGTTTTTTCGGAAGCATTTCCGGGATTGCGAAGCACCATGGCGCGGCCTGCCAAACTTCGTGCGAACTTCGGAAAACTAAGCAGCCATTGATTCTTCTGCAATTCGCTAATTTGGGTAAATACAGGATATCCTGCGAAAAGTTCATCTCCCCCCAAACCAGATAGTACCATGGTAATACCCGCTTCCTTTGCCGCTCGGGATACCACATAGGTATTGATACCATCACCCCCAGGATGATCCATTGAAGCCAAGGCATCTGGCAATTCTCGCAGGAGATCAGAGGCATGGAGCATAATCTCAGTGTGGTTGGTCCCGAAGCGCCGGGCTATTGCAGCCGCGTGAGAAGCCTCGCTGAATGTACTTTCCTGAAAAGATACGGTAAAAGTGCGCAGTGGCTGAGTTACTAAACCTGAGGCAAGGCCTACTACAGCGCTGGAATCGATGCCACCCGATAGAAATGCACCAAACGGTACATCGGCCACAAGCCTTCGTCTCACTGCCTGCTCCAGTTTTTGCCTGATCAGTGCATGTATCTCTCCAACTCCAATGAATGCCACATCACGGTTATAATGTGTGGTTGGGTGCCACCAGGTGTGCATCACATCTTCAGATTGTGTGATCTCAATACAACACCCAGGGTGAAGGCTGTAAACCCCTTCGAGAATGGTATTGTCGCCATGCACTGTCTGGTAACGAATATACTCAGGCAGTGCAGAAATATTGAGCCTGGGAGCCATCAACCCGCTTTTGATTATGGCCCGTATTTCGCTTGAAAATATAAAACTATTGTCCACTCTGGCGTAATACAAAGGCTTGATGCCCATGCGGTCGCGGCCAATGAGCAAGCGCTGTTCTTCTTCATCCCAAAAGGCAAATGCGAACATTCCATTGCACGATTTGATAAATTGCATGCCATTGCTTATCAAGCCTGCCAAGAGCACTTCGGTGTCGCTTTTCGTTCTGAAAGGATAAGAAGCCAATTGGCTTCTCAACTCCTGGTAATTGTATATTTCACCATTAAATACAATGGTGTATCGGCCTGAAGCATCGCCCATAGGCTGATTGGCATCATCGCTCAAATCTATAATTGAGAGCCTGCGGTGCCCGAGTGCTATAGACTCGGTAACAAATGTGCCTTCAGCGTTGGGACCCCTGTGGGAGAGTGCACTATTCATCCGGTCAAGCGTTTCCCTTTGGTTTGGAAGGTGCCCAAAAACGCCGTTGATACCGCACATTAGTTCTTAATAAACTCGGGGGCGTGTAGTATTTTACGCAGACCCACATCCAAGGGCATCAATTCTCTGCCCAGTACTTCCATCATCCTGCTATTGTCCGGCAGTCTGCGGGTCATATCGCCTTCCGCCAAAGGAGGCAGGTGTACAATCTTAGATTTGGAACCGGTGAATGAAACAATGGTGTTGGCAAGTTCGAGAATGGTTACCTCCTTGTTCGAGCCAATATTGATCACATCATTTACGATTGCATCGCCGTAAAAAGCCCCAAGGCATGCGTCGATATTGTCGTCGATATAGCAGAAGGTACGCGTCTGTAATCCATCTCCATACACGGAGATATCCTGATTCTTCAATGCTGAATTGATAAACCTGGAAACCACAAAGTCGGCACTTTGCCTTACACCGTATGTATTGAAAAAGCGAAATATGGTATACTCCAATCCGTATTCCTGCTGATATGACCTCAGGAAAGCCTCACCAATATTCTTCACAATGGCATATGGAAGTTTAGAATTTAGCGGAGTGGTTTGTTCGTTTTGAGGAATCTCCACTGGCTCTCCATATACCTCAGAGCTGCTTGAAAAAAGCACGCGTTTCACACCGGTATTCTTGCTGAGGTCCAGTATATTTCTGATGCCGTTAATATCATCGAGCACCTTCACGGGATTTGCCAACGTGCGCTGAACGCCAACGGTAGCGGCGTAATGAAAAACAAATTCAAATCTGTATGCAAAAAATACTGCTGAGATATCTTCCAGGCGGTTCACATCGCACTTAATGAAGTGCACATTGTTAAACTTGCCTTTTGGTACCTTCTCCTTCGAACCTGTTTGCAGGTTGTCCACAACCACTATCTGGTTTTCGATGCGGTGCGAAAGCTTTTCTGCAAGCTCACTTGCTATAAACCCGGCTCCACCGGTTACGAGTATTTTTGACATAATATAGACTCTAATCCATCAATTTCAAGGCTGTTTGCACCCAACTTTCTGCGGAGATTTTTTTACCAAGCTCTGCACTGTGTGAAGCCATTTTCCACAATTCCTGATCGCTACGACTTGCCATCCATTCCAGCGCAGCTTTGAGCTCCGCTAAGTTCCCAGGTTTTACCAGGATACCATTCTTCCCACTTTCGAGAAACGCCGATGACGCACCCACAGCTTCGCTGCATATAAGCGGGTAACCACATGCGGCAAACTCGTGTAACACAACACCCCAAGGCTCATATTTACTCGGTAGCACAAACACCCCTCCCGGGCGAACAAAAGTACCCATTTCTGCAGGCTGCACAAATCCCATA
This sequence comes from Cryomorpha sp., assembly GCA_041749535.1. Taxonomy (GTDB): domain Bacteria; phylum Bacteroidota; class Bacteroidia; order Flavobacteriales_D; family Cryomorphaceae; genus JBBQZU01. The sequence continues at coordinate 47,323 of JBGTBE010000028.1, read as the reverse complement.
TGCATAAGTCCGGGCAACTCCGGGCGAATTTCCCAAAGCGGCCCCGTGCCTGCACAAGTTAGGGTAAATCCGTTTAGGTTGGCATTTTTGAATGCTTGCCATAAAATCTCAATGCCTTTGGATTTTACATACCTACCGGTAAACACAAACCTGCGGGGGAAGGGTCCGGCAGGGGAATTGCCAAAGAAGGGCTTAAACGCTCTAACATCTATTGTGTAAAATCCAGTGCGAATTGCAGATTTGGCAAACCCCAGCTTCCTGGCAAAAGAAAACTGTGGAATACCAGGCACCCATGCATGCGAAAAGAAGGGCCTGTATAGCATTCTCGCACGAGCCAGCGCCAGCCATCCTTTCAGGGTCTTTGGTGGTTGGTTGTCCAGGGCAATTACTGTTCTGCAAGATTCTTGCATAGCCCGGCATACGCGCAAATATCCCTTGTCTATCCATCCACTGCACACAATCATATCAGGTTCTATGCTGCGAGCGGCAGCGAGCAGTGATACAGTAGAGTATTTTGAACGCTCCTCATATTTGCATTTTCTATTCTCCTTATTAAACATGAAAGGAGCTTCTGCATTTACGGGCCAGTGAATAACGTATACATCTACGCCAGTCTCAGCCAATGCTTCCATGCAGTTGATGATGTAACCGGCAAGTTCTGTGTAGAGAAATAGCACTTTCTTTGGCTTACTGCTCATCCTCACGGGTTAAAAGATTTACTATAACCGGCTCCAGGGCCAAGGCTATTTTTCTCTGCCCAGATGCAGTGGGGTGTATCTCGTCGCGGTAATCATCATTGTCAAATTCTGAATCAATTCCACTAAGCACTGTCACTCTATTTTGGAGGAGATAAGCTTCGAGTTTCTGACCATTCTCATTCCATGTTCCGGACCTTGCTTCACCCGCTTCGGCATGGTGGTATACAAGCAGTGGGACCCGCTCCTGTGCGCAATATTCTATGAAGGCGGCCCAACCTGTGTTGAACTCAGCTTTGGCGGGCACATGGGTTACCATTGAAGGGAGATGGTCCCACGCTACGCTTCCAAATGTGCGGGACCATCCCCAGGAAATAAAATCTGAAATGGCGGTGGTGGGTTGCTCAGCGGGATAAAAAGGAACCCTTCCTACCACATCAATAAATGACATCTGATCTTGCCAATCATGGCTGCTAAAAACCAGCACAATCATCACTGCGTCGAACCTTCCATGTTCTTCCATCCAGGCAAAGGCATTGTCGGGCCCCCAACTACCGTTCGATACGTTGAGTATTCTCACTTTCTTTTCAGTGTTGAGATCGGCAAGTTTTACTTCGAGAATGGAACTGCACAATTCCTTCTGATCTGTTCGGATACCTCCATTGAGCACGGAGTCCCCAAACTTGAGTACGCGAAATTCATTGCCCGAAAGGGGTGCACTCCTCATTCCTTCAGCATTGATGCTAAACTCATTACCTAACCTTTGCAATTGTTGTCCAGGTACTAAGGCATACTCGTAGCTATTGCTTGGGTAGTACACAGGAACCACTCCAAATCCAAAAAAGAAACGAAGCAATACTTCTGCAAGCGCGAGAAGCAGCACAGAAAGTACTGCCCACTTAAGCAGGCGTCGATATGGCTTGGGGTACTTCAACAGCGCTTATTTCACCGCGAATATACGGTTGAAATGATTCATCCGTCATGATGCATATGGCTATAATGAGAATGATGGAGAATGGATTGAGCGAAGCGGCGAGCCAGGGTTCCAGCGTAATAGAAAAAAGCACCAGCCAGAGCGCTGGTACAGCCAAAACCGTATTCTTTGATGCTTTCACAAACCATAGGATAAGAGCCCGCAAGAACAACAACAATCCTATAAATCCAGTATTGAGCCATACAATCAAATAGGTATTGTGAACGCCTCCCTGATGCCCAAGGTCATTGAGTACATCCTGATTGGAATCCATCAGCCATTCATCGAAAGCAAACCCTCTCCCGAACCAAAAATTCTCTTCGATGGCATCCCACGCGAAGTTCCATGCAATGTACCTTCCGGAGCCTTGCTGAAGTGTTTCTGTTCGAAAGTATTCTGATAATCCCAGCATCTCAGCGATTCCAACCAGATTTGACGAAATCGCTTCAGCACCTACGGCAAGTATGAGCAATAATATGAAACCAATGGCGGGAGAAAACCTAAAGAACCTGATAAAAGCCAAGAACAAAAATGATGCGATAATGGAAGTTCTGGAACCAGAGAGCAGCAGCGCAAACAAACAGGAAAGAATGATCCACCACAGGTCTGTTTTCGAGAAAAATGATTTAAAATATTCCCGCCCTACCAGCGCGAGCACCAGAAGTAAGCTTGCAAAAATGCCCAACCCATTTGGGTTGCCGAAAATACCTCTAAAGCGGTCTCCGTGTGAAAACGCTACACCAGGGTCTATGAATCTGAAGAGAAAACCCACTATGATCATCAAAACACCGAAGTAGAGAAAGTCCTTTACAACCACGGCTCCCTTCTCGCGAAAAGCTGCAACATATAGCTGAGGCACAGCAAAAAAGAGCAGCAAGTAGGAAAGTGTCTTCTGGGTGCCAGTGATTTTAATTGGTGATTCAAAGAGCCCGGGGAGAGAGATTAGAATGAAAGGAATGAGATACACATAGGTCTTGTTTACTGGCTGGAGCAACTTGCGGTCTATTATCGCAATGGCCGCAAGTGCAACGATGTATACATTCTTAAACTCCTTAGCGAAATCAGTGGTGTACTTGAAGTTATCGCTCAACACAAGGATAAAGAAAAACCCCAGCAGCAATTCGAAATACAATTTGTGTCTCCACAACAGGAGAATGGTTAGCACACCCACAAAGTAAAATGCAGGTATGCTGGCACTACCTACCAGATACCACAGCGCAAAAAGCAACAGCAAAAACTTGTTTCGGATTATGAAACCTGCCATGGGCAAAGATGCTTCTTTTGTAGGAGATGGTTACTCTCGGGAGCCATATGTGCGTTGCCTGATTGCTTTAAGCGTTTGCGCTGCTACCTGCGACCAACGAAAGTTCTGGTTAATTGCGTCGATGCTGCTTTTTCTCATTGTGTTGAGCTCAGCTTCAGCCATGATGGCAAAGCGGGACAATTCAGCTTTCAATGCCCTGATATCGCCGGGTTTTATCCGCACTCCATTCAGTTCTGTGACAAGCATGGGTACCGCTCCCACTTCTGTGGATATTACGGCAAGCCCTCTGCACATGGCTTCGAGTATAGCATTGGGCATGCCTTCAGCATGGCTGGGAGCCACCAAAACCTGGCATTGGTCTATCAGCGCCATAAGTGTTGCTGGGTCTTTCACTTCTCCATGGTAAATGCAATTGGGCAGATGCAACTGTTTTGATTTCGGTATTGGCCCGATCCAGTGAAACTCGATGGGAAGTTTAGCGATGAAGGACTTACACTGCATAAGGTCTCCTATGCCCTTTCGGCGCTCAACACGACCCAGAAAAAGGAATTTCCGCACGCCCAACTGTACTTTGGGTTCAGCAGAAATCCAGGAATCATCCACTCCGGAACCAATTTCTACAATGTGCTCTTCTTCAACTCCTGTGCGCTTAATAATTTCAGTTATTTCACCACCGTAAGAGAATACGAGATTGGCCTCACGGTTATTAAAAACCACAGCGGGTCTGAACATGAATTGGATAAGACGGTCCTTGAGTCCATGGCCTTTTTGGAACATTTCGTACCCATGAAATTTAACGCCAACAGGCGCCATATGCTCTCCTTTCTTTTTCAACTCAAGCAATCTCCACGCTGTGAATCCTTTGGCATAGATAAAATCAAAATCGCTCCACTCCTTCTCAAGGGATTCGTACACCGCACAAGCGTATTTGTACGACTCACGTATATAATGGCCTGGCAGGGTGTCTCCATGAATTATGGAAGGTTTCCTGGTGGGAAATGGCAATGAAATCACCCTTAGCTTTCCGCCTCCAAGTAGTTTTCTTACTTCATCTTCGTCGGGATGCTTTTGGCCCAGAGGGATAGCGTGTACCAAGGTGAGGTCAGCGCCTAGTAAAAGCAAATGGCGTGCAAGGTGATAGGAGTGTCGTTGCATACCACCTGTTACATAGGGGGTAATACCATCTGTGAGCAATGCTATTCGCATAGTGAACCTATTGTTTGGGCTGCACGCTTCCAGGTATATCTATCCAGTACCTTGGCATGCCATGCTCGTGCCAACCTTGCCCTGAGGGCTTCATCATTGAGCAGGCGCTCCATAGCATTGTGCACACTTGCAACCTCTGGTTTCACAATTAAAGCGGTAGTATCATCCATTACATCTCTAACCGGCTGTACATCTGGAGCCAATATTGCCTTTCCTGCAAGGCCATATTCAAATAATTTGACTGGTGATCCGTACCAGTTGCTCTTCGCCATGCAGCAAATATCCATTAATTCCATGTATGCATACACTTTATTGTGCGGCACACTGCCTGTGAAAATCACCTTTTCTTCAATACCCGCATTCCTTACTTTGTCCTTCAACTCAGGCAGGGAAGCACCATCGCCCACAATGAGAAGTCTTGCATCTGCTTGCAGCAGGGCAAATGATTCGATGAGAATATCTACGCCGTGGTATGGGAAAATAGAACCCACGAATCCTACAACTTTCTTCCCAATAAGGTTCAGTTCCATCCGCAGCTTTGCAACCAATTCAGGATTGGAATGTGCATCATCAGGATTTATGCAATTTGGAATGACGTGGATTTTGGGCATCACTCCAGGGCAGATTTTGCCTAGATACGAGGCCAAAGCAGAACTAACTACCGAAACTGCATTGGTACTTTTTAGTATTTCCCGCTCGGCGCTTCTTGCTTTGTTTAGGAGCAGTGAATTTCCAGAAAAGGCTACCCTCTCTTCGGGAAATGGGGCATTTATTTCAGCGATGTGCCTCACACCTGCCCCCGATGCTGCCCGAACGCCCGAAGTTTGGAGATACGCAACCCGCTCGTACACCACATCGGGGGAGAAAGTGCGTATGGCATCTTCAAGTTTTCGTTTCATTTTATGGTCGAACCGAAGCCGTTGAATATCCTTAAGGCATTCCCAAAACAGCGGAGGCATTGCATTTCTCAACTTGCCTTTTGCTGACCCTGAAGTGCTACCAACTGTATCAGCAGGTGCAACAAGGTCGCCGGCAATCAAAGTCATCACTTCCATGCCATGGGCTCTGAAAGCAGTGATCATCTCGCGCATGTGCGTACCGTAGCCTGTTGGAGCGTGTATACTTAAATGTGGATGCGGGGAGTAATAAAGCAGTTTCATCAATAGTTTCTATCCAGAAAAAGAGTGACCCTCTCGAGCACCCGCTCTGTGGTATGTCCGTCCCAGAGGGGTGGGATCGTTCCTTCTTTGTAGTTGCCGTTCAGTATTTCATCCACCTTCATGTTTATATCAACAGTCGAGAAGGGCAAGAGGGTATTGGTGCCGATACTCACAGTACAAGGGCGCTCTGTATTGGGTCTAAGGGTAAGGCAGGGTTTTCGAAGAAAGGTTGTTTCTTCCTGTATACCACCTGAATCGGTAAAAACGAAGGCGCAGGCAGCAATGAGTTTCTGAAAATGGAAGTAGCCCTGCGGGGGTATGGTGTGCAGGCCGGACAGTGATTCAAAGGAGCCTGAAAGTCCAAACTCATTGATTCTGGCCAAGGTTCTAGGGTGGATGGGGAACAAGAGTTGAATCTTTTCAGAAATGTTCTGAAGTATTTCGAGCACCAACTTTAAGCCTCCTTTGGTATCTACATTGGATGGGCGGTGCAAGGTGAACAGGGCAAACTTACCCGGCTCCAATCCATTGGTCTCAAGAACATCTGATGACATTATTTTATCCTGAAATGCCACCAAGGTGTCTATCATGGTGTTGCCAGCAAAACACAAGCCCGTTTCGGGCATTCCTTCACTCCGCAGATTCTCAAGACCTGCATCTTCGGTAATAAAGTGAAGCTGTGAGAGCGCATCTGTAAGCCGGCGGTTGTGCTCTTCGGGCATGCTGAGGTCCTTGCTTCGCAAACCACTTTCCAGATGCGCAATGGCAATACCGCACTTGTTTGCAGCAATAGCGCCCGCCAATGTTGAATTCACATCTCCCACAACCATGACCATGTCGGGCTTCTCCTCTAAAAAGAGATGGGTGAGCGCTTCAATTGTCTTACCAATTTGCACACCCGGATGGGCCGATGGGATATCGAGCCAAACATCAGGTTGTAGGCCAAATTGATTGAAGAATACCTTGGCCATGGCATCATCGTAATGCTGGCCTGTATGCACAAGTTTCACTTGAAGGCCAGGCATTGAAGCAGCCCCCTTCTTGAACTGGGTTACTTTAATGAAATTGGGCCTGGTGCCAACAACGATCCAAAGGGTGCGGTTTTTCATAACTTGCCTTTCTCAATGATCCCGAGCAGTGCATCTGTAACACGAGAAATTTCATACTGATCTACCCAGCCTTCAGCAGGAGTGGGTCTATTGCCTGAGGTGAGTATTGATTCAACATCACCTTCAAAACTGTGCAAGTCTACAAAATAACCAAGTCCTTCGCGCTCTATGAGTGCTTGTAAGGTACCCTTGAAGCCAACTGCGATCAGGGGAATTCCGGTGGCAGCATACTCGTACAACTTGGTAGGAAGCCCGTTGCGCAGCGCTTCAGGAATCAGGAAAATAAGAAAATCTGATGATCGTATGTTGCTGTAAAATTCGCGGGGAGGAACGGGTGAATGCCAGAAGAATCCATCAACAGATTCATTCGCTATATTCAGAGGAGGGCTTTCAGTATAAATGTGTGCAACCATTCTATTGAGCGCCGCCAACTGATGTAGCTTGGCAAATACTTTTTCGAAACCTGAATAGGTATTCCCACCATATGCAAGCTGAGGCAATGCATTCTTCATTGGAGCAGATTGAAGACCTACATCCTCTCTTTCGAAAGCATGTGGAAGAAGGTGGATTTTGTGTGCATCATCCGGATATTTCTCACACAACTCTTCTACCAGCAGTGGCCAAGGTGTGGTAACGGCATGAAACGTTCGAATTGCTTCGCGCTCTGCATTCAATTCGTAGCTGGCTCTTTTACCTTTGAGTAAATTGTACCCGTAGTTCACACCTGAAGTCCAGGGATCACGAAGGTCAGCAATCCAGAACAGCTTGGGATACTTTTCTATCAGTGCTGATGCGTAATGAAGGAGACCAAATGGAGGTGCAGAAATAACGACTGTATCCACATTTGCTTTACCGAGTTCTTTTTCGATTGCAGGCAAAAATGAATCGCGGTCATACAGCGATCTGTCGTATGGGTTTCCTTGTGCGATGCGTTTATTCTTAAGCAGGGCCGCCCGGTATTTCAATTTGGCATACAATGATGTGGGCGAAAGGTCAAGTTCCATTGGAAACTTGTGGGTCCAGTGTTGCTGACTTATACCGTTTACATCGCTGGCCCATAGGCTTCCTTGCTTTTCAGAGAAAGCTGACAGCACATGCACAGGTATTTTCCTGGCGTGAATGTATTTTGCAAACTTGGCCCACCTGCGCCCTCCAATTCCCGGGGCTGGCGGGAAGGTGTGAGATACGATCAATATCCCTGAGCGATTCATTCCCTGGGCCGTGATTTAAGTCTTTCGGCAATGCGCTCCACATATTTAGAGGTGCTGAGTCCATGGCTCCTGTCAATAAAATGAATATTGGGTATGGCATGTGCTGCGGTTATCTCTTTGCCTTTGTAATCATCGCCCAGAAAACGCACGTCGAAGGCTCCATTCTCCATAATATTTGTGAGCTCTTCTTCCGTTTCGTAGAGGAGTGTTTCATCCACATACCGGATCGACTCAAGCACCATACGCCGTTCATCCGATGTGAAAAAAGGAATGCGCTTGCCAGGATTTATTCTTTCATCAAAATTTTTTGCCCTGTTTACAGCTATGGTGAGATGGTCGCAATGGGTTTTACATTCCATCAACATCAGCACATGGCCAGGGTGGTACAAATCGAACACTCCGCAGGCAAATCCTCTGATCATGAAATGGACGCTTTAATGTAAGATTTCAAGTCCTTTTGTGGCTCCCACGAAAGTATTTCTTTGGCCTTTCTCACGTCGGCAAATGTAATCCGGGCCTCGCCTTCACGCGAGGGTATAAACGCTATTCGATCAGAAATCATTTCCGCAAGTTCTATCACGCTCAGTGTTCCTGAGTGACCAATATTAAAAGCAGTATTTAGCTTTCCGGGATGTATTGCGGCGAGATAGTTGGCCCTGGCCAAATCGCTCACATGCACAAAATCGCGCTGCTGGGTGCCATCGCCGGTTACATAAAGTATTTCGTTTCTACTATGAGCGTATAGGAAAATTCCCACCACGCTACTGTAGGCGTTAAACTTATTGTCGGGGTTGAAGCTGCGCGGGCCGTAGGGGTTGAAATAGCGCAAATGCACGTAGTCGAGTGGATATCTTGTTTCTACAAGCTCGAAGTACTTCTCCGTTTCAAACTTCTGGAATGCATATGGGCTCAGACAACTCACCGAAGCTGTCTCAGGCGTGGGAATCAATTCGGGAGTGCCGTATATGGCGCTGGATGAACTATTAATAATTCTGGGGTATTTGCCATCAGCTATCATGAGTTCCAATAAGTGCGCAGGTGCGAGAAGATTCTCGCGGATGTGCTCGGTGATGAACTCAAAACTTGGTTGAATTCGAGGGAGGGCTGCGAGGTGGAATACCGCATCGTAAGGCTTTAGTGTAGAAAGGTTAAACAAGGTATCCTCCACAAATTCGAAACGGTCATTCTTCAGGTGCCCTTCTATATTCTTCAGGGTGCCTGTACTTAAATTATCAATTCCCGCAATACGCCATGTGGTGTGCACCAGCAGATAATCGAGCAGGTTAGACCCAATAAAACCAGCAACACCTGTTATGAGTACTTTCTCGATCTTCATACAATTTCGTCTAGTATGGCGTGGAGAATTACCTGGTGAAATGTCTCAACAATGCCGTAGTTTTTCACGGGTGTTACAAAGTTCACCTTCCCCATTTTCGAAAGTGTGTTCGCTTCTGCAAATCCACTGAAGGTGATAACGGTTCCACCAAGTGCTTTGTGTACATTCACAGCATTCAGAATATTCTTTGACTCTCCAGATGAGCTGATGGCTACCAACACATCATCAGGTTGGAAATTGAATTTAATCCACTCTGCCTGTGCATTCTCATACCCGTAATCGTTTGCAAAACAGGTGATGAGGGCAGCATCTGTGAAGCTTAAGGTTTGCTTACGCGCCATTTTCATATAATCTTCCATCATATGACTGCATATGGCATTGCTTCCACCATTGCCAATGAACAGCACCCTCCGCGCTGGGGAGAGAATCTCCACCGAATGTTCAATGCCCTCTCTTATTTTCGCCGACGCGAAATATTCATCGAATGCCTTTTTATATAAATCGAGTTGCATAGTGTTTTAACTTTTCGCGATTTACTTCTTCATCATTACAAAGCCATGTGCAGGAAAGACTGGCAGCAAGTGCTGGCACCAGCATTATATCAGCCGGATTTGCGAATTTAATTTCCGAAGCAAGTGCAGCGAATGCATAAAATGTGTCTCCGGCACCAATGGTGTCCACAATAGGACCATTGAAAGCGGACTGAGCAAAATAATTTTGTCCATCATAACATACGGATCCTCGCCTACCGAGTGTTAAGAACAATTTATCGGCTCCAATTTCATAGTTGTAAAGTTCTCTTACCAGGTGTTTCTCATTAAACTCTGAACGCCTGTTGAGCTGAAGGCTGGCTTCACGAAGGTCGAGGCATGCACTGCGCTTGGGATAGGCTTTCCATTTAGACAAACGGTTGTAGCCAAAGTTGTTGCTATTGGTTTGGGTCATAAAATGGTATTTGCCATTTGGCAATAGCCCATCACAAAAGCCGTGACCAAAATCAGCCACAATTACTATATCGTACCCATTGAGCAGGTTCGAGTCTAAGGTCGATTTCAGTTCAAACCTGTTGATCTCTACGTGTTTCTTTTGCCCGTCTTTGTCAATAAGCCTCGATTTTACAATCTCACTGGGTTCGTTAGAAATCAATTTTACGTCCCGCACGAAGTCCCGCAAGTGGTTCGCAATAGCAGCTGCTCCACCCATCTGTACGGTCTTCATATCACCAGTATTGGCATAGGTAAATACAGGACAAAAACTCTTCATACTCTGCCCTTCGTAACGCACTTCAATGAATTCATCAACTATTGTCTCACCTACAACACACACTTTCAAATCCGACACGGCTTCTATGAAAAAGTCTACCTGTGCTTTGAGTTCACTCATTTAGACGATTTAATTTTATTCAGAAATCTGCTCACAAATGATTTAGAAGGCAGGGACCATTCCTCCAAAGCATCTTCTTGTTTTTCCCAAAGGTCAATAAGTTGGGGGCGCATTGTGTCTTCTTGGAATGGAAAATGGCTTTTCCAGGTACCAAAACGTTGCAAATAGTATGGGAAAGTTGTTTTAAAATCATCAGAACCACCAGCCGAGCGTGAACGAGGGCTGAGCACCCTAAGGTAAAGGGGGTTGTCCTTATCGGTTCTCACCAAATTCTTACCAGTATAATAGGCATGCCAGGCACGGCTGTGGTCGCAGGCGAACAAAAAGTTCTCATCGTCGGCAAGGGTACTCCCACCTATGGCTGGTATTCTTTGAACCGCATGATGCATGGCATGGATTGCTGTATTAGGAATCCAGGGCCTTTGTTGTGTACTGCATCTCCCGCTGCTTAGGTCGTAGAACCAGTGGGTATGGTCGTAAAGGCAATCAAAATCGGGATAATTCACTGCTGCATCAAAAACTGCTGGATTCACAAGATCATCATCATCAAGCCGAACCAGATAACGTGCTGTATCTACTTCTTTTTCAAGAAGAAAACCAGCCTCATAAAGCTTGTCTTCTTTAGATCGGCCTGCGGTCTTTATTGCTTCAAAATCAGGGTGCGGAGATGTATCTGTACCCAACAACCACACCCGCTTGCTGGCCTTTATGGCCGAGACCTGCTCCAGACAAAGCTTGCGCAGTGCTCTGCGCATGTCATTGCTCGCCGATTCGGGGTTAAGGGGTATAAGGAACAGGTAGTCTACCTTCATCGTTTGGTCAATGTGGCCACAAATTTCACAATTTCAACCAAACTAAAGGCATAATTCAAAGGCATAGTTGCAATATTCACCCTGAAACGCAAAGTATCAATGAGGCCTTTGATAGGTGAAGCACCATTGAAAATTACCAACACGGGAACATCAACCCAAGAACCCAGATGTACAGCTCCTGAATGTTGGGTGATGATCAGCGAACTCTCAGCACAATATTTCAATGTTTCTGCATTGTCAGCACTTATTTTCAATATTATATTTCCTTCGCTTCTTACATCGGCGCTCAGCGAAGGATGACCCACCAGATATACATGGTCGAAATAAGGAGCTACGGCCCTCGCCACTCCCATATAATCCCAAGGACCACCGTTGTTGGGACTGAATTGATTCCCCTTTCTTCTGGGAAAAATGACACAACTATTGGTTTTTTCTCGTGCTGACGAAAGGCCAAGGTGGTACTTATGTTGCTTTCCTTTCAACTGCCAATTTCGGAATACATACCAGTATAAATTGTTGTTACTTATATCCAGAAATGGCAATCCAGAGTTGTTGGCTTCTTTCTTAAAATCATCAATCGCTTGCTGAACATCGAGCGGTGAGATGGTTTCATTGGCACGAGGGGGAACCTCAGAAAAGAAATCCCTTAATGGAAACAAGGTTTCAATAATTGATTGGCCTTTGTTGTCTATAAGAAAAGGTTTGTGCAGCTCCATGCCACAATAGCGAATGGCCACACCTTTGCTGTGGAGGTGCATAAGAAAAGGCAAATTGTGAAGCAAAAAATGCCCGAACTCTCCTTTGAATGGCCCGTAATAGCATACCTTCTTTCTCAGTGTTTCTTTATAAAAACGATCCAAGAGACGCTTCCAATTCCACACATTTATAAGATACCCAATCTTTCCTTTCAGGTTGAGCCCCCGCATGCCGTAGGCTATGGTAGTAGCTCCATCGGAGTCTATTAGCAGCTCTTCAGCCAGCATAGTAAATTTCGCACCTGAATTATTCATCAAGGAGATATTTCACGAAAGTACTGCTTGAAAAATTGGCAAAACAACGCTCTGCAATACGTTTCCGATTCATAGCAGGATAACGGAGATTTATGGTGCTCATTTTTTCACCAAGGTCTTCAACACTTCCGGGAATAAAGGTGTGGCCCACTTCAGGTTCAATCAGCTCAGCCGGTCCTCCGATATTTGGAGCGAGCACCGGCATTCCAAAAGCCATGGCCTCCGCGAGTACTACTGCAAAAGTTTCGCTCGTGGAAGAAAGAACAAAAACATGGCAATTGGTGAGCAACTCTTTAATGCCTTTTCTGGATAAAAATCCTGTAATCGATACTTGAGAAGCTACACCAAGTTCCTCGCTCAATTTCTGAAGGGATGGCCCCAGGCTGCCATCACCAGCAATGGTGAGCGTGAATGAGGGGTTGCCGGCATACTTTAAGGCAAAAGCCCTGATAAGCAATTCCTGGTTTTTGTGTGGTTCGAGCAAGCCTATGTTCAAGAACCTGAAGGGCGCTATGTGCAGAGCGTCACGATTAATTGAAGAAGGGAAAAAATCTGAGGTTAGCACATTGGGGCAATAGCTGAAAGGTGCGCCAAAATATTCACTGAAAACGCGCACATAGTGGTGGGTTACTGTAATCCTCCTTTGGGCTTTCTCTACAAATGAGCGCACTTCAGTTCCGCTGTGAAAAGGCTTGTCGGGTATGGGTCGCAAGGTGTCAATTAGGGAACTGTGCTCCATAAAGAAGTAGGGTATTTGGAAGTATTCCGAAATGGCTTGGGTGATGTAAGTATAGTCGAATATACCATGGTGAAAAAGTACATTAGGGCGCCCATGTACTTTTATATATGTTTTCATTTTTCTTATAGCGCACTTCAAAATATATTGTTTGCGCACAGCCAAAGGATTCGAATTGAACCGAAGCGGAAGCTTGTGTACCACCACATTCTTGACAGCCATGATATTTGGGTGATTCCTATGGGTAATGATCTCCTTTCCTGAAATTATCGCTTTTATAAAATTCAAAGCTGTAACCTCTTCCGTGTGCATGATGGCGCAACGGATACCTTGCTCCTTCAGGGCAAGGAGCTGATTTTCTATAAAAGTGCCTTCGCTCTTTTGCACACGGGGATACCAAGACGATATGTAAAATATGTGCTCAATCATTGGGTTTGAACGCTGATTTGCACAATGTGAGACTTGGTGTGAAAATTAGATTACCCAGCTGCCTGCGGTAGCGAAGCTCGCGTCGGTGTTGAAGTACTGGCATGGTGTTCCATAACATGCTGTGCTTAAACTTTATATACTCCCTTCCCAGCCTGTACATGCGGCTGTCAATAAGCTCATTGTCGTACGCAACATACCATACCTTAAGAGCGATAATGGTAGCTTCTTTACCTGCAGTGGCTTTGTGCCAGCGCATCATCTGAGCAATGTCAAGAAGGTATTGGGCAAATGCCACGCGCATCTCATGGCTCAAGGATTGAGAAGCTGCGGCAAGTGCAATGTGTTCTCTGAGCATTTCTGCGCGTTGCAGAAGTGCTTCATACGATTGAGAATTGTTTCTGGCTATGCTCTCAACTTCCTGTCGGTAATGCACAGTGGGGGCGTTGTGAATGTACTTATACGACTTGGTAGCGATCAGCGCTCGTGTGTGCAAATCCGCATCTTGTTGAGAAATAAGGGAAGTGCTGAAGCCACCCAATTTCCTGATAAAGTCGCTTTTCCAGATGGCACCACTTATGAGCCAAGGCTGATCGCGCAGCACAAAGCGCACCAGGTCGGGAGTTGACTTAGGTATATTGGTAATAAGCATACTGTCGCCAGGGATTTTGTAAAAAACACCCATGGGGAACGCAATGAAATCGCAGGTTTCACAAGCCTTCATCGCAGCGATACGCCCCTCCACACACTGGGGGTCCATATAATCATCGCTGTCCAGAAATATGATGTACTCACCACGCGCTTCTTTGATCCCGATATTTCTGGCCAACCCTCCCCCACTGCGGGATGCGGGTGTGGATAGCAGCTTTACACGTTCATCTTTGACTGCCATTTCCCCAATAGGAATTTCACTGCCGTCGTTGCTATGGTCGTCAATGAAAATCAGCTCAACATTGGCGTGGGTTTGCGCCAGCACCGAAGTAGCAGCTATAGCTGCAAATTCACCCTTATTGTAATTGGGCATTATTACGCTTACCCAATCAGAACGCTCCTGAATCATAATAATTGAGATGATTTGTCACAGGCAGTCTGAACGTCAATCTGAGGTGGTAGATAAGAAATTTGTTTTTGCGAAGAGCTGGAAATGCCCACCAAATGTACAAACCCGATGTTATGTCCTTCCACTTTCGCCATATGCGATTTCCTCCATTGTACAGGTGCACCCACTCGAAGTGGTATTTTAAAAATACACGCAGTATTTCGCTGGTTTTATCTGCTGGCAATCCCTGCGCCGAAAACCACTTCAACGCCTGCATAGCCATTGCTGGTTTGTGCTTTCGCATAAAGTTTTCATCGGTACTTCTATTGCTGTCATGTATGCGCCGCATAGCCACAGGTTCATCAAGGTGTCCCGGTAGCAAAATACAGGTTGCCGCAATTCGCAGCATCCATTCTGTGTCCTGCGATACACGTAGTGAAGGGTTGAGCAAGCCGGTGATTGCAAACACTTCGCGCTTAACGGTAAGACCTATAAGATGAAAATAGCCGCCATTACCAACCGGGCTGATATGGTAAAAAAGAGCTTCAGGACTGAGCGGTCTTGACAAAGTAGTGAGCAGGGGTTTATTGGCAGGTCGGTCAGCGCTGAGAATTCCTACGGCCTCATAAACTCCTTGGCATTCCGGATGGTTTTCAAAAACCTTTCTTGCATTCGAAAAGCGATTGGTTGCGTATACGTCGTCAGCGTCAAGAAAAGTAATGAAGGGACACTTAGATTGATTTATTCCCAGATTTCTAGTAGCTGCTGCACCCCGATTGTGGCCCTGCTTGTGCTGGTGAAGCTGCACACGTTGGTCAGCTAAAGTCAATATTGTACAGATTTCAAGGCTGTTATCAGTGCTTCCATCTTCTATGAGCAACACTTCCTGTACTTCCGGTTGAGATAGCGCAGATTGCACTGCTTCCTTGAGAAAAGGAGCAGCATTGTACACCGGTATTACCACTGATACTTTGAAATCCATTGCAGGAGTAGAGCCAAAGGTAATTTTTTATTGGTTCCAGCTTGGCAAGCACCAGGCATACTTCATCTCATAAAATTTAGGATTTCTAGTACATTCGCCGGCATGAAGCCGCTGGTCATTTGTATAGGTGCAAATAAAACAGGCACCACCTCGCTCAATGCCTTTTTCGAAATGAATGGTTTTCGATGTGGCAATCAAATGAAAGGTGAAATGCTTGTGAAAGATTATGCAGCAGGCAATTGGCAACCAATTGTAGATTTTGTGGGCACGGCCGATTTTTTTCAGGACATACCCTTTAGCGCTCGACATACATACCGTCATATATTTCCCGCATACCCATCAGCCAAATTTATTTTGAGTAGACGCCAAAGCGCCGATGAGTGGTACACTTCTCTGGTGCGTTTTCACGCCGGAAGGTTTGGTGATGGCCTCAGTGCGCCAACTGCAGATCAATTGCGCAAAGCAACATACCGTTATCCCGGATTTGTATGGGAAGCGCACTGTGCACTTTTTGGCACACCGGACGATAATCCCTACCACTACCAATCGATGATAGATTGGTACGAAACCCATTTGCAAGAGGTACGCACTTTTTTCGCAGGCAGACCGGAACAATTACTTGAAATCGAAATTAGCGACCCTCTTGCTGCCACAAAAATTGCCATCTTCGCAGGGTTCGAAAACACTGCAACCTTGCCCCATCTCAACAAATGGCCTGTAAAATGATTCCGCACAGCAGGCCCTTTCTACCCCCGCATGAAGAATACTCGCGCTACACTCAAGGTATTTGGCAGCGACAGTGGCTTACCAACAACGGACCGTTGGTGCAGGAATTTGAAGCGAAAATAGCCGCCTACCTTGGTGTTAAGTTTGTCTCCTACCTCAGTAGTGCTACTACAGGATTGCAGTGCATACTGAGATCGCTGCCCCGGGGTGGAGAGATTGTTACCACCCCATTCAGTTATGTTGCCACAGCCGGGGCGGTATTCTGGGAAGGGTTTACGCCTGTTTTTGCGGATATAGAAGCAGACACACTGGCAATTAACCCCGAAAAGGCTGCTGCCCTCATCAGCAATAATACCCGCGCCATTCTCACCACCCATGTGTATGGCCTTCCGGCAAATGTAACGGCCCTACAGGCATTGGCTGACCAGCACGGAATACCAATATTTTATGATGGTGCCCATGCTTTCGGGGTGGTGCACGATGAGCGTAGCCTGCTGAGCTATGGTGAGTACTCTGTTTTGAGCCTTCACGCCACAAAATTATTTCACACAGCCAACGGAGGCTTGGTGGTGAGCCGCAATGAAGAAGGCAAAAAACGCATTGACGCTTACAGGAATTTCGGGCACGAAGGTCCAAATCACTTCCCGAATCCCGGCATTAATGGCAAAAATTCAGAATTTCATGCAGCACTTGGCCTTGCCATGCTGCCCTATGCTGACGCTTTGCTCGAGAAAAGACGCACACAGTGGAACAACTACCGCGATTTATTGAAAGAATTGCCCTCGAGCAGTTTTTTAAGCCCTGCACCCAATACCTTGCACAACGGGGCGTACTTTCCTCTGTTGTATTTTAAGTCATCAAAAACAACTGCAATCATTGCTGCCCTGGCTGCGGAAGGCATTGAGGCAAGGCGCTACTTCTACCCTGCCCTCAATACCATAGCGTATATGGCCGGAGCGCCTTGCCCGGTGGCAGAGAAGCTGAGTGCGTCGGCATTTTGTTTGCCCCTGCACCACCACCTTTCAGAATCTGAGCAGGAGCGCATCGCACACATAGTTCTGAAACATTGCTGAAAAAGCAGATGAAGCCCTATCCAGACATAGATGTAATGGTGCTCACGTACAATCATGAGCCATTTATAGACCAATGCCTGAAAGGAATTCTTTCTCAAGAGTATGGAGGCAATGTACGCATAGTGGTAAGTGATGATGGCAGCAAAGATGCGACCGTTCAAAAAGTGAAAGTTTGGCAAGCCAAGTCTCCAAATATTATTTTGCTTCAGGCAGTGCTCAATCAAGGACCGGGACGAAATTTTGCGAAAGCACTGAAAGAATGCCATGCAGAGCTACTGGCATTTTGTGAAGGAGATGACTTCTGGACTGACCCACAAAAACTTACCATGCAAGTGAAGGCCTTGCAAGCAAAGCCCGAAGCCACCATATCATATACAAATTTCAAAAAGGTAGATGCTTCGGGTACCACAGTGATGAGAGAAGTGTTGGAGCCCCAACCGGAAAAATTTATTCTCAGGGATTTGCTGTTCACCCAAGGGCCGAGCATCCATAGCAGTTTGTTATTGAGAAAAAGCCTTCCAGATCAATTGCCGGAAGAATTTTTCAAAGTTTCCAATCCTGATGTGTTTGTTTTTGCAATGGCACTTATGCAAGGATATGGCACCTTTACAGATGTGGTTACAGGTGCTTACCGTCTGCACAGCGGAGGTATATGGAGTACACTGGGCATCGCCGAGCAAAAGTTGATGAGGCTCAGCACGAGGCTAGTAATGTTGCGCACCTTGCGCCCAGCCGATTGGAAAGAATACCTCAACGAGATGTATGCAGTCTTTTCCATAGAAATGGAGAAAGCCTATGTTACCGACAGAAGTATGTACACCAAGTACAGCATTCACCTCACTCCTTTTGGGCGCAAGGCCCTGCCGCTTAAAGCACGTTTAGGACTTCGATAGGAATCGCTAAGGAAAGCTATATAAAAAACAAGCGCCGGCTCTTGGGGAACCGACACTTGCATTTTATTGAAATCGAAACTATTACTTTCCAGCGCTTAACACAAAGTTCAGGCTCACTTCATCATAGATCGCCTTGTCGCCAAGTCCTTCAAAAAAGTTTCCTGAACCGTACTTGATCTCGAATTTGGTACGATCGAAAGTTAAATTGCCATTGGCCACAACACTGTTGCCTTTCACAGCAATCAGGGCTGGAAACTCAATATCCTGGGTAATGCCTTTAAGCGTAAGTTTGCCTTTCACAGTATAATTCGGTTCACGGTCTTTCGCACCTTTTATTGGTGTAAAGCTGCTTGCAACAAATTTGCCAGTAGGATATTTCTCCACCGAGAAGAAGTCATCTGAATTCAAATGGCCTACCAATTTAGCATTGGTTCCTGCATCTGTAATATCAGTAACCACAATTGTAGTCATATCAATATCCAGGTCAACGCGTACTGGTTTGCCGTCTGCAAGCTCCACTTCACCACCTTTAAGCATCAGGGTGCCAGTGTGCTCACCGGTTACTTTCTTACCAGTCCAGAAAATTTTGCTTTTATCAGTATTGACTTTTACTCCGTCGCCGGCTGTTGCTGTTGTGCTCACGGCAAATAAAGCTGCCGCTGCAAGGGTAATCATTGTTTTCATAGTTGTTGTTTTTGTTTTTTGGGTTTGGGTTTATTAAAATCTTTATCTCCTCTTACCTTGTCCAAAAGATTGCTCAACATCTCAGCTTCCTGATCTGTGAGCGTCTTCTGCTCTCGGTAATATAAGTTCATATCTGCTGAAGCCGCGGCAAGAACTTGTAGTCCTTTTTCTGTAATGATTACATCCACCCTGCGCCGGTCTTCAGGGCACTCCCTGCGCTCGAGGAGACCTTTGGACCTTAATTTCTCCACAATTCGGGATGCGTTGGAACTCTTGTCAAGCATGCGCTCTATAAGTAGGCTTACCGTTGCTGCATTGGGCAACTGTCCTTTCAAAATCCGAAGTACATTGTACTGGGGCATGGTCAATCCGTGCTTCTTGAAAATACCAGATTCAGAATACACCAACCAATTGGTGGTATATAAGAGGTTCACCATTGCCTTGTGAAATGGGTCTGAAAATTTCTTTTGCTGAATGGCGGCTTCGATTTTCATGACGCAAATATATGTATGTACATTTAATGAACAAACATATTTCACAAATCTTTAACAGAAATTATAGGGAACGTTGTTCACGAATATGAGAAATCACCTTTAGAATCTGTGTAAATTAATCATTGAATCAGATAGATAGCACTGTGTACCCAGCCTGGGAGATTGCAATCCTCCCAATCATTTGGGTCAATTTGGTTCAATACCTTTGGGCGATGAAGCCCAATGAACGATTCGAAGAGTACCTGCAACAATCAGAACAACACGTTAAGAAACTAAAGTCCAGACTCACGGTATTGTCTGCACTCAGGCTATTGGCATTTCTTATTGCATGCAGCGCGCTCTACTTCTTCTGGAATCAAGGGTGGATTGCGCTTTTGCTTTTCGCATTCTCAGCAGCTGCCTTTTTATTCTTGATAAGAATCTATGCCGATTGCAAGGAACTTTTGAAGAGGGAGAAAACCTTCATAGACTTGTGTGCTGAACAAATTGAATCTCTAAGAGGAAACTGGAAGTCGCGACCTGCGGGCGAATCCTTCATCAATGCCAACCATCCATACGCTTCAGATTTGAATATTTTCGGAAAGCACAGCCTCTTCCAATACATGAACTACAGCCAGAGCGTGGGTGCATCAGGCATCGTAGCGGGTAGCTTGCTAAACCCTCTTCTAAGTGCTGAGGCCATTGCAGCAGAACGCGCTACGGTGCGCCATTTCGCAACTGACCCGGAGTGGAGTTTACGGTACTTAGCCCTTGCCAGGTTGGCAAATGTACACCCTGAGGCTTCTGCCCGAATTGAGCGTTGGTCAAATGACCATGCAACCCAACACCATAGGTTTATACAAATGTTCATGACCAGAATTCTACCCGCCGTTGGCCTCGGGGCTACGTTGGCCTTGGCAGGTGGGTATTTGAGCTGGAGTGTGTACACATATATCCTGCTCGTGCCACTCATCTTCACTGCCGTTGCGCTCAAGAAGCACCAGGCAGCTTTCGCCCAATTTAGCAAAGCAGTATTCAGTGCTGCTGGTGTAGCAGGTATGCTGGAGATGTTGAGAACGCGCGATTTTGAAGGGTCACCCTTTCAGGAAACGATAAAGAGTATACAACTACAGCAAAGCATCATAGCACTCGCTGAGCTGAGCAAGATAGATGGTGCAATAAGCAGCCGCAACAACCTGGTGGTGGGTATTGGTCTCAACGCGCTGCTTCTCTGGGATTTTCAGTGCATGCGCCGCCTGCAAAACTGGAAAGCCAGGCACGGCAAAGACCTCGCTACATGGATTGAAACTGCCATTCAAGCAGAAGCCTTGCAATCGCCGGCACTGTTCTGTCACAACCACCCACATTTCCTTTTTCCGGAAATGAACTTGAAAGGTATTTTCGAAATGGAAGAAGCAAGGCATCCACTTATGAATGCGGCTGCCGTTCCCAATGATTTAGCCCTGAAGTCAGAGAACAGCTTTTACATTATTACAGGAGCCAACATGGCTGGCAAGAGCACGTACCTCCGCATGGTAGGTCTCAGTTTGGTAATGGCAATGCGCGGACTGCCAATCGCAGCAAAATCCATGACTTTTCAGCCTTGCCAAATCTACACGTCTATGCTCACCACAGATTCACTTGGTGAAAGTGAATCGTATTTCTTCAGCGAACTCAAGCGGTTAAGGCAGCTCGTAGACTCATTGGAAAAAGGTGGTCTCCACTTCTTAATCCTCGATGAAATTTTGAAAGGTACCAACTCCACAGACAAAGCCGAGGGCTCAAAACGGTTTATGAAAAAACTTCTCAGCCTTCCGGCGAAAGGACTTATCGCTACACATGACCTTAGTTTGTGCACCCTTGCTGAGGAGTACAAAGAAAGTATAGAAAACATGCGCTTTGAAGTGCACTATACAAACAACGAGCTCGACTTCAGGTATGAAATCGAGCCCGGAATATGTGAAAATATGAACGCCAGTTTCCTAATAGAGAAAATGGGCCTTTCAGCGAATTAGCGCACTACTGCCAGGGGCGTTGTCCTTCTTCCAAAATCTCCATCTACTACAACGATGTACGTACCAGAAGCGAGGTGCCCTACGCGCATGCTTATGCGCTTATCGCCATAGACCTCACCGCTGAATACCTCAGCTACAGGCCTGCCGGTAATGTCAGTGAGGTACACATGTGCCTGCATGGGGCGCTTGGCAAATACGGGTATGCTCACAATATCAGTAGCAGGATTGGGGTACACCGAACGCAGATCAAAGGCCATTGCCTGATCAACAGCAGTAATCCCACCAAATACTGTAAACTGCCAATAACCTTCTGGCGCTACAATGGGTCTGTTCAAGGTCTTACCGTTGTTTGCAAAGGCCTGCACATAGTATTGAACCTTTGTACCCGCAGGCTGAGCTGGGATATTTGCTTGCCAATTGTTACCGCCAGCAGGGTTCATTTCAACTTCATTGTATTCTGTTTCACCGCTGAGTCTCCACCAAAGTTTCGTTGAGGCCACTCCGCTGCGGTGTTCTGCCGATGCTACAACAACGTATGGCAATTCAGTTTCTTCGGTGTCTTTAAGTGCTTGATGAACAATAAGCAGAGGATCATTGACTCCTACTGTGTGGGTGATGCAATGTATCGCTCCCGCAGCGGATATCATGGCTTCAGGGCTATTGTCACAATCTATCGTTACCAAGTTGTAACCCGGTAATAGTTCGCTGTAGATTCTCGCAGCAGTAGTATCGTATTGTGCCCTATAGGTTGGATAGATGTATGTTTTGTTTATAAATACCCCATTGGTATACGTCCTGTAAGATGCTGCAGGATTGTCGTCGGGCCAACTGCCGTTCGTTGCATCGGGCATGGGGATGCGCACTATTTTGTACGCTTCACCAAAAGTGCTCATGAAATTATTTACCACGTAGTCAATGTTGGCATTGATCTGTGGACCATCTGCAACCCCTTCGGGATATTCTCCAACCAGCAGGGTTTCTTCATCCAACAGCTTTATGTGCATGTCAATGTGGTTGATAATATCATAAGGAAGTGCTTCCATCTTAATGTACCTGCTCAGTCCTTGAAAATTTCCAAGTATGTCATTGATTTCCTCTTCGTTTTTTGGAGTTACGTCGTATGGGTTTCCCACTTCATTCTCTTCGAGTATGAGGCTACTTGCAAATCCGGTTCCCTGCCCATCGCTCATGAAATTACCACCAGTATTCACAAGATCGCTCGGAGCTTGGGTGGTAGTATATAGGTTCAGCCCAAGGTGGTCCGCCAGCACGGAAGGGATCACATCATCAGCTGGTCTCGGGCGGTTGTATATCCAGTCTACAAGTGCCAGGGTATCCACACGGTTACCATACACATTATTGGCCCCGTAATCGCGCATCCACACACTGTTTGTAGGTGCTACAATCAACTCAATGTTGTCCATATTGTTGAGAGGTGGCAACGATGGCCAACTCCCGCTCGCACCCTGCGTACCCATGAGGTAGCTTTGAACTGTAGAAGTGTTGCTGCAGAATATGATCACCTTGGTCTCTTCTTTAGCTGCGCGGGTTATTTCTTTGAGTATTCTGGTGTACGAACGCCAAGTGATGGCAAGAACCTGTACTTCTTCCCACTCAGCCATATTGCGAATATTCTCAAAGGGCGGCGGTTCCTCAAAGGAACGAGCGTCCCTGGGAAATTGATACGTTGGTAAAATGGCTCTTTCTGAGTCAGTCAGGTAACGAGGTAAATCTTGTTCCTGAGCACAAGCGAATGTTACAATGCAAAGTGCGATTGCAGTGGTGTAAAATGGTTTCATGCTGCAAGATAGAAAAAATGCCTTTCTAAGTCATCTAAGCTACTTCCATTTCTGGAAATATCCGGCTTAAACTTGGAGAGCTACGCCTCGCTATATTTCCAATTTACAGACTGATCTGTAATCCTTAAGAACACTTGCTGTAGCCGCAATTCTTACAATTGAGGCAGCCCTCTTCATAAACCAACGCTTCCTGTCCGCAAGACTCACATTGGCTTCCTTCCGCCTTGGTACCCGCAGGGATATACCTTTTCAGGGCACGTATCACTCCATTTTTCCAGGTATTCAATGAGTCACTGTCCAAGTGAAGGTTCTCGATCATACGCACCACATCAGGGAGGGGCATTCTATGTCGGAGAACACCTGAAATCAGCTTGGCGTAATTCCAGAATACAGGGTCGAATGATCTCGAAAGACCTTCGATGGTGACGAAAAAACCATCCTTGTCCTGGTAGCGGAAATCGTACCGGGTTTTGGCCGATTTCTCATCGCTGTTCTTCATTACGAAACCACCATCCACATTTGCCGGAAGGTGAAATGCATCTTCAGCACGCCCGGTGAATATCTCGTAGGGTCGGTCATTGAGCAATCCTACCACGGCGATCCATTTCTCAGCATTGTTATTGAAGCGCACCACATCAGCTTCGAGGGACTTTGGCCTTTTGGGCGCACTGTGCTCAGAAACAGAAATCCCAGCTTCCTTTGGCTTATCGGAAATAAGTACACCAGACCTTGAACCATCCCGGTACACAGTCATTCCTTTGCAGCCACTTTCCCATCCGGTGAGGTATATTTTGGCCACCATTTCCTCCGTAGTTTCAGCGGGAATGTTAACGGTTACGCTTATGGAGTGGTCTACCCATTTCTGGACGGTACCTTGAAGCCTTACTTTATTCACCCAGTCCACATCGGGCGCTGTGGCTTTATAGTAAGGTGATTTGGCAATGAGTTCCTGAAGGTCTGCATCAGCCCATCCCTGCACCTCAGTGGGATTGTATCCTTGTGTGAGAAGCCACTGAACAAACTGATGGTGAAATACAGCAAACTCCTGCCAGTGGTCGCCAACTTCATCAATGAAATCGGTGCGCACATTTTTGTCGTTCGGGTTTATCTTCTTTCGTCGTTTATACGACACCATAAACACGGGCTCAATGCCCGAAGATGTTTGGCTCATCAGGCTGGTGGTGCCAGTAGGCGCGATGGTAAGTGCAGCAATATTTCTACGTCCGTGAATTTTCATTTCTGCGAGCAAGCTGGGGTCCACTTCACCCAGCCTGTTCAAGAAAAGGTTATCTTTCTCCTTCTCCCAATCGAAAATTGCGAATGCCCCACGGTCCTTGGCCATATTCACAGAACCCCTGTATACTTCTACAGCAAGGGTTTTGTGCACCTCTTCAGCAAATTCAATAGATTCTTGAGAGCCATATCGAATGCCGAGTGCTGCAAGCATATCTCCTTCGGCAGTTATGCCAATTCCTGTGCGGCGACCATCTATACATTTCTTGCGGATGTTCTCCCACAATTCTAACTCTGTTCGTTTTATTTCGGCAGGCTCCGGATCTTTATCAATCTTGGCAATGATGGCTTCTATTTTCTCCAATTCAAGGTCAATGATGTCATCGGCTATTCGCTGGGCCAGGCGGGCGTGCTCTCCAAATTTTTCAAAGTTGAAATCCGCTTTATCAGTAAATGGGAATTCTACATAGCCTAATAGATTTATGGCCAGCAAGCGGCATGAGTCATATGGGCAAAGAGGTATTTCACCACAGGGATTGGTACTCGTGGTAGCAAAACCTTCATCGGAATAGCAATCGGGAATAGACTCACGGATTATGGTGTCCCAGAACAACACTCCTGGTTCGGCTGAAGCCCATGCGTTGTGAATGATCTTCTCCCAAAGACGACGGGCATCCACTTCACTCTCGTAGATGGGTTTTTCTGCATTTATTGGAAATTGTTGCTTGTAGGAAGCGCCCGTTTTCACTGCCTCCATAAAGGCATCATCAATACGCACTGAAACGTTGGCACCTGTTACTTTTGTGCCATCGAGTTTGGCATCGATAAATCGCTCAGCATCCGGATGCTTAATGGATATGCTCAGCATGAGTGCGCCCCGCCGGCCATCCTGGGCCACTTCGCGGGTTGAGTTGCTAAATCGCTCCATAAAAGGCACCACCCCAGTGGCGGTAAGTGCTGAATTTTTAACGGGTGCACCGGCAGGTCGTATGTGTGAAAGGTCGTGTCCTACCCCACCCCGGCGCTTCATAAGTTGCACCTGCTCCTCATCGGTTTTCATCAACCCACCGTATGAGTCGCTGTTGCTACCTATTACAAAGCAATTGGACAAGGATGCTACCTGATATTGATTTCCAATACCAGTCATGGGACCCCCTTGGGGAATGATGTGTTTGAACCGCTCGAGCAATGCAAAAATTTCATCTTCTGAAAGTGGATTGGGGTACCTGGACTCTACCCTCGCAATTTCTTTGGCCATGCGCCGGTGCATGTCATTTGGCGTGCGCTCATAAATGTTGCCGAAGGAGTCTTTCATCGCATACTTGTTCAGCCATACTCCTGCAGCAAGTTCATCACCATCAAAGTAGGCCACGGCAGCTTTCAAAGCTTCTTCATATGTGGGATTGATCTTCTCTTTGCGTGAGCCGGACTGGGTTTCCATGGTTTCTACAAGCATAATATTACGGGTATTTTTCAGATTTTTGTGGGGCATTAAAAGTAGGGATTAGAACGGATGTCGGGTAGCAATTTGAATCCATTTTGAATGAACTCGTACACATAACCCTGTTCATATCGCATGCATCCATTGCCCAGATAGGGCTATCAGAAAATCAAAGAACTTATGAACCGGGTGTTCATTACTACAGAAGTCAAAAAAATAGGAATCCATTATTCACATATACTTTCTAGGGCTATTTCTACAGATTTATGGTTACTTTGCCTTCAACAAAAACCAATACTAGACCTATGAAAAAAATCTCTACCCTTTTGGCAATGGTGCTTACCGTTGTCTTATCACAAGCCCAGGTTACATTCTTCGACGATTTTGAAAGCTATACATCTGGCCAATATTTAGGCGTAGCTTCAAGCGACTGGACGACCTGGAGCAACCTTCCGGGAAGCAGTGAAGATGTAACTATCAGCGACAACCTTGCTTTTAGCGGAAGCAATTCTATCTATTTCACATCTACTGCAACCAACGGAGGCCCACAAGATGTTGTACTTCCATTCGGACAAGCCTATAACGACGGTATATTCCGAATTTCGTCTATGTTGTACATCACTACAGGGAAGAATGCCTACTTCAACATACAAGCCAATACCACCATCGGTCAGGTATGGGCGCTCGATTTTAATGCAGCCAATGGGGTTATTACTCTGTCTGAAGGTGGTACCACTGCCGCAACGGGTGCTTACACTGCCGAGCAGTGGTTCAAGTGGGAAATAGTAGCCAACCTTACCACCAACTACTGGCAATTTTATGTGGACGATGTATTGGTTGGTGGCTTTTCAAATGGAGCCAATCAAGTGGCATCACTTGATTTGTTCCCAATCCTAAACTCTGCCTACTGGGTGGACGATATGGCTTTCAGTTGGGAGGCATTTGCAGCGCCTTCTCTGAATGCCAATGCAGCACAACTAAAATATATTGGTGCCCTTACGGATATCGGTTACAAGCCGGAGGCAGTGATAAAAAATACGGGCATCGAAAACATTACTTCATTCGATGTAGAAATCTCCCATGATGGCAGTTCATACTCACAAAGTGTTACCGGTATTTCACTTGCACCTGGTGGAGAATATGATCTCCCATTTGATGATGAAATATTTCTGGATGCTGGTGCCCAGCAAGTATTGTTCACCGTGAGCAATATTAATGGAGGCGATGATGACTATGTTGATGACAACGTGTATCTGCTCAATACCATGGTGGCGCAAACTGCGACTGGAAAACGTGCCGTTGTAGAAGAAGGTACGGGCACATGGTGTCAGTTCTGTACACGCGGCATGGTGCTTATGGCCCGACTACAGAAAACCTACGGCGATAACTTTGTAGGAATAGCCGTTCACAACGGTGACCCAATGACCAACGCAGCCTACGATTCAGGAATGGCTTTGAACGCATTTCCTTCAGGGAAAGTAGACCGCGGACCACAAATATCTGATACTGAGCTGGGAAGTACTTATTTGACGCGTATGGTTATTGCACCAAAAGCATATATCAATGTAGGCGCTCAGTACAATGAAGTAAACAGACTGCTCGAAGTTGTGGTGGATGCAGAGTTTGTGCAAGCAGCGACTGGTAACTTCAAACTTGGATTTATTTTAGTTGAAGATGGAGTAACCGGAACAGGTTCAGGATACAATCAGGTGAATTTTTATTCAGGTGCCAACATTGACCTTGATGGCTACGAAGACCTTCCTAACCCAGTGCCGGCAAGCATGATGGTTTATGACCATGTAGCGCGTCTTATTATGCCAACTTTTGGCGGAGCAACCGGAATTATTCCTAGCACTGTGAATGTTGGCGAAACGTATGGTTTGAATTTTTCTCTAACCATACCTGAGACCTGGGATATAGACGAATTAAAACTTGTAGGTGTGCTTTATGACCCAACCAACCGCATTGACAATGCCTACAAAGCAAGCCTTGCCGATGCAATTGACAATGGATGGTATGACAGTGGTACCACCATTGTAAGCACCAACAAATTGCCGGAACCTGATGCGGGGATTAAAATATTCCCGAATCCTTCTACCGATGTAAGCTACCTCACCATCGACCTGAAAAGTGCAGAACGTGTGAGCATCGAAATCTTTTCCGTTGACGGTAAGGAAGTAGCGAGCAGAGACTACGGCGTGTTGAGCGGTGCCAGCACCCTTACGGTAAATACTGGAAATTTTGAAAAGGGCTTGTACCTGGTAAAAATAACCATTGGAAACAGCCAGAAAACTGAGAAGTTGATGGTGGAGTAATTACTTATTGGTTTCACAAAACGAGAAATGCGCCCGATAGTGGGCGCATTTTTTTTTTGCCAGATCAATATCTACTCGTTCAGTAAGTAAATGAAATGTGGATTCCAAGATTGCATATCGAAGGATGAAATTATGGTTCTACGAAATACATATCAATCTCACCCTTATTCTTAGCAGCCACTCTACCGCGGTGCTCGCATGAAAAATGGTTCTTGACCAACTGATAAGTGCTGCCGCTGATATTCACCTTTCCCGGCTCACCGGATGATTCCATACGGGAAGCGGTATTGACCGTATCGCCCCAAATATCGTAGGCGTACTTTTTAATTCCTACAATTCCTGCGACTACAGGGCCTGTGTGACAACCAATCCTGATTTCAAAAAAGAGCTTTCCGGTGGCTGCGCGTTTGACCTTTTCTTCATTAATAAAATCGCGGAAAGCCAGTGCGGTGCGCACTGCATCTAGTGCGTTGGTACTGTTCTCAGAAGGCAGCCCTCCTGCACACATATAGGAATCGCCAATGGTCTTGATTTTTTCAATTCCATATTGTCCTATTATCCGGTCGAAGGCGCTGTAACAATAGTTGATTTCGGCAACCAATTCTTCAGCACTCAAATTTTCACTCATTGTGGTGAAGTTTTTGAAATCGGTAAAAAGCACTGTAACCTCATCATATCTTTTAGCATCGGCCTTACCGGTGGCTTTTAGTTCGGCAGCAGTCTCTTCAGGGAGAATGTTGAGAAGGAGTTCGTCGCTGAGTTTCTTGCCTTGCTTGATTCTGTTGCGCTGAAAGAAGAAGACTCCCGCAAAAGCCAGCACCACTACAAATCCACCGGCAAATCCGTTTCGAACCAATTTCTGTTTCTTTATTTCTTCTGCTGTAAGCAAGTCCTTTCTCTCCTGCTCTGCCTTCGCTGCAGCTTCTTTCTTGTCAAACTCGTATTGCATGGAGAGTTCGGTAAGCTGCTTGGTGTTTTCTTCGCTGAACATGCTATCCCGCGCCGATATATATTCCTTATAGTTTGCAAACGCCCCGGCGAAGTTGCCTTGAGCACTGTCTAAGGAAGCCAAATTTCGGTAGGCATCACTCACATATACGATGCTACCAATTGCTTTAGCGATATCCAGAGATTCCATAAAGTACTGTTCAGCTTCCCTATAATTTCTTTGCTTGCCGTAGAAGCTTCCCACATTGTTCAGCGACAGGGCCACTCCATCCAGATCGTCTATTTTTCGATTCAGTTCCAATGCTTCTAGGTAATACTGCTTGGCTTTGTTCATGTCTCCAAGTTGTTCAAAGTCAAAGGCAAGATTGTTCAATGCATTCGCCTCACTGAACTCATTGCCAAGTTCACGGCTCAGGTTCAAGGCGAGTGAGTCATAGTGAAGGGCCAAATCAGCTTTGTGCATACCAGTATAGAGTTGCCCGATGCTACCATACACAAAATTCAGCCCGTATTTATCTCCAGCATTTTCAAAGTATTCCATAGATGCCTTGAAATAGGGAAGTGCTTCTTCGAATTCGCCGAGCTGATTGTGCACTATGCCAATATTCAGACGGCATCCCGCCGCATCTGAATGATCGCCTATCTTCTCATACAGCCTGAGTGCTACCAGAAATGATTCCAACCCCTTTGGAAACTGCCCTTTGTTCGTGTACGATATTCCGATGTTGGTGTGTGATGCGGCAATTTGTTTGCTATTTCCTGAAGCTCTGGCAAATTCTATGGCTTTCAAAAACGTTTGAATAGAAGCATCGAATCGACCCGAATTCTGCTCAATACCTCCTTTCACGTGCAGCGCAGAGGCAATGCCCAGGTTGTGGTTTACTTTTTCCGACAACTCTAATAATTGATTTGCATATTTAAGTGACTCCTCAGGATCGACCGTCAAAAGCTCGTTGCTCAGAAGTGAAAGCGTTATCCCTATCAAGGTATCACTCTGTTGCCCGGCGCTTCCTTCTTTGGCTCTCTGGGCAAGCTGCACTTCTAATCTTGCCTTCAATGAATCTGAAACGTGGGTATCCTGACAAAATATATTGCCCAGTAGCAAGGTGAGTGCAAGGGTGCAGATGATATATTTCATGGTACTGATTTTGGTTCTTAAACGCGTATTGGATAGAGAGAGATGACGGGTACAAGGTAATTAATCTCCTACGGTTTTGTTTCCGATGCTTCAATGGTTGGAGTAGTTACAAAATACAAGTATTGCACATTCCTAAGTATTTTGGACATTCCGCATTCAAGCATCATCTCTAAAGGCATGGTTCTTGATTTTCAAATTGAAATCTTCCTTATGTCTTTGTCAAACATTTTCATTCTACTACTAGGGCCAATTCTCGTTTGCAGTTGCATGAGCTATCAATATGTAGCACTAAAAAGTGATTTGCCGGTAGAGCGAAGCACTATGAAGTATTATACTGAACATGACAGTGTGCGGATTTCGTACGACTTTAGTGGTGAAGGGCTGCCTGTGGTGGCTGCTATTTATAATTATACATCCAAAGATTTATATGTCGATCTGAAACACTCGGTGTATTCAGTGGATGGCATGGTTGCTCAAAATGCCATCGGCCCTATAACTGTGCAAATGCACGCAGTAAGCAATCCGGACTTTTTTCTATTTGATAATGGAAGTATACAAACACATGGTCACACAAGTAGCACCAAACCACCCGAAGTGCTTTACATACCTTCGGGAATGTATGGAGTAGTAAAGTCTAAGCCATTCTCTGCACCCTACGTTGAAGCGCGCAAAGATAATGACAACACCTTTCGTGAAAATGTGCATGAGGGAGGGAAACTGTACAACCTAAAGCGATACAATTTCGAATCTGATGGGCGCGAGCTCGGAATCTCTTTCAGGATAAGTTCAAACATAGATTTGAGCAATGCCCGAAATATAACAGCTTCCTTTCAGGAAGATTATCTCTACAACTCAAAATTCTTAATGAAGGAGTTACCCAATGGAATGCCAAAGTATTTCATGACCTCAAAAAAACACCATGTAGGCGCCTGGGTACTTGTTGGAGCACTTGCGGTTGCTGGCGTGTATGCCATTGTCAATAATGAGGGAGAATAAGGCTCTCTGACAGCCACATTGCTTACAAATACTTACCACAAATATTACCTACTTCTTTGCGGGCAAAGTGACAATTGAATGTGAGGAGCCAATGATCTTTATTTTCCTTAATTCAATCCATAGCATTATCGAACACGCCCAACAAAAGTCCATTCTTATAGAAGTGCATTGTACTGTCCTTTACATCCTTTCTTATTATATCCACATCAGCTGGTCTCAGCAATACCTCATCCACAGCAAACCACGGCTCAAACTTTTCTTCACCGTTGAACAATAAAGCCAGCGCTGTATTCTTGGACTTTAGAGAAAACTGAAACTCTGAATAATACCACCAACCATCTACTACCCTCGCTTCAAGGGGTGAATAATACAGCCATTGCATAGTCTCTCCAGCACTATCGGTTTCATGCACAATGGCGGTGTTGAAGGTCTGGTCCCAGACGTGGTTATAATACCAGTAACTCAGGTTGTATACACGCCCGGTATCCATTTGAGCGGTAGATATTTTAAATACCTGATTCCATCTATTTTTTACCCCCTCATAGGCTCCCTTGCCCAGGTCCTCTTCACGGCTTGTGAACGTATCTAAATTGTCGTAGTAGTAGAACACTTCAGGTGGATTACTCCATATGCTGTCGGTGGTTGATGAGAGCAAGTTCGCAGAAATCTCCGGCTCTTTATAATTAATCAAACCTTCCACACTCAGGCTATATATTGCGTAAGAATCGGATAGGGCAATTGGCTTGCACTTGCTGAGTAAAATTTTCTCTTTGGAATTAAGGTTTACAGTGTCTGAAAGCAAAATTACCACAGCAATATTGCGTCCATCGTTCACAATACTATCCATACGTATCTGATAAGGAGCAGGTCCAATGAGCTTAAAGATATTCAATGATTCAGAAACCGAAGGCCTTGATAAAAAAGTACTGAGTACAGGCAATCCTGTAAGGGCAGAAGCCGACAAAGCACCATACATTGAGCTTTGGAATGCACGGGTTGAAAATGGCAATCCATACACAAAAAATGTTGGCAGAGGCAGTATGGCCTGATACCGTTCAGGATTCTCAATATTCAATACCCTATTTTCGGCAGGCAAATGTGCTGCCTGGAATGAGTTTTCAGTTTTACAAATACCATCGGAGAGCGAACTATGCACGGGAATTGCTTCAACCAGAAAAAGAAATGCCGCGAGTGTAAGCGCCCACTTTCTCCAAAGAAATTCTCTCAATCTTACTGACCAAAATACGAGGGAACACGTTGTGAGAACGTAATAAAATGCCCAGGCAAATCTGCCGTATGAAGAGAATTGCTTGATGTACGGAAGATCGTTTAATAGCGCATCTGGAAACCATCTGAAAGGCAAGGCAAATGAAAACAAGAGCAACATTACGGACGACAAGAATGACACAATTAAAAGTATCGGGAATTGGTTTAAATACGCCTTGATACCTCTTTTAAATATTGAAACACTACATTCTAAAGCAAAGCAAAGCATGGTCAGTATGGAAACCACTCCAATGTACGTACCCACAGTGGTCCAGGCGAATACTGATGGATCTGCAAGGTGTAAGAAATTGCTTAAGTGTTCACGGATGGGTGATACAGAAGGAACGAGAATGGATGTGAGCGTACTGCGATGGGTTTCAATAAACGGCATATCAATTCTGTCAGGATGATGATCGAGCAGCCTGTAAAACAGAATAAAAACGAGTATAGGAACTGCAACCTGAACCAGGGGCCATAAATACCTATCTGGCACTCTACTACTAGAAAAGCGTACCACTAATGTGTAAATCAAATGTGAGGCAAGTGTAAACATGAGCAGGATGAGCCCCAAGTAGGCGTGCATAAAGGCCCAAAAAATAATATTGAATGCTATGGCCATGCTCCATTTTATTTTGTTCTTGCTTTCAAAATATTTGAGAAGTAAAACCCATCCTAAAATAAAAAATGCGCTGAAGGTCAAGGCCATATGGCCTGCCGGAAAAAGCAGCAAATTCTGAGATGAAAGAAACAATATTGCATTTGCCCCAATGGCAGACGGAATGGAATCAACCTTGAACCTCAACAAAAGGTGAAACAACAAAAAAGCGCCAGCGAACAAGGATAAAAAAAACAAGGCATTGACGATGCCTACAGTATAATCACCAACGAATGGAAAAACCCTTGAAAGCAGCTTCAGAGAAATACTGAGTATGGGCATGGAGTCTTCGAGAATTAAATACTCTCCATATGGATACGACATACCTGCGTGATGTAGAAGCGGGCTCCCGTAATTGATATGATAGGCCACATTATAGTATGATTTCAACCCATCGCCAGCTCCGTTGAAAAAGGTTTGATTCAGTGAGCCGAGAAAAGATCCATACCAATAGGAAACGAAAACCACGAAAATCAAGGTAAACAATGCCAGGCCCTGCCATCGACTATTATTCTTAGAATTGGGTATAACCGGTGAAGGGTTGATCATTGTATATTCATTGATTGCAAAAAATGCCAGGAATACATCAGCCCACTCTTTTACTTGCCGCACTTGCCCCAACCAATCGGGCTATAACCACAGCCGGGAAGAGTACACCTACTGAAGAAAGAAAAACGCTGAACATGCGCACGGCATCATTCGCAGGTCGAATGTCACCATAACCTACTGTGGTGAAACTGGTGAGGCTGTAATAAATATAAGATGTAAAATCCTTATCGGTACCTGTAAGTTGCACTTCTCCGACAATAGAACTACCAAGCACTTCTGCCATCAACATCATAATGAAGGCCCCAAGCAAGGCCATAATCAAGTACACATTCACCGCCCCAAGCACCCTCCACACTGTAATAGAATCGTCCCGAAAAAGAAGCCTAAGATTGATATACCCAAAAAACACCAAATTGAGTATGGTAACAACAAGTTCAAGAAGTTGCCGCGTTACCATCAGGTCACTAAACCTGATGATCTTAAGGATGACATGCAAAAGGAACAATGCTGCGCTTATAATGACCAATGCTTTTGTATCAGCCGACCAGATACCTACAAAGAATAAAAACAGCAGCATTATGTGCAACAGGTTATCGCCCAGTTCAAAAAGGCTCATGCTCACGGGTAGCACAAATACCATCAAAATCAACATTGCCAGAAGGGTGGCAAAACTTGCATCGCGGAGCCAATAGGTGCGAAATCGTTTGAAATATTCAATCATTGGGCCAGTGTTTTAATTCACTTAAAGGAGGAAAGTCAGTATTCAAGGATTTTCAAATCCTAATTGGCAATCCTAGGATTACTAAAAGTTTGCGCTGCAATATTGTGAATAATCCGACAAATGATGCCACCTTTGCGGATTAAAATAAAAGTTTTCAATTCCATGTCGGGCATTGCCATGATAAAGGATGCTGTCAGAAAAACATGTATTGCGCTGGGCTTGGATCTCACCAAAAACCTGGAGTATGACAGGTTGAGTATTTTGATCATGAAAAAGGTCATCAAGACAGACTCAAATTGTGTTGATATAGGATGCCATAAAGGAGAGATTCTAGAACTTATGCTCAGCTATGCCCCTTCGGGACATCACTACGCCTTCGAACCTATACCTGAATTGCACATGGAATTGGCTAGAAAGTTTGGCCGCAGAGTGGAAGTAATGCCTTATGCACTCAGCGATAAGAATGGCAGCGCAACCTTCAACCACGTTGTGAACGCTGAAGCATACAGCGGTCTCCAAAAGAGAAAGTACGAAACGGACTCCCCCGAAATACATCTAATAGAAGTTGAAACCAGAAAACTCGATGACCTAATACCTGCTGATGAACAAATAGATTTCATAAAGCTCGATGTGGAAGGTGGGGAGTTTTTAGTGCTCAAAGGCGCATTGAGAATTTTGAAAGCGCTTAAAACCACCTTGATATTTGAATGCGGTATAGGTGCAAGCGATTACTATGGAACCAATCCAAAAGAACTATACAGTTTTATACATACCCAAGCCGGTTTGCGGATCAATACCTTGAAAGGATTTGTGGGTGAAAGTGCCCCACTTACAGAACAAGGGTTTGTGCATTTATACAATAGCAATAAGGAATATTACTTCGTAGCACACCCATAATACCTGGCTTTCAGTGCTGCTTATTTGCATCTACTTATCTGCGTTGTTGGATGGATCATCTTTCGTCACCGTTCCTTCAGCCACATCCTTAAGCCTATAAAACACTGGCAGGTTGTATCGAACACTCACCTTTTCGCCCTGATGCTCTCCTGACTGCCATGCAGGCATAGCGCCTATCGTTTCAATTGCAGCTTTGCTCAGTCTTTCATCCGGGCTTTTCAAAACCTGAATATCTGATATGCGCCCTTCTTCATCAACCACGAAGCTGGTAAATACCATACCTTCTACGCCATCCTCCACAGCACCTTTCGGATACCGAATATTCTTCTTCAGGTATGCCATAAGTGCCCCTTCTCCTCCGGGAAATACGGGCATCACATCGGCTACTCTACGAATATGACCCTCATCCTGAACTTCACCTGGTTGTTTTGCAATTGATGATGCCTTATTCAGGTCGGTGTTGTCTTCTTCAGCAACCAAAACCTTCTCATCTACACCTTCTACAGCTGCGTTTTCCTGTTCGGGTGCGGAGCAAGATGATGATGTCAACAGGGCAATTGCAAAGGCTATGTACATGCAAATTTTCATAGTGATCTTTTCATTTCGAGATGCGAAAAGTACAACATTCCTACCTAACTGCGTGATTAAAGAACCTTGTGCAGGGTGGTATTTATTTCCTGAAGCAGTGTGCGCAATACAGAGGTTGGTATTTCATGTTTCCCTGAAAAGTGCAGCCAATGCTGGTCTATATTGAGTGGCTCTACATGCCGCTTCATGTCATCAACAGCGTTCACCCCAATAAAAGGATCAGCATCACCCAACACAAACCACACGGGTAGTTTTCGGAATGAATGGGTTGCTTTCAGCACATCCAAATCTGGTGGGAAAGAGCCTGCCCACATCACCGCTGCATGAGGCCTTGCCTTTCCTGCGGCTATCCACCTTGTTATTGTCGCCACACCTTGTGAAAAGCCTAAAGCGATAAGGTTCTGCGTGGTTTGCAAATCTTGCAGACCGCAGGAATCGTACACCAGGTCGAGATAAGCAACATAGTCCTGAATATCGTCAAGCCTCGCTTCTTTGGTCATCCATGTGGCTCCTACCTTTCCGGAAAAACCCTCCTGGTAAAACCTGTGAAAACCTTCCGGGGCAATAACAAAATCAGTTTCCGGGTTTAGTTCATTGAAATTTCTTATAAAGTAAGTACCCAACTGTCCGTAACCATGGCAAACGAACCAAACGCGGTGTGCTCTGGTTATATCATCACCCCAAGTATAATATCGGGCAGTCTTTTGAATTGTTATTTTGTGCTCTTGTGGGGTCACGCCCAAAATTAAACATAAAGTGCAGCTGTATGTCAAATGAATTTTTTAGGCAAATCATGCAAAAACTCTTCGGTGATAAAGAAGAATCCGTGAAAGGACAACCCTTCTTATCCGAACCCCTTGTGAGAAGCGAATCTTTCCAATCAGACTATGCTCTATGGAAGGAAAATGGGCGAAGAGACACACAGCTTACATTGTTGAAGAATGCGTACCATGAGGTGTGCGATGGAGATAATTCCCATCCATACCTGGTGCGGTACATAAGCTCTCAGGCAAATGGAATAGCCATATACGCAGGTTTCGGATTTAGGGACGAGGAGTACAGCTACCTTCTAGACTATATCAAAGACAAAGGCTTAAAAATGGGTTATAGTGTGTATTCATCTGACCGAAAATACTTTGACAAAGGTGAAACGGTGGAGGAAAAGGAAAGGCATTACCTGAAACCTGTTCCTTCACTAAACGATGGAGAACCGATGAACCAATTGTATGGTAATTTGATGCTGGAGTTAATTGTCAGAAATCAAAAACCGTTTTTATTGAAAGTGATGGCCAGCTTATACGCTGGTAGGCAATACAGGGAGCCGCTGCCATTTTCAACATTTGCAGATGCAATTTTTGAATGAGGAAACAGCAAAGGCTTTAGCTTATTACACGCTTGTAGTGCTCAAATTGAGAACGGATGTTCTTTACGTAGTGGTAGGGTTCTTCTCCCCTGCAGTACCCGTGCTTCACGAGTTCATGGCTGTAGTAGATGCTCTGTGATTTCATGAGAATACACTCCGCCACATTGCCTTCCCACTTTTGTGGGTCATAACCAAAGCTTATTGCCAGATTTACCGCATCATTCACATGGCCCAGCCCCACATTGTACGATGCCAGTATGAATGAAACCCTCTCCTCAGGGTCAAAAATTCGTTCCTGCCAATAATCATCAAGCCAACTTAGATATAAAACGCCTGCCCGGATATGCTCTTCTGCTGGTGAAGATGGTTCAATACCATAAATAGCTGCTGTAGCCGGCATGAACTGCATCAGTCCAAAAGCCCCCGCCCATGAGCGCGCATCTTCTTTAAACTTGCTTTCCTGGTACATCTGGGCTGCGAGCAATCTCCAATCCCAATCTATAATCTTGCTATACTCCTTGAGCATCTCATCATAGTCTGATATCCTATTGCCCTTCAAAGATGAGTACTCACCGTTGAACTTCTCCCATTGCTCGTGTGATGCCTTGAAATACTTGTTGTAGATGTACGCATGTACTGATTTCTTTCTATCTGTCTCAAACCACTCGTTTACTGAACTGAGCAGGTCTGGAGCATTCTTGCGAACAGCCCATGCCACTTGTTGTGGAAAACTGAGCTGTACTTCAATGTCTATATTGTCAAAGTAGGTGGCATTGAGCCTTGCAATATTGTCGTCGGCCACTGTGAAGGCAATTTCGCCCGTGGCAACCTTCTTAATAAGCTTTTCAGTATCTATATAGCCAGGCACACTCACAATGTCGATGCTTCCACCTATTTCGTTTTGCAAACTTTCCAGCCTACTGAAGAAGGGAGACGTGCGGTTTACGTATACTTTTTTATCAATCAGGTCTACAGGACCTAAGATGATTTGCTTATTGAGTTCCTTGAGGCTCATCTTCCTATGGCCTTCAGGTAAGCGCTGTACGAGCACCTGCCTGGTAAAATTGTATGGGACACTAAAGCTCACTTGCTTGAGTCTGTCTCTGGTTACCACCAGATTGCATGCTACAATGTCGCCCTCACCGCGATTGAGCAAGTCAAACATCGCATTTACGTCGGGAATGATTCTAATTTCAAGTTCAACCCCAAGGCTGGAAGCATATCGGCGCAGCAATTCATATTCATAACCCATTGCCTGGCCTCTGTACACGAAGTATGATGTGGAACCATTTAACGTAAGTGCGACGAGTTTACCTCGCTTCTTTATAGCTTCAAGGTCGAAGGAAATGGGGCTATTGGCCACCGCATCCGGGGTATCAATTGCAGGTTTCTCCTGGGCAGTATCATACCTGCAGGAGAAGGCTATTACAGCCGCAACCACAAAGAAACCTCTCACTTTTATTTTCTGCTTTCCTGTGCGCATAGCTCGCTGCAAGTATGGTTTTGTACAAACCACAAAGCAGCACAGATATACGTGGATAGTATCACAGAGTTGCAACAGGAGCTTTGGCTCAGTCACCAAAAGTATCTGCAATGGCTTGCCCAAAGCGATCTTTAACTGCATTTTTGAGCTCCGGAAAGAACGCATCAAACGCTGCTTTTAGTGCATCAAAATTTGCATCAAGTGCGGGCAGGCTGTTATCCATATTCGATACGAATTTGGCACGTGAAGCCAGCCCTGAAAGTGCCATGTGCACTCCTTCGCGGGCCTGATAACCCTCCAGCCATCCATGCTTGCTCATGTAGTAAAGTGTTCGCCTGGCTCTCTCATTCATGATGGGCTGGTAATGAGAAAGCGATGTATATACCCTACTGGTAAACGTTTCCAAAGCCTCATGGTGATAGACTTCCCAATCGATGGCCAGAAAATGATCGTAAAATACATCCTGCACCACTGATGCATATTTCGAAAAGTGGATGTACAGCAATGACCTGCTACTAAGAACCACGGGGTGCGTATCTGTAAAAGTGTCTATAAAGCGATGTACCTGTATGCCCAGTAGTACTTCGGCAGGTAGGTGCACGGACAAGGCACCGCGAATGGAATCCGCCATAAAATTGCCTGCCATAACCGGAGGCGACCCGAAAGACAAGTATTGATGTGCTAAGAAATTCATACAGGCTTGATGCGCTAATGTACATTAATCCCATTACTTTAGGGCTCGGAATGAGCGACGAAAAAGCAATATACTGGCTTACCCAGATATGCGGTTGGTTTGGGTACGTACTGCTTATCCTGTTTCAGAATTTACTGGCGGGACAGGTCGATGTTGGTATAATTAAAGTATTGATAGCCAACTTCGTTTTGGGCATCAGCCTTTCCCATGCTATGCGGGTCATAATCC
Organism: Cryomorpha sp.; assembly: GCA_041749535.1. Classification (GTDB taxonomy): domain Bacteria; phylum Bacteroidota; class Bacteroidia; order Flavobacteriales_D; family Cryomorphaceae; genus JBBQZU01. Next base: position 7,803 of record JBGTBE010000028.1, on the reverse strand, counting down.
TCTCATTGGGCTTGCTTTCCATGAAAATTCTGAAAGCCATACCGCGCATTATTTCCCTATCGATATTTTTCGGAATAGTGGCTTCACTATTTTATGCAGGCATTTCGGATCTCTTGTTCACAAATGTGCCTACCATCCTCGTTCCCCCATTCAGGCTTTTGCTGGAGTTGTTCTTTCCTTTCTCCACCATATATCTCTTTTGGAATATTCTATACTTCGCAGCAATTTACCTCAAGAACTATGAGCGTGAAGAGGTGAAAAACCTCAGGCTTTCATCTTCAATACACGAGGTAGAGTTGAGTAACCTGAGATCCCAGCTGAACCCACATTTCATGTTCAATGCGCTAAACAGCATCAAGGCATTGATTGACGAAAATCCTGTCCTTGCAAAAAAGAGCCTTACAAGGATGAGCAGCATTCTCCGCAATAGCCTTATGGCTGAGAAAAGGCGGTTCGTATCCTTGGATGAAGAAATGAAAGTGGTGCAGGACTACCTGGAGCTGGAGAAAATACGCTACGACCACCGTCTCGATTTTGTGATTGAAATTAGCGAGAAGGTGCGAAGGGTTCAAATTCCACCACTGATTGTACAGACTTGTGTTGAGAATGCGATCAAACACGGCATCAGCCACCTTATAGAAGGAGGGTTAGTGAAGGTGAGCGCAACATCTCTTGAAGGTGGCAGGGTGGAAATAAAAATTTTCAACTCCGGCGCGTATGCGCCAAACAACAAAGAATCAAAGGAGAGCACGGGTATAGGATTGTCAAATTCGCAGCGAAGATTGAATTTATTATATGGCAATAGAGCCAGCCTTATGATAAAAAGTGAGGCTGGGGGCGTTTTATGCACCATCAGTTTACCTTTGTCCGAAATTACAGAATCGCAAAACCATGAGAACAATCATCATTGACGACGAACGACTCGCCCGCAAAGAAATGCGCAGCATGCTCGAGCGCTTTCCAAACATTGAAATTATAGGTGAGGCAGCCACTGCAGATGAAGCAGTAGAGATGATTGAAAGAGAAAAGCCCGACCTGATATTTCTTGATATTCAAATGCCAGGTAAAACTGGTTTCGATATGCTTGAAGAACTGGAGTATGTGCCCAAAGTAATTTTTGTGACAGCCTATGATGAATACGCGCTGAAAGCTTTTGAAGTGAATGCCCTGGACTATCTCTTAAAGCCAGTGGAAGACCATAGGCTGGAAGAGGCGATCAACAAGGTACAGCAATCAAAATCACCTAACCCTGAGGAGCTGAGACTACCTGTAGAAAATGACAGCAGACTGGCGCCTGAGGATCAGATTTTCTTAAAAGATGGGGAGAAGTGTTGGTTTGTTATGCTGAAAGATGTGCGGGTATTTGAGTCGGAAGGGAATTATGTACGCGTGTACTTTGACAACTACAAACCACTTATCCTCAAAAGCCTCAACAACTTGGAAAAACGACTTGACGAGCGTGACTTTTTTAGAATAAACCGGAAATTTATCGTGAACTTAAAAGAAATTACACACATAGAACCCTGGTTTAATGGAGGCATGCAAATCAAACTCAAAAACGGTGTAAACCTCGAAGTATCAAGGCGCCAAGCTGCACGATTCAAAGACTTAATGAGTCTTTGAACAGGATTTAAACCAACAAATGTTAAAAACTAATTTTTCTTATCATCACTCTGGCACAATTGGTCTGCCAAGTGATGCTGTTGGTAGAAATTATCTTGACCTTGTGCATTATTTGATGAACTTTCGTGTTCACTTTTTAGTATGAAAGTGAACTAGACGGTTTATGGACAAATTTATACGCATTCCCACCAAGTCAACCCCATATATTCATTTGGATGCGACCACAGAAACCTTTGTAATTGCTGGAAGAAGCATCCCACTGGATGCGGAAATGCTATACAGTCCGGTGCTCAATTGGCTGGATGGACTTGCAAAAAGCAAGACACTCTGCAGGTTGGATTTCTGCTTCAGGCTTGATTTTTTCAATATCGCAAGTTCTAAGCGAATACTCTTTGTTCTTTATAAACTCGTAGAACTGCAAAAGTGTGGCTTCGTTGTATCCATTCGTTGGATGTCTGAAAAGCACGATGATGATATGTATGAAATTGGTTGCGATTATGCAACGATGATCGATGATTTGCAATTCAGCTTTGAGACTTACGACAGCAAAGAATTACACGACGCCAAGATGTTGAAGTTCGGGTAACCCCAAAATTCTCATCCACCTTAGCCTCCCGGCTCATATTCTATTGTCTCCATCAATAAGGCCTCCCAACGCGCCCAAAATACTCCCTTCTCCCTGCCTTTTTCCACCCATTTTTGGTGCTGCAGCAATTATTTTGTCTGCCAGTCTGCTGAAGGGCATGCTCTGAATCCAAACTTTGCCTGGGCCTCTCAGGGTGGCGAGAAACAATCCCTCACCTCCAAAAAAAGCATTTTTAATTCCGCGGACCAATTCCACATCATAGCCCACCGTTTGAGTGAAGGCTACCAAACAGCCAGTATCAACCCTAAGCATATCTGCAGGTCCGAGTTCTCTTACGACCACAGTGCCGCCAGCATGAACGAAAGCCAATCCATCACCTTCCAGCTTCTGCATAATGAACCCTTCACCTCCAAACAAACCTACTCCTATTTTTTTCTGGAATTCAATGCCAACTGACACACCTTTGGCCGCGCAGAGAAATGAGTCTTTCTGACACACTACTTTGCCTCCATAATCACTCAAATCAAAAGGCAACACTTTACCTGGATATGGTGCAGCAAATGTGACGTGGCGCTTCCCGAAACCGTGGTTGGTATATACTGTAAGAAAAAGACTCTCACCAGTTAAAACCCTCTTTCCGGCAGTCAGAAATTTATCCAACATGCTCTGTTCCTTGCCGGCACCATCGCCGAAAATGGTCTTCATTTCGATGGCCTGATCCATCATCATGAGGCTTCCCGCCTCTGCAATTGCCGACTCTTGCGGGTCCAATTCAATTTCTACACATTGGAGCTCTTCGCCGATAATTTTGTAATCAAGTTCGTGGCTGTTCATTTGTTTACTTTTTAGAAATTAGTGCTTGAAAGTCGCTTCCTGCAGGTTCCTCAAAAACTTCAAGGTCAAAGTGAGGCACCACAGCAAGCAAATGGTCGAAGATGTCACTCTGTATATTCTCATACTCTATCCATGATTTAATTCTGGAAAAACAATATACTTCAAGAGGCACCCCGTATTGGGTGGGTTGTAGCTGCCTGGCCATAAACATCATTTCCGTATTCACATTCGGATTTCGTGTGAGGTATGCGTTGATGTACTGCCTGAACAAACCTATATTCGTAATGCGTCGACCATTGACCAGAGAAGCATCTAAGTCTATGTTCTGAGCCTGGTTGTAAGTGAGTATTTCGCTCTTTCGCTCTTTGATATATTCTTTTATCAGCTCTACTTTAGAGAGCCTGTGAAGCATATCTTCATCACAAAACTTAATGGTGGATATTTTGATATTGATAGGCCTCTTGATACGCCGGCCGCCACTTTCCTGCATCCCGCGCCAGTTGGTAAAGCTATCGCTAACAAAAGAATAAGTGGGAACAGTAGAAATGGTGTTGTCCCAATTGCGAACTTTTACCGTGGTGAGATTTACCTCTACCACATCGCCATCAGCCCCGTATTTAGGCACTGACACCCAGTCGCCTATGCGCACCATATCATTAATTGTAAGCTGAATGCTTGCGATAAATCCAAGAATGGTGTCCTTGAATACAAGAATCAATACTGCCGAGACTGCACCCAAGGCGGTAAACATGCGCAGGGGGCTCTTTCCAAAAACAATGCTAAAAAGGATAATAATTCCAATAGACCAGATCAGAATTTTGGTAAGCTGGGTAAAACTGGCTATGGGCTTATCGCGAAATTTTGATGTCTCACCCAAATACTTACCACCCGCATTGGTAAAGGCTAAGGCCAGTCGCATAATTACGAGGGTCTCAATAACGCCAGTTGCAGCTTTTATGGCAGGCAACCAGAATGGGTAATCTGTAAATACAACAGGCGACAATCCACTGATCACCACAATCGGTACAATATGCCCCAGCTTGCGAAAAACATGAAAGTTCAGCAGGTGGTCATCAAACTTCGTGTCCGTTTTGGAAACCAATCTGTTTATAACCCTATTGATGAAAACCTGAGCGATTATCCAGAAGAACAGCGCAATAAGGAGCATGGTGGTAAGCAGGATGATCATTTTGAGCATCTGCGTGCTTTCCATTGGAACACCCATCTGATTGTGCAACCACTCATGAATAAACTCGGCAAATCGTGATTCAGCATTCATGTGGCAAATGTATGAAAGGGAATAGTGATGTCCTGCGTAAACAAGATGAGCGGATCATGGGTTTTACAGATGGTAAAATGCTTAATTTTAAGCCATGCAAGGTTTCCACTTCACAGAATACATTCCCGATAAGGACAAGCGAACTCCCTTTGAACGCTTGCTCGAAATATTTCTTGAGTTGCTTACGTATACATCGGGCGATGTGGATGAAACCCTGGAGTGGATGCGCGAGCTTGACAAACAACACAAGCTCACCACCGAAAATTATACGATTGATGATTTCATCGAAGATCTTTTCGAGAAAGGTTACCTCAGCGATGGCAGCGGCACCGGCGGCGGCAATGCCCTTACGGGAAAAACAGAACAGGCCATACGTCGTCGCTCACTCGATCAGATATTTGGCAAGTTGCGCAAAGGCGAGCGTGGCGGACATGCGACGCCACACTCTGGCAGCGGTGATGAAACCACCGGCGAGTCGCGGCCCTACCGTTTTGGCGACAGCCTCGATAGCATAGACTTTACCGAAAGTATTCGCAATGCACAACAAAGAGGGCTCGACGGACTATCCCTCAGTGAAGACGACCTGGAAGTGCGCGAAAAAGAGCATAAATCCTCGGTGAGCACTGTGCTAATGATCGACATATCACACTCCATGATTTTATATGGCGAAGACCGCATTACCCCCGCAAAAAAGGTGGCTATGGCACTTGCTGAATTTATCATAACCCGCTACCCCAAGGACACGCTCGACATTGTAGTATTTGGAAATGACGCCTGGCAGGTAAGCATTAAAGATTTACCCTATTTGAAAGTGGGGCCCTACCACACCAATACCGTAGCCGGACTGCGCCTTGCCATGGACCTGCTGCGCCGGCGCAAAACATCAAATAAGCAAATTTTTATGATCACCGATGGCAAGCCTTCCTGCCTGAAAGTGAAAGATGGTTACTACAAAAACAGTTTTGGACTCGACCCGGTCATTGTAAATAAGTGCCTGAACCTTGCCACCGAATGCCGCAAGCTCCATATACCCATTACCACCTTTATGATAGCCGAAGATCCTTACCTGCAGCGGTTTGTAGAAGATTTTACAGAAGCCAACAGCGGCAGGGCGGTCTACACAGGATTGAGCGGCCTGGGTGAGTGGATTTTTAACGACTACGAGCGAAACAGGAAGAAGAGGGCGTAGGATTTCTCATTCTATACTTCGCACCGTTAACATAAATGCTTTAAAAAATATTGCTATGGGTTCTTTCTAATCGGTAATTTTCCCGGCACTGCGAAGCTGTATTCTTCAAAAACCCTATAATTTTCGAATCAATTCCAAAAAAAACATGTAAATTTTGGATTAGAGATGAAAAAAGTATCTAAGATAAAAGTGAAATTGTCTGAATGCAATTCCATAATAGGTCATTCCACCACCAATTTCTTGACATATACTGCCCCGCTCATCTCTTTCACCATCAGCATGTACAGGCCTTTGGGCAAGTAACGAATATCAATAACCTGCTCACCGGGTTGCAATGCAGCATCAAGTACTTTTCGGCCTTGAAGGTCATACAGACTGGCATGTGTAAGCACTGACTCAGGCAGGTGGAGTCGCACTGTTGTTGATGCGGGGTTGGGGAACAGATTAAATGATCCTTTTGAATTGTAGTCATCTGCCGAAAGGCTTCCACAAGCGGCCATATCCACACCGTAGTGGTAGTTCATAAAGCTGAGCATCACCTGTACGAGCGAGTCGGCAAATGCGCGGCGGTTGGTCCATGTATCGCGAATACCAGCGTAGTTGCACTCCACCTGTACACCATCTACATCGTTGTTGAGGGCGTAGGAAGTGTGGTTGGCGGTGATATACCCTCCGCTGAAGTAGTTGGTAGTGGTACCGGGAAATGGAATTTGTTCACTGGGCACACTGGGGTATCCAACATTTCCCAGCAAGGTGCCAAGCGCCCACGGTCCGCGAAGCAATTCTACATGATTGAGATTGTTTACGTTGGTGGCTACCAGATTCTGAATGCTGCTATAGCCCACGTAGGTGCTGTTGTTCAATGTGGCATCGGGCAATTCAAGCTCATCGTCGTAGAGCAAATAACCCAGCTCAATGCGCTGTATAGGATTGCCGTGACCGTGAAGGTCGAGAAAGAATATTTTACCTCCATATTGGGCGGATGCAGCCTGTTGAGCGGTACCTATAAAATCGTGAAACTCCTGCCAGGCAGTAACCGCTTCTGGGTGGCCGCAGGCACCTGAAGCCAAGTTGCGGTTTGCATCGAGTTTGGAGCGGCGCAGGTTGCAATAAATCACATGTGGACGGCATCCTGTGGCCTCAAAAAAAGCTGAATCGATGGTTGCTCCAAGCTCCAGGGTAAAGGCGTCCATGGCAAAAACCGGATTGTTGCAAGTGCGATCGGGAATGCTGGCAGGTGTGAGGTAGCCACCATGAGGTACTGAAATCACAACAGGCAAATCGCCGGTATGGTATTCGATGTAATTGCTGGTGCCGTAGATTACCTGGCCCTGTGCCAAAGGGGAAATCAGCATGAATAGTATAGCTGGAAGTAAATATTTAATCATTGCAATTTATTTGTGATGAAGGTAGGTAAATTGATGTTTACACAACCAAAGATAACCAAGCTAATGGGACTAGAATTCATTTCTACCTGATCCTGGTCAGAAAGTTAGCGGCAATCGTATCTCTGTTAAACATCCGCTTCACATAAATCCTCCCGTTGACACCCAATTGCCGACACTCTTCCTTATGGTGGTAAAGTCTTAGTACGCCTTCAACCAATTCGGAAGTGTTCTCAGGTGTATAATACAATCCTGCATTTCCATCCTCGATAAACAGCTTGCGTGCCTCTCCATCCACCCCAAGGAGTATGGGTTTTTCCATGGAGAGTATTTCAAAGATTTTACTGGGAATTGCGCCTTCAAAAAGTTTTAACCTTTTCAGTGGAATGACGCTCACATCAATCTCACTAATTATCGATTTCATCTGCTGTTTGGGAACACCCGGAAGGAGCAAGATATTCGAAAGTTTTTTCTGGCTTATCAGTTTCTCCAGTCCGTCTTTCTCGGGGCCTTCGCCCAATAAAACAAAAACAATTTCAGGCTGAGAAACAAGTTTTTCAGCCGCATTGATTAGAATTTCCAGGCCTTGGGCATGGCCGATAATTCCTCCGTAGAATACAATAAATTGATCGGTCATTATTCCCTGCGCATTTCTAAATCCTATATCCTCCACACTGTCGGGATTGTAGATATTCAGATCTACTCCGTTGGGCAACCAATAAGTTTGCACCGCAGGAAATCTTTGAGAAATATCTGCACATATTCCCTGGGTTTGACCTGTTACCAGAAATGATTTTCGATATGCCAATGATTCGAGTTTGTAAGCAAGCCACAAGAAAAATTTGTTGCGCACAATGCCAAGTTTCTCAGCACTCTCGGGCCACAGATCGCTTACATTAAAAATTAG
>JBGTBE010000027.1:0-10959 GCA_041749535.1 Cryomorpha sp. | reverse complement strand
AAGGAGTTTGACCGAAGCCTTCTGAGCGAGTGGCAGGGCTTCGGCATCATTCAAGGCTATAACTAAGTCGTTCTCGCCACTGCCGTAGTAGTAGGCCGGGATGCGGTGCCCCCACCAAAGCTGCCGCGAAATGCACCAGTCCTTCACGTTCTCCATCCAGTTGCGGTAAGCGTTTTTGAATTTGGGCGGCCAGAATTGTACATCGTCATTCATTACGTGCTCGAGTGCAGGCTTGCTCAGGTCCTGCATTTTGACAAACCACTGCAGGGAGATGCGTGGCTCTATGGGCACGTCGGTGCGCTCGGAATAACCCACTTTGTTGGTATAAGGCTCCTGCTTCACGAGATATCCCTCCGCTTTCAGGTCAATGGATATTTTTTTCCTTACGGCAAATCGTTCTTCACCCACGTAGAGCTGTGCTGCGGCACTCATGGTTCCATCGGCATTCAGCACATCTACAGTTTCCAGGTTGTGCTTGCGTCCCAAATCATAATCGTTCACATCGTGCGCGGGGGTCACCTTGAGGCAACCCGTACCAAATTCCATATCCACATACTCATCAGCGATGATGGGTATCTCGCGGTTTATAAGAGGCACGATGGCCTTCCTGCCATGCAGGTGTTTGTAGCGCGCATCGTTGGGGTGCAAGCAAATGGCAGTATCGCCGAGTATGGTTTCCGGACGTGTGGTAGCTATGGTCACCCATTCATCAGCGCTGCCTGCCACTTTATAGCGCACGTGGTACAGGGCGCTCTCCACTTCTTTGTGAATTACTTCTTCGTCGCTCACGGCGGTGAGGGCGGCAGGGTCCCAATTCACCATGCGCTCACCGCGGTATATGTATCCCTTTCGGTAAAGGTCTATGAATGTATCTATCACGCTGCGGGAGTACTCCGGGTCCATGGTAAAAGCCTCACGGTCCCAGTCGCAGCTGGCGCCAAGTTTTTTGAGTTGCTGCAGAATGATGCCCCCGTGCTTTTCTTTCCATTCCCAGGCATGTGCCAGAAATTCATCACGGCTCAGGTCGCTCTTTTTGATGCCTTCGGCGCGGAGTTTCTGCACCACCTTTGCTTCCGTGGCTATGGATGCGTGGTCAACACCGGGCACCCAGCAGGCATTCTTGCCGAGCATGCGCGCGCGGCGCACGAGTACATCCTGAATCGTATTATTGAGCATATGCCCCATGTGAAGCACCCCCGTTACGTTTGGTGGGGGAATTACGATGGTGTAAGGTTCCCTGTGGTCAGGAGTTGACTTGAAGTACGCGTGCTCCAGCCAGTAGGCATACCATTTGGACTCTGACAGGGCGGGATCGTATTGTTTGGGTATTTCCATGAATGTAATGCAGTAAAAATGTGATTGGCTCGCAAATTTACCTTATTGGGTGGATTGGTGGGTGCTGATGTGTGAGAAATTATGGAATGGGCTGTGAAGACCCGGGTGTGTGATGAATTAGAAAAAATAGAGGGAGCAGAAATGCCGGTGGCCTGGAAGGTCAGCGTGTGTCTCCTCGCTGCCGGGAGACTCCCATTGTGTGGGAAAAGATCAAGCTTGTGAACGCCGACCAACCGCCTCCGGTATTGGCCTGGCTAGAACAAAATTGTTTGAACTTGGAAATGAAATATATAGTTCATTAAGAAAAATATTGATGACAGCTAAAAAAGCGAAAAGTGAAGATCGGAGCGCCAATTAAGTAAATAGAGAAACCAACTGTAAGAAAGAGCATTTTCGTGAATGAGCTTTCTATGCAAGTGTTGAGTGAGTTTACGACTACAATAGGCGCCGTTTTTATGGCGTATATTGTTTGTTGTACCCAGTTTTCACTTCTTTATTTGGTATGAAAATCAAAATCAAGCTTGTGGTTATGAAAATAAACAATGGAATTTGAAAAGCTAAATAATTGAACTTTTCAATAGGTACTTCTACTAATCGCTTAACTATTGGTGAAATCATTAGAATAATTATCAAAATTTTTGAAATCCGCTGTTGGTAAAATTTGGTGAACACCAGAATTAAGCCGAATAGAGCAAGAACTGCAAATATTTGATCACTATTCCCAAATTCAAAGCTTGTCCAAATTAACCAGAATAAAAATGGAAGTCCAATCATTTGTCCCTTGAGAATGATTAAGGAATATGATGTAACAGAAATTGTTTTTAAGACTTTCTCTTTTTTCATTCTTTTTTAAATATCATTGCTTGTCCGGCATCTGGGTCTCCAAATCCAAATATAATTCCGTAAGGTGCTTCATTGTTCATGAGTCCAACATTTCTTAATTCTCTCGGAAGTTCTGGCATATAGATTCCCCAATGGTTTTTGATATTTCCACTTCCATCTCCTATAGACCCAACAGTAGAAATTTCCCAATTCCCTTTTTTCGAAATTAGTCCGAGGTAATATGCATCGAGTGGTGTATCATAAGCTTGAAAAACAGGAAGATTGATTACTTCATAGGTACCGTCCGAGTTAATTCTAATTATGGGATCAACTATTTGATTGTTTACAGAGTCCCTAAATTCAGTTATTTCGTAATCAGCAGTTTGTTTGTCGAAGACATAAGTACCAATCAAATTATGTGCTTTTGGTTCAATGGTTGTGTATTTGTGTGCAAATGGGTCATACTGACAACTCACCAATATTGTCAGAAGTAAAATTCCGATAATTTGATTCAATTTCATCATTCTCTCTAATTGGGTACAACGTTCCATCAGATGGCTTGTGGCGACTTCCGAAGATAAACCTTTCATCTCAGGAAAATCCTGATCCGAAGATCACTTTTCGAATGTAGAAAAATCGCGCTAAAAGTCATACGCACTGGTGTGATGTCGTTTTTCCTTCTCGAATTAAGTATATGTATAAAAACAAATTCACTGGGATTAAGATCAACGATGTCCAGAATCCTGTAATCTGAAAATCTCTCCAGAATTTAAGATTGAGTATTTCTTCATTTTGAAATTCAGAAGGATCTAAGAATCTGGTTTGGTCTCCATATAAGGCCATCACGTTGTAAGATGAGAAAGCAAAATATAGCACCAGCAATGGTAGTACCCAAAATGAGACGAATAAAATCGATATAGGAATCTTGTATTTCATTTAGTTAATGCCCTGCGTTTTAGCTATGAATCGTGTCCCGAAAGGCACGTTTTTATAGCGATTGTTGCCACACGTATTTTATTTTTCACTTTCATATTTTGTCAAAGTCAGCCGAATAGTAATTGCCATTTGAACCTAAACAGTCTAGTGGTAAATCGTAATTTACAAGTTCATCATCTGAAGAAATTACGATTTGAAATCTCTCATTTTCAAATTGTCCAAATGCATTTAGTCCACGTTCTGAAGCATTTCGTACTGTCAGCCCTTTGGGTAATTTAAATAGGAGAGAATCACCCATAAAGTGACCAACTGGAATATCCTTTTCTAAACGACCAATCTTGTAAGAAGGACGATTTAGACTACTTAACCCCCAACCAATAAGTAAAACTATGTTGAGTAGAATCGATATTCTAAAAACGCATTTTTTCATTATCAGTTGGTTTTGACTGTTACTAGCTTTTCGGAATTGAACATAGAAGCTGGAGAAATGACTTTCTCGTCCATCGGAATATTTTCTCCGTATCGTTCTTTCATTTTAGCTTTGACAATCTCATTGGTCAAGTCAAAGTCAGAAAGCTGTTCGAGCTGTCCGATTTCAATATTTGTTGCTTGCTTGTACACCTTCCAAACAAGTTCAGAGCAATAGATTTTGTCATTTGACCACTCAAAGTAAATATCATATGATTTCCCTTTAAACTGCTCACCAATTTGCTTCATTTTGGTCAAGGTCGAGTTGGTCAGAACTTGGTCAGCATTTTCAAGTCGTTTAATTACGTAATGTCCATTTTCACCACGATTTATCCATTCAATGAGAGGCGTCAACTTCACTGGTTGAACAGCTTCAAAAACGAAAAACTGTCCATCACTTTCGTAAATGATGCCCATATGGCTGTACTTAGAACCTGTCGCTAATTGTATAGCTTTACTTTGACTAGACTTTGAAGTTTGAAAAATTATGTCGCCATTTTTCACCTTCTGTTTAAGCTTAAAATTCTCAAGTCGAACAGCGTCTTTTTTTACTCCGTCCGAAAACTGGTACATTTCCGTTCCCCAATATGCGAGGAAAGCTAAAATTCCAATTATCAAAATGGTCAGGAGTATTTTCTTCATTCGGTTTTTTTATATGTGTGGCAACGTTTGGCAGCTACCCGAAGGTGGCGATTTCGAAGCACTGCACTGTCAACCAAGCAGAAACTTTGATAGAAGCACAAAGCTTGATTTAACCACTGAACCGCCACTTTTGGGTAGGTGCTGTTAGCGGTTCGGCTTTCTGTCAAACTACTTTTATATGGCATAAACTATCATTGTTACTATAATTATTCCCAATGCTTGTGCCGTACCGGTTATTGCCCCGAATACTAAAGGTTTTTTCATTGTCGGTATTATGGCTGTAGTAAATACGATTGCCATTGCAAAACCAATTCCCGCAATAAGTCCGATGTGCAGGGCTTCTGCAAAAGAATTTGTATTTGTCAGTTTGAGTAAAACAGCAATCGCAACTGTTGTGGTAAAACAGGCAATCAGCGGAACAACGTAGTAAATGTTCGTTTCTTTCCAATTTTCGGGGCGTTCAAATCCCATTGCTTCTTCCCACTTTTTTCCAAAGGCAAATTGTCTGTGCCATATACCACAAAAAGCACAATACACAATTGTTCCAACGGCAACAGCCAACCAATTTATTTCAGATAGTGTCCCCATTTTTTATTTGCTTGATTTCATTGCTTTTACTTTCTTGATTTTCTTGTCCGCAACAAATTTTTGATATTCGTCTGTTTCCTTTCCGTAAAGGGCAACTTTTCCTTCGTTGTTACTGTGAACACCAAAACCATAAGTTTTTGTCAAAGGCGAGGCACGAAAACAAGGTTGTCCTTTTGAGAAAAATTGTTCTCTTGCTTGTTTATATTCGGCTTTTGTCAAATCGCTTCTATCGGCAAACACTTGAAAGAAAATGTCGTCCGATGTGTATTTGTAAGGATTTTTAGCAATCAGTTCGTATTGCATTTCCGCAACAGTCTTTTTGTCTTTTGTAGGTGGTTTCGTACCACAATCCGCTTTGGTGTCGTCCGCAACTTCGATAAAAGTGTCAAAGTAGTTTGTCGTATGTACTCTCATTTGTCTATCGTTTTATGTTTTTCAGCACGGTCGTTTTTTTAAGCTGACCGCTAACATCCGCATAAACGACACTACCTCATAGCTTATATCGTTTATATCGCTTATGTGCGATATGGAGGGTAGTCAAACCCAAATATAGCTTTTGCACGGATATCCAGGTATGGTTTATCAGGCATAGCCGGGAATAAAGTTGCCCGAACGAACCGGGATTGTAGCGCACCCTGGGAGTTAAGAGGCAAGGGGCAGGTCGTGATGGGGCGCAGGAACCGCTCCTGTTTTCAAATCACTTCAGTACTTCACAAACTTCTCAGAAACGAAAATTCCTTTCCCGGAATCCAGACCGCTAAGCACATACAGTCCGGCTGGCAGGCCCTGCACATCAACCTGAATTTCTGTTCCGGTTTCAGATTGTACCAACCTTTCTTCCAGAAGCCTTCCTGTGATATCCACAATACTGTAGTAGCTCAGGTTGCATGCATTGCATGCCAGGGTGATGGTCTCATTTGCAGGATTGGGAAAGAGGGTGAGTGTGCCGTCGCTTCCGTTGCTTACCACTGTGGTATGTGCGATGTATGATACCCAGGGACGGGCTTGCTTGATGATCAATTGGTCATTTGCTGTGATTTTATACTCTATATCCATGGCAAAAGTACCGTTGTCTTCTGCTTCGTAGAGCTTCGCAAACGCATCGTGAACAACGCTTAAGTATTCTCTGATTTCGTGCAGAAAAGGTTCGCCCATGAGCAGGGAATCATGGGGTGCAAGGCTCGACCATTGGATGACGGTGTAGTCCACGATCCCGCCATTGCCCCGGTCAAGGATTATTTCCTCGGGGGTGTATGCTGCTTCCGGATTGGTAATTTGGTCTTCGCCAAGCTGCGAGTTCAGGTAGAATGTATCAGATGTGCCATAAAATGGGTCTGTACTCACCCCTACTCCATTCACTTTTTCATCGGCGAAATTGGGGTGGCACAACACGCCCATGGCTGTTTTGAAGTGATTGACCCTGTAAAAATCGCGCTCTTCAAAAGCCCGTAGGTTCCAAAGACTGGCGTACACCTGCTTGATAGATTTTGAGATGTGTCCTTCGTCGGGATGTTGTGTTTTGGAGTCGTAAAGCCCTGCACCGCTAAAACCCGGGAGGTCTTCATTGTTGGTGCTGGACCTGCACCGCACCGAGGTGCCTTCCGGAAATGATGCGTGCATTGCTGCCAAATCATCCATCATCCATTCAGGCATAGAGGCCTGCTTAATTTTTGCTCTGAATACAGAGAGCATTAGCTCCCGCACATCCCGCTCCGCAATAAAAGCTTCATTGTTCAGCATCAGCTCCACTTCATCAAAGAAATTATTGAACTCCATAAATTCCATGTAATAATGGAAAGGTATTCCGTATCCATCCTGTATGGTTCCTTCGGGAAATCCGAATGTGCGCATGGTGGCCATATTGGCGCATTTGGCCCCATAGCCATCGTGCATGGAGAATGAAATATCATCGAGGGGTAAAATGGCAGTATGGCCCAAATTCAGGGGCGGATCCTGCGGTTTAGATGGCCTGATGCTCTCATACCATGCATTTACTTCTTCGAGGGTAGCTTCCCTGATAGTGTATGCGCTTTGCGCTACGTTGTAGTACACGTATTTGTCCAGGAGCCCGGCAATTTCAGGAATATCGAGTGGATCCCGAATAAAGGCATTGGGTACCCCATCCTGAATGGCCCGCAGATTCACGTGTGACAGTGGGGTTTGTATTACCGACGACATGATTCCCGCCACCCTTGGCAATGAATTGGGAAGCGATTCATAAAGTACGATGTCCCTCGGTCCTGGAATTTCATCATTTGCCACAAGGCGAAACAGACCGAATCCCTCTGTCTGATTCAAGCCCCAGTAGTCGACTTCAGCGAATAAATCTGATTCAAAAAGTACTGGAATTCGCGCGTCCATATACAAGGCAATGTCCGCCTCGTATTCGTCGGTATTGTTTGCAGTGATATAGTAGGATAGGTTGTTGGTGATAAAGGGCATATTGGCCGCGAGGAGCTCATGGGTTCTTTGCACTGTTGCAAAATCTTCCCCATCACCATGGCTGTAGTTGAAGGCGAAATTTCCCAAGGTGCCGTTGTTCGCAATGCTGGTGGGATGATAAATGATCTGACCTTTCTTAACGTTTTCGCCAAGAAATTCAATTCCTACGGCTATAGCGAACTCTGCATGCAGGCGGTGCAGATCGCTATTTATGAAGTAAATTACCGGATTGGATGTATGAAAATCGACAATGATAAACTTCACAAATTTTTTCCCATTCAGAAAATCTGACCACTGTACCACATTCTGGTTTGCCGACAAGTCATTGAATGTGGACATATTATCCACCGCTGCTGAGCCATCATTCATTGAGACGGCGGGCGCGATGTTCAAGGGACTCATTACAGGTAAGCCGTAGTATTCGGTTATATCGTCTATGCCATCTCCATCAGTATCTGCAGGTGCTCCAAGAGAATATTGCAGTACTTGATAGTGCTCAATGGGGTAATTGCCCAAGGGTTCAGTAATGGTTGTGGTAACCTGCCCACCAATGGTGATGGAAGTAGTCAAATCGAAATCTTCATCCACACTGTGCCGCACCTTCAGAAGGTAGTAACTCTCTGAATTCGAATTTACCTTGAGCTGCACCTGTCCGTTTGAGTTGGTGCTGTAATGTGTGATGGGCACTTCCTGACCCTGTACCGAGAACGCCATGCACATTGACCACACCATGACCAAAAGAGACCTTTGGAACATCTTGAATACGGATGATACGGGGTTGGTCATTGTACTTAACCTAATTTGTATTAGAGCCCAACTTTGTAAAAAGCCCTGAAAAGGATGTTTAGCATCGTGGGTTTCATTCAAAAATAGAACATATTTATTTAAGCAGATTCTGCATAAGCGGATATTATACCAGCATAAGAGACAATTAAGTTGGCAGAATTGTATTCTTAAGCATAGAGAAATTACACTTTTCGAAATGTTGCCCTTACCCTTATTGATGTTGGACCATTGGTTTGTGCGGTTATTGTAATTCTACTTTTATTCCGGGTGCTGAGGCTGTTCATAAAATTACCAATGCCCGAAGTGGATAGGCAGGCACTGAAATGATCCACAGCTCAGCCTGTGAATAATCCATTGTCCGCAGCCTGCATCTCTCAACATTCAGTACATATATTTGCCGAAGCATTACAATGCTCCCCCCACTTGCAACAGCTACTGCAAACCCTTAAGGACGGCACCATGGAAATTGCCGAACTGCCTTTGCCCATTCCCGGCAAGGGTGAGGTACTTGTGCGTACCCACTTCTCGGCCATAAGCGCCGGCACAGAAGGCAAGACGGTAAGCGATGCCCGCAAGGGCTACATTGCCAAAGCCCGTGCGCGGAAAGATGAAGTGGCGAAGGTGGTAAGGCTTGCGCAGCGTCAGGGTGCTGTTTCTACGTACAAAATGGTGATGAACCGCCTTGAAGCGCTGCAGCCACTGGGTTACAGCATTTCTGGTGTGGTACTGGAAGTGGGTGATGATGTGCGCGAATTTAAACCCGGCGACAGGGTGGCCTGCGGCGGGGCTTCAGCCTCGCATGCAGAAGTAGTGGTGGTACCCGAAAATCTATGCGTAAAAATTCCAGAAAATGCCGCCATCGATGAAGCGGCTTTCACCACCATTGGCGCCATAGCGCTGCAAGGCATACGCCGTGCCGAGCTTTCATTGGGCGAGAACTGTGTGGTGATAGGACTTGGCCTTCTAGGACAACTGACCATGCACTTGCTCAGGGCTGCGGGCGTGCGCACTTTTGGGGTAGACCTTCGCCCGGAACTCATTGCACTTTCCCTGGAATCCGGTGCCGAAGATGCCTGCCTGCGCAGTGAGGAGACCATCGAAGCGCGCATTTCTGAATTCACAGGTGGTTTTGGTGCCGATGCGGTGATTATTGCTGCCGCAACGATCAGCCTCGACCCGGTAGATTTTGCCGGTCTTATTTCGCGAAAGCGGGGCAAAGTGGTCATCGTTGGCAATGTGCCTACCGGATTCAACAGAAAGAATTATTACCAAAAAGAACTGGACCTGCGCATGAGCAGCAGCTACGGACCGGGGCGGTACGATGCGCGCTACGAAGAGCAGGGGCTCGACTATCCCATTGGGCATGTGCGCTGGACCGAGAACAGAAATATGCAGGCTTTTGCCCAGCTCCTGGGAAGCAACAACTTCTCCATTAAAGGCTTGATATCCCACTGTTTTCCGTTTGCCAAAGCCACCGAAGCCTTTGATGTGGTGCTGAACCCTGATGTGGACAAAATGGGCATTTTGCTCGCTTACGATGTGGGAAAACCTCTAGCTAAAAATGTTGAAATTGCCCGGACCCGTGTAAATCCTGTCGAAGCCATCTCCTTTATCGGAGCGGGTTCCTTTGCATCAAATTTTCTCCTTCCGGAAATAAAAAAGCATTTAACGCTGAGCGGTGTAGTTACTTCAAGACCGCATACCGCCGAAGATGCCCGGCGCAAGTTCGGCTTTAAAACTGCACTTACAGATTTGGGCGAATTGCTGGGCCCGGCACATGCCGGTGCGGTAATAATTGCCACGCGCCACAATACCCACGCATCGCTTGCCATGCAGGCTCTGCAAGCAGGCAAACGTGTTTTTGTGGAGAAACCACTTTGTACCAGTGTGAACGAGTACTTCGCCATAAAGCGCCTGCTCAGCACCAACGGCACGCCCGACCTGATGGTTGGGTTCAACAGGCGCTTTGCTCCCTTTATCACCGAAATAAAAAGTCTTTTTGTCAATACGCCTCTTTCCATTAACTACCGCATCAATGCCGGCAAAGTAGCTGCCGATCATTGGGTGCACGACCCATTGGTGGGTGGAGGGCGCATTATTGGCGAGGTGTGCCACTTTGTAGACCTCTGCGCATTCCTCACCGGCAGCAAGGTAGAATCTGTTTCTGCGCAGGCGCTCTCCGCATCGCCCCAACAGCAAGATACTTTTGCCGCTTCACTGCGCTTTGAAAATGGTTCGGTGGCCGTGATTTCCTATTTCTCGAATGGGAGCAGCGCCGCGGGAAAAGAGCGGATTGAAGTGAATGCCGGGGGCAGCACAGCCGTCATCGAGGACTTCAAGTCCCTCACCATTTACGGAAGAAAAACCAGGACCACCAAAGGAAATCAAGACAAGGGCCACGCTTCTGAAATGCGACAAGTGGCTTCAGCCCTGCGCGAGGGGCGTCCATTTCCTTTATCCGTAGCCGAAAGCCTGCATGCCACCATCGCCACCTTTGCGCTCCAGGCTTCCATTACTGAGGCGGGACGCCTCATTGCAATCATCCCTTACGAGCAATCATGGACCTTACCCCAGGCGAACTGATCGGCATCAAACGGTCGTTCAACCTGCTGGAGGCCCGTGTATGGAAAGCCAAGTACAAGGGCTACGATCCTTATGATGTGCTTACCGGCATTGTGCCCTTTCGGAAAATGGGCAAATGGCCACCCATACTTGCCATACAGGTTACCAAGCGCCTACCCTTTAATTTCAGAAAGCCATTTGGTGTACCCAAAATGTGGAACCCGAAGGCCATTGGGCTTTTCCTGCATGGATATAGCATGTTGACAAAAAGTGAAGAGAACCACAAAAAATGCCTGTGGCTTTTTGAAAAACTGCTTGAACTGCGCACCCCCGACATGCCGGGAATGTGCTGGGGCTACCCGTTCCCCTGGGCCAGCC
>JBGTBE010000026.1:0-17787 GCA_041749535.1 Cryomorpha sp. | reverse complement strand
CGGCTTACTCTCTGTCCTGTTACGATATGGTCTTTATGTTTTTGGTCAACTGTCAAAATAGTTTGTCTTTGTGTTTAATGTTTAAATTTTGGTCGGTCAGTCGTCTTAGGAACGGTCGTCCTACCATTGGCTATAACGTTTTGCAGCTACCCGAAGGTGGCGATTTCGAAGCACTTCACTGTCAACCAAGCACAAACTTGATAGAAGCACAAAGCTTGATTTAACCACTGAACCGCCACTTTTGGGTAGGTGCTGTTATGCCTTCGCCCTTTTATTCTGTCAACCAATTTAGTGCTTCTTCTGTAATACTGTTATACCAATCTACTTCGTTGTCTGTCGAGTTTGCTAATTCATTTGAACGCTCAAAAAATCGTTGAACGTGTCGAGGTTGAGGGACATAGTTTGCGTTATGCGAGTCTTGAACCATTTTAGTAAATACACTTAATGGCAAGGGAATGATGGTAGATTTTCCACCATATTCTATCAAATTAATTTTATGCAATGAGTAAAAATATGCTACTACAGACGTATTGATTTTCGGTGCTATAAAAAGACAATATGATGGTTTGCCACTTTCGCTTTTAAACTTTCCTAGATGTCTTAGAACAGGTTCTCCTTCTGTTTCATATTGCTTTTTGCCACTTTGTAAAGTTACTTCAACCGTTAATCCGAAGGTTCCGTAATCACAAACAATGTCAGCCATATTGCCTTGAGCTGTTGACATTGGATTGCCAAAGTCGTCAAATTTCAAATTTGCTTTAATATCTCCACCATCCAACATTGTCATTGCTCTCCAAGTGTTCCACTCCAACATAAGTGGTGTATCATAAAGTGATTTATCAAGTATCTGGTCGAATGTTGTGGATATATCTTCAAACAGTCGGTAGTCTTTGATTGCTGCAACTTGTTCTGTTATTATTTGCTCTTTTCGATTTTCTAATTGGTCTGCAAATAGGTTTTTGAGTTCTTGTAATGTTGAAGTTGTTGAAATTTCAAGTTGCGGAAACTCTTCTCTAATTTTTTGTTCTAATAATTCTCTATTGTCTGTTAGAAGTGTCGGAATAAGTGGATTACCGAGATAAGCAACATATTGACCTTCGTTATCAATAAAGCAAGGTTCTCTGTCCGTGTGTTGTAAGAAGTAATCAACTTCTTGAATTTTCTCGGGAACAATTGAAAGAGACTTACCAATATGAGAAATATTAACTAATCCTGTTGCTCTCAAGTAACGAACACAAGCATCTGCATAATCTCGCATATTACTTGCTTTCGTGTTTAAGAAATTAGCAATTGAAGCGTCAATAGTTTCTCGGGTTTTTGTATTTCCTGAACTAATATCTACGCTATAAATTTCTCTCAATTCTCTATCAAAATATTCAGCACGAAAACGCTTGTAATTTCCTTCATTTTGAGCCTTTGCTATTCTGAATTGATTGATTTTATGAACAATTGTATCAAATTCTCTGTAGTCAACTAATTGCAAACCAAACATCTTCAACTCGTCAAATTTCAATGAGCCAAAATGTCGAATGAGCCTGAAAAGTTCAAGATAAGGTTTTACCCAAAATTCTGCTGAATTTGCAGTTGGCTTGTGGAACGGAGAAGGAACTTGGAATTTGAGTAGTTGTCTTAAAAATATTTCGTCCTTTCTTCTTGAATTTACAAGTTCTTCACCTGCCGGTGTAAGTTGAATTGTTGGTGATAGAATGACAAAGCCAAGTGCTTTTGGTGCTCTATTTATTCTGTCTCTTGCACTAAATGCTGGGTCATTTGCACCTTCGCCATTGAAAAAGTTTTCCTCTCTCAATAGCTCCATAAAAGCTCTTTGAGTTTCGTTATTCCATCTTTGTCCTGCGAAATGGGTTTGCAAAAGCCCAATTTCAGGAATCATCTTTGCAGGTGTCCGTGGGGAAGTTGTTACAAAAATTACTTTACTGTCAATTCTAGCCATAGGAAACAGATTCTTCTTCTAGTATTAATTTTGGTTCTCTTTTTAATGCTTCATTGCCATAGTTAGAAATAAGAATGTGGCTCGCTTCTGACTTAAATCTGTTTCTAATATTTACTGCATAAGATTTGCCATATTCATCAACAATGTAGTCTCCATATAATTTTTCTGTTAATGGTGTTCTACCTATTACCATAAGTGCTTTACATTTTAGACTTTTATATTGGATGGCTAATTCAATATGGTTTTTTTCATTGAATCCGTCTTTGTGTTCAACGTTTCCATAATCTGAAAAAACGCAATCGTAAGGCGGGTCTAAAAACATAAAGTCGTCTTTGGTCGCCATTTGGAAAATCTCGGAATAGTCAAGATTATAAATTTCTGTATTAGCAAGTAATATGCTGTGGGATTTTGTAACTAATGAAGTGTTAAGGTTTGCATACCGACCGTAAGGCACATTAAATTCTCCTTTTGAATTATAGCGTATCATTCCTGAATACGCAGTCTTATTTATGAAAAAATAAAGTAAAGCATCAGAGTATTTTTTTTCAGTCAGTTCATTGAACATATCTCTGATTTGATAATAGATAGGTTCATTTTCGTCATCAACTCGCTTATCAGGTGTTTTACTTTTAAGTTCTTCAAAGTTTCTGCGATTTACCGTGTAAACTCTTTCAATCTCTGTAAGTTCTTTTTTCAGAGTTTCAAAGTCATTTTTAACACCTAAATAAAATGAAATGAGTTTTGAGTTAATGTCATTTATGATTGCTCTTTTGGGTTCTAAATGAAAGAATAAAGCACCACCACCAAAAAACGGTTCTATATATCGTCCGTTATATTTTGGAATTTGTTTAATCAAATGAGGTATTTCTTTTGATTTTCCCCCTCTATATTTTACAAGTGGTTTCATACTTTAGCTGATTTACGTTTATATTGAATTATGCTTTCAGCAACCACATTTAAAATCTGTGTTGCTTCTTCTTCTTCGGCAATAATGTCGTAAACCTTGTCTGCCAACCACAAACGGATTAACTCTTTTGAGTCAACTTCGAGCAAGTTCGCAAGAACTGTTACTTGTTCTCGTTTCGCTCGTCTGTCGCCTTTTTCAATTTTACAGTATGTTGCTGTGTCAATTTCTAAGGCAGAAGCTAACTGTCGTTGAGGGATTTGTTTTTCCTCTCGAATTGTCTTTATTCTATTCCCAAAGATTGTTGACATAATTTAGTCTTGACATTATTTGGCAAATATAATTATTTTTTCTTTCTGTCGTCATTTTATTTTTAGCACTGTCGTCTTTTAGGGTGAGGCATAACTTACTTATATGTACACCTTTTTCATACATATACAGCCACAAGTGTTGTATATGTATATGTTTTGTAAGGTTATCCGCATCGAAAATAAGCTTTAATTCTGATTTACAAATCGTCAAAAGGGTTTCTGATTTGCTGTATGCACTTACTGCTTACATGGGTATATATTTCAGTGGTTCTGCTGCTGCTATTGAACCTGGCTGCTTTTTTCGACAAGTTGTAAATATTGCGTTTGGGTTTGAGATTTGTTGTGTTGAACCAAAGCGGAAGTAGGCTCTTCTGGGAAGCAAACGAGAGAAAGCATTGCTTTAACCGAAGTTTGCGCGCGCAGCCCTGCCAGGGATAGATGCTTCACACCCTGAAGCACTAAATAATATCAGAACAGGGTACGCTGAACGACAGCACTCCTGCCCGGGACCACTGGCACAGGGCAAAGCCAGCCTGTTTCGATTTCACCCCCCAACCACTGCATCCGCCTTTTGCACTTCCAGCCCTTGCTTCTTGCTTTGCTTGTTGCGGGTTAGCATTACTCCCAGCATCATAATCAGGGCTGTGAGCACTATTACCTGTATAATAAGCGACCTATTGGCCAGGGGTATTTGCTGCGACAAGGGCAGGGTGAGAAATAAGAGTATGGTAATAAGTCCCCTGGGTGCGATAAACCAAAGCGGCATGATGGGCAGCTTAAAGAGCAGCAGAAATACAAGCCGTATCAGGTATATACCACCCACAATGCCCCCCGCCCACGATATCGTTTCCGGATTAAATAGCTCTGACAGTTGTATAAGATACCCGAACAGCAGGAAGAAGAGTGTGCGTATCAGGAAGGTACTTTCGGCGGTGAGTTCCTTAAATTTTTTCACTTCACGGGTCAGTATCTCAGGCTGCAGTTTTTGTATAAAGCGGTTGTTCTGCAGCTCATCCACATTGCCCAGAAATAGCCCGAAAAGCAATATAAATATCAAGGCGGGCAGGTGATACGCTTTCGATACGCTGTAGATGATGATGATCATGATAATAATGGGGGCAAACTTCACATTGTGTTTTATCTTACTCAGCAGGAAGGTGAGGCCTATTACAGATACAATGGTAATTACAATCATAAGCAGCAACTGCATGGTAAACTTCCCAAAGAGCTGGGTGTCAATGGTAGCGTTCAGCACTATGAAGTTGAAGAAGATGACCCCGAAAATATCAGACAAGCTGCTCTCGTAAGTTACAAACTCCTTATTGCTTGAGCGCAGGTATTGCACGCTGGGTATGGCCATGGCACTGCTGATGATGGCATAGGGAATGGCATTGCCAAGGCTTACCTTGAAGTTGGTATGCCCAAAATAATGAAATGCATAGGCCAGCCCAAAACTGAAGAGCAACAAGGGCACCACAGCGATCAGAAATGTTTTGCCCACAAAGGCAAATTTAGACCTGTTCAGTTCCAACTCCAGAGAGCCCTCCAGCACTATAAGTATAAGGCCCACTGTGCCGAGTATGGGCAGGGCAGGTGTAAGGTCCGGTATAGGTATGTCCAGAAAATCGGCGAGCCTGCCCACTGCCCAACCCAGCGCCAATAGAAGTATTACAGATGGGATTTTTGTTTTCGACGATGATATGTCAAAAATGTAGGCAATAAGTAGCAGTATGCAAATGGTAATGAGCAAGCCTGTGGTTTTATGGGTAATTATAGTCTGGCAACGCAAGGGCTTGTATCATACACCATCTGCTGCCGTCGGGCACGCCAAAGAAAAGTCAATGTTTTGATAAATTAAAGATGCATCTGATTTTTTAATGAACGAAGTATTCATGTGCACTTCCTGGGTGCAGGTAAAACAGCTATATACAGCATATGTTTACCCTGGGCCGCACCACCTTGCTTTATCAGTTGCCGTAAAGCCCTGCTTACCCTTTCGGGAAATGCTGAAACCCACAATGGCCAATTGCCTGTCAACCACCGCATATGCCGCCCAAAGGTTTAATCTTCTATAGAAATGCGCGCTGTGGCAGCATCGCTGAGCTTACCCTCACGGTGGGCCATCAGCCCGAAATAACCAGCCATGGCGATCATGGCGCCATTGTCGGTGCAATACGCAATGGGTGTCACATAGGTGCACCAGCCATTCGCTTTGGCTCTGGCTTGCAAAGCAGCCCTCAGGCCACTATTGGCAGAAACGCCTCCTGCCAGTGCCACATGGGTAAGGTGCTGCTCCGCAGCCGCCAGCTCCAGGTTCTTCATCAATATTTCTACAATGGTGTGCTGTATGCTGGCGCAAAGGTCGTTGAGATTTTTCTCTATAAAAGCAGTATCGCCTGCCACTCCTTTTTCTACCAGCAGCCTGAAGCCCGTCTTGAGCCCGCTGAAGCTGAAGTCCAGTCCGGGCACCTTGGGCTTGGTGAACTTGAACCTATGCGGGTCGCCCAGCCTGGCGAGCTTGTCAATCACCGGACCACCAGGGTAGGGCAGACCCAGTACTTTCGCGGCTTTGTCGAAGGCTTCGCCCGCGGCATCGTCGGTGGTTTGCCCAAGTATCTCAAATTTTATGGGCGAGCTCACCCTCAGCAACTGGGTGTGCCCACCGCTCACCGTAAGGCACAGAAAGGGGAAGGGTGGGGCCTTCATCTCGGCATCGTCGATAAAGTGTGCCAGCACATGGGCCTTCATATGGTGCACAGGTATGCTGGGTATATTTAGCGCCAGTGCCATGCTTTTCGCAAATGATGCACCCACCAGCAGCGAGCCGAGCAATCCGGGCCCCTGCGTATAGGCTATGGCGTGTAGCTCATGGGGCAGCACACCTGCCTGCTTCATTGCGGCATGTACCACCGGTACTATGTGTTTCTGGTGCTCCCGTGAAGCCATTTCGGGCACCACGCCTCCATAATCTCGGTGCACATCTTGCCCGGCAGTAACATTGGCAAGAATCTTGAAGTCACGCAGCACAGCTGCCGATGTATCGTCGCAGGATGATTCAATGCCCAGTATGGTGATGTGTTCGCGGTTGCTCAATGAAATAAAATAGGCTTTCTAAGTGTTACCTTCGGCAAAAATACCATTTCTCACATTCGCACTTTCAGGAAAATAGCATTGTGGGTACTCCTGCTGCTCATAGTCGCTGTAATAACGGCGTATGTAGCCGTGCAAATACCTTGGGTGCAAACAAGACTGGCCCGCTGGGCGGCCTCCTCGCTCAGCAAAAACCTGAATACAGAAGTGCGCATCAATAAGGTAGAGATTGATTTCTTCAACAAGCTGCACCTCAATGGCCTGCTTATACTGGATAGGGAAGGTGATACGCTCATCTCGGTGCCTGGGCTCGACATTTCCGTAAAGCGGCTCAACCTGAGGCGCAACAGGTACCGGTTTTATTCCATGGAATTGCACAACCCCGACATTCGCCTGGTGGAGCTCGACACGCTGGGCACGCTCAACATAGATTTTGTGACAGATTACTTCAGCGGACCACTAGATACCACGGCCCTGGATGAGGATTCCCTTCGCGAACCACTGCTTTTTCAAGTACACGCATTCCGTATGCAAAATGCGGCCTTCAGCTATTACAATCCCTTCTTTGAGCCTGTAGCCGAAGGTTTCGATGGGGGCAATATGAAATTCACATCCCTGGAAGCTGAGCTGGACTCCTTACTCTTGTATGGCGATACGCTTACGGCCTTGTTTCGGAATTTCAGCCTGCAGGACCACTCGGGCTTTGCGCTTACCAACCTTTCGGCAAATGCCCGTATGGACGAAAAAGGCATGCACTTTACGAAGCTCGACCTCCATTCCGGCCAATCATCCGTGCATGGTGCTGTGGAACTGCTTCACGATTCATGGGGCGATTTTGGACGCTTTACCACCGATGTGGGAATTACTGCCGATTTGGACTCCAGCAGGGTGCATTTTGCCGATGTGGGGTACTTCGCCCCCGGGCTGAAGAAATTTGATTTCTCCTTCGGAATAGATGGAAGCATTTCAGGAACCATTGCCAACCTCAAAGGGCGTAAAATGTATCTCACCGCAGGAGCGCACAGCATATTTCGCGGAAGCTTCGATGCGGTAGGGCTCCCCGAAGTGGGCAGTACCTTTCTGGAACTTCGGGTCAAGCAGCTTTCCAGCGATTACGCTGATGTGGAATACATAGGTTCAAGCCTGGGTATGCAGAAAGGGGTGTTGCCCCTTGAGTTGAAGCGGGCAGGCGCACTCTTTTTCGATGGGTCATTCACAGGATTTCCCGGCGACTTTGTGGCATATGGCAACCTGCTCACCGGCGCTGGTCCCATAGCGGTAGACCTTAATCTGGAAACAGATACCCTCACCTCAGCACTGATGTACAAGGGGAGTATAAAGACCAAGGCTTTTAACATAGGTCGTATACTCGCCATGCCGGAGCTCGGCACCGTAACTGCCGATGCAGAGCTGAAGGCACGCTCCAAAGGCACCTTTGAGTGGGCCGAGATAGACGGGCTGCTGCACGCATTTAGTTTCAAAGGCTACGAGTACCGAAATATTGAACTCGATGGGAGGGTGAGCGCCCGCATGTTTGAAGGCAAGCTCTCTTCTGCTGATCCTAACTTAATGATGAAATTTGATGGGTTGGTCGACTTTTCAGGCAAACTGCCCAAATTCGATTTCAGAACCGAAATTTCCAATGCTGACCTTACGGCGCTGAACTTGCTCGTGCTGAAACAACCATTCTCCTTCAGTTCATCCATCAATATTGTGGGCACTGGGTCTGTAATCGACGAGGTGAGTGGATTTGCTGAAGCGCTCCAAACACATCTTTGCTATGGAGATACCATGCTCTTCATCCCTGAGATGCGCCTTACATCCATCAATGAACGCGAAATAAGGAAGATGTCCTTCATCAGCGATGTAATGGATTTCAGCCTCACAGGCCAATTCAAACCATCTGAGCTTGTTCAAGGCATTGTGCAGCAACTTGCCGAGTCGGTGCCATCCCTGAATGAAGACAACCGCCCCAGCCTTTCTGCACCACAATCCTACGACTTCAGCCTGGTGTACAAAGCATCAAACCGAATTTCATCCTTCCTTATTCCCGGTCTTCAAATTGCCGAACAAAGCAGTATATACGGCAGTGTGAACAGCACGGAGCACACCATCTCGGTGCTGCTGCGCGCTCAGCTACTCGCCTTCTCGGGGTATGAGGTGCGCAACATTACCCTCGATGCGGGCAAACAAGGAGAAATAAGCAAAGGCAGGCTCTACGCATCGGAGGCGATATTGGGGAAATTCAAGATGCAAAATATTGATGGCGACGTGGAAGCCCTGAACAATACCATACAGGCCGGCTTTGGATGGCTCAACGAGAATGAAGATTCCAACGGGGACTTTGACCTGGCGGTAAACTTTTTGGGGAAAGACGAAATCATAATTGACCTTTATCGGGGTGTGTTAGGGGCCAATACCCTGAGTTGGCAATTGGCCGATACTGCCACCATTGCAATTGTGAACAACAAGATTGCAATAGACACCCTCGCCATGACCAAGGACGAGCGCTATATCTCTGTAGCAGGAACCATCAGCGATGACCCCGAAGACCAGCTCCACGTGAACATTTCCGACTTTAATCTGGCAGATATTGATTCACTCGGCATAGACCTGGGCAGCAAATTCAAAGGATTGTTAAACCTCGATGCCTATGTGAGCGAGTTGCGCACGGAGCCACGCCTTTCGGCAAATGGAGGTATCACTGACTTCTGGGTGGACGATGCCTTGCTCGGCGATGTGTCGGTAAGCAGCAATTACGACACAGGCAATAAGAAGCTATTCCTGCATGGGGGGCTTTCCCGCGATGATTTTGACATTCTCGGTTTCGAAGGTACCTATACCTTTGGTGCTGAATCTCCGCTGGATGGGCAGGTCATCTTCGATCAGTTCAACCTGGAAGTGGTCAATGTGCTTGGCCTTACGGATATCACCGACTTTTCTGGCGAAGCCAATGGAAGGGTAGCCGTATCTGGAAGCCTTGAAAAACCAGTGATGAAGGGCTTCATAGATTTCCAGGATGCGATGGTGCGCATTGATTACCTCAATGTCTTTTTCAAATTTTCCGACAGGCTGAGAATTGAAGATGGGTGGTTTGGTATCGACTACAAACCCTTTTACGATCAGGAAGGCAACAAAGGATTTATTGTTGCATCAGTGGTTCATGATGATTTTTCGAATTTCACATATGACTTTAGTTGCGAGGTGGAGAACTTCTTCGTGATGAACACCACCCGAGAGATGAACAGCCAATTTTTCGGCACAGCAAGGGCAACGGGTTCCTTTCAGATTGGACTTTTTGAAGACCTGCTGGAAATAAACATCGAAGCCAGCACGGATAAGGGCACTTCAATCAAACTACCCTTGGATGAGTCGGGCGATGTAACGCTGGAAAACTTTGTGTACTTCGTAGACCGTGATTCGAAGCAAGAAACGGATCGTGAAGCAAACCTGGAAGATATACAGATGCGCGTAAACCTGGATGTAACCTCCGATGCAGAAGTGCAACTAATATTCAATGAGCAAACGGGCGACATCATGCGCGGGAGAGGTGAGGGGTATATTACCCTGGAGATAGAACCCTCCGGTGAATTTAAAATGTTTGGTCGCTACGAGATCATTCAGGGCGACTATCTTTTCACCCTGCGGGACTTGCTGAACAAGCAATTTAAAGTACGCCCGGGCAGCACCATAGGATGGTATGGAGATCCTTTTGAAGCCGATCTTGACATCAGTGCGGTATATTCACTGCGCACCCCGCTTTATCCTATTATGGTGGAGAACCAAGAGAGATACCGGGGCCGGGAAGATGTGGATGTGGTGTTGAATCTCACAGATAAACTGCTGAATCCCACTATAAACTTTGATATAGAGCTGCCGCAGAGCACGGAGAGTGAGCGCAGTCAACTGGCAGGCGTTGTGAGCACCAGTCAGCAACTCAATCAGCAGGTATTTTCCCTGCTCATACTGAACCGTTTTCTCCCTTCAGATCAGAATGCTGAGCAAGACCAGGGCAGTGGAATAGGCGGCCTCGGTGCCGCTACCACCAGCGATTTTGTGAGCACCCAAATTAGCAACTGGCTCAGCCAGATAAGCCGGGACTTCGACATAGGCCTTAACTACCGCCCCGGCGATCAGATTTCCAACCAGGAAGTGGCAGTGGCCCTCAGCACGCAGCTCTTTAACGAAAGGCTTATGGTGAGTGGCAACTTTGGTGTGACCTCAGCCAGCGAAACCCAGTACACGCAGGGACAAAGCGGAATTCTGGGCGATTTTCTGCTGGAGTATTCCCTCACCGAATCGGGCGCCATTCGCCTTAAAGTGTTCAACGAAACAAACCCCTATGAGGTGTTTAGCACCGGCGGCTCTATGTACACCCAGGGCGTGGGCCTGGTGTACCAGGAAGACTTCGATACGTTTGATGAGTTTATTTCAAAAATAGGTGTGCTCTTCAGCAGTGAAAAGAAGAAATAGCATTTTATCACTTACTAAATCTCAAAAGGGAAGTTCAACATGGAAGTCTGGCTCGTCTTCCAGGAATTGGTGGTTTTATAGAGCATGATGCAGCGCCACAATTGCCGGGGCAAAATAGAAAATTAACAATCCCAATGGCTGCATAAGACAAGTTGTACGAATAGCGCTGTCTGCAGCCTAAAGGTCAGGTGATGAAAAATGATGTTTTACCGTATTTTGGTTCTCTTGATGTAAAAAGTAATATGGTATTTCCATTAAGGAGTAAAATTTGCAAAATGTCTTAGGACGTATTAGGATGCCGAGTTAAACATACCCACATACTTCAATTCTCTTGCTTATACCTTCCCCTTCATCACCTTAATGGTATGCCCCAGCTTGTCGCGTTTGGTTTCGAGGTACCTTTGGTTGTGCTCGTTGGAATCGATTTCTATGGGTACCACATCGGTTATTTCAAGACCGTAGCCTATCAGACCAGCGCGCTTTCGGGGATTGTTGGTAAGAAGGCGCATTTTTGTTATACCTAGGTCGCGCAGTATTTGCGCGCCTACGCCGTAGTCCCTGTCGTCCATCCCAAAGCCCAGCTGTAGGTTGGCTTCTACCGTATCCAGGCCTTGTTCCTGAAGTTTATAGGCTTTTAGTTTGTTGAGAAGGCCTATGCCGCGTCCTTCCTGGTTCATGTACACAATTACGCCACGTCCTTCTTGCTCTATCATCTCCATGGCTCTGTGAAGCTGCGGACCGCAGTCACAGCGGCAGGA
The DNA here is from genome assembly GCA_041749535.1 of Cryomorpha sp. Classification (GTDB taxonomy): domain Bacteria; phylum Bacteroidota; class Bacteroidia; order Flavobacteriales_D; family Cryomorphaceae; genus JBBQZU01. The sequence continues at coordinate 6,300 of JBGTBE010000026.1, read as the reverse complement.
TCCAAATATATCGCCGGTTACGCAGCTGCTGTGTACACGCACCATCACGGGCTCGTCGGGCTTCCAGTTTCCCTTTACCAGAGCTATGTGCTTTGTTTGGTTGGTAACCTGATGGTACATGTGCAGGTCGAAATTGCCCCACGCTGTCGGCATTTCTACCGCAATGTCTTTCTCTATAAGCGATTCCTTTTGGAGTCGGTAGCTTATCAAATCTTTGATAGAAACCAGCTTCAGATTAAAGCGGTCGGCAATTTTTCGCAGCTCCGGGAGTCGGGCCATGGTACCGTCTTCGTTCATGATCTCTACAATCACTCCGGCTGGCTCAAAGCCAGCAAGTCTCGAGAAGTCTATGGCTGCTTCTGTATGTCCTGAGCGCCGCAATACACCGCCTGCTTTTGCTTTCAGTGGGAATATATGTCCGGGTTTGCCCAGATCGGCAGGTTTGGTGTCAGGATTGATGAGTGCAAGTATGGTTTTGGACCTGTCGCTGGCAGAAATGCCTGTGGTGCAACCGTGCCCCAGCAAATCTACCGAAACAGTAAAAGGGGTTTCGTGTAAGGCGGAGTTGCTCTGCACCATCAGCTCGAGGCCCAGCTCCTCGCAGCGGCTCTCAATCAGCGGCGCGCAAATAAGGCCCCTTCCGTGGGTGGCCATGAAGTTTACCATTTCGGGTGTCACAGACCGCGCTGCTGCAAGAAAATCTCCTTCATTCTCCCTGTCTTCATCGTCTACGACAATAATTACTTTTCCGGCTTTGATCTCCTCAATGGCGGCTTCAATGGTATCTAGTTTTATGGTGTTTGTGGACATAGGTTCTTTTTTTAAAGTATTGAGTAGTGGGTAGTGGGTTTTGGGTAGAAAGTGATTATTACTTGAAACATATTGACAGGTGCCTGGCTCTTGTTATGTGTTACTAAATACGCGATACCTACTACTCAATACCCACTACCGACTGCAAAGTTAGACTAATTAACAGCTGAGGACCCTTTTTGTGCGAGCATTACACTTTCCAGTTCATCTACAGAAGCTTTCCAGGAAAAGTGCCTTTTCACGAAAGTGCGGCTGTGCTGTCCCATAGACGCCTGCAGGGCTTGGCTTTCCAAAATTTCCAGAATGGCTGTTGCATATTCCCACGGGCTGTTGGCTACCCTTATGGTAATTCCTTCTTCTGCTCCCAGTGGTTTATTGGCCAGGGGAGATGTTACGCAGGGCAATTCCATGGCCATGGCTTCGAGCAGCTTGTTTTGAAGCCCTGTACCTGTTTGCATGGGTGCCAGAAAGCATTTCGCGGAAGCATACACTGGCCTTAGGTCTTCCACCCATCCTGTAACATGTACACCAGCCAACTGACCCAAGGCCTTTACCCTTAGGTGCGGGCTCGAACCCGCCAGTGTCACATTGCAGTCAGGCTTCGAAAGGCGCAGCAATGGCAACACTTCCAGTACAATGAATTCTGCGGCCTCTACATTGGGTGGGTAGCTCATGTTCCCGGTGAAGAGCACATCGCACTCCTTAGGATGCTTGTGCAATGGCTGGAAGAATTGGGTGTCAATACCATTTGTAACCACCCTTATTTTCTTTCGCTCAGGGTGGTAGATGTGGCTGCGGTCTTCTTCAGAAATGATGGTCTTGCCTTCGAAGTACTCAAAAATAATATTTTCATAAGCAATGAGTCGCTTTCTCTCAGCGGTGAATAGTGCTTTCCAGGGCCATCGGGATTTAAGCAACCTGCGCTCCATGCCTTTGGAGAAAGCGTCTTGATAGTCCAATGTTTTGCGGTAGCTGTGCTCATTTTTGGCATACTCGGCTGTGCGAATAAGCTGGCAGTATATGTGGTCAGGCTTATTGCTGTCTATAAGGGAGGTAATGGAGCGGTGCACCTTGCGCTGGTAGAAGTACATTACCTGAAAGGGCTTTCGCGAAAAGATGCAGAAAAACAAGTTCAGGTATATGCGCCAGCGCTGCAAGTGAAAAATATAGATCTGGGCGCAAATATCTTTAAGTACCTCCCTCGCCAAAGGATGCACCGTGGTATCAGTGAGGCAGCAGAGCACCACCTCGTGTCGTTCACTCAGCTCTTTGAGCTGATGGTAGGCCCGGAGTTTGTCTCCTTTTTCGAGGGGGTAGGGCACCCTGCTTAATATCACGAATATCTTCATGCGCGTGGTGGGAAGGGTGTTTGGTTCCAATCTTTTCTCCTATCTCGTTTGGGCATGGTTTACTTTTTTCTGGAGAGTTTAGCTGTTAGCCTTTCCAGGAGCCTGCCGTACATATCCGGATCGAAGAGGGCTGCATCTTTAGCTGCCTGGTACGTAAGGTACAAGGCAATAGGAAGCAACACCATCGTGCTGAGCCACATGCCGTAGAATGGTGTGAGGGCACCTGTACTCACCATCTTCTCGCCACTTATAGATGTAATGTGAAAGATGAGAAAGAAAAATACGGAGAAGATTACGGGCAGCCCCAGCCCCCCCTTCTTGATTATGGCTCCCAGCGGGGCACCTATAAAGAAAAGTACCACGCAGGCAAATGACAATACCAGCTTGCGGTGCCATTCTATCTTGTGCTTGTTGATGTATTCATGGCGCCCTTCCAACTCTTCCTTGGTGCGCATCATGTAGTTCTTGGCGTTGCGGGTAAGGTTCATGGCCACATTCACAATTTGCCTCTGCTCCATAGCAGGTAGTTCATTAAAATCCAGGTAGTGCAGGGTATCGGCTTTCACATCAGCGCCAGCGTGCTCCGTTTCAGAAATGCTGCGGTCCATGTAATCTATAAAATCTTGCTTTCGCTTGTCGTGCTGCGTATGCAGGGAGTCTATCGCATCGCGGAGTTGCGCCATGGAGAGCATTTTCATATGGCTTTTCCACAGGTCTTCATCGGTGCGTTGTAGGTCGAATCCTGAAAGATCGAGCAAGATGTAGTCTTCCTTAAACTGGCTTTTGATGTGCGGAAATTCGTTCTTGTTTTTAGAAACAACCTCATCGTAGCTCACTCCATCCACAAGGTGCAGAGTAAGGCTGTTGCTCATGGATGTCTTTACCATGCGCCCTTCCTTTGCCCTGATTACACGGCGGTTGCCGGGCTGGTTCTCATCGTATTGGTATATGAGCATGTCATATAGCTTATTGCTTTCCTCATCCTTTCGGGAAATGCGAATGCTATAGCCTTCTATTCCGTTGTAAAAAACCCCTTCCTTGAGCTCAAGGCTGGGTTTCTTTTGGGTGACATCCCAGAGTAGACTTTTAAATTTCAGGCTGGCTATGGGGGCAATGTTATTGTTGAAATAAAATGCGCCAACTGCCACAATAAGAATAAATAAAGTGAGCGGCCTTAGTATCCTGAATAGAGAGAGTCCGCTGGATTTCATAGCGACCAGTTCGTACTGCTCAGCCATGTTGCCCAGTGTCATAATACTGCTGAGCAGTATGGCAAGGGGCAGGGACATAGGAACCAGATTTGCCGATGCGTAAAACATCAGTTCAGCAATAATGGTAAGGTCGAGGCCCTTGCCTACAAAATCGTCAATGTACTTCCAAAGGAACTGCATGAGAAAAATGAAGAGCACAATGAAGAAGGTGAGCACGAATGGCCCAAAGTATGATTTAAGGAGTAGGATGTGAAGCTTTTTCAAGCGGATCGGACAATAGTGAAAGCACCAAGCAAGCAAAGATGGTGCCCCTGTTGGTGCAAAGGTAACACGATCAGCCGCCTATTACCCTGCGGAGTTTTTCCACCTGAGTTCCCCATAGGTTGATGGTGCTTTCTTTCTCAGAATCTTCAGCAAAATCGACCACTATAAGGGCAAGATCCTGGGTGAGAGCGTCTAGTTTGAGTAGAAACTCAAAATAATAATCTTCGCCTTTATCATCCTCCCATTGAAATCTCACCGATTGGTCCTTTTGTTTATGCAGAAGCATCGCTGATTCGTCACCACCATCCCACATAAAGGTGTATAGGTCGTCCTTCACGTTCACATCATCGGCAAACCATTCAGAAAGTCCGCTGGGCGTGGTAAGCATGCCGTAGAGTATCTTCGGGGTTGCGTTCAGCGTGAACTCCATTTCTATTTTTTTCTTTAAAGCCATTTTTACATGGTGTAGCTTAGTAGGTTCGTGCTGCAAGGTAAAAATTTATTCTATAGCGGTATCTCTAATTGCTTATTCATGATTCAGACCGGGCCTCTTTTGCATATTTTTGGCAGTTGCATGGGGGCAAGTTATTGTCGAATCGAGGAAAATCAACAATTCTTAGGTGCTGGTTCATAATGTGAGATTATTTTTATCTTTGCGCCCCGAAATGCGGCGAGATAGCTCAGCTGGTTAGAGCGCATGATTCATACTCATGAGGTCCCGAGTTCGACCCTCGGTCTCGCTACAAAAGTTAAAAAGGCACTTTTCACGGTGCCTTTTTTCTTTACATTCCTTGAAGGCAGCGTTAAATAAGCACAACCGCCACGTTGGTCCCTCAAATTTCTCATAACTTCATCGCCTGATTGCACCCATTATGTTTGCCGTTGTAGACGTAGAAACCACAGGACTTTGGCACCAAGACCATGGCATCACTGAAATATCAGTGGTGCATGTAGATGGAGAAAGTGCGCGCGAAGTGTTTCACACCTTGCTCAATCCAGGCCGACAAATACCTGCAGGCATTTCACAGCTTACGGGAATTCGCACATCCATGCTCGAAGGTGCTCCTTCAATTTCTGAAATATTGCCAGCCTTGCGTGAAGCGCTCGAAGGACGCGTTTTTGTTGGGCACCATGTGAATTTTGATTACCAATTTGTGAAGGCGGCCTTCAATGAGTCTGGTATGGCATACAGCGCACGGAGACTCTGCACGCTTCGCCTCTCCCGAAAGGTTCTACCCTCGCTGCCATCCTATAAGTTGGGCAATATTTGTCGCCATTTGGGAATTGTTACCGACTCCCTTCACAGGGCAGGTACAGATGCCATGGCCACTGCCTTGTTGCTCATCCGGCTACAGCAAATGGATGGTGAAGGACACACCGCCATGGCCCTGAAGCAAAAGGACCATGCGGCACTGCTTCCTGCAAACCTCTCGGAAGGTGCAGTGAAAAACCTCCCGGAAAAACCTGGTGTGTACTACCTTAAAGGGCAGGATGGGCGCGTACTTTACGTTGGAAAAGCCAAAAACCTGCGCAGCAGGGTGCTTTCTCATTTTACCTCAGTAGGTTCAGTTTGGAACAGACAAGTCTTCCAGCGACTCGTTTTTGGCGTAAGCCATACGATAGCCCGCAGTGAATACCAGGCTTTGCTGCTCGAAGATGCGGAAATCAAAGCTTTGAAACCACCTATGAACCGTGCGCAGAAAGTGCAGAGCGGGAGGTACACCGTAGTAGCATACACCGACCGCTTGAGCAGAAAGAGACTTACGATAGTCCCATCGAGGGGTCAGTCCGAAGCCATTGCCAATTTCTCATCCTACCATTCTGCCAGGGAGTGGATGCAAAGCAGACTTGATACATGGGGGCTTGCGCACCTCAAGCCAGGGTTACAACATACAGAATTTCAAAAGCTTATTCCGGCAGAAGATGTACAGTCCCGCTTTGAAGCGCTGATCGCCGAAGCGAGAGCAGAAGCTGACTCGAGTTACATACTTGCGGAACCGCAGATGGATGGTGTGTATCCTTTCGTACTGGTGAAAGCCGGTGCTTATATGGGATTCGGTCATGCGGTAAGCGTTGACCCACTCAATCCACAAACTTACATGTCCCACCTTCGGCAGGCTCCAGACAGTTCTGTAGCCCGCAACGTGGTTCACAAAATGGAGTCAGATCCCGAAATTCAAAAAATAACAATTCAAAATGAAGTATAATCCACTTGTGCTTTTCACCATTCTTGCAACAGTTTTTCTCACCATAGCAGGGTGTAAGGAAGAAGTGCCACAATCGTACACAGAAGCTGAGCTCATTGAAATTATGGGAAAGCAGCAAGACGCATGGAACAATGCAGATATTGAAGGTTTTATGGCTTGGTATGAGAATTCCGAAAACATTCGATTTATATCATCACAAGGGCTTATGCATGGGCATCAGTCACTTAAGGAGCGCTACCAAAGTGCCTATCCCGATGCAAAGTCTATGGGCAAGCTGGTGTTTGATGTGAAAGAGATTATACCAATCGGCACCGACCATGCCTATATTATAGGCGCCTGGTCCCTGCGAAGGGAATCGGACAATCCAGGGGGCTATTTTACACTGCTTTTCCACAAAACCCAGGAGGGGTGGAGAATCATCTCAGACCATACAAGCTAATGGAACTCAACCTTACCCTT
>JBGTBE010000025.1:0-1977 GCA_041749535.1 Cryomorpha sp. | reverse complement strand
GGAACGCATTATTTTATTCATCTAGGGTCAAAGCTCGAAATGATTTCGTTGAAATAGGTCATGGCTAGTAAGAAGCAATCAGCCTACACCCAAATACTATCTTTGACAAAAAATTCACCAAATGTCATTTATTGAAGAGTTGACCTGGCGCGGCCTGATACACGATATTACACCCGGTACTGAGGAGCAACTCACCAAGGAAATTACTACAGGCTACGTGGGTTTTGACCCTACAGCCGATTCGTTGCATATAGGAAATCTTGTGCCGATTATGCTATTGGTACACCTTCAGCGGGAAGGCCACAAACCGATTGCACTCGTAGGCGGAGCTACTGGCCGCGTGGGCGATCCTTCCGGAAAAACACAGGAGCGACAATTGCTTACTCCGGACATTATCGAGTACAATTTGAATTGCCAGCGCAAGCAGTTGCAAAAGTTTATTCAATTTGGCGATGGACCTACCGATGCGTTAATGGTGAATAATTACGATTGGTTTAAAGAGTTTTCATTTCTCGATTTTATCCGGGATGTGGGCAAGCATATCACCATCAACTATATGATGAGTAAGGATTCAGTAAAGAATCGTCTCGAATCAGGTATGTCGTTTACCGAATTTACTTACCAGCTCATACAGGGTTATGACTTTTACTACCTGAACCAGAAGCACAATTGCAAATTGCAAATGGGCGGCAGCGATCAGTGGGGTAATATTACCACCGGAGTAGAACTAACCCGTCGTATGGGCGGGGGCGATACCTTTTCCATCACAGCACCTTTGGTAAAGAAGGCCGATGGCACCAAATTCGGTAAATCAGAAGGGGGAAACATTTGGCTCGACGCTGAAAAAACCAGCCCTTATAAGTTTTACCAATTTTGGCTGAATGCTTCTGACGAGGATGTGGTAAATTTCTCCAGAACCTTTTCGTTGAAATCTCAGTCTGAACTCGGTGAGCTCATTACAACACATGCCGCGGCCCCGCACGAGCGCACGCTTCAAAAATCACTGGCCGAAGAGCTTACCACACGTGTACACAGCGCTGATGCCCTTCAAAAAGCTATTGAAGCCAGTGAGATTCTTTTCGGCAATGCTACAGCCGATGCCCTTCGAAAGTTGAGTGAGAGCGATTTTCTTGAGGTATTCCAAGGGGTGGAACAGGTTGAAATTAATCGAAATATTTTGAGTGCTTCTATTGATCTTGCGGAGTTTCTTGCTGACGCAACCGGGTTTTTGCCATCCAGGGGCGAGGCCCGGCGGGCATTGAAAGAAAATTCGCTTAGCATTAATAAAGAAAAAATTGCAGAAGGACGGGTGGTCACCGAGTCAGATCTGGTAAACAACAGATACATTCTACTTCAGCGGGGAAAAAAGAAATACTTCATTGTGAAGGCAGTTTAACATCACAGATCTGTTACCATCAGGTTACAACCCCTCATTTCGCTGTAGTCAAATCGTCCCAGTACTTCCATTGAGCCATCTGCGCGCTCCCTGCCGAGATCACTCGTGGCAATAAAACTGCAGGAGTATAAATTTGCCAGATCAATTACATTAATACCACCTGTTTTTCCGAAAGGAGCTGCTGAGAGTGGGTCATTCGCGTCGCGTAGCAGGAGTTTCATCCAGGGTGGTGTTTTGAAATGGCCATTACTTGTTGCGTAGGCCTGCGATAGTAATTCGGTCATCCCATATTCCGAGTGTATTTCGCGCACGCCAAACGCTTCGCAAAGCGTGGCATGTAATTCCTGCCTCGTGAGTTCTTTTCGGCGTCCCTTCATGCCGCCTGTTTCCATAATGATCGTATTATCAAGCTGCATAGGATTTGCAGAAGCAAGATCGAGCAAGGCAAAGCTAACACCTATCAGAATAGTTTTTTTAGGGTTTGGCTTTTGCAACAAACGCACAAGATCATCAATGTTGTCCAGAAAGAAACCGCTCTGATGGTGGTTGCTTTGTAAGATAAGTTCATTTACCATATGCAC
>JBGTBE010000024.1:0-28355 GCA_041749535.1 Cryomorpha sp. | reverse complement strand
ACTCCATTTGCCGAAAGGTATGCTCACCTATACCATCTTCCTTGACGGCACTCCGGTGCAGAATGGAAAAGTGGTGAGGGTTCAATAAGCTTAAACGGTATAATGTTCAATCGAAAGCAGCCTCTCTCGGGGCTGCTTTTTGGTTTTGGACGGCTGTATGATGTATCAAGTGAAACAATCACATCCACCTCCGCTGACTCCCCTCTCAGGATTCACCCAATTTTTTTTTCCTTTACAAAAACAATTCATTTGAAATTACGCCGGCAGTTTGAAATTGAAGATGTGGAGCAGTTGCTTGAGACCGTAGCGTACTGGGCTGCCGGGTATGATCATTTCGCAGTATTTGTTACGGATCGCCGCAACTTCCGCTGTGCGGTGGGTGCTGCACAGTACATAGAAATCACCGAAACTTCCGGTGCCCTGTCCAAGCTCGAAGCCTTTCACGCAGCTGCGTCCGGGCGCATCGTTGGGTATATGGGCTATGATTTGAAAAACGACGTTGAGCAGCTCACCTCTGCAAATCCCGATTGCCTGGGCATGCCCGAAGCTGCTTTTTTTCTGCCAGAGATGTGGATTTCCTGCACCGATGGACTCGTGATTTTAGAAAGTTCGGCAGAGAATATTCTCAATGACGCACTCGACACCCTCAGGTACCCCTCGCCATTTACACCGAGAAAGGCGCCTTCCATTGCGCTTGTAGCCTCTGAAAGCCGAGATTCTTACATTAAAGGTGTTCAATCCCTGCAGCAGCACCTTCACCACGGCGATATCTATGAGGCCAACTTCTGCATGCAATTTCACGGGCAGGCGGTGGGACTGAGTCCCTTGCACCGGTTTATTAAACTGCAATCGCTCACAGAGGCTCCTTTTTCTGTTTTTGCGCGCTTCGAAGACCACTACATCATGTGTGCATCTCCCGAGCGTTTCCTGAAAAGAAAAGGCACCCTGCTCACCTCTCAGCCAATCAAAGGCACCATTCGCCGCAGCGATAACCCCACCGTAGATAATGAATTGAAAGAACAGCTCTCCAAGGACCCTAAGGAGCAAAGTGAGAATGTGATGATTGTGGACCTCGTGCGAAACGACCTCTCCCGGGTGGCTGCACCCGACAGTGTGAAGGTCGCAGAGCTCTACGGCATACACACCTTTAAAACCGTGCACCATATGATCAGCACTGTAGAAGCCACACTCCTGGAGGGGCAATCTTCATGGGATGCCATCAGGGCTTGTTTTCCCATGGGCAGCATGACGGGTGCTCCAAAGGTGAGTGCAATGAAGCTTATAGAAGCGCACGAACACTTCAAGCGGGGTGCGTACAGCGGAGCTTTCGGATGGATGGAACCCAACGGTGATTTTGATTTTAATGTGATGATTCGCTCTTTGTTTTTCAACTCCGCCACGCAGACCATTGCCTTTTCGGTAGGTAGCGCCATCACTGTGCAAGCCCATGCAGAAAAGGAATACGAGGAGTGCTTGCTAAAAGCCGCTGCCCTCCTGCAATCGCTCGACATAGACACCTTGCCATGAACCTGTTGGCGCATTTCAGGTCCCGCCTCACTGCATTAGGGGCCTCTAACAAAGAAAAATACCTTGTGGCAGTGAGCGGAGGGCTTGATTCCGTGACACTCTTGCACCTTTGCGTCATGGCCCGGCTCGATGTAACTGCGGCCCATGTGAACTACGGACTGCGTGGTGCTGAAAGTGATGGAGATGAAGAATTTGTGAAGAATCTTTGCAAGGAATTGAATGTGCCCTGCCATGTGGAAAGGCATTCATTGGATAAGAAAAATGCCAGGGATGGCGTGCAGGCTGAAGCCCGAAACATCAGGTATGCATGGTTTGCATCACTGAAGGATGCATACAGTTTCGATTGGGTACTCACCGCCCACCACCTTGACGACCGCCTGGAATCCCTGCTGATGAACATGGCCCGAGGTGCAGGATTGAAGGGCCTGCGGTCCATTCCGGATAAGAATGGAACTACGCTGAGGCCCCTGCTCGATGTTAGCCGTGAACGCATAGCACAATTTGCATTGGCTGAAAACATTGCCTGGCGAAATGACAGTTCTAATGAAGGCGATGCATACCTCCGCAACCGAATACGGCATGGCCTGGCCACCAAATTCAACGAACTCCTGCCGCATGCCTTGGTCAATGTCGGCAAGTCCATGGATTACCTGGCTGAGGCTGATGCTTTTCTCCAGAAATCTGCCCTTGATTTTGTTGATGCCAAGATGGTGGAAGTAGCTGAAGGCGAAATGAAACTGGGTATTCATGAAGCGGAGCTGCTTTTTGTGTACCCTGCCTTGGGCAAATACGTGCTCGACCTTCTCGGGTTCGACCCTGCGCAGTTGCCCGCCTTGCGCGCATTGGGAGATGCCCAAACCGGCAAGAAACTCATTGGCTCCCACCACACCGTGTATAGGGACAGGGATTTTTTCAATTTCAGTTCACTACCATTATCACCAACATCAGTAGCATCCTTGTCAACGAACGAAGGGGCTATTGCCGAACCCATCGCACTTTCCTGGTGCAGGCTTCAGCAGGATGGCAATGTTGCAATGTCTGCTAACAAGGATGAAGCCTTCCTTGACGGGGCTGTGGCCACCCTTCCATTTGCGCTCAGAAGGTGGCAGGAGGGCGACCGATTTCAGCCGCTGGGTATGAGGGGCAGCCGTAAGGTGAGCGATTTTCTCACCGATCTGAAACTATCGCCGGTGGAGAAGGGGAGGACCTTGGTGCTGCTCTCACAGGGAGAAATATGCTGGGTGGTGGGGCAACGCATCAGCGAACGCTTTAAGGTGCGCCCTGAATCAAAGGTGGTTTGGCACTTCAAGCGCAGCCACCAACAAATGGAGCAAACCATTGTTACAGACGCCAATGAAAGATAAAGTTCAGCAGGAAGCGTTTGCCCTGTACCTGGTTCTTGCAGGGGTTTTCATCGCCTGCCTGGTCGGTGGAAACCTGATTTTCCAAAAGTTCTTTTTCTGGGCTCCATTCAAAGCATTCTCTTTCGGTGCGGCGGAAGGCTCTTTTTGGCACGCCGCAGCCAATTACCAATTCGAGATTTCTGTGGGCATCATTCCCTACCCGCTCACCTTTTTGATTACCGATATCATCAGCGAAATATACGGACAGAAGAAGGCCAATCTCGTGGTGTACGCGGGACTGTTTGCTACCCTGTTTGTATTTCTGATTGTGATTCTGGCAGATGTTGCACCGGCCACGGATTATTCCCCGGTAGATGATGCCATGTTCTCAAAAGTTTTCGGGTACACAGGCCTTGCGCTCACCGCTTCGATGGTGGCATATCTGCTGGCTCAGCTGGTAGACATACGCCTGTTTCATTTCTGGAAGCGGGTTACCAAAGGAAAAATGCTATGGGTGCGCAATAATTTTAGCACCATATTTTCTCAGCTTATAGATACATCAGTTGTGCTTGGCCTGCTTTGCTTGTTCGGGGCCATACCCTGGAAACTCTTTTGGGTATTATTGGCGAATGGATTTCTTTTCAAAGTTATCATAGCCTTATTTGACACTCCTTTTTTCTATCTAGCATCCGCCCTTGCAAGGAAACGCTTTGGACTGAAGTTGGGGGAGGAGATTGATTTTGTACGGTAGGAATGCAACAATGGTAGGGGCATCATCTACGTCGAAAGGTGAAATTCCGTAGCTTTGCAAACTTATATTGAAAAGGTACTTCATGTTGAGAATCACAGGTTTTTTCTTTTTGCTACTCACACTGTTACACGCATTCCCTGGCCACATTCAAGCCCAGGTGTACGAGCCGGTTTCCTGGAGCTACGATGTGAAATACACCAGCAACAATGAAGCGGAACTGTTGCTCACCGCTACCATCGAAAGTGGTTGGCACGTGTATGCCCTGAATCTGCCCAGCGACGAAGGCCCAATTCCCACTTCCTTTCGCTTTACGCCAAATGCAGCATACACTGCCAATGGCAAGGTGAAGCAAGGCAAGTTCAAAACGGAGTACGATCCTAATTTTGGAATGGACCTTAATTTTTTTGACAAAAAAGCCACGTTCACCCAAGCCATTAAGCGCCTTTCAGCATCAGATTTCAAGGTAGACGGGGAGCTCACTTTCATGGTTTGCAATGATGAAATGTGCCTTCCACCCGAAGATGTGGCTTTCAGCATTGAGGTGGAGGGCGCTGAACTTGATCAAGCTGCCGAATCGGCCATTGCTCCCCAATCGCTCATTGGGTATGATGGAGCCGAAGAAGGAGTACTCACTCCCGTGACCTGGGAATTCGAAGTGCAGGATGAAACCGACAGCACAGCAGTAGTCGTTGCCACAGCGGTGGTAGAAGAGGGGTGGACCATATACTCACAGACCATCTCCCCCGATTATGGTCCCATACCCACCACTTTTACTTTCGAGCCAGGCGATGGATTTGTACTTTCCGGAGCAGCCGTAGAGAGCGAGCCCATTGAGAACTTTGACCCCGTTTGGGAAATGCAACTCAAGTATTTTTCTTCTGGGGCTACTTTCCGCCAAAAGGTCCGAAAAACATCCGATAAGCCTGTGAAAGTTCATGGCTTCATCACATATATGGCCTGCGACGGCTTTAAATGTCTCGCCCCTGAGGATGTGGATTTTGAACTCGACATCAAACCTGCCAGTGAGCCCTTACTTTCTGCATCAAACGAAGGTGAATCCCGAAGCAACTGGGTTATTTTCATTATTTCATTCCTCAGTGGCTTTGCAGCATTGCTTACCCCATGTGTATTTCCTATGATTCCGCTTACGGTGAGTTTTTTCACCAAGCAGAGCAAGACCAAAGCAGCGGGCCTTCGCAATGCGATCATCTACGGACTTTGCATTATTGTAATCTATGTGCTACTGGGTGTTGCTGTAACTGCTGCCTTTGGCGCCGGGGCGCTCTCAGAACTCAGCACCGACCCCTGGTTCAACCTCTTCTTTTTCGCCCTATTGGTAATCTTTGCCATCTCCTTTCTAGGGGCATTTGAGATTACCCTCCCCAATTCCTGGATCAACAAAGCCGATGCCCAGGCCGATCGGGGCGGATTTGTAGGCATCTTTTTCATGGCATTCACTCTGGCCTTGGTCAGTTTCTCCTGCACAGGACCCATTGTGGGTTCTCTGATTGTAGAGGCTGCTTCGCGAGGGGGATGGGCGCCTGCGGTGGGTATGCTCGGATTCAGCCTCGCTATCGCACTGCCTTTTGCCCTGTTCGCTGCATTCCCGGGATGGCTCAATTCCCTGCCACAATCTGGAGGCTGGCTCAATTCTGTGAAGGTGACCCTGGGCTTTCTGGAGCTGGCCTTTGCATTCAAGTTTCTCTCCAACGCCGATATGGTGCTGCAGCTTCATTTGCTGGAAAGAGAAGTGTTCATCGCCATCTGGATTGTAGTATTCACCATGCTCACCTTCTACCTGCTCGGAAAGCTCAAGCTCTCCCACGACAATGATTTACCATATCTGTCGGTAACCCGGCTTCTGTTGGCACTTATTACAGGTACTTTCGTGGTTTATATGTTTCCCGGGCTCTGGGGAGCGCCGCTCAAGCTCATCAGCGCATTTCCACCCCCCATGCACTACAGCGAGAGCCCACTTGGAGTTGGTTATGTAGGTGGTGGTGTAGGAGGTGCTGAGGCCAAACCTATTGAAGATGGACAACATTTAGGACCTCAGAACATATACGCTTTTCACGATTATGACCTGGGTATGGCTTATGCCAGGAAAGTGGGTAAGCCTGTAATGATCGACTTTACCGGCCATGCATGCGTGAACTGCCGCAAAATGGAGCAGAAGGTGTGGAGCGATCCGGAGATCAGGCGCAAGCTCGCCGAAGATGTGGTGCTCATTTCCCTGTATGTAGATGAGAAACTTCCCCTTCCCGAAGCAGAGCAGGTAGAAATAGAACTCACCGGGGGCCGCAAGAAGAAATTGCGCAATGTGGGCCACAAATGGGCGGCTTTTCAAGAGCTTAAATACGGCGTGAACGCCCAGCCGTATTACGTGCTCCTCGACCACAGTGAGGCCATGCTCGTAGAACCCGCCAACTATCAGGACTACGGCACCGTTGATTTGTTCAATGAGTGGATGGTGCGCGGCTTGGCGAAGTTCAAGAAGTAAAGCTGTATTTTCGGAAATAATACAGGTATTGTTGCCTTTGGGGGTTGGCTGTGTCTATACGCTCAGATTCCCAATAATTGTGCATATTTGACGGTCTAGTGCATCGAATTAAAATCCGGCAGCTATGGAAGACCCCGTTTTACAGCATTTTACTGAAGCGCGTTCCGTGCTCGATGCCGTCATTGCCGATCCTCACTTTGTGCCAAATGTGCGCAAAGCCGGTGCAATGATGAGCGATGCCATTCTGAAAGGCAATAAAATTATCTCCTGTGGCAATGGAGGCTCTATGTGCGACGCCATGCATTTTGCCGAAGAGCTTACCGGACGCTACCGTGCCGACCGACGTGCGCTTCCTGCTATTTCTATCAGCGACCCTTCTCACATGAGTTGCGTTGGCAATGATTATGGATACGAGTTTGTGTTCAGCCGTTTTATTGAAGGCATGGGACAGGAAGGCGATGTGCTATTGGCCATCAGCACGAGTGGCAACTCTGCCAATGTAATTCGCGCTGCCGAGGCTGCCCGCGACAAAGGCATTCGCGTAGTGGCCCTTTCGGGAAATAAAGGAGGCAAACTCGCTGCCCTGGCTGATATAGAGTTGAGGGTGCCACACCAAGGTTTTGCCGACAGGATTCAGGAAATACACATCAAGATTATTCACAGCCTTATAGATTACATAGAGCGCCACACAGGATAAACCATGCTGATAAAAACATACGGAAGCGCAGTATACGGTGTGGATGCCATTACCATCACCATAGAAGTAAACATTGACAAAGGGGTGAATTTCTTTTTGGTGGGTTTGCCCGACAGTGCTGTGAAGGAAAGTCAGCAGCGCATAGATGCGGCACTCAACAACAATGGGTACCGACTACCCATTAAGAAAGTGACCATCAATATGGCGCCCGCGGATATACGAAAAGAAGGCTCTGCCTATGACCTGCCCCTGGCCATGGGAATTCTCGCAGCGAGTGAGCAAATCAATGCCCCTGATATTGAGCGGTATCTCATCATGGGTGAGCTTTCGCTCGATGGGAGTCTGCAACCCATAAAGGGTGCCTTACCTATGGCAATCAAGGCAAAGGCGGAGGGATTTAAGGGCTTCGTGCTTCCTTCGGCAAATGCCAGTGAAGCGGCAATTGTAGAGGGGCTTGATGTGTACGGCGTTGAAACTTTGCCGGAAGCCATCGAAGTGCTGGAGAATCCCTCACTTGCAAGTCCGGTTAAGGTGGACTTGAAAGCCGCCTTCGAAGCCAAGGCAAACCACTACAGCCTCGATTTCAGCGACGTGAAAGGCCAGGAGAATGTAAAGCGCGCACTTGAAGTGGCCGCTGCCGGTGGGCACAACATAATTCTTGTGGGTCCTCCCGGAGTGGGAAAGACCATGCTTGCCAAGCGCATACCCACCATACTACCCCCGCTCACCCTGAATGAAGCCCTTGAGACCACCAAGATTCACTCCGTAGCCGGACTGCTCCCAGCCAAAGTTTCTCTGGTTACTGAGCGTCCCTTCCGCAATCCGCACCACACCGTAAGCGATGTGGCTTTGGTAGGAGGTGGGAGTAACCCAAAGCCCGGCGAAATATCGCTCGCGCACAATGGGATACTCTTCCTCGATGAGCTACCTGAGTTCAAAAGACAAGTGCTTGAGGTGCTGCGCCAACCCCTTGAAGACAGGGTGGTGACCATATCAAGGGCCAAAATATCCGTTGACTATCCATCTTCATTTATGCTTGTGGCATCTATGAATCCATCGCCCAGCGGCGATTTCTTCAAGCCTGGCGAATCTGCCGACAGTGAATTTGCCGTAAGGCGGTACCTCGCGAAAATATCAGGACCGCTGATGGACCGCATAGACCTTCACGTAGAAGTGAATCCTGTTGCTTTCGACGAACTGAGAGACCGCAGGGTGGGTGAAGGCTCTGATGCCATTCGCGAAAGGGTGATACGCGCCCGCGAAATTCAAAATACCCGCTTTGCCGAAGTCGATGGTGTGTACTGCAATGCGCAGCTCTCGCCAAAACAGATGAAGGTGCATTGTGAGATTGACGCAGCAGGTGAAGCCCTCCTCAAGAATGCGGTGGAACGGCTTGGATTTTCTGCCCGATCATATGCCCGCATTCTGAAAGTAGCGCGCACCGTAGCCGACCTCGAAGGTGCCCCTGGCATCGCGACGAACCACATCGCCGAAGCCATTCAATACCGGTCACTGGACAGGGAAGGCTGGCTGGCTTGATGGGTTTATACCCGTAAATTGAGCGGAACCAATTTTCCTTTTTTTCCGTAAGGATGGCGATATCAATGTGCGCTATGAAACAATCTTTGAAACTTTGGAACATCCTATTGATGCTGTGCATCCCGATATTTGCTATTTCTTCTGATGATGAAGGTCCTAAGTATCTGAATGAGCGTATGGAGCTGGTGAAATCTAAAAAGCAGGCTACGTACTACGCCGAGATGGTCGGTAAGGTAGATGGCAAGTACCAGGTGAAGGTTCACTTTCTCGATGGCACTGTGAAAATGGAAGGCACCTATCAGGACCCGGAAATGAAGGTGGCACATGGTGAGTTTACCTATTACTACAGTTCAGGAAAGGTTGAGTCCAATGGGCTTTTCCATGAAGGATATAAGTATGGTATTTGGCAGCGCTTCCTGGAAGACGGCACTGAACGGCCAGAAAAAGTATATGCAGCGGGCGCCATGCTCAAATATATGAATGCGGAAGCCCAGCGCTGACTTTAAAGAATATTGAGTAAAAGCCGGAGATAACTTCCGGCTTTTTTTTTTTCAGAATCAATGACTCTATCTTCGCGCCATGTCAATAGAGCCTTTCAGCGAAGATTACTTTATGCAGCAGGCCCTACGGGAAGCACAGCTGGCTTACGATAAAGATGAAGTGCCTGTGGGTGCGGTGGTGGTTTGCGAAAACCGCATTATAGCCCGTACACACAACCTCACCGAGCGGCTTACCGATGTGACAGCCCACGCTGAAATGCAGGCCATCACTGCCGCTTCCGATTATCTCGGGGGGAAATACCTGCCTCAGTGCACCATGTATGTTACCCTGGAACCCTGTGCCATGTGCGCGGGGGCATTGCATTGGTCGCAAATTGGTAAACTGGTGTTTGGGGCATTTGACCAGAAGAAGGGATTCACCCTCTACAGCGAAAACCTGCTCCACCCTAAAACAACATGGAAGGGCGGACTGCTCGGCGAAGAATCTGCTGCTTTGCTCAAGTCGTTTTTCGAATCGCGGAGGCAGGGAAACTGAAAACCAAATCTATCTTTATGGGTTATGAGGTAGTACTCTGCTTCAGGCACTGTATCTTTGTACCTAAATACTAAACACGCTTATTATGTACCCAGCAGATTTGGTTGCTCCCATGAAACAAGACCTGGTAATGGCAGGATTCACCGAACTACATACACCCGAAGAAGTAGATGCGGCCCTCAATGAGCAGAAAGGCACCACCCTTGTAGTTGTCAATTCCGTTTGTGGATGCGCAGCAGGTGCTGCCCGGCCCGGTGTAAAACTCTCCCTCGAAGGTGACAAAAAACCCGATACCCTCACCACCGTATTTGCCGGTGTAGATACCGACGCAGTGAACCGGGCAAGGCAATACTTTTTGCCATACCCTCCATCTTCACCTTCTATTGCCCTCTTTAAAGATGGCAAGTTGGTGCACTTTATAGAGCGCCACCACATAGAAGGCAGACCTGCGAATATGATTGCTGAGAACCTGAAAATGGCATTCGAAGAGTATTGCTAAGCAATATATTGCAGTTTTTAAGGTTCTACCAACCTACCAGAAATTAATCACTTAAAAAATGACAACATGAAAAATACAGGCAAAATAATCTTGGCATTGCTTCTCGTACTGGGCATTGCCGCAGTGTATGCCTTCAAAGGTATTGAAGGTACAGCGACTGAGATCCTGGAGATTGGTGCGAAGGCACCAAAATCTGATGTGAAAATGACCGACGTTTCAGGCAAGAGCCAAAGTCTTGAAGACCTCAAACAAAAGAATGGACTGCTGGTTATTTTCAGCTGCAATACCTGCCCATTCGTTGTTGGCAATGGCACCAAGTCAGAAGGTTGGGAAGGGAGATACCCAGGCTTGGCTGAGCTCTCAGCCAAAAGTGAAATTGGCTTTGCATTGATCAATCCCAATGAAGCCAAGCGCGATGCCGGTGACAATATGGACGACATGAAGAAACGCTACAGGGAAAAAGGATTCAAAGGAAGCTACCTTCTCGACGAGCGGCACGTGGTTGCTGATGCTTTCGGTGCCCTTACCACCCCGCACGTATTCCTTTTTGATGGTGATATGAAACTCATCTACAAAGGAGCCATTGACGATTCAGTTGACAGTCCAAGGTCAGTAAAAGAACCTTGGCTGGAAAACGCCATCAGGGCGCATGTGGCAGGAAAAAGCATAGATCCCAACAGCACCCGCCAAATGGGTTGCAGCATTAAGAGGGTGAAGGTTTAGTTCACCCCAAGGCTTAAAAGAAATCCCCGATACCATTGGCATCGGGGATTTTTTTATATAGATGGTACGGTATGATTCCGATCGAACCTGTGGCAAGAAAATCTTCTCTAGCGGGTGATGATCAATTTTTTCGCTCCTGCAAATTGTTGAGATTCGTAGAGCTGTACAATGTAGAGGCCGGGTTCCAGCAGCAATGCATCAATGCGTATTTTCTGGCCCGATAGTCCATTTTGCTCCAATATCATGCGGCCATTGGTGTCAGTGACTCGCACGGAACCGTTGAGAAGAGGCATATCGGCTGCAATCATCGTGTAGGTAGAAGCTGGATTGGGGTACAATCCCAGGCCATAGCTGTGCAAAGCTTTTTCAGAAACGCTGGATACAATCAAACAAGGTAGACCCGGACCCGGGTAGTATGCTTCATCTTCCAGGCTGTAGCATTGCAACTCGTATCCGCATTCCAAAGGTACATTGATCGGTTCTATAAATCCTTTTGAATGTCCTATGCCTTCAATCAGGTATTCGGACCAGGTATCGCCTGCAAGGGCAAATCTCTGCAAGTATCCATATGGCGTGTTAATGCTATCAATGCCAATTACTGTGATGTTCTCCTGATAATTGTTGTAGGTCAGCGGCAGAGTGTTGCCCACTTCCAAATCGAAATCATAGAGCAATTGCTCTGTTGATTCCCATGCAGGAATAATGAAGATTTTTTTGCCTTCTATTCTCACCAATCCTGCAACATTGTCGAAGGTGGAAGAGCCGGAGCAGCCCGCAGGTGGATTGTCAAACCACATTAACACTGAGGTGCCTCTGCTGTAAAGCACTTTGTACTCAACGGAATTCACCACACTGTCGCCTTCTAATACATAATTGTATGTATTGGAAGCAACACAAGGATATCCTTGTGCACACATGGAAGCCATTCTCCAAACTGGTTGATAGGCAAAGTAATCGAAGTCCTGGGCGAAGGCCTCATGGATAAGGGTGATCGGGCAGATCAGCAAAAGTAACTTGAAGTAGCGTTTTTTCATGTGAGGTAGATTTACTTGTAGTAGTGTGTGAGGTTGTCCCGGATCCTTCAGTGTGCAATCTTAGCTGCTGCATGGATAGGGTCAATCAAATATAGGATGTAAACACCGCTGTATCACAAATCTGCATTTTGAAAAAAGTGAGAACTCTGATAATCCTGAAATGGCAGATTCAGGGTTGAAATAGCCTTTTCGGAAAGGATAAAATAATATTGAATTAGGATTATACATGGGCATTGGTGTTCAATCGCTTTCTTTGCAGCCTGATATAATTTGTTGAAATGAATATTCTTATTCTTGGATCCGGAGGGCGTGAACATGCACTTGCGTGGAAAATTTCGCAGAGCCCACTCTGTGAAAAGCTGATTATCGCGCCAGGCAATGCAGGTACTTCCAATGTAGGAACCAATATCACTGTAGACCCAGAAAATTTTGAAGAGGTGGCTGCTTTGATAGATGCGCACAGCATTGATTTGATGGTGGTGGGTCCGGAAGCGCCACTTGTAGCCGGGATACGCGATTATTTCGAAGCCAATCCAAAATTTAAATCACTGCATATTGTGGGCCCCGGTAAGGAAGGCGCCATGCTTGAAGGCAGCAAAGATTTTTCGAAAAGGTTTATGATGCGCCACAGCATACCCACTGCTGCTTATCAAAGTTTTGGGAGAAATCAAATCAAAGAAGCCCAGAATTTTCTGCAAACCCTCACGCCTCCATATGTGCTAAAGGCCGATGGACTTGCGGCCGGCAAAGGCGTATTAATTATTGCAGATCTGGAAGATGCCAAAGCCGAATTGGCTGATATGCTTGGCAATGCCCGCTTCGGTGCCGCTTCGGCTACAGTGGTGATTGAAGAATTTCTTGCCGGAATAGAACTCTCGGTTTTTGCGCTTACCGATGGAAAGGATTTCGTACTCCTGCCCGAAGCGAAGGATTACAAGCGCATAGGTAATGGTGACACCGGGCCGAATACAGGTGGGATGGGGGCAGTGAGTCCAGTGCCTTTTGCCGATAAGGCATTTATGCAGAAGGTGCTTGACAGGATTGTGTCGCCCACCATCAGTGGGTTGCAAAAAGATGGTATAGACTTCAAAGGTTTCGTATTTTTTGGACTTATAAGTGTGAAGGGCGAACCCTATGTGATAGAGTACAATGCCCGCATGGGCGATCCTGAAACGGAAGCAGTAATGCCAAGATTGAAGGGTGACCTCGTACCCTTGCTTGTTGCGGCAGCTGAGGGAAGTTTAAAGGGACATCTGGTAGAATTTGATCCCAGATACGCTGCGACACTCATGCTTGTAGCTGGAGGCTACCCTGCAGCGTATGAGAAAGGGAAATCCATTTCAGGGTTGACTGCTGTCAGCGATGGTGCGCTGATTTTTCACGCTGGCACAGCAAGGAAAGGAGAAGATGTGGTGACGAATGGGGGCCGGGTGATTGCAGTTACGGGACTGGGATCAACCAAAAGTGAAGTACTGGAGAAGATCTACGCTGCTGCAGGAAAAATAGAGTACCAAGGAAAATACCACCGCAGCGATATAGGCGCCGATTTGGAATAGAATTATTTCAACCCGCCTTCCTGCTCGGCTTTGCGGTTGAATTTGCTTTGCATAAACAACCAATACATAAGACCTACAGCGATGATTACGATAAATATGTTGTTGGGATTTATTATTGCGGGCAATTCTCCAAGAGGCACAAGAATACTGTTGAAAGTCCACTTTATCAGGATTGCAATGGGGCCAATAAGGTATTCCATAAGGAGCTGTTTTTACGGGGCAAATCTAACTATAAAATCAACAAGGTAAAAGCCTATATTCGCCGCGTATGATCTATTCGGCATTTGGTTCAAACCGGCAGGGGGTAATGGCCCTGTTGCTTTTGCCAGCAATGGCGCTTGCAATCTGCAGCTACTTCTTTTCTGCGCCAGATGCACAGTTGCTTTCAGGCCCACTCTTCAGCTTGCTCCATGAGTTTATCCACGTTTATCCAATTGCGGGAATTGCAATAAATACGCTTGCAATGCTCTCCGGCGCACTCCTGGTCAACATCATATTCAACCGACACGAATACGCATCTAGAGAAAATTATTTTCCATCGCTGGTCTACTTCCTTTTTTGTGCATCAGATCTTTCCAACTTTTACCTGAATCCACTCATTCTTGCTAACTTTTTTGCATTGCTTGGGATAAGGCGTCTTCTAGCTGTATACCGCCTAAGCTCTCCTACTTTTATGATGTTCGATTCGGGGGTGTTTTTGGCTTTGGCCGTATTGATATTTCCGCCCTTTATTATTTTACTGCCCCTTCTTTGGGTGGGATTGTTCAGGCTCAGGTCATTCGATTTGCGCGAGTGGCTGCTGCCGATGGCAGGATTTCTCACTCCGCTGGCATACGCGGTTGCTGGCTATTGGTGGTTTGGAACCCTGCCCGACTTGCTGAAATTCTTTGAGTTTGAAGGGGGCCTTCTCCATGCACCAGAGGCAGGTGCCATCGGGTATTTATTTTATGTGGCAGTTGCCTTGCTCACCTTGTTAGGCCTGGGGCAATTCATCGCAGATATGGGCATCTCGACCGTACACCGCAAAAATTCCAAAGCGGTGTTTATGTGGTACGCTGTTTTCTCCTTATTGGTATTCATCTACTGCCTTGGACTTTCAGTAAATGAGCGCAGACTTTACCTGCTCCTTGCTCCATCTGTTGCCATTTTTATGGGCATTTTCTTTTCTGGCTCCCGAAGGGTCAACCTTTTGAAGGCGTGTATGTACGCATGGCTGTTCATAGCTGCATGGCAAATTTGGCAACATTCAGGCACTTAAAATTCAATATATTTGCTTCAGAATAAAAGCAGCATATGAAATTTGGCGTAGTAGTATTTCCCGGCTCCAATTGCGATGAAGATCTTATTTATGTGCTTCAGAAAATGATGCATCAGGAAGTGGTGCGTCTCTGGCACAAAGACAGGGATTTGAAAGATGTAGATTTTGTGATGATACCTGGAGGGTTCTCCTATGGTGATTATCTGAGGTCTGGAGCAATTGCACGCTTTTCGCCCATAATGGAAAGTGTAGTTTCGCATTGCAAAAAAGGCGGATATGCCATGGGTATATGCAATGGGTTTCAGATACTCTGCGAAGCGGGCTTGTTGCCAGGCACACTGCTTCATAACAGCAACCACAAATTTATTTGCAAGAATGTGTATATAAAACCGGCTACAAGCTCTACCCTTGTAACTTGCGGAATAGAGAGCGATACTGTTCTTAAAATTCCTATTGCACACGGTGAAGGCAGGTACTTTGCTCCTGCAGATACCCTGCGCGAGCTCAACGAAAATGAGCAGGTAATATTTAGATACTGCGATAAGGATGGCCACTTCAACAAAGAAGCAAACCCAAATGGAAGTCTGGAGAATATTGCAGGTGTAGCCAACAAGGAGAAAAATGTATTCGGCATGATGCCCCACCCTGAGCGTGCCGCTGATCCAATGCTCTCCAATCTGAACGGGAAGCAGATATTTGATTCTATTCTCACAGCAGTGAAGGTCTGAGGGCTACACCACAGCGAATCATTCTTTATTTTACTCTTTTAATTCTCTTGAGCACTCCTGCATTGCAGGTTATTCAGCATCAAATGCAACCAGGCATAAGCAGATGGCGTACACCACGCAAACCCCCTCAAAACTGGTATGCGTTCTTACTATTTATACTCATTTCTGATTTTCTGTGCCCTGTTCATACAGGCCTGCGTGAAGCACGAAGTTGAAATCCAGCAAGTTTCCATAGATGCCAGCCCACAATTTGGAGTGCCCATTGCATATTGTTCTATAAGTGCCGAAAGGGCCATCTCTCATTTTGACAGCAACGGCCTTGTAGAAACGGATACAAATGGAGCGCTGAGCATTGTATATCAAAGTTCTGAAAGTGTGATTGCGGTGGGCGATTTTCTGACAGTGACAGATCAGCAATTTTCCCAAACGGTAACTCCCACTGCGCCTGAAATTGATATGATTTCGGTTCAGGGAAGTGTCACCATCACAGGTGATGATATTTTTGAATTCGATATGCCCGAAGGCGACCGCCTGGACTCCGCAAGGTTTGGTTCCGGTGTTTGGACTTTTGGTCTGCAATCTGCTGGAAATGCGTCGGTGAGTGGTGTGGTTCAACTCCGCTCTGCCGACAATGGGGAAGTGCTAATCGAAACTGTGATCGAAAATGAACAGCCGCCTCTCAATGTATTTGAAGAAACTTCTTTTGAGAACTTATTGCTCACTTTCGTAAACACCCCTGGCATAGAAAACGGGATCAGGGTAAGCTATGAACTAACACTTTCTGGAAATGGCAATCTCAACGTGCAGCCCTTGGCGCTCACTTTTGGCCTCAATGAATTAGATGTTGCAGCGGCCGGAGGATATATTGCCCCAAGGCTCATCACCATACAAGACAAAGGCATCACGGTGAGCATGTTTGAGAATTTGCCTGACTACGATATTTTCATCGAGTCACCTTTGCTTAACTTCTATATCAACAATGGATTTGGATTGGGTGTGAATCTGGACATCCTGGAAATTCGCGGATTTAATATTGCAAGCGCCCAGCTTACAGTTTCGAACAGCAACATCTTTTTTAACTCCTTCGTAGCTCCTGCATTGCAACCGGGATTTTCGGAGATGACGGTAATAAGGCTCGACAACCAGTCACTTAATCCCACGGTTTCTGAATTTTTTCAATTTAAACCAAATTACATAGCCACTGATCTCACCTTGTCTTTGAACCACAATGACGAACCTTCGGTGTTCATTTCCAAAGATTCAGATATCCGTGTTTCGTTTGAAGCTGATGTACCAGTTTTTGGCTCCATTGCAAATTTTTCATTGGTGGACACAGCCGATGTTTCTCTTGGCGATGTGGTTGAGTCTGCGAATGAGATGGGGTTTGTGAAAGCATTGGATGTAAGACTTATTGTGGACAACGGATTTCCCCTCGATGCCGGTGTACAGATTGTATTTTGCGATTCACTGTACAACCGGATTGATTCACTTTTCAGTGGAATTCAGTATGTGTTCAACTCAGCGCCGGTAAATCATTCTGCGGCCAGTGACGATCCGGATTTTGGACGCGCTACAGGAAAGACCCGCACCGTGGTCGACATTTCCATTCCCAGGGAGCGCATAGATCCACTTTCTGATGCGCAGAGAATGATCATTTCTGTGGTCGGAAATACCACCACCAATGCTGCGCAATCTGTTCGATTCTTCTCCGATGATGCATTTGAAACACAACTTTCTGCAAAAATTACCCTGAGCTATGAAGACCTTTAAATTACAAGCAGTATTGCTCATCATATTTCCGTGTTTCATCGGATTGAATGCTTATGCCCAGCTGAGCGGGCAGGTGGGGGAGTTCTCCAACTTACCACAGAGTGTATATGCAAATCCGGCCTTGCAGCCTGCGGGCAAGCTAAATTTTGGGATACCAGCATTGAGTGGTTTTTATGCGGAGCATAGCAACAATTGGTTCAGGCCCATGCGCGATCTTTCAGGTGATTCAGGTGGAAATACAACCATTGATGGTGCAACCATTTTGAACAACATTGATAAGGAAGCTGTAACAATGGCTGCCTCAAGCATAGAGCTTCTTCATGCAGGAGTAAAGTTTGGCAAACACTACGTGCACTTCAGGGCAGCTGAGCGTGCAAGAATGGGCGTAGCCATCCCACGCGATGTATTCGTTCTAGGTGTGTATGGAAATGTAGGCCACAGTGAATTCAGTGACAATACTGCAAATTTTGATGGACTGAGGGTAAATGGAATACATTACCGGGAGTATGTGTTGGGCTATAGCATAGACTTGGGCAAATGGCAGGCAGGAATTGCTGCAAAGTACCTTTACGGTATGGAGTGCATTAAAACTGAAGAGTCGAGCCTTGAGCTCCGCACAGACCCTACCACCTACACAATGTCTACGAACGGCTCATTCAGGGTGAACACTTCGGGAGTGTATGGTTCCTTCACCCCAGGTGCCACAAGTATTCATCAGAACATGGGCAACTACATTGCAGGGCTCAACAACAATGGCTTCGGTGCT
The DNA here is from genome assembly GCA_041749535.1 of Cryomorpha sp. Lineage (GTDB taxonomy): Bacteria > Bacteroidota > Bacteroidia > Flavobacteriales_D > Cryomorphaceae > JBBQZU01. The sequence continues at coordinate 10,629 of JBGTBE010000024.1, read as the reverse complement.
GACATAGGCACGGTGTATAAGCCTACAGAGAAACTATCTATAAATCTGGCATTCAATGACCTTGGATTTATAACCTGGCGCGAGGATGTTGCCAACTACGGCACTGATGATGCTTCATTTGCATTCAATGGCGTGGACCTTACAGAATTTATTTTTACCACCGGCAGTGGGTTTAATGATGCACTCGACGAAGAGGTAGAGCAGTTGCTCAGCGAACTCGAAGATGTATATGGTTTTGAGCGCACAGAAGAATCCTTTACCACTACCCTTGACGGATACGCCAGACTTGGTGCTTCATATCAGGTTGTGGATGGCAAGCTTGGCCGTGGTAAGCTGTGGTCCAACGCCATGTATGGCCTCAATCAGTACGGGTTGCCACTGCGAATTTCCGGTGGTTACAACCAATCTTTTTGGAATATTTTCGAAGCAAGTATGCACATCACCACCCAACAAGGTGCCGGTACTTTTTTTGGTGGGGGTATTGTGATGAGGGGTGGCCCTCTTCAACTTTGGTGTATGGTAGAGAACATGCGAATGGCCAGTCTTACCCGCGTTACCATTACCGACAGTGATCAGCAAAAGAAAGCGAGTATTCTCTATCCTGAAAATTCTGGGGATCTCCGATTTCACTTTGGGTTGAACTTAATTTTTGGTGATAAAGAAAAGGAGGCCAAGTCGAAGCCTATGCACCGATAAGGCTATTTGTTAATCCTGCAACTCATCATTTTCATAAATACCAAGTACCATATCTTCATTTTCTCTCACTGAAGCACGGTACATTCCCTTCGTATTAAAGGGCATATAGATCTCTCCTTTGTTGTTGATGGCGATAAGCCCCCCATCACCACCCAACTCGGGAATGATTTCAAAAATTACTTCGTTGCAAGCCTGCTGCAAGTTGAGTTTTCCGTGTTTCATAAGAGATGCTACATCGTAGGCAGCTACCCCGCGTATAAAGAATTCTCCATAACCTGTTGCAGAAACTGCGCAAACTCCGTTTTCTGCATAAGTGCCCGCTCCAATAATGGGCGTATCGCCTACCCGGCCATATCTTTTATTGGTGATGCCGCCTGTGCTTGTGGCAGCTGCAAGGTTTCCATTGCGGTCAAATGCTACTGCACCCACGGTACCAAACTTTTTCAACTCATTCACCGTGTGATCAAGCTGTGTAGTATGGGTATCGCGTATTTCATTCCATTGGTCTTTCCGAAATTTGGTGGAGAAATAACTTGACTCCACAAGGCTAAATCCTTGTTCCAATGCAAATTGCTCCGCGCCTGCGCCCATGAGAAATACATGCTCACTTTGATCCATGATCTGCCTGCATAGGTTTATGGGATTTTTAATATGTCGTACACCTGCCACCGCGCCTGCCCTTCTGTGCATACCGTCCATAATGGCTGCATCCAGCTCATGTAAGCCTTCATGGGTGAACACTGCACCACGTCCGGCATTGAAGAGTTCAGAGTCCTCCATGTGGGCCACAGATGCCTGCACGGCATCTACAGCACTGCCCCCATTTTTCAAAATGTGCTCACCAGCAGCGATGGCGTGCCTGAGGGCTTCTTTATGTCGCTTTTCAATGCGTGGCGTGAGGGCATCTTTGAGTATGGTACCGGCACCGCCGTGTACAGCAAGGGCGTAGTTTTTATGCAATATCATGGTGCTAAAAAAATATGACAGCGCGGCTATGCCGCGCTGTCCGTTTATCATTCAGAAATATTAATTCAACACGGCCTTCACAACATGGTTGCCTTCAACTGATTTTAGGTTGATGAAGTAGATGCCTTTTGCAAGTGATCCACGCTCTAAGTGAATGAGGTGTGCGCCTGCAGAGCGTCTACCCAGATTGCGGATCATTTGAACTTTTCCGGTAATGTCTACTACCTCCAGGGTAATATCTGTTGCCCTATCTGCATTGAATTGTAGTTTTATTTCATTTCCATAGCTTGGGTTTGGAATCAGTGCCAGGCCACTCAAAGGGCTATCATTGTTTCGGGTACTCACAACGCTGTTGTCGGTCACCTTTATATTGTCTACAACCAATTCGTTCCCTCCATTCCCGGGGCCACCTGGGTTAGAGCCAAATGGTTGTGTCCAGTTGCGGAATGCGATGTAAATGGTTTGATCTGCGAAGCCTTCATCTGCAAGATTCACTGAGCGCGACTGAGGTGTGGTAAGTTCTCCTTCAGCCCCGGTGTCAAATACCAATAAAGACTCTTCGAGTGACGTGATGTCGCTGCCGTTGCTCACAAATACCTGGTACCGGTCGCGAAAGTTGCCACTTGAAGTGATGGCAAGTGCATTCCACTCCAGTATGGCATCACCTTCAATGGTTATGGCAGGAGTAACGAGCCAATCGTCAGAAGGTCCTTCATCATTGAGGTACCACGAAACTGAGAATGCAGACTTTCCATAGGTCCAGCCCTGACTGGTTATGTCGAGAATGGTCCAGGCGCTGTCCGCCATTGTAGCGAGACCTGGATCATCCGGAGTAAGTCCGTCAAGATTGTGAAGGGTATAACCTTCGAGTGAGTTGCTCTCGAAATCGTCAAAGAAAACAGTGGTTTGGGCATTTGCTGAAAATGCAAAAGTGCACAATACAAGAAGTGTGTAAATTTTACGCATGGTAAGAAATTTGAAGTTAGTAAATGGTGGAATAGAAAGAAAAAGTGCTTCAGGATAAACCTGAAAAACCCCGGAACGGGGAGTAAAGATTTCTAGCAATCAAACACCGGCTGCAGATTGCGGCGGTGTACGGGCTTGAAGGGAAGATACTTGGTAAAGTACATGTCTGGGCAAAGATATATTTTTTGGCAACGGAATACATCTTAGCAATATTTTTTTTGATAAAGACACGGTGTTGGCTGGCATATCAGGTATTTTCAAATAAAAAATAGTTCGAAAATTTGCAGAGTCATTCGAAAAAAATTAATATTGGCTGCGCATTTGCACCATGAAAAAGCATATTTCCTTCATTACTCTTTTTCGTTCTAAGGCTGTTTCACTTCGAAACTTACAGCCTGTTTTTGATTGTTAGCAGGCATTCGTTGCACTGCCCATGAGCGGTGTGTTCTCCTCAGTTTTCAATCAATCATACCTACCAACATCCTATCACCAATGAAGTATTTCGGCGCTTTGCTTGCGTATATTCTCTTTTCCTTTCATGCAAATGCCCAAAGCAATGTCGTGGGCAAAATCACCGATGCATCCACCGGCGAAGCTCTTCCCGGAGTGTCTGTAGTGGTGAAAGGTACCACCAAGGGCGTAGCCACCAATGTAGACGGCAACTATACCATTTCACTCACCGAAGAAGAATTGAAAAGTGGAGCCCTTCAATATTCTTTTCTCGGTTACCGAAAGATGACAGAATCTGTGAATGACAGGAGCACCATCGATGTGAAATTAGAACCCGACCTTGAGCTTCTCGATGAGGTAGTAATCACTGCAATTGGTATTGAGAAGGACAAGCGCAAAGTGGGCTACAGTGTGGGTGAGGTAGACGGTGAAGAAATAGTGAACGCCCGTGAAGTGAACATTGTGAATGCCCTCAATGCGAAAGTTGCTGGAGTAGCTGTTACTTCCACATCGGGAAGCCCTGGATCCTCGTCGGCAATTAGAATAAGGGGCAACCAAAGCATCAATGGCGCAAATGATCCACTTTTCGTAATCGACGGAATTCCAATTGACAATTCATACAGGGGTTCCAATTTCACCGATCAGGCAAACAGGGCCATTGATATAAATCCTGACGATGTAGAGAGTATGACTGTGCTGAAGGGTGGCGCAGCCTCAGCCTTGTACGGTGTGCGCGCAGCCAATGGTGCCATCATTATCAATACCAAACAGGGGCGCGCTGGTAAAACAGAAGTCACCTTCAGCACCACCACCACATTCGATCAGGTGAATAAGCTACCCGAAAAACAGCAACGCTGGTCACAAGGCAATGGCAACACTTTCGTGGAAGGTAGCAATGCTTCATGGGGCGCCTTTATGGATACCCTTCGCTACACAGCCGATGGAAGCATTGTAGGTTATAACGATGCAGGAGCTACTGGGCAGCAGGTGGTGCCTTTTGAAAATGAAGATGATTTTTTCAAAATGGGAATCACCCTTAACAACAACTTGAACATAAGGGGAGGTACTGATAAATCTGGATTCTTTCTATCGCTAAGTGACTTACGGCAATCGGGCGTGATCCCACTTTCTGATTTTAGCCGCACAAGCATCAGGCTTACAGGTCATACTGAATTGCGCCCCAACCTCACAGTGAAGGCGAGTGCAAATTACATAAGCAGCAATGCTGACCGCGCCCAAAGGGGAAGCAACCTCTCTGGGGTGATGCTTGGACTGATGCGCGCACCAGTATCTTACGACCTGACCAATGGTCTGAGCGATCCAGTGGACAATCCAGCCGCATGGAGCAATCCCGATGGTACACAACGAACATACCACGCTGCCTATGACAACCCTTACTGGTCGGTAAATAAAAACCGGAATGAAGAACAGTTGAACCGGTTGCTGGGGTTTGTAGAGTTCAACTGGCAGCCTTGGCCCTGGATGGCAATCACTGAACGCTTAGGCGTTGACACTTATGGGGAGCAGCGCAAAAGCTATTGGGACAAAGAGAGCAATGAGTGGAAAGACTTGGGAGGAGCCATTTTTGATCAGTGGACCAACCAGAAGAACATTACGAATGACTTACTTGCCACATTGGATTTCAAAATCAATGATGATTTTTCAGGAACATTTATCATTGGCCACAGCTACCAGGATTTTAATAAAACTTCCTATGTCGTAGATGGATTCGGATTTGTGATCGATGATTTTTACGACATCTCGAATGTGAACAGTGTGAATGTAACCGCTGATGACTACATAGACCGCTCCAGGATTGTGGGTCTCTTTGGTGACCTATCTTTGGAGTACCGCCGCATGCTCTATCTCACCTTCACAGGCCGGCAAGATTGGGTGAGCAGCCTTCCGGTCGATAACAACGCCTTTTTTTATCCATCGGCCAGCCTTGGATTTGTTTTCACAGAGCTGGGCGATTTTGGTCCTATAAAGTACGGCAAGCTTAGAACAAGCTATGCTATCACTGGTAATGGAGCATTTAGTAATTATCTTACATCAAACTTTTTTGTGAGTTCCGGAAGCACACAAGGGCAGCTTTCTTACTACCCAAATAGCCAAATAGGCAGCGCCATGCTGACCCCTGAGTTCACCAATTCTTTCGAAATCGGCACAGACCTTAGAAGTCGAAACAACAGGGTGAGATTGGACTTCACCTATTACAATGTTTCATCTACAGATCAAATTGTGGTAGTGCCCATTGCCAACAGTACTGGATTTGCTTCTACCATTACCAATATTGGTGAGATTCAGAATCAAGGGTTCGAAGTATTGCTCGAGATGGAAATCATAGAGCGTAAACTCAGCAAACCAAATGCGATCAGTTGGGACGCAGGAATTAACTTCACCCGCAACCGCAGCCTTGTAGTGTCACTCACCGACGATCTCGACAATATAGCGCTGCCCAGTGTGGGGCTGGCGAGCACCCAAGCCAGGGTAATTGAAGGGTATCAATATGGGGTGCTATATGGCTCGAGGTGGCTGCGCGATGAAAGTGGAAATGTGCTCGTAGATGACCAAGGCTATCCCATTCGCGATGCTGAGAATGGAATCGTAGGTGACCCAAATCCAAACTTCACCATGGGCATTCGCAACAGCCTTCAATATAAAAACTGGACATTAAGTATGCTCTTCGACGTGCGGGTAGGAGGCGATATGTACAATGGAACAAAGGGAGTGATGAAGAGTTTAGGCACCCATATAGATACTGACAGCAGGGATGAAACCGTAGTTTGGGATGGCGTGTTCCAGAGCTCCGGCCAGGCAAACGACATACCTATACATCTCGACCAGGATTTTTATAGCAGATACGGACTCACCGGGGTAAGTGAAGACAATATTGAAGAGGTAAACTGGTTTCGCATTCGCGACCTGAATCTCACTTATGCCTTCTCACCATCATTTTGCCAAAAGCTAAAAATAGCAAGGGCCTCGGCCACCTTTACCACCCGCAATTTGCTTCTGATAACCAATTACACCGGCATTGACCCTGAAACTTCGCTCGGAGGGGCGGGCAATGCCTTCGGTCGAGACTATTTCAACAACCCCAATACACGCAGCTACGGCGTGAATTTAACTGTAACTTTCTAAGCCAAATGACCATGAAAAAGACCTTCATTTTTCTATTCATACTCATCGCTGCTGCGGGTTGCAACCTTGAGGAAATAAATGAAAACCCAAATGTACCCACCGATGTGCCACTGAGCACTTTGCTTCCTCCTGCACAAAAGGCCCTCGCTGACGCGCAGGGTGGAAGGATGTTTCGCTATACGGGTATTTTCGCTCAGCAATTAACAGGGCTCGACAACCAGGAACTGTTGGTAGAAAATTACCAACCCGACGAATTTTTTGTTGACAACCCTTGGAGTGATTTGTACCTGAATTCCCTTCTCAATCTCAACATCATCATCGAAAGGGCCGACGAAGCTTCCCCACACTATGCTGGTATGGCGCGCATTCTCACAGCCCACGGCCTTGGGATGCTGGTGGATGTATGGGGCGATGTGCCGTATACGGAAGCCTTTCAGGGTGCAGAAATACCACACCCAAACTACAATACACAGGAGCAATTATATGATGTTGTTTTCAATTTGCTCAACAGAGGTATACAAGACCTGGAAATGGAGTCCAGCGTGTTCTCGCCGGGCAGTGATGACCTCATCTATGGCGGCGACCTTGAAAGATGGATTCGTGCAGCGAGGGTGCTTCAGGCCAGGTTTGCACTGCGCACCCTGAAGCGCAACTCCAACGCCGGGGCTGATGCCCTTGCTTATCTGGCTCCCGGAGCCTTTAGTTCTGTAGCAGATGACCTGGGTTATACCTACCTCGGCACAGGCGACGACACCAATCCGATTTCTGGATTTTTTCAAAATACTCCCAATACAACCATGGACCCGCAATTTATAGCACTTACGCAAGGACTTAATGACCCACGATACCCATACATCACCAAATCCATTCCTTTCAGCGGCGGTCGGCGAAGGCCCGGTGATTACTATGCAAGCCCAGCTTCCATGGTGAGGCTCGTCTCTTATATTGAGCAGGAATTTATCAGGGCTGAATGCCTTTACCGATCGGGTGAAACCACACAGGCTGCGCAGGTACTAGAAGACGTTGTGAGGGTTCATATGGATGAAGTGAGTACTGCCGCCATCACCACCGAAGAAGCAGACGCATACGTAGCCGCCCAACTTCAATTTACCGGGAGTGAAGGCAATGATTTGCGCATTATCCTAACCCAAAAATGGATTGCACTCATGACCACACCTGAGCCTTGGGCCGATTGGCGCCGCACGGGATGGCCTGCCCTCCTCCCAAATGAAAATGGTACCTCAGACGCAAATCCCAATGGCGAAATTCCCAGAAGGCTGATATACCCACAAAGCGAAAGATTGAGAAACAATAATTTCCCGGCTCCCGGACCCACCATGCAGGATAGGTTTTGGTGGGATATGCCATAATTATGAAGCACCTCGCACTCATATTGCTTATCGCATCAGGATGCACACAATTTGCAGATCCTGAGAATGATAACGCCGTAGTTCAGGTAGAATCTGTACGAGATATGCCCAAAGGAAACCTCTTCATCATTGGAGGGGGTTCTCGCCCGGATGCAATGATACAGCGCATGGTAGAGCTTTCTCTATGCGATACCTGCTATGCCCTTATTTTTGCCGATGCCAGCGCGGAGCCTGACAGTGCTTTCTACTTCATAGCGAAGCAGATAAAAGTGCATACAAGCAGGCCTGTACTTTTGGCAAATACAGACTCTTTGTTACTCACGCAGGAGCTCAGTTTGGTGAGGGGCGCTGCATTAATTTTTATCACCGGAGGCGATCAAAATCGCTTCTTGAATGCGGTGGACAGTACTGTACAGCAAGCCATCCACGACGCCTACCACCAAGGAGCCACAATAGCTGGTACCAGTGCCGGTGCGGCATTGATGAGCGAAGTAATGATAACTGGCGATCAGCGACGAAGCAGCGAATATGAATCAACGTACAGCACCCTTGTTTATGGCAACGGTGTGTATACACAAGGACTCGGCTTGCTCAAAAATGCAATTATAGACCAGCACTTTGTTGCGCGAAGCCGATACAACCGCTTGCTCAGTGCGCTGGCTGATACAGGATTGCCCGAAGCCTTTGGAATTGAAGAATCTACTGCACTGCTCATTGCCCCTAATTATTGCACAGTAATAGGCGAACGCCAGGTGGTGCAGATGTACAAACCTGCATCTTTTACCGAAAGAAATGGCCGCATAGGCTTTCGCGAAATGAAAATGAATATTTACCTTGAAGGCGATACCTTCCTACTAAACCAAAAACCATGAAACAAACATTTACACTCTCATTGATTATTTCTGCACTCATCCTGGCCTTTTCGGCAAATGGACAGAGCTATACAAATTGGTTTACCGGCAACACTGAAGATGTGCAGGTGCAACCCCAGTTTGGCATATGCCTTATGGGCGGTGCCGGCGAAAGCGATGAAGCCATGAAATGGTTTCTCGAAAGGGCCAATGGAGGCGATGTTCTCGTGCTCAGAACCAGTGGTTCTGATGGGTACAACGACTACCTCTACTCCGAACTGGGGGTGACAGTGAATTCAGTAGAAACCATCCGATTTGATGCTGCTGCGGCAGCTACAGATCCATATGTGCTCGACAAACTCAGCAAGGCTGAAGCCATTTGGCTCGCCGGAGGCGATCAGGCTGTCTATGAATCTTTTTGGAAAAATACCGCGGTGGAAGATGCCATCAACAACCTCCTCAATGTAGTTGGTGGTCCCGTGGGTGGCATCTCGGCGGGTATGGCCATCATGGGTCAATCCTACTTTCCGGCAAGCAACGGCACCATCACTCAGGAAGCAGCGCTTGCGAATCCCTTTGCGCCTCAGATGCAGTTCGGTTACGACGACTTTGTAGATGCACCTTTTCTAAATGGAGTGATCACTGAAACCCACCTCAACGATCCGGACAGAATCAGGTATGGGCGTATCACAGCTTTTATGGCGAGGCTGGGTTTCGACCACGACGTTCGCCCACTCGGTATAGGTAGCAATGAGTTCTGCGCAGTTGCCATTGATGAGAATGGTATTGGCAGAGCCTTCGGTGAGTTTCCAGAGTTTGACGATGATTATATTTATTTCCTGCAGGCAAACTGCGTAGAACCTTCCGGCCCCGAAATTATGGAAGCGGCCACGCCACTTACCTGGCTGCGAAATGAAGAAGCGGTAAAAGTGTATAAGGTGCCAGCCACCTTGGACGGTGAGAATTTCTTTGACCTCAACGACTGGAACAGTGGCAGTGGAGGTACATGGCAGAACTGGTATGTGGATAGTGGCATGCTCACCATGGAGAATGCTGAGGGTGCACCTGCTTGCTTTCTATCTGTGCGCGGCAGCAACAAACTTTCGGGTGTATCGCTCTACCCCAATCCCACGGAAGGGATGCTCAATCTTAAAACCAATGAGGCAAGCTGGACTTACTCAGTGTACGATGTTTCCGGAAGGATACTCATGCAGCAGATTGTGAATAGAAATGAGACCAATCTAGATGTATCAGGACTTTCCTCTGGTATTTACAAAATTGTCATTTCCAGTAATGGAGCATATTTTTCTGCTTCCTTTGTCCGAATTTAACAGGACCTGATACAATCGTAAATTAAAGAAGTGTTTAAAAAGTCGCCCGATGCCCTCGTAATTATTTGCCTTGTTCTGGTATTCATGATCCTGCTCACATGGCTTATTCCTTCTGGGAATTATGACCGCGAGATTGTGGACGGCAGCGAGCGTGTGGTCGCAAATACCTACAAACAAACAGAAGCAGCTCCTCAGAACATTGGAGCCCTGCTCATGGCACCCATCAAAGGGTTTCAGGGAGCTGCGCATATCATAGGATTCGTGTTGCTGGTGGGTGGAGCATTTTCTATGCTCACAGCCACAGGTGCGCTAGATGCGGGCTTACAGTCTGTGGTGCGGTACGCCCAGAAAAACCCATCCATGCGGCACATGGTAGTACCTCTCCTCATGGTACTCTTCTCCATTGCCGGGTGCACTTTTGGTATGAGCGAGGAGAACTTAGTGTTTATCATGATTACCATTCCGCTTGCAAGAAGCATGGGCTACGACAACATTGTAGGTGTAGCGATCCCTTTCGTTGGCTCTGCGGCTGGCTTCGCCGGGGCAGTTATCAATCCATTCACGGTGGGCATAGCACAGGGCATTGCCGAATTGCCCATAGGCAGTGGGGCGAGCTACCGCTGGTTTGTTTGGGCTATATTTACCACCATTGCCATCGTTTTTGTGATGAGGTATATACTCCGCCTGGAAAGCAACAAGGTGGTAAGCCCTCTGCGGAATTTCCAAAGCGATAAGTTTGACAATGCACCCTCAGAATTGAAATTTACCGGCAGGCATATGCTGATCATTTTTCTTTTTGTAGGATCCTTGTTATTGCTCATGTATGGATCGAATTACGAAGGCTGGTACATAGAC
>JBGTBE010000023.1:0-1616 GCA_041749535.1 Cryomorpha sp. | reverse complement strand
GGAGTACAGCGGGCAGAAGCATTGAGATGAGCAGAATTTTCTTCATGGCTTCATATTAGGGCGCAAGGTACTGGTAATGCGGAATATCATCTAAGAAAAACAGCTTGCTTTCGTGGAAGTCTACCTTCATAAAATAATGGGTCAATCCATTGGTAATAGCGAGATAAGGAGCATTCAGAAGGGTATTGTAACGCTGTACCTGATCAAAAGTTTGTTGTGTAATTGCAACCGTCGGGGCCTTGCACTCAATAAGCAAAAAGGGCTTTCCATTTCGGTCCAGAAAAACGGCGTCGTATCGGCCCGACCGCTGATGGTATTTCACTGCATTCTCAAGCATGAGCAAGCCTTTCGGGAAATTTTTGTGTACGATAAGAAAATGCACGAAGTGCTGCCTTACCCACTCTTCGGGCGTGAGGGCAAGCTGCCTTTTTCGAAGTGGGTCAAATATTTTTAGCTTTCCGCCCCGTTCGCTAATCCTAAAATCAAATGTTGGAAGATTGAGTGCTTGCACCTTGCTAAATTAATTCAACTTTGCAATGGCATCAGCAATGATTTCAGTATTGTAATAACAAGCCTCTATGAAAACCAAAAAAGAGATTGTAGACAATTGGCTACCAAGATATACCGGAGTACCGCTTGATGGTTTCGGACAGTATATACTGCTTACCAACTTTAGTGATTATGTGCACCGTTTTGCTCAAACCCTCGGTGTGGATGTGATGGGCATTGATAAAGCCATGCCAAGCGCTCACCACGGAAGTCTGAGCATGATCAATTTTGGAATGGGAAGTGCAAATGCCGCCACCATTATGGATCTTCTGAGCGCGATAGCCCCTAAAGCAGTGTTGTTTTTAGGCAAGTGTGGCGGTTTGAAAAAGAAGAACAATGTGGGAGATTTCATACTACCCATTGCAGCGATACGAGGTGAAGGAACCAGCATGGATTATCTTGCACCCGAGGTACCTGCCCTCCCTTCATTTATGTTGCAGAGGGCTGTATCTTCAACCATTCGCGATGTGGGTTACGATTACTGGACAGGTACTGTATATACTACAAACCGAAGAGTATGGGAGCACGATGAAAAGTTTAAAAAATATCTCCGGTCTACCCGGGCAATGGCGATAGATATGGAAACTGCTACCATATTTGTTGCGGCTTTTGCCAATAAAATACCGGTAGGTGCATTGCTGCTGGTTACTGATCAACCCATGGTGGCCGAAGGTGTAAAAACCATTGAAAGCGACAAAAACGTATCAAAACAATATGTGGACATACACATAAAGGTTGGTATTGGTGCAATGAACGAACTTATTACAGATGGTCGCTCCGTAAAACACCTGAAGTTCTGATGGAATTTAATCAACTCCTTTCCTCGCTGAAGCGAAAAGAATACAAGCCCATATATTGGCTGCAGGGCGATGAGCCTTATTTTATAGATGCGATTACCGACTATGCCGCCCGGCATATTCTCGAACCGCATGAACAGGATTTTAATCAGTCGATCCTGTATGGACAAGATTTAAGCCCGGCAAATCTTGTGAGCGCAGTGAAACGCTTCCCTATGATGGCTCCTTATCAGGTGATAATCGTTAAAGAAGCGCAGAATTGGAAAAGTA
>JBGTBE010000022.1:0-12331 GCA_041749535.1 Cryomorpha sp. | reverse complement strand
CAGTTCATTAGTTAACCGGACTGCAATCAGCAGCCTGATTGGGCTTTTACTGATGATACTCTATTCGCAAATACAAACTGCAAATGCTCAGACTCCGCAGAATTTTGGCCAGACTTATTTTGATTCTTTAAAAATTGGTGTTCCTGTTTGTGGGGATTTACATAACTATCTGGATACACAGCATCAAGAATATGTAAATTATAGAAATGGACAACCTTCAACCTATAAAAGTAGAGAAGTTTGGGATCCTGCGGCGGTTTTTGAATGCGGGCCTTTTACAATTTGTTACGAAGACTTTTTAGCACCTTATTCAGGACATGGTTTTGCTGATCCTGTTTATGGAGAAATACGTAGAAATACTTTATGTGATGTATTGACATATGTAAGTTCCGTTATTCAAATTAATGGGAATCCTGTGATTAGGGTAAATGATTCGTATGAAAGTCCTATTAAACCCGCGTGGGTGGAAAATATCAGCTTTTTAGGCGCAGCAGGACCAACTTTTCCTTTGGCTTATGGATCAACCCAAGGAGTTTATAACGGAAATTTCTTTGATCATATCATAACTGGAATTGATCCGGATCCACTTAACTCATTTGATGCTGAATTAACAATGAATTTCGATTTGGCCTATTCTGTCGGTGTCTTTAATAACGGATTAATTATCCCGTACTACATATACCCTAATGATGATTTGACCAGTTCAGAACACATTACTGGTATGGGTTTCGATCTTTATACTGTGCTTCTTCATGAAGTAACACATATGCTGGGAATGGTGTCTGCAATGAAAGAGGACATAAATGGTGATATAATTTGCTCAAATCCGGGAAACAGTTATTTTAAATTTGATTATAATTTTGGCTATTATGGGGATATTCAAAATTTAGGATCATTTGCTAATAATAAGCTTTTGATTGAGAACAATGGGCAGTATTCAATAAATCCAAATGTAAATTCACAATCTTTTCCATTAAGGCAAGCAAAGGTTTGGCTCAGCAATGAGGGCCCTCCAAATAATCATAATATTTTTGCTGGCACACCATATATACTCAATTATCCGCAGGCAGACCTTGATCAATTTATTCAAAATTATGGTGGTTCTTTTTTAGCCCACTTGGGTCCATTTCATTGGAATGTTGCTTCAAGACAGCAGTATAGTCCAGGTAGATATATGAATTATTTAATGGAACCCAACATCAATCCGCAGGAAATAGTGCGAGATTGGACACTACCTGAGATTCGAATTCTTCTCCAGTTGGGTTACTCATTGAACTCGTTGTTTTCTCAAAGTCAATCATTATCACCACCATATTCAAACAATTCTGTGATAATCAATTCTCCATCTTATCGAAATGACTATAATGATCCAATGTGGAAGTTAACGTTTGACCCACTAGAGAATACTTTTGTAAGTGATGTTGATTTTTATGAGAATACACCGTCTGATTTTGAAATGATTAACTCTAATCTCAGCCAGAGTCAATTTATTTCGCAAATCAATATTTCATTGGGAAATGACATTAATGTTCAAGATATTGATGGCGATATTATTCGTACCAAACCTGAATGGGTATTTGGATTGCGCGGCGTTAGTGATGGTCAAGGGAATAATCACAATCAGGTGGTATACGATGTTAATTCTAATGCATTCACATTTACCCCTCTACCTGGCTTTTATGGAAAGGCCGAATTCGGATTCTTTTTATTTGATGGTAAAGAAATGGGGGGGATGAAAATATACACAATTGATGTTTTGCGAGATGAAAGCATCGAATATTCCGACGATCAGGAATTAATAATCAATGGTACTTTTGAAGATGGAATGGAAATACAAACTTGGGAATATTCAAACAAAATAATTTCAAATAATTATGCATGGGATCAACCGCTTTTATCATCATATGCACCACGAATTACTGGTGGCCATATTCCTGATAACAGTTCTTTTGGCCATTATCATTGCACACTAAATAGTTGTGATGTACTTCCTGGGCAGGTTTATAGTAATGTTTATAGTAATCTTGTTAATCAATTGGGAACTTATGGTTTTTATGATTACACTTCACCACTAGGAACTAATACTAACTTCAATTATCTTGCTACTTATATTACTCCATATCCGAATATAACATCGACAACAAATTTAAGATTTTTACGCATTGGATTTTGGCACAGCTTCAAACCTCGATTAATGCGTGATTTGGTTCAAGGGGAATTTTACGAGTTAAAATTTCAATATGCTGCATCTTTATTGAGTGATGGTAGCACGAATTTAGCCATTGGTCAAGAAATACCTTTTCAATTATCGTTTTCGAATACCACGAACTTGAATTTTCAAGAATCTTTCGTCAAACCAGTGATACTGGATCAGTTTGTATATATAAATCCAAATATTAATTGGAGCGAAGGAAATATAAAATTCCAATATTGTGGGGATGAAGCAGCAAGTATTTTCACCTTTGTACATAATTTGTCGTATTTTTTGTGCATAGACAATGTAAGCCTCAAGAAAGATTTGAACCCTGAGCCACTCGAAGTAGACGCCGGCCCCGATATTTACCTTTCATCATTATGTCAGAACAGCCAAATTCAAGCAGAATTATTGAGTGAAAGATGTCAATTGAATATTTCATGGACCCCAACCACCGGCCTAAGCGACCCAACCATCCTCAATCCGATCGCCAGCCCATCTCAAACCACAACTTATACCATTACTGTCACTGACTTATTAACAGGTGAAGTTGCCACAGACCAAATCACAGTGTACGTAAACGAAGTAATTGAAAACAACGGCCCAATCACCATGTGCTACACTGACCCACCAATTGATTTAACAAATCACGTAAGTATTACGGGCGGTGAGTTTTATGTACAATATAATGGACAAACGTTGCTGGAAAACAACATTTTCGACCCTGCAGACTTTGTTTCTGCGAACTTTAACACTGTTTATACAATTACCTATATAGTAGGCGAAGCACCTTGTTTAAGTTCAACTGGTTTTATAATTACTGTGCAAGGCAATACATCTAACGCCACCCACCCCAACGGCCTCAACGCCACTACCGGAACCACCACCCTCACTGGCAACTTGCAATTCCTTGAAAACCTGACCATACAATTTGGAGCCACGGTTACCATAAACAACGGTGCAACTGTAAAATTTGCCGAAGGCAAGGGAATCATCATTATGCCTGGCGGAAAACTCAATGTGGTAAGCAATTCACTGCTCACCAACATCGAATGCGACCCGCATTGGCTGGGTATTCGTGTAGGGGGCAATCCAAGCTTCTCGCAATGGGGAAGCGAAGCCAACCAGCAGGGATTGTTGAATCTTCGCAACAGCGAAGTACGCAATGCCATTGTTGGAGCTACCAATTACATTACGGATGCCAACAATTCGACCAACGGAGGCCGTATCTTCACTCTAGGTGCCACATTTAAAAATTGCCGCAGGGCGGTTCACTTGCAGCTTTATGCCAATATACACCCAAACACTTCAGCCGTATTGCCCATTAAGTGCCAATTTTACAATACCAACTTCACCTGGGACAGTGATTTTGCTTTTATAAACGAAGCCAACAATCCCATGATGTCTCTAAACGATGTACATAGAGTAACCATTTCGGGATGTAAGTTTACCAATACACATACTGGTTTGTTTGCCTTTCCGAACAACCACCCAAACAAGTGCGCAATTTTGGCCAGAAAGGCCAGCATTGTGCTGAACCGCGGCTGTAACGGAGAGCCCCCCTACGCAGTGGACGAGAATGGAGACTGCTCTTCAGGAAATATTTCATCAGTGGTTGAAGGGTTTAATTATGGAGTTGTTCTTTATGTAGGAAGCCTCTCTTCTATTTCCAATACCACTTTTAGATGCTACAGAGGCCTATGGGACAATAATTCCATAGTAGTCCAAATTACCCAAAACACCTTTACCCAGCTTCCTCCGGCACTGCTTCCTTTTATGACCGTACCACCAACCCCCTTTAATCCATACTGGCCTATACCTTATGGGGTGTATATGGAAGGCACTACAGGTTTCTGGTTCGAGGCCAATACCTTTAGTTATCCTGGCACTTCCGGCGAAGCCGGCCTGATTGTCCGCAATACCGGCGGGGCATATAATCTGGTGTACGACAATATCTTTTCCAGCACCTATTATGGCATAGTGGCTTATGATGCCAACCGTGGTCTAAATGGGAACTCGGGGCTGAAAATAGAATGCAACAGTTTCAGCCAAAACAATCGAGGGGTTATTGCCTTCCCTACTATCTCATCACCACCTGCGGGATGGGGAATTTCGCATACACAAGGGAGTTCTGGTCAGGGTGGGATTTTTGATCCTAATTCTGCCGGAAATTTCTTCACCACTACCACTAACAGCGTGCAAAACAACCTGGACTATGTAACCTATTACAGGCATGCGAGTGAGATAGTACCTCCGGCGATTGGAGGGGTGAATTTTGTGCAATTGTCAGTTGGTAATCAATGCCCTTCCAGTTTTGGTGGTGGGCTTTTCGAGAAAGGCTTGATGGCTTCAATCCATAAAAATACGGCTGATAGCATTGCAAATGTGCTTTCGGTGATTATTGACGATGGCAATACCGAGGAGCTAACTGAAGATGTTATCTATGCAGACTATATAGAGGCCGTAGAACTCTATTATGACCTCATGCAAGTATCACCCAACCTTAGCGAGGAAGTGATGATTGAAGCCATCAAAAAAGAATACGAATTGCCTGCTTCTCTTCTTACCCTGATCCTGAGCTCCAACCCCCACGCCGCCAAGTCAGAAAAACTTCAAAGAGAACTGGATGATCGCCTGCTTCCGCTGGCCGAGTACCAGCGTGATATGATCAATCAGGGACTCGACCTGGTATCGTACAAAGAAGGGCTCGAAGCACGCGAAAGTTACCACCGCACCAAGTACAGCACTTTGATAGACCAATTGGTGATTGAAGCCATGGGCGATACCAGCGGCACAAACCTTATCGGTGAAATCGAAAGTATTATTACCGGTTACGAAACCCCCGAGTATGCCTATCTGCTCACCGATCTGTATATAAGAACCGGCAATAACACTACAGGCCAAAATCAACTGAACCAAATTGCTGAGCTTTTTGAGTTGGATAGCCGTAAAAATGCGGAGTATCTGGACTATCAGACTGTGTACGGCGTATTAATCGAACTGGCAAATTCGGGCGATACCTTGTTGACCACAGCGCAGGTAGATCTGCTGGAAGATATAGCTTATAAACCTTCTACCCGCGCCGCAGGATTGGCAGCAGTTACGCTGAGCGAATACACAGATTTTCTGCTGTTGGAAACATTGGTAGAGCCCATTGATGCAGCTCCTAAGTCGAATCGCAGTTCAACCACCAAACAGGAAAGCAACCTTTGCAAACTATATCCCAACCCAAATACGGGTATTTTTATTGTTGAAATTCCCAGCGAGTTTAAAAATGCGCAGGTACGAATTATGGACAGTCTTGGAAGATTAGTGTACGACGTAATGACTCCAGATGGTATCCACAACATCAATATGAAGGAAGCATCTTCAGGAAATTACATTGTCCATATTCTAAGTACAGATGAGAAGCTTATGGAATCTCATAGCATACAAATTACAAAGTAATGGCAAAAATGCTCATTGGCTTCTTCTGTATATTGCCGGTTTTTTCTAAAGGTCAATATATTTATTTCAACCAATTAACAGGTATTCAGGGAGACCTACAGTCCGAGCTGACCGCAAATATTGAGCTTCATAATAACAATTATTTCATTTGGGGCGGGGGAATAGATAATGGTATTCCTTTTCATTATGTGCGTCGATATGATGTATACGGGGCTGCGTTGCAAACTAACTATCTGAGTTTTCCTACGGAGTATTTTTATACCGGAGTGACAATTTCCTTTCAATGGGACCCATTTTCGGAACGTTTTGTTGTTATTCACGGATCAGAATCCTTAAACGGAGTCCAAGGCCGGTTCCTGGCATTCAATACTGACTTAGAACTGGTCACCGATCTATACTATGACCTTTATCCCCCTAATACCTATTTCTTTGGGTTTTTAATTGAGCCAGATGGGTTTGTGGTAATAGGTGAGCAGGGTGCCGCTATGAATTCTGAAGGTACCTTCATCGCCAAACTCGACTTTGAAGGCAACGTGGTATGGAATGAGATCTTGCAGCCTGAAGTTTTTCAGCATATTTATAGGAATTTGTCAATTGTTGCGATTAATGAAGGGTATCTTATGGCTGGAAGGGGCAATACCGGGAGCACTTTCGGACTTCTAACAAAAACAGAAACTGAAGGAAACACCATAGGATTATTCAATTCAGTTGATCCTTCAATGCCAAAATCTTATGGTATGCTTGCATGTAAACTCACAAATGGTGAAATATTAACCCTTCAAGCATTTGGGTATGAATGGATGGAAGAATTTGGGAATCCCAACGTGTACTGGACAAAAACACGCCTGAGAAAATTCGATCCGGAAACAATGGAATTTTATGGCTCCATGGTTGAACATTTCGATAACTACGAGTTCTTTTTGGGAGGAGCCAATAAATGCCTCGCTACCCCTGATGGCGGAGCTGTTTTTGTTGGTACAAATCCGGGCTACTTTTACAATTACGACGCCTGGCTTCACAAGGTAGATTCCGAAGGCAACCAAGAGTGGTTCAAAAATGTGAACTACCAAACCTGCGACGACTGCGAGAACATTCTCTACGATATAGAGCTTACTCCTGATGGCGGCTATATAGCCGCAGGCTACTTTATAAACTGGGACGTAGACCCCCGCAGCAGCACCTGGCTCGTAAAGGTAGATGCCTGCGGTGACCTCGAGTGGCAGGGCTGCTCGCCGCTTACCGTGCCCGAGCGCAAAGGGCAGAGCTTTGCGGTGTACCCCAACCCCAGCACAGGGCGGTTTACGGTAGAGACTGCCAACCAAAGCCGTGTACAGAGCTACCGCGTGTACGACCTTTCGGGGCGGCTGCTGGCACAGGAAACGCTTAGCGCAGCAGCAGGCTCCTTTACCATCGATGTACATATCCCTTCAGGGTTTTATACCTTGCAGGTAACTACCGATGGTGAGCAGATGGAAGCGTATAAAATTCAGGTGGTAAGATGATAAATCAACATGCAATAGAATATAAACCTTCAACCCTTGCCAACCTGCTTCTTGCAGAGTTTACGGATCATACTTTTCGGGAAAAATTGAAGATGCCAGACGGAGAAGCGAAGTCTATAAAAACCAAGCCTTTGCACTTTGATGAATCTCTGGTAAAACAAGCCACAGTCTTTCCAAATCCATCTCAGGGTTTAGTTACGATAGTTCCATCTTTGGGTTTGGATATTTTACAGGTTGAAGTGAGCGACCTTTCAGGCAGGCAATTGCATACAGAGATGGTTATACTTAATAGATTCCAAATGCCTGTTCTATTGGATATGGGCTCATTCAACTCAGGAACTTATATGATTCATTTGAAGGATAATGAAGGTAAGCTTAAGGAGACCCATAAACTACAAATTCAAAAGTGATGAATTGCAGACTTGTGTACTTGATTTTGGGATTGCCTTGTCTATGTTTAGCTCAGAATTCAACCTACTTCAATGTAATTACAGGTGCCGACAATCTTTTACGCTCGCAAACATCAGCAGGCATTCATGCAGCAGCTGATGGCTATGTAGTATGGGGAGGTGGAGTTGATGACGGAACGTCCTTCTATTTTTTGAGGAAGTACAATGTTGAATCATCGGATTACGAGGAATTTGAATTTATCCTCCCAGGTGAATCACTCTTCATTGGCATTCGAACTTCGTTTCAATTTAATCCCTACACCAATCAATATGTTGTGTTTCAAGGGGGCGGAGAGAATGGAGGTGGTTTACAAGGCCGAATGCTCGTGTTCAACGATAATTTGGAGCTTGAGCAAAACCTGTATTTCGATTTGTTTCCCCCCCACACTTATTTCTACGGCTTTTTGGTAGAACCGGACGGGTACATAGTTAGTGGTGAAATGTTTTCAGCCACTGGTGTTTTTCCGACCTATAACGGCACCTTCTTAACTAAGATCGATTTCGAAGGCAACGTAGTCTGGAATCAGGTGCTCAAACCACGGGTTCCTGGGTATCAATACAGGAATAATTATCTGCTGAAAACTGAGACTGGATATATTCTTACCGGGTGGGGCAGGTTTAACTCTAATGTCAACTCTTGGGGTCAAATTACCTTTACAGACCAAGATGGGATCGTAGTACATGATTTGGAAATGCAAGACCCATCTTTATTGCAATCGGGAGGAGTTGTTGCCACTCGCGGGACCGACAATGCTTTAAGAATGATCCAAGGTCTTGCATATGCAGATCATCCATCCGAGAATCCTACTGTATTGTATACCAAGATGAGAGTATTCGAGTTAAACGAAACATCACTCGACACTATTCATCTTAATGATTTATTTACCGATTACGATCGTACCAGTTGGGACGGATTCTCTGAATTAATTACAACTGAAGACAACGGTTTGATCATTCTCGGATCACTTTGGAATCCAGGATTTACATACAGAAATGGGTTTATTATAAAACTAACGGAAGATGCTACAATTGACTGGTTCAAAGAGTATACCTGGATAGACTGTAACAACTGCGAACACGTTCCCTACGACATAGAGCCAACTCCTGACGGTGGCTACGTGGTTGCAGGTTATTTTGTAAACTATGCTGAAAATCCGAGGCAGCGGGTATGGATATTCAAAGTAGACGCCTGCGGTGACCTCGAATGGCAGGGCTGCTCGCCGCTCAATGTGCCTGAGCGCAAGGGGCAGAGCTTTGCGGTGTACCCCAACCCCAGTACAGGGCGGTTTACGGTAGAGACTGCCAACCAAAGCCGGGTGCTAAGCTATAGGGTCTACGACCTTTCGGGGCGGCTGCTGGCGCAGGAAAGGCTTAGTGCAGCAGCAGGCTCCTTTACCATCGATGTAAATGTTCCTTCAGGATTTTATACCTTGCAGGTAACTACCGATGGTGGGCAGATGGAAGCGTATAAAATTCAGGTGGTGAGATAAACATTCTGGCCTAAATTACTTCCCAAAATTACTTCCCAAAATTTACGCATATACCTGCACAATTTTATTCTTTCCTCCCGACCAACGAGTGATGTCAACATATACATTTTCCCTACCTTCGAATCTTTCAAACCTCCAATACATACCCTATGAAATGGAAAGGCAGAAGGCAGAGTTCCAACATTGAAGACCGACGCGGACAACGCGCCGGCGGTATGGGCGGTGGCGGGTTGAACCCCATGCTCCTGGCTCCACTCTTGCGGTTCGTATTTACCAAAAAAGGGTTGATAATTGTAGGTGTGGTCGTAGTGCTCCTTTGGATTGCAGGCATCAACCCTCTGTCCTTGATTGGAGGCTTTTCAGGTGGGGGTGACCCTGTGCAAAATTCGGCCAACTACCAGCCTACAGCACAGGAAGAAGAGCTCGCCCAGTTTAGCGCCACCGTGCTCGCCGATACCGAAGAAGTGTGGAACAAGCTGATCACCAACTACAGAGAGCCAACGCTCGTGCTTTTTAGCGGCAGCGTACAGTCGGGCTGTGGGGGTGCTTCCAGCGCTACGGGTCCTTTTTACTGCCCTGCCGATGAGAAGCTGTACATAGACCTCAGCTTCTTTCAGGACATGGAAAAGCGACTCAATGCCCCGGGCGATTTTGCACAAGCGTATGTAATTGCCCACGAGGTAGGCCACCACATACAGAAGATTATGGGCACTACCGACAAGGTGCACAACCTGCGCGGTACGGTAAGTGAGAAAGAATACAACCAGTATAGTGTACGGCTGGAGTTGCAGGCCGATTTTCTCGCGGGGGTATGGGCGCACCATACGCAGCGCATCAACCAATCACTCGAAGCGGGCGATATTGAAGAAGCCCTGAATACCGCCCACGCTATTGGCGACGACAGGTTGCAAAAGCAGGCCACAGGCCGTGTGGTGCCCGATTCTTTCACCCACGGCACCTCGGCGCAGCGCATGCGCTGGTTCAGGAAGGGATACGAATCGGGCGATATTTCCCAGGGCGATACCTTTAATGCCGAAGAACTTTAAATCGCTCTCCGCTTTCTTCTTTCTGCTGCTTCCCAATCCCTGTTACCTTTGCGCATGGCTTTATACCAGCTCGACCATTACTACGTGGCCTTTCCCTCGCCCGAACTGGCCAATGAGCATGGACTGCTGGCCATAGGTGGCGCCCTTCGTGAAGACTGGCTCCTCGCTGCCTACGAGCAGGGTATATTCCCCTGGTTCAGCGAAGGCGACCCCATATTGTGGTGGAGCCCGGACCCCAGGTTTGTGCTGCACCCCCAAGAGGTAAAAATTTCAAAGAGCATGCGCTCCATGTTGGGCAATGCCGCATTTCGTTTCACCCTCGATACTGCTTTCGATCAGGTAATAGACCGCTGTGCCGAAATTCCCCGCCATGGGCAAAATGGCACCTGGATTACCTTACACATGAAACAGGCCTACAAGGATTTGCACCGCATTGGCATGGCCCACAGCGCCGAAGTATGGCAGGGCGATACCCTCGTGGGAGGCTTGTACGGGGTGAGCCTGGGCGCTGCATTTTTTGGCGAAAGCATGTACTCCGATGTGCCCAACGCTTCGAAGTATGCCCTCATAAACCTATGTGCATGGTTGGCGGACAAAGGCTTTGACTTTGTAGACTGCCAGGTGTATTCCACCCACCTTGAGCGCATGGGAGCGCGCATGGTGGAGCGAAGCCAATTTCTTGAAATGCTTGCTGATGCTATGCAAATACCCACCTTAAGGGGCAGGTGGAACACCGAATCCTGATGCATCGCTTTCACTGCCGGATGCTTGCTTCCCCGGCTTGTACCAATCGATGTTTCGGGTGTAATACATCACCAGAGCGAGTGCCACAAATATCCCAATGCTGCCTACCAGCAAGGCGTGCGATTCCAGGTTGAGAATGGTATAAATAAACACGTACAGCGAGGTAAATACACTTCCAAAAAGGAGCGTGGCTGCCCTCGATTTGGAGAGGTGGTAGAAATAAAAGGTAGTAATGGAAATGATTGCAAGGGCCGAAACAAGGTAGGCCATTCCAAAGGAGATGTGCTCGGAAAGGGCGAGCAGCAGCGTATAAAACACGCAGATGGCAATGCCCACAATGCTGTATTGAATGGGGTGGATTTTCATCTTTTTGATGGTTTCAAAAAAGAAGAAGAAAGTAAAGGTAAGCGCGATGATCATAAACGCATACTTGGCTGAGCGCATGGTTTTCTGGTACACGTTTACCTCTTCAATCATGCTGAACCCGAAAGAACTACTGCCGGCATCAAACCATTGCTCCTTCCAGATTTGCGGGATGCTGCGGTTGAAGTCGTACACCTTCCATGTCGCATCAAACCCCTCTTTTTCCACTGTGTGCGTTTCGGGCAGGAATGAGCCGTTGAAGCTGGGCGAGGGCCAGGCAGAGCGAATGTTTACAGCCGTTTCCCTCGCCAGCGGTACAAAATAGAGCGATGCTGAGCCATTGAGCTTTATATTTCCGCTAAACGCAAGTGGTTGATCCTGCATGAGTGGCACCTTCACGGAAAATCCGTTCGAAAACTTCACATACTCAGGTGAGCCGGGCTCCACACGGTATTTGGTGCCGTTTACTTCAATTTCTATGGCGCTTTTTATGCCTTTCGGATCGCTTACGCCAAAAGAGATACGCGCATCATTGTAGTGAATCTCCGAAGCTTCGGGGATGGCATCTGCAATGGCATCGGTAAGGAGTGTGCCCTCGAAGTTGAGCTCCGAGCTGTACAGCAAGGCTTTGTAGATGCCCCGCTTTCTCACTTGGGGGCTGACTTCACCATTTATATTCAACTTTTCGGGAAGCAGATGCAGGTGCTGCACTGCAGTGTACGCTGTTGTTTTTCCTTTGTCCATCACCACCGAATAGGGCACCGATAGCACAGGCCCTGAGAAGGTTTGTTCCTCACCCCACTTTCCGCTGATGTCGGCTATGGCTCCATATTGAAAGGATTCCCGTTCCGAGATAATATTCTGAATGTCGTTGGCAGGGATGAGCAGGAGCAATACGATGATGAGAATGGCCAGAAGCTTCACGGCAGGAGAGTTCTCAAACCATTGGAGTACAGTGTGGAGCATAGGAGTAGAGATTTGGTTCAGCAGATCAACGCAGGTTGATTCTTCCGTGGTGTAATATTAACGTATTTTGCACATTGCGATGCGCATTGTCCGCAAAGTGTCCTTGATGAAATGTATACGTAGCTGGGAT
>JBGTBE010000021.1:0-69791 GCA_041749535.1 Cryomorpha sp. | reverse complement strand
AGATCAAAAATCTTTCAACTCAAACAGTCCTCTTTTAAAGGAAGGGGGATTATTTTTAAAAAGGCTGTATTTTGGAGCGGAAACCCGCGTCAAACGGGAATATTGATTTTAAGAATTAAACGTCTTGGACAGGTGTGATTGAATATAAGTTTCACCTCTCGATTCAGCTGCATGGTCAAAGGCATAAAGTGAAATGCCCATCACTACAAGACTAATTGCAATTCCTCTTATCAATTCATTACGCCAAAAGATTATGGTCAGTGCCAAACCGATTACAAAAATTGCCAATTCAACTTTTTTAATGATACCGAAGCTTTTCATGACTTTTTCCATTCTTGGTATCTCTTCAGATTGGATTCTCTCAGGCGTTTCTTTTTGATAAGTAGTAACCCTGGCAATGTCTTTGGAGGTTCTAAATATTACTCCAAGACAGATTATTAATAGGAAAGCGGAAAGCGGTATAGTAACGCAAGCCATTCCTTTTAAGAAGGCTTTTTGTTGAAATAGAAAAAAGACTGATAATGAGATAAATACTATCGATACGATTGCGCCAATAATGCATTGAAGCTTTTCTCCATTGAAATAAGTTACGATACTATCCATTAGATTTTGATTTATTAATCGCTATAATAAGTAGAATACCAAAAAAGTAATGAGAAACAATTGCAGCAATTACTGTTGTTTGAGCTAATGAGTTATTGAAGATGCCTTCATCTTTCATTACCAACCACATAACCCAATCCATAGTAGCACTCGCCATTTGATAAAAAGCAAGACCTTTTGCAACGCCTAAATGAGGTTTTTTTCTAAATATCCACGCCATATACCCCATTGTTCCAAGTGATAAACCTA
The DNA here is from genome assembly GCA_041749535.1 of Cryomorpha sp. GTDB lineage: Bacteria > Bacteroidota > Bacteroidia > Flavobacteriales_D > Cryomorphaceae > JBBQZU01. Next base: position 68,939 of record JBGTBE010000021.1, on the reverse strand, counting down.
TCAGTTTGGCAATCCAATGTCCATCTGGACTTAAGTTCCAACCTGTAGCTATAGGAATTATTGAAGGCGGTAACATTGCCGCTGCGAAATAAAAAAACTCTAATATAGCTACTGCCGTAAATAGAAATTTTAAGCCCGTTAATTTTTTCATTATAATTTGTTTTTAGGTTAAAATTCAAACATATCTCTTAAATTTAAAACCTACAAGTGTAGAGTGTAGTCTATACTTGGTATTATTTTTAAACAATAGATTTGGATTATGTTGATAAGCGAATTAGCTAAACGAACAAAGGTTACCATCCATACGATAAGATATTATGAGAATTACGGTCTTTTCAGAGGTGAAAAGGATGAGAAAGTAAAAACGAATAATTACAAACAATACGATGAAAGTTTAATTGAGAAGATTCAATTAATCAAAGAAGCGAAGGAAATTGGCTTCGCTTTATCGGAAATCAAGGATTTATTGGATGATTGGTTTGGTAATCAATTATCAGAAGAGAAAAAAATTGAAGTATTGAATGTTAAAATCAAGGAAATCGACTCCAAAATCAAACAATTCAAGCGTGTTAAGAAAATGCTGATTGAAGGAATTCAAGATGTAAAAGACGGAAAATGTTGATTGGTTTTACCTGACCGCTAACATCCGTATATAAGACACGCCTGTATCCTTATTGCGTATATATTCCTTATGTGCGAAGTGCGTGGCATCCAAATATAGCAGAAAAATTGCCCCATGCATATGGGCATTAGAAGTCAACAAAAGCTGCTATGCAAGGCGGGGAAGCCCTTTTCAATATCTGCGTATTTCCAAATGGTATTACCCAAAACCAAATTCCAATCCACCACGACAGGTTGGGCATTCTCCAATAGTTTACCTAATCACTGCAATATGTATAGCCGCCCATCCTCTTTTGGGCGGCTTTTTTCTTGTTCAAATCCAGTCCAAAGAAATCACTGCATAGGAGCGCTGCATTTGTACCTTTGAAGCAGATTTAGCAATTCTGCATTGAAAAAAATCCTGATACCCGCCTTGCTCCTACTCGCCGTCTGCGCAGCTTTGCTTGGGCTGTACATGAGCATGGAGCCCACCGCAAACCGTGGGCTGTCTCCGCTCGATGCGGTACCTGCCGATGCTGCCGCAATACTGGAAACGTCCGATGCAGCAAGCATATGGCACGATCTCTGCGGCCAAAGCGCGATTTGGAAAGAGTTGATGGCAAACGATTTCTATTTCAGAATCAACGCCTATGGACAACTCCTGGACAGCGCCCTGCTTCAATCGCCCCAGCTGGGTGCATACCTCGCCAACAGGCAAATAATCATTTCTGCGCACGCTCTCCCGGATGGATTTGGATACCTGGCTGTCTTGGAAACGGATCCTTCCATTTCCCAGAAAGATCTTCTTTCCTCCTTTACCACCTTCTTTCAGGTGTCAGAATCGGCATCGGTGAGCGAGGTGCACGGAGTGGAAATACACGCTTTTACATCTCGGTTTGCCGACAAATCCATCTATTTTTTTGTTCAAAATGGACTGGCCGTGGTGAGCATGAGCGAGGCACTCGCCAGCAGCGCAGCACTTGCTCTAAAGGACCAAAATTCCGTGCTTCAAAACATCTCCTTTCGCAGAGCACGCGAAACAAGGGGCTCCGATGCCCGTGCCCAGATATATGTGCGCTACGATGGTTTGGCTGGCATCGTGAAGGCATATGCCGACAAGGCACAACACGCACATCCTTTCTTCCGGGAATCGTGGGCGGAGTGGTCAGCACTCGATGCTGACCTCACCTCTGATGCTGTAAGCCTTCGTGGATTTGCGGTAGGTGCAGAAGGCAGCGGCATCAGCAAGTTTGCAAAAGCAGACCCTGCTCCACTCACCCTTCCAGAATTTATGCCCGCAAAGACGGCATGGTTTACCTGGATGGGGTTCTCCGGATACAGTTCCTTTCGGGAAATAATACTTCACAACCACGCCGGGGATACCACAGTAAGCCATGTAAGCAAACTGTGTAAATGCCCCGCCGACTCACTTGCCATTTCCTGGATAGGCAATGAAGTGGCCGCATTCACCACAGAACCTGCAAGCACCGATTACCCTGAGGAAAGGTTTATTGCCATACACAGCAGCGACCCGTTCAGGGCCTGGAACCAACTTACTGAACTGGCTGAACGCCTGGCTGCTGAATCGGAAACTGAAATAGCACGGGAAAGTTATGATGAGGTGGAGTTGTTGCACATACCAATGGGCAAGCTCTACGGCGCCATGCTCGGTGCTGCCTTCGATGGGGTCATCGATCCCTGGTGCTTCGCCGATGGGGAGATTGTCTATTTTGGGCAATCGCCCGCTGCGCTGCGCAGGCTTATAATCGCACTGCGCACAGGCAAGAGCCTGGCCCTGAACGAAACCTTTGCCGGGGTAAAGCAACAGGTATCCGGGAATGCCCACTTTCTGATGTACAGCTCACCGGCAAGGTCGGTAAATGTGTACAGCCACCTTCTGGACTCAGCATTTGCCGAAGCTGTACAAGCCAATGCTCCCGTGTACCGCAACCTGAAATCATTCATTTATGAGGTGACCCACTTCAAGGAAAACCTCTACTTCAACAACGTGTACCTGGGCCACAATCCTGCTGCACTTAATGAGAGCAACAGCATTTGGGAAGCAGAGCTTTCTTCGCAGGTTACCTTGCCTCCTGTGCTTGTTACAAACCATCTCACCGGCACCCTGGAAACCATCGTGCAGGACGACAATGGCCACCTGTACCTCTTCAGCGAAAGCGGAAATCTGCTTTGGGAAATAGAGGTGGATGGCCCTGTGATGGGCAAGGTGGAACAGGTAGACATCTACAAAAACGGAAAACTTCAACTCCTCTTCAACACAGATAAGTCCCTGTACCTTATAGACCGGAACGGAAGCATGGTTGCACCTTTCCCGGTGCGCCTGCCGGGAAGACCTGTGAATGGTGTGGCGGCTATAGACTACGACAACAACCGGGACTATCGGTTTTTTGTAGGGGTAACGGGCGGGTATATCCTGGTTTTTGACGAGAAAGGCAAGGAAGTGCGCGGGTGGGAATTTCGGGACAGCGAAGCCGATATCACTGAAGAGATCCGTCATATCAGAATCAAGTCCAAAGATTACATCATGGCCATCAATGAAAATGGCAAGGTGCACCTGCTCGACCGACAGGGAAAGAAAAGACACAGCGTGGGTGGCAACCTGCAGGGCCTGGCAGAAGGGGCGTGGTACCTGGAGAAATCGCAAACCCACATCGCTGCGTGTGCATTGTACTATGCCGATACCCTGGGTGCTATGTACCGCTTCAGGTTCGATGGTCGATTCGATAGATTCGATATGGGCCGTGGGCGGCCTGTGGATTACCTCTTCGCAGATTTGAGCGGAAGCGGGGTTCCCGATTGCATTGCACTCTGGCCCGATGCGGCCGAGGCTATTGATTTCAATGGAAAGGTGCGATGGACCTACCTGGTAGAAGAGGGGGATGGGAAATCTATCACCACATTGGCCCTGAGTCCGAAAACCAACGGAATTGGTATTGCAACCACTGGCCCATCACAGGTTACCGTGCTCTACCAGGACGGCAAGCCCATAGCCAATAGCCCCTTCTATGGGGGTATGGCTCCGGTAAGTGGTGACTTGGGTAAGAATGGAAAAATGGGGCTTGTAACGGCCCATGAAAGGCAGCTTTTCTGCTACCCTATAGATTAGCCTTTTACCCGCTCGCTGTACATCCCCGTGCGGGTATCTATTTTTACCCTGTCGCCAGTATCGATAAAAAGCGGTACACGCACTTCGGCACCGGTGTCTATCGTAGCCGGCTTGTAGGTATTGGTGGCGGTATCGCCTTTTAATCCGGGCTCTGTATAGGTAATTTCAGCTTCTATAAATGGAGGCAACTCTACTGTGAGAGCAGCTTCTTCATCGGCGTGAAAGATGATGGTAACCAGCATTCCCTCACGCAGAAATTCAGGTTTCTCTACCAGGTTTTTCTCAATCAATACCTGCTCGAAGGTATCTGTGTGCATGAAGTAATACCCATTCGACTCCGGGTACAAATACTGGTGTGGACGGTACTCAATGCGCTGTATGTCTATGGAGTGGCCTGCTGAAAAGGTGTGGTCAATCACTTTTTGGTTTTCGAGATTGCGCATCTTGGTGCGCACAAAGGCAGGGCCTTTACCGGGCTTTACGTGTTGGAATTCAACGATGCTGAACAATTTGCCATTGTGCTTAATGCAAATTCCATTCTTAATTTCTGAAGTGTTTGCCATGCTATATATTTTGGCTAAAAGTAATTGAATCTCCCAAAATTCACCAATACAAAGCAGAGGTATCAGCCGGGCTTGAAATCTTCAATGTGGATGTGCTGCTCACAGAAGCTGTATTCTTCCGTCTGGTTGTTGGATGCCACAATGAAAAGTCGGTTGCGCCGATAGGTTTTCACCATTTGCAAATACCATTCTCTACCGCGCAGATCGAGGTTGGAAGTGGGTTCATCCAGCAAGACTAAGGAGGTGTCGCTAAGCAGGGCCAGTCCGAGTTTGAGCCTTTGTTTCATTCCCGATGAGAAATTTTTGACGGCTTTGGTTCTGGACCTTTCCAACCCTATGAGGGTGGCAAAGTCTGCTTCACGCACTCCGGTGAGAATGGACTTGAGGGAAAAGTGAAACCTCGCCATTTCGTCGAGGGTGAGTTCTTCATACAGATCCAGGTAAGGGGCACAGATGCTGATGTGGTTGTAAATCTCTTCCCTCATCACCGGCTTTCCTCCAATGCGGTATGCGATGCTGCCTTCGGAAAGGGGTGCGAAACCGAGCAATGTGCGCAAGGCAGTGCTCTTTCCAGAACCGTTGCTCCCTGTGATTACACAGGCACGTGGAGCGGCGAAGTGCGCTGACCAATTTCGGAATATCCAATCGCGGTTGTAACGTTTTCCGGCAGCGGTGAGCTCAATCTCCATCATGGCTCATCCCCTCATTATGCCTTTTTCTGAGGCTTTTATAAAGGTGATGATCTGCAACCTTTGTTCGGAATCAGGTATGGTGGACTCCACTATTTCGAGGGCCTTCGAAGTATTGGTATTGTACACGTATATAATGCGGTAAATGTCTTCAATCTGTTGAATCACCTCATCACTAAAACCCCTTCGGCGAAGACCTATGCTGTTTATACCCACATAGGTGAGCGGCTCTCGTGCCGCTTTCACGTACGGTGGTACATTCTTACGCACCAATGATCCTCCTGCTATAAACGCATGTGCACCCACGGTTACGAATTGCTGTATGGCCACCACTCCTTCCAGGATGGCAAAGTCTTCGATGGTTACATGCCCTGCGATACTTGCTGAATTTGCAAGGATGCAATTGTTTCCCACCATTACATCGTGGCCAAGGTGCACGTATGCCATGATAAGGCAGTTGCTTCCCACCACCGTTTTATAGCGGTCAACCGTGCCGCGGTTTATGGTCACACACTCTCTTATTGTAGTATTGTCGCCTATTTCAGCGGTGGTTACTTCTCCTTTGAATTTCAAGTCCTGTGGGATGGCAGATATCACAGCACCTGGAAAAATATGGCAGTTCTTCCCTACTCTGGCACCATCCATCAGCACTGCGTTTGATTCGATTCGCGTACCATCGCCAATCTCCACATCGGCATGGATGGTTGCAAATGGGCCTATGGCAACGTCCTGTCCTATTCGGGCATCGGGGTGTACACTGGAGAGTGGGTGTATCATAGATTATATGCGGTCCTTGATGATTTGAGCCATGAGCTCTCCTTCGGTAACCAGCTGTCCGTTTACATAAGCCGTTGCCCGCATCAGTATCATCCCTCTTCGTATGGGCGACATGAGCGCCATTTTCATCACCAGGGTATCGCCGGGCACTACCTTCTTTTTGAATTTCACATTGTCGATTTTCACGAAATAGGTGCTCCACTTCTCCGGTTCTTCCACATTGTGGAGGGCGAGTATCCCGCCTGTTTGGGCCAGGGCTTCCACCTGTAGAACGCCGGGAAATACAGCATTTCCGGGGAAATGTCCTTGGAAGCAAGCTTCGGTGTGGCTCACATTCTTAACGCCTACCACATAATTTGGATTGAGCTCAATGATCTTGTCCACCATGAGCATGGGGTGCCGGTGTGGCAAAATCTGTTGCACCTGATTTACATCGTACACGGGTGTTTTTGAAGGATCGTATTCGGGAGCTTTGTTCTCCGAGTCCTTGATCAGCTTCTTGATTATTTTTCCAAAAGACACATTGCCGGCATGCCCGGGACGAGCTGCGAGAATATGCCCCTGAATGGGTCTGCCCACCAGTGCAAGATCGCCGATAATATCGAGCAATTTGTGGCGGGCGGGTTCATTTTCGTATTTGAGTTTAATGGTGTTGAGTACGCCAATGCCTTCTACCTTGAACTCCATGTTTTCCTTGCCCATGAGTTTGGCAATGGCCTTGTATTCTTCCTGGGTGCGCTCCCGCTCCACCAGTACAATTGCATTGTCAAGATCTCCTCCTTTTATGAGTCCGTGCTTGGCGAGTTCTTCGATCTCCTTTAGAAATACAAAGGTGCGGCATGGGGCGATTTCTGTTTTAAACTCCCCTATTTCATACATGGACGCATGCTGTGTACCGAGCACAGGCGAGTTGTAATCTACCATTACCGTAACGCGAAACTCAGATCCCGGAGTGGGCACTGCGAGCATCTCCACATATCCGTTCTCATCTTCATAATAGAGATTCTCCTTCAGCGTGAAATAGTTTCTTTCGGCATCCTGCTCCACGATTCCGGCCTTCTCAATTCCCTGCACGAATGGCAATGCGCTGCCATCCATAATGGGTACTTCGGGGCCATTGAGTTCCAGGAGGGCATTGTCTACCTCACTCCCGAACAAGGATGCGAGTACATGCTCGGTGGTATTCACCTGGGCTCCATTCTGCTGAAGCGTAGTGCCCCTACGGGTGGTCACCACATTGTCCACATCGGCTTTGATGGTGGGTTGTCCTTCAAGGTCAGTGCGTTTAAAAACGTATCCGTGATCGGATGGTGCAGGGTGAATGGTAAGCGTTACCTTTTCTCCAGTGTGCAGACCTATTCCCTGAAAGGTGGTGCTTGTGGCAAGCGTGCGCTGCTTGGTGCTCATATCTGTGTGCTTTTTTTAAATGCTGCCAGCTCTTTCTTCAGCGCATCCAGTTCCTTCATCAATTCAGGCAGCTTTCTGTAACCTATGTATGATCTTTTGTAGTCGCCTATACCAAAGGCAGGCGATCCTTGAAGTATTGTATTTTCTTCGGTGATGCTGGCACCTATACCCGATTGGGCTGCGATCTTGGTGCCATCCGCAATATGAATGTGGCCTATGATGCCCACCTGACCTCCTATCATACAGTTGCGGCCTATTTTCGTAGAGCCTGCTATACCCGTTTGGGAAGCGATAACAGTGTTCTCCCCTATCTCCACATTGTGGGCAATCTGTATGAGGTTGTCGAGCTTCGCCCCTTTTCTGATCACCGTGCTGCCGAGGGTTGCCCTGTCTATGGTGGTTGCTGCTCCAACTTCCACGTAGTCTTCTATGACCACATTGCCTATTTGGGCCACCTTCTTGTAGTTGTTCTCACTATTGGGCGTAAAGCCAAATCCATCGCCACCAATCACTGAGCCTGAATTGAGCACGCAATTAGCGCCGATGACGCAATTTGCCAATACACGCACCGATGGATGAAGGAGTGTTTGCGCTCCAATACTAACATTCTCACCTATGAAACACTGAGGGTATATCATCACCCCACTGCCTATAATCGCCCCTTTCTCTACCACCGCAAATGCACCAATATATGCTGTTTCATGGACCGATGCTTCGGGGTGTACAGAAGCCTGAGGGTCTACGCCCTTGCGGCTGTGCTTTATCTGATTGTAAAGGTCCAGAAGTTTGGTGAAGCTCTCGTAGGGATTGGCGACCCGCACCAAGGTGAGACCATCAGGCAATTTGCGCTCCGGTTCGAATTCAGTGGCTACGATGAGCACACTGGCTTTGGTGGTGTAAATATATTCTGCGTAGGCAGGATTTGCCAGAAAGGAAAGGGTTCCCGGCATGCCTTCTTCTATTTTACTCAGTCCCGATATTTCTGAAAGAGAATTTCCTTCTACCTGACCTTCAAGTATTTGTGCTAGTTGGGCTGCTGAGATTTTCATTCTGCCAAATATAGAAAAAAGTACTGCCCAAAAGTGGATTCGATTCAGCGCCTCTTTGCAGCAATATCTTTTGGCAAATAGATTACATACTTATTCACTGCTTCGGTCTGAGAGCGCAAACTGTGGTTGTCAGATGCCTCGGCAAGATCGGTGAGCTCGCCTGATTTCATAAGAATAAAAATGCGGTCATTGTCTGGCACGTACGCGTGGTTCGTAATGGTGTCTGCCTCGAAGTAGTATGCGAGCGTATCCTCATTAAGATGTAGGTTTTCCTTGGTTTGCGCTCTCAATTTTTGAACTTCCTTTTCGGGAAATGGGATTCTGCTTACCAGCACCGCCGGAAGCCTTCGGTTCACAAGACTTGTGCAGAGGTCGGACAAAATGCCGTCACTGTGGCTTTGCCACACCTTAATGGCGCCCATAATGTCAAAATCATCGAGAGATGCAAAGCGCTGCAGCACATCCGGATCAGATTGAAATGCATCGCGGGTGAGGTCGTTGCGCAGAAAGAATGAAAGTGCAGGTGATGCGAAAAGCGCTTCACCTTCGCCGGCGAGGTGACGGGCACGCCGCAGGATGTTGATAAGCAATTTCTCTGCAGCCACCACTGTTTTGTGTAAGTACACCTGCCAGTACATCAGCCTGCGGGCAACTATAAACTTCTCTATGGAGTATATCCCTTTCTCTTCTACTACCAAACGCCCATCGTGCACATGGAGCATCTTGATGATGCGCTGATTGCTCACCACACCTTCAGAAACCCCTGTGTAGAAGCTGTCGCGGGAGAGGTAATCCAGCCTGTCCATATCGAGCTGACTGCTCACGAGTTGGTGCAGAAAAAATTTTGGATGGCGGTTGTAGAAAATATCAATACCCGTATTGAGTGCACCACCGAGTTCCGTATTGAGACGCTCCATGAAAATACCTGAAATAACTTCGTGGTTTACATTGCGCACCAGGCTGTACTCCAGGCTGTGTGAGAAGGGTCCGTGGCCAATGTCGTGCAAGAGGATGGCCACAAGGGCACCCTGCTCTTCTTCCCTGGTAATTGTGATGCCTTTCTCCCTGAGAGAATCGATGGCCAGGCTCATAAGGTGCATGGCACCAAGGGCGTGGTGAAAACGGGTGTGCAAAGCGCCTGGGTACACCAAATGGCTCATGCCCACCTGCTTAATGCGCCGGAGCCTTTGAAACCATGGATGCTCAATGATGGCAAAAACCACAGGGTCTTGCAAGGTAATGAACCCGTACACGGGATCGTTTAGAATCTTGCGCTTGGCGGAAGGGTTCTCATCCTGATTCAATTCACAGTTTTTGCTAAAAGCACACTAAAAGAGTGCGATTTTTGTTTATACTCGTGCAAAAGTAAACCATTTTGGCACTTGCCATCCTAACCTGCACCATACCACTATGCCAACAAAAATACTCTGGGCCGACGACGAAATAGACCTCCTTAAACCACACATTCTCTTTTTGCGCGACAAGGGCTATGATGTAACCACGGTAAACAATGGGATGGATGCCGCAGAACTGGCTGAGTCACAGAATTTCGATATCGTTTTTCTAGACGAAAATATGCCAGGACTATCAGGGCTGGAGACGTTGAGCCGCATAAAAGCCAGCAAACCGCTCGTACCTGTAATCATGATTACCAAGAGCGAAGAAGAGAGTATCATGGAAGAGGCCATAGGTTCCAAAATCTCTGACTACCTCATAAAACCTGTAAACCCAAATCAGATACTTCTTTCGGTAAAGAAGAACCTTGACAACAAAAAACTCATAAGCGAAAAAACCACTTCCAACTACCAGGCCGCCTTCCGCAACATAGGGATGGCCCTTAGTGATCGGCTCGACACGGACGACTGGAAAGACGTGTACCGCAAACTGGTGTACTGGGAGCTGGAACTGGAAGCCGGTGGTGAAGGTGTGATGGAAGAAGTGCTCGAAATGCAGAAGAACGAAGCCAATGCCTACTTCGCAAAATTTCTATCTCAGAATTATACGAATTGGTTGAACGGCACATCGGACGACACACCCCTCATGTCGCACCAACTCATCAAACAAAAAGTAGTGCCCCTGCTGGGTGAGAAACCCCTGTTCATGATAGTGATTGACAACCTGCGCTATGATCAATGGAAAATGATAGAGCCCGCTCTCAGGGAGAAATTTACTGTGGATAGCGAGGAAATATTTTACAGCATCCTGCCCACCGCGACCCAATACGCACGCAACGCACTCTTCGCCGGCTTGATGCCGAGCGAGATTCAGAAACTGTACCCCAAGCTGTGGGTGGATGATGATGATGATGGAGGCAAAAACATGCACGAGGAAGAGTTGCTCGGACATCAGCTAAAGAGACTGGGAAAAAACATCAAATTCAGCTACAACAAGATCACCAGGCTCGAAGCGGGCCGCAAGTTGGCCGACAACATTTCGAATTTGTTGCAAAACCAGCTCAACGTGATTGTGTACAATTTTGTGGACATGCTCTCCCACGCCCGCACCGATATGGAGGTAATTCGCGAACTGGCCGAAAACGACAGCGCATACCGCTCACTCACCCAAAGCTGGTTTGAACACTCCCCACTCAAAACCATCATAGAACACGCCGCAGACAAAGGATGTCAGGTGGTCATCACCACCGACCACGGCACTGTGCAGGTGAAAGACGCCGTAAAGGTGATTGGCGACCGAAACTCCAGCACCAACCTGCGCTACAAGCAGGGCCGCAACTTGAACTACGACCCTAAGGAAGTATTCTCCATTGCCAAGCCTGAGCACGCCTTTTTGCCAAAGCTGAATATGAGTACAAGCTATATCTTTGCACGCGATAAGCAATACTTCGTTTATCCAAACAATTACAATCAGTTTGTACAACACTACCGCGATACCTATCAGCACGGAGGCATATCACTCGAAGAAGTGCTTATTCCATTTGCGGTACTTAGCCCAAAGTAAATGGTGTCAGTTTATGAAGCTGGACTAAGCGACCTTCCATCGGTAGCAGCGTCCATATTGCGCCTGGCCGGACCTTCCCGGCTTTTCGCTTTTTATGGATGTATGGGGGCAGGCAAAACCACCCTAATTGCCCATTTTGCGAAAGCACTTGGCTGCACCGATCACATTCACAGCCCCACTTTCGGGTTGGTAAATGAATACCTTTCGGGACATGGGGATCCACTCTATCACTTTGATTTTTACCGTATCGAAAATATTGAAGAAGCATACGATATCGGGTATGAAACGTACTTCTTCAGTGGTGACTATTGCTTTCTTGAATGGCCCGAAAGGGTTGAGGCATTGCTCCCCGATGATACTGTGAAGGTGCGCTTGAATGAAATTGAGGATGGGGAAGTAAAAAACAGAAAAAACAGAAAAATAATTGTAGAATACCTTTCGTGAATGCGAAATTCGTATTTTCAAGCCTGCAAGGAAACCAATACTCCCCCATGATCAGCTCCAAAGAAGCCTTGAAAGCCTTAGCCCGACAGGCCGCATTGCAACCACTCGAAGAGTTGCAGCCTGTAAGTACCCGAGGGAAACAGCTCCAAATAGGCATCCCCTGCGAAACATCGTACCAGGAAAACAGGGTGGCCCTTACCCCCGATGCGGTAGCGGTGCTGGTAAACCACGGTCATGAAATTATCGTGGAATCGAATGCAGGTAAAAATGCCCATTTCGACGACAGGCTCTACAGCGAAGCTGGGGCTAAAATTGCCTACGACAGGAAAGAAGTTTTTCAATGTGACCTCGTGCTGAAGGTGGCGCCTCCGAGCCATGAGGAAATTGCGATGATGGGGCACAAGCAAACGTTGTTCTCAGCCCTTCAGCTCAGCGTGCAGCCACGCGACACCCTGCGCAAATTGATGGAGAAAAAAATCTCAGCCATAGCCTGGGATTATGTGCAGGACGAAGAAGGCATATACCCTGTAGTGCGGGCCATGGGCGAAATTGCCGGAAATGCAGCCGTAGTAATCGCCGCTGAGTATCTCAGCAAGGGCGGTGCCGGGCAGGGCCTTATGTTTGGAGGCATCAGTGGTGTGGCGCCTACCGAGGTAGTGGTAATCGGCGCTGGCACAGTGGCTGAATATGCCACCCGCGCTGCCTTGGGTCTGGGTGCAATGGTAAAAGTATTCGACTTCAGCATTTACAGACTCAGAAGGTTGCAGAATGCTGTAGGCCAGAGAATATATACATCGGTAATACAGCCTGAAGAATTAAAAAGAGCCCTGCAAAATGCAGATGTGGTAATCGGTGCCCTTCGTACCGACGAAGGCCGCACTCCCACTGTGGTGTCGGAAGCAATGGTGCGCGATATGAAAGAAGGTTCTGTAATAGTAGATATCAGCATAGACAAAGGGGGATGTTTTGAAACTTCTGAGGTTACCAACCACACCCACCCGGTATTCCGCAAGTACGGTGTGGTGCACTACTGCGTGCCCAACGTAGCCTCGCGGGTAAGCCGCACGGCATCCATAGCCCTTAGCAACATATTTACGCCACTCATCATCGACATTGGCAAGGAGGGCGGCTGTGCCAGCCTTATCAAAAAACACAAGGGATTCCGCCACGGCGTGTACCTGTACAACGGCACCCTCACCAACGAAAACCTGGGTGAAGCTTTCAACCTGCCATTTAAAGATATTGACTTACTTTTTGCTGCTTTTTAAATGAACTTCGCCAGAAGATTACGCGCCTATACAATTGGACTCACTTTGGGAGTGCTGCTTGTGGTAGCTATGTTTAAAGAAAGGTTGTCTGTGCTTACGGCCTGGCTGCCCGAAAACAGGGTGCTCCAGGAACTAAATTCGAGCGATTTAACCTACAGCCCCGCAGCACTGTGCGAATTGAAATGCCTGGGACTGGACACAAGCCATGTAAGCGAAACCATGCGCGAAGGCAAGGTGCGGTTTAGCTTAAGCGAAACCCATACGAAACCGAGGGTATATGCCATTGATCAGCGTATCGGAGAGCGCCTGGTGCGTATGCATTTTGCATTGAGTGAACCCAACGCAACCCTAATACATGCAGAAGCACCCATTGCAGAAGTGGCTTGTGGGTGTTGAGCCGGGTGTAAGTCTTGTAGAGCCACAATTTATGAATAAGAGGTAGGTGATGCTTTGAGCAAAATTCAGGAAATTGAACAGTAGGCTGTGACCTGCAATATCAACTTAATCTACATCAATCTACCAACCACTTCCACCTCCATTGTTGTTCACCATTTCTGAGCAAAACCAGGTAAGCGCCCGAAGAAAGGTCAGAAAGATCGATGCGAATTCCGTCATTTCCGGCAGCGTGGTAACTTCTGTGCACTTGCATTCCAAGTGCGTTATAAACGATCAACTCCGAATTAACAGAATTCTGTAAAACTCCCAAGTCGCCGGTTATATGTAGCAATCCGCTCGAAGGATTTGGGAATAGGTTCAGCCGGGTTGTTTCTGTATCGAATGTAGCGGTAGTAAACTGGCATGGAAGACTGTAGGGGCTTCCTGGTGATCCCAGGAGGCAACTTTCAAACCAGTTGCTTCCATCGCAGGCAATGCCCTGGTAATCCAAAAGTTCCAGTGTATACCCTCCACCGTTGGCTCCAACGGGCCATGGCAAAGCCTCATCATAAACGAGTGAATAAACCAAGGTCCCTCCCGCATCGAAAAGGGAGATTGATTCGCCTGCACTGCTCAGCTGAAAAAGTACCGGCCCCACAGCATTGTTCACTTGCGGATGTTGGCTGCTGAAAGCCGTTAAATCAGCGTAAACCACCAGGTACGATCCGGCGGCTATGGATTGGCCTTCAGCAAATGTATAGGTATTTGCGCTTTGGCTGTCCTGCAGTTTCCATGAATCCAGGTCAACACTTTCTGGTGCAGGGTTGTACAACTCTATCCAGTCACCTGCATTCTGAGAAGGTGCTGATTTGTAGTTTACTTCTGTTATGATGATGGGCTCATCGCATGGGCTGTATGCCAACCCCGGTGAGCCACCGATGCAGCCCGCAAACCAATTTTCCGGCAGACTGCTATCCAAACTGTTTTCCCTTAACTCGAGGGTACGCCCAAGGCCGTCAGCGGCGGGTTGCCATGGCAGGCTGTCAGTAAATGCTATGCTCTGCACAGTATCATTAATTGCATTCAATACTGTGATGGATTCACCCAAATTACTGAGGTTGAATTCCAGCAAGCCAAATACGGTCACGTCAGGATGTACCTCACTGAAGAGTGTGGGCGATGATGCCAAAATAATCCTTTCACCGGGCAGCAATGTGGTTCCTTCAGGCCATGTAAACACGTCCCATGGATTTGAATCCTTTACCTTCCACATGCTGAGGTCAAGGGGTGCATTGCCCGCATTGTAACATTCTATCCAGTCACCACTGTCATGCGAATCTGCAGAGTGAAAATTGATTTCGGATATGAGCAATTGCCCTTCTACATCTGTGGGTTCAAAAACGGCGGTGAAAAGTGCATTGCTACTAATGTCTAACTCTATGGACGCTGCTTCGAGGGCCTGCCCTGTGACGGCATTGGGTTCCCAGTAGGCAAAAGCATAACCCGGATTGGGGTAGGCCGTGAGTCTTACCGGATTTCCATGAAAATAAACACCTGTCCAGGGATGTGAACCAGGCACCACGGTACTGATTTTTATCTTACCGGTACCTTCAGGGAAAACGTCAAGGGTAACTTCCACCTGATCGAGCAATGCAAAATTGGATTCGATGTGATTTCTCACCTGTTCTGTGCGCAAAGAAAGGGCTTGAAGAAAGGAATTGTGGTTGTTAATATACCCTTGCATTTGCCCGGAGATATTTGAAGGATCTCCCCAGCGCTGGTATTGGTTTGGCATTTCCAGAAGGGTTTGGTTAAACATATCGTTTGCGACAGTCTCAAGGCGCTCATTGCGATAGGATGTATTCATCACATCAGCGTAGCGATTGATGAAGTACTTGCGGAACTGTTCATTTTCTATACTCTGCACAAAAACATTAATGTAGGGTATGTTCTGGTCTCCATCGAGCACGTACGAAATCATGTCAGTGTAGGCATCTGTCCAGCCAAAAGGAGTCATTCCATTTTCAAGATCCATTACCGCAAAGCGCCAGCGAAAATCCGTTTTGTTGCTTCGGTATATTTTTATGTTGTTCCAGGGCCAGTCTGTATTGGCCATCCAGGATTCAGCTATGATGTAATCGCAGTATGATTCCAAATCAAAATACGCGTCTGCTTCCTGCCAGTAATTTTGGGTGGTGGCATTGAGTGCATTAAAATCCTCATAGGAATCAGAAAAGGAATCCACTGAACCTTCCACAGCCCGAAGTGCCCCGCCGTACCAATAGCTCAGAGAGAGGATATCGGTGGAATCCGGATGGGCGTTATCTAATTCTTCGAAGTACTCCATGTCAAGTTTTTCACGCATCTCATAAAGCCCGAAATAACTCCCATTGATATAAACAGTTACGGGTCGCCACGATGAATAGTAGGAATGGCTTTCGGCTGCCATACACTCCACTTGTACAGCATCCTTGATGGGATATGTTTGGTACATATTGCTTCCATTCCTGAAATAAAAATTACTGTACTTGGTACGCTCCGGGCGATTGGGGATGGCCATGTAGTCAATCGCATTTTCGCCCAGTACAGAGTTGGCCAATTCTAACCTGAAGGAATGCTGCGGGTGTGACCTGCTTCCGCCAGCTCCCCCATCAATCTGAATTCCTGCAGGCTGCGAGAAAATCAATTCCTGTTCTTCATCAAAATATACGGCGTATGCTGCCCTCTGCCAGTCGGTCCACCAATTGTCGAATATTCCAGTGCTTCCGTAGAGGTTTTCATGCCCTGTGGTAAGGCAAAGTATGGGTGTATGGTGGTTTACGCCCAACAAATAGCTTGCTGCAACCGTTGCGCTGGGCAGGTAACCTCCCTGAAATACTTTTGCCTTGAGCGACGATGAGAAATAAATAGGAATGGTTCCGCCAGTGTATTGTGCATCTTCTTGTGTGGGTTCGCTTCCATCAAGGGTGTAGTGTACGGTTGAGGAAGGGCCGTTATCATTGGCGATGGCTACAGTGAGCGCGTTGGTGTAAATGCCACTCTCTACTGAAAAAGAAGGAGCACTAAGGTATTCCGAAAAGGTTTCTGAAATGTTGTTGCTGGCACCCGGCGTAGGTGAGGAAAATAAAAATGTGCTGAAGCCTCCATCGGGTTGAGCACCGGTACTTTGGTCCAATCCGCCTACGTTTACATACAGTTCACTCAGCAAATTTTGGTTGGTATCAAAAAGGTATACCGTTTCACCTTCACCGGAGAGTTTAAAATTGCTGTGCAGGTTGAGATTAAAGTTCAGGGGAGCAAAGGCTGTGCTCACTTCTGTTTCGTTTACCATTTTGATGGAAACTCTGAAATAATCGTATGTAATTGCGACATTGGGGTTGGTTACCCTAAGGGCTAAATTGGTGATTGGCCCCGAGGTCAATCCTGCAGCTTGAAGCTCACTTGCAGGTATGATCATCTGATGCCTGGCTGCCCAATACCAATTCCCGAAAGGAGCCGGGTAGTCGGTGGGTGAATTCACAATCGCTCCGGAACCAATTACAGCACTGTTGAGCCTTATGTTTGGACGTAAATTCACTCTTGTTCCGTAAGCAGCACCGCACACAGCATCGGTGCCATCCTGGTAACCAAAAAGCGTGGAATGGTAGGCAGTTTCGGATTGTAAAAAAGAAGCGTTTAAAGTGTAGCCTGTGGAAACGTATGAACAGGTATTGATGAGCAGAGAGGAAACGCCATCCCATTCGTAGGCTTCATCAAACGCAAAGCTGTTCCATCCAAGGATTGGCGTATATCCGGTTACATCCAATACCTCCTGAAAAGGAGCGATGGGCTTTCGGTCTTTGCCACTGCAATAAACCACCAGATATTCCCCTGGCTCTAACACCGATGACGGAAAAATCCATTGGGAAGGGTTTTCAAGATTGTCGCTCAGGCTGTAGCCAAAAAGATTCACAGCCTCATTGCCTGCGTTGTACAACTCCACCCAATCGTGGTATTCATCATCTTCATCGACCAGTATAAGGTAGTTTTTGTTCGAACCTTCGTTGATAACCACTTGGGCGGTTGCCGGCTTGCCGATTGAAAAGAGGGTGATGCCTAGAATTGACAAGCACTTTGCGGTTTTCATTAAGCACAACACCGGAGAAACGGAGGTATCTATCTTCTGCATATTCAATTGGGGTTCAAATTCCGGTTTTGGTTAAAAAATTTTGAAAGGCCACCAAAGATAAACTAAAAGCAACGCTGAATTAAACAGTTTATATAAGCTAAAGAAAGACGTGCAAATCGCAGTTTAAGGAATCTTAATTGTGTGTCAGCACAGCAAATAAAAGCAAGTAGGATCGGGTGAAATATCCTGTAGTAATCCGTTCTAGACCCTAGCCCATCGCCTGCTGAATGTCCCCAAAAATATCATTTACATCTTCAAGCCCAACTGATACCCGAATAAGGCCCGGAGTGATTCCCACTGCCGCCCTTTCCTGATCGCTGAGCTTAGAGTGGGTGGTACTGGCCGGGTGGGTAACAATGGTTCGGGTATCGCCCAGGTTGGCAGTATGCGAAAGTATTCGTAGAGTGTCCAGAAACTTGCGCCCACCTTCTATCCCACCTGCGTGCTCAAAAGTAAGGAGACCGCCACCCGCGCGCATCTGTTTTTTAGCCAAAGCGAATTGAGGGTGCGAAGGCAGAAAGGGATATTTAACGGAAGCAACGCCTTTTAAATTTTCAAGCTGCTCTGCCAAAGCCAGCGCGTTGCTGCAATGCCGCTCCATGCGTACGGCAAGGGTTTCGCAACTCTTGCTCAGCACCCATGCATTGAATGGCGACATGGCAGGCCCGGTGTGGCGGGCAAATGTGCGCACCTCTTTGATGAGATCTTTATTACCAAGCACAGCCCCACCCATTACACGACCTTGTCCGTCAATAAATTTGGTAGCCGAATGGGTCACTATATGCGCGCCCCATTGTGCGGGATTTTGAACGTAAGGCGTAGCAAAACAATTGTCTACATTCAGAATAAGTCCGTGCCTGTCTGAGAGCTTTCCAAGCCATTCCAGATCAATAAGATCTAAGGCAGGATTGGAAGGTGTTTCTACGAAAAGCATCTTCGTGTTTGGCTGTATCATATCTTCCCAGGTTTCGGGAGCATTCACATCTGCATAGCTGTGGCTGATGTTAAAACGGGGAAATACAGAAGTGAATAACTGATGGGTAGAAGCGAATACCGAGCGAGAAGCAAGCACATGATCGCCTGCCCTGAGCAAAGAAGCCATGCTTAAGAACATGGCGGCCATACCCGTGCCGGTAGCGAACCCATCATCTGTGCCTTCCATAGCACATAGCTTGGAAATCAGTTCCTCGCAATTGGGGTTAGATATGCGGGAGTATATTTCGCCTTCCGTTTCTTCGGTGAACAGCTGCCGGGCGTGCTCAGCACCATCGAAAACAAAACTGGAAGTGAGGTAAAGTGGTACCGAGTGCTCGCGGGCATCGGTGCGTGGGTGCTGTATGCGTATTGCATCGGTTTCCGGGAAGCGGGAAAGGTGATTTTCGCTCATGCAGCGAAGGTACATAAGAGTTAAATCCCGACCTAAACATAACCAAGACTGCGGTGATTCGATTTAATATTTTTTCAACGCAGGCAAGCTTCTCAACCCTTAAAATTGAAAACATAACTTGGTTTTACGGGGGTATAAGAGTAACTTCGAATAAATTGGCCCCCTTTCGAAGTTCAATTTTTAGATTGATTTGTCACCAACACCAATTCTACAATCATGCTCTTCAACGTAACAATTCCCGTTATTTCCGATCACTCTTGCTTACACAGAAAGCAAACGATCAGATCTTGTTTTTTCATGATCTCAGCCACACTGTTGTTCATGGGCCACACGCACCTCCATGGTGCCACCAATTTCAGTGAAGATCAGGGATTTCCATCCTTGCTTTCTGGCTGCACCGTGAATGGAGGTGTGGTTAGCTCAGGCAGCCAGTTAAACAACATTTGCATCACGAATGGTTCTCCTGCAGCTGTGCAAATTATGGTAAGTGGAAATACGGGTATAGGACGCTTCGGATTGGTGAGAGCCACTACCTTGCAAGTAATAGCTTCCAATACAACCGGACTTTTCGACATGGGTTCCTACCCTCCCGGAAATTATGTGGCCGGACACATCAGCGTAGAATCGCTGAGTACCCTCTCCGGAATTACAAACGTAAATGATTTGAGTGGCTGTTTCCACATTTCCAATTATTTGGCCATTTCAACATACCATGTTAATGGAGGAACAGTGATGCCAGCAGAGGATATATCCATCACAGGTGGAGAAGTTACCTGGCAAGTCACAGGCCATTCGGGGCCATTTTCCCGTTGGATTTTACTCAATGGAAGTGGAACAGAAGTAATCTCAATTAAGACCACAGGCACATTTCAATTCGATGGAATGCAGGCAGGTACATACAGAATCGTGCATGTATCTTTTGGTCCCGAATTCGATACAGAAAATGCGAATCCTCAAAATCCACAAGGGTGCATTGATCCTTCCAATATGGTATTTGTGACGCTCCAAGAAACCGTTGTAAATTGTCCTGCTCAGATTGAGGACATAGAAGGTCACGTGTATCCCGTAGTTCAAATTGGCAACCAATGCTGGACTACCAAAAACCTGAACACCAGTTTTTATGACAATGGTGAGGTGGTAGAACACATTGCCCCCATAAGCGCGTGGACCAGCGCAGGGCTGGCGCAAAATGGTGCCTGGTGCTATTACAACAATGACCCACTCAATGAGGTATTTCACGGCAAGCTCTACAACTTTTATGCTGTGACCGACACGCGCGGACTATGCCCTTCAGGATGGCATGTACCCACCGATTCAGATTACACTTTGCTCACTGATTATCTCGGAGGAATATCTGTAGCTGGTGGAAAGATGAAAACCACCGGAAATACCGGCGCGGGGACTGGCCTTTGGGTAAATCCAAACAACGATGCTACAAATGAGAGTGGCTTTTCCGCGTTACCCGGTGGATATCGCACGGCGATGGGCCAATTTTTTTCGATTGGCAGCTTCGGGAGTTTATGGTCATCCAGTTCTGAAAATGAGACGGAGGCATGGTACAGGGGCCTCGCCAATTATAACGGTGTGGTATTCCGAAGTACTTGCGAAAAAAGCGATGGGTGCACGGTGAGGTGTGTTATGGATTAATGTTGAGGATCTATCACGCTCTATGTCAGGGCTGCACCTGCGAATACAAATTTTGCAGCCACTTTGGGAGCGAAATGTCATGAATCCGGCAAAGTCCTTATCAATTCCATCGGTAGCTCTCAGAAACAGTTCAGGTAATAATCTTTACTTTTGATTCACACTGGTCTAAGAATGACTGCAATCTCCAGTATAGATGACTATATCATAAGAAACCCAAAGTGGGCTGATTTGCTCACCCTACTGCACAGTGTCTTCTCAGAAACCGAACTAATACCCACCATTAAATGGGGAATCCCAACCTATACCTTCAATGGAAAAAATGTACTTGGCGTTGCCACATTTAAGAACCATTGTGCCATTTGGTTTCACAATGGGGTATTTCTGAGCGACCCCAAGGGTGTACTGGTAAGCGCATCTGATGAAAAAACCCGGGGCTTGCGCCAATGGCGATTTGCACCAAATGAAATCCCCGATAAAGCACTTATACGCGCTTATGTGCATGAAGCCATAGAAAATCAAAAACAGGGCAAAGTCATAAAACCCCTGGTAAAAAAACTGATTGTTCCTGCTGAGTTGGGTACAGCCTTTGCTTCA
This sequence comes from Cryomorpha sp., assembly GCA_041749535.1. Classification (GTDB taxonomy): domain Bacteria; phylum Bacteroidota; class Bacteroidia; order Flavobacteriales_D; family Cryomorphaceae; genus JBBQZU01. The sequence continues at coordinate 47,886 of JBGTBE010000021.1, read as the reverse complement.
GACCCGACTCTGAAAAAAGCATTTGAAAAGTTGAGTCCGGGAAAGCAGCGTGAATATGCCGGGTATATCAGTTCAGCAAAACAGGAATCCACGCGAATAGGACGTCTTGAAAAGTGCCGGCCCCTTATACTCGCTGGTGGTGGTTTGAATGACAGGTACAAATAGAAAAAACAAACCGCTGTTCGCGGCTCCAAGGGGCATTTGCCCTCCGTCAATAGTTTTTCACCCCACCCACTCAGCCAGCTCCATCCACCGTTCGGTCTGGGCTTCGATGGTTTTCACTACGCGGTCGAGTTCGGCTGATATGCGCAGCAATTCTTCGTTGTTGTTGGTATTTGAAAGTTGTTCGGCAAGCGCTACTTTTTTAGCTTCAAGTGCTTCTATACTTTTTTCGAGTTTTTCATACTCCAGTCGTTCTGCGAAGGTGAGTTTGGTTTTCTCCTTGCCGGAGTCCTGTTTGGCGGCAGCTGCCGCTTTGGTGCGCGCATTGTCGGCTTTTGATTGCTCAGCGTCTTCCCATGCCTTCTTCTCGCGGTACTGGGTGTAGTTGCCCGGGAAATCGCGTATTTTTCCCTGGCCTTCGAATACGAAGATATGGTCAACCACCTTGTCCATAAAGAAGCGGTCGTGGCTTACCACCGCCAGACAACCGTCATATGAAGCCAGGTAATCTTCGAGCACCTGCAAGGTATCTATATCCAGATCGTTGGTGGGCTCATCGAGTACAATGAAATTGGGATTGGCCATCAGCACCTTGCAAAGGTAGAGCCTGCGCTTTTCGCCACCGCTTAGGGTACTTACCAATTGCCACTGCTTGTCGCGGCTGAAGAGAAACCGCTCCAGCAACTGTGCCGCGGTGAGTTTATGTCCTTTCTTGAGCTCAATAACTTCAGCGATTTCTGTGATCACTTCAATAACGCGTTTATGGTCGGCATTGATGAGTCCATCCTGATCGTAGTGGCCGAAGCGCACTGTTTCGCCATGCACAATCTTGCCTGCATCGGGCTGTATCTGACCGAGCAGCATTTTCACGAAAGTACTTTTGCCTGTGCCGTTGCGACCCACGATACCCACTTTCTCGTGCCGCTGAAAGGTGTAGGTAAATTGTTCGGTGATTTTGAGGTCGCCGAAGGCTTTGCTCACCTTGTGGTATTCCACAATTTTAGAACCCATGCGCTCGGTGCGCACTCCGAGTTCCACCGATTGTTTGTCTGTGCGAATAGATGCTGTGGCCTTGAGTCCGTCAAATGCATCGACGCGGTACTTTGCTTTGGTGCCGCGGGCTTTGGGCATACGGCGTATCCAGTCGAGCTCGGTGCGCATCAGGTTCTTGGCCTTATCTACCGTGGCGCTGAGCATGGCTTCGCGCTCGGCTTTCTTTTCCAGAAAATAGCTGTAATTGCCTGTGTAGCGCACGAGCTCGTTTCGGTCAATTTCCAGAATATCCGTGCAAACCCTGTCGAGGAAATACCTGTCGTGGGTAACCATCAGGAGGGAGAAGTTGCCATCGGCGAGCCAGTCTTCGAGCCATTCAATGGTATCGAGATCGAGGTGGTTGGTAGGCTCATCGAGTATCAGAAGTTCGGGTTCTTCGAGCATTACCCGCGCCATTGCTGCGCGCTTGCGCTGCCCACCCGAAGCCTCTTCCACGCGCATTTCAGTATGTTCTATACCAAGTCGGCCAAGTACTTCCTTTACACGGGCTTCGTAGTCCCATGCGTTGGTGTGGTCCATGGCATCGAGACAGCGCTGCAGATTGTCGCTGTTTTCAGGGTGCTCCAGTGCTTTTTCGTATTCCAGTACCGCCTTTTTCATGGGGGTATCGCTGGCCATAATTGCTTCGGTAAGGGTAAGCCCATCCGGGAAAACAGGTTCCTGTGGGAGGTAGCCAACCCTGAGTCCGCTGCGGAAAGTAATAATACCTGTATCTGCAGGTTCAACACCTGCAATGGCACGGAGCAAGGTGCTCTTGCCTGATCCGTTGGGCGCTACTATTGCTACCTTTTCGCCCATGGACATGCCGAAGCTGAAGTTCTCAAAAAGGAGCCTGGAACCATAGCGCTTGGATACGTTTTCTACTGAAAGGATGTTCATTTGCCGCAGCTTATCGTTTTACAATATCGAAAAACGGGTGCAAATATCGGTATATTAAGGCATGGCAGGAAGAAGAGTGCGAGAGAATTGTGGTAACAGCATGGTGAAACTTGCATTCATTCAATCCCTCAACGCCTGAAAATACCCCTTCAATGCAGCGGCATTCTCATACCTTGGAGTGAATACTTCGAGTACCGCGCAACCGTTCGTAGAAAAAAACCGGGGCAGTATATCTACCAATTCACCTTCGGATGAAGCCCTGAAATAGGGCAGGTTGAATACCTGCGCCATTCGCTCCAGGTTGGCGTTGTGGTGGGCTTCGTAAAATTCTTCAAGCTCAGCCGCCTCGGCAGGACCTTCAATAATTCTGAAGATGCCGCCGCCCTGATTGTTGATGATGATGATCTTCAGGTTGCGGGGAAGACGTCTGTTCCACAATGCATTCGAATCGTACATAAAGGCCATATCGCCGGTAATTAACACCACATCCCTCTCAGGGGCAGCAAGTGCCCAGCCGGCCGCTGTTGATGTGCAACCGTCAATACCGCTGGTGCCCCGGTTACAGTGGTAATGTATACCAGCGCGGGTGCCGAAGAGCTGCACGTATCGCACCGGCGAGCTGTTGGCCATATGCAGGCAAATGCCCGCAGGCAGGGCCTGAAGTATATGGTCAAATACCTTAAAGTCAGTATAGGCTACTCTCCCGGTATAGGTTTGGTGGCGCACTTCGCGGCTTGAGGCAAGCTCAGCCCACAACGATGCATAGTTGCTACCAGTACTTCCTGTTATACCCGCTAATGCTGCTTTCAGAAATGCACCTGGTTCCAATCCAATTTCATAGGTAAGGCTTTGATAGGTATCAAGCCCTTTGTCGTGAACACTTATATGCCAATGCTCAGAAGGAGTGAACTTTCGCAGCAAGGCTTTTATTTTTTTTGATACGACAAACCCTCCAATGCTGATCAGAATATCGGGCATCAGCGCTTGCAGCTGATCTTCATTGTACACAGAAACAATCAGTCTGTCTATGGTTGTAATAATGCCTCCACCCTCCACGTTCGACGTGGTTTCAGCCAACACAACGGTATTCTCAAATGATGCCCATTTTCTAAGGGTTTCCGAGATATCATCGCTGTGAACCATCTGCCCGACAAGAATCATAATCCTTTTGGCAGAATCCAACTTTGTTGTAAAACTCTGCACCCGATCTGCATCTGGACTGTTGTGCTCACTGGCAAGATTGTAAAACCTGGGCGACTCTACTTTCTCGTTTGCAATGCCGTAAAGTGGCTCGTTCAACGGCACATTAATATGCACAGGGCCGGGCTGATTATACAGGGCAGTATTGAACAGTTCACTGAGTTTTCGCCTGTTGTACCAGCGATCGTCGTGGTCTTTTGGTTCAGATATAAGATTGAACCAACCACGTATGAAGTTTGCAAAAAGCGCCTCCTGCCTGATGGTTTGTCCATTGCCCTGATCGGTCCAGTTTAGTGGTCTATCGGCAGTGACTGCAATAACCGGAGCCCTTAGGTAAAATGCTTCTGTAAGGGCTGGCGCGAAATTAATACTCGCAGAGCCGCTCGTGCACATCACAATTACTGCTTTGCGTGTGGCCAGAGCCAAGCCCAAGGCATAAAAAGCCGCCACCCTCTCATCGGGAATGCTGTGACAGTGGAAATGACCACTGCGATGAAAAGCAACCACCAGCGGGGCATTGCGGGAACCAGGAGCTATTACCACGTGCTCAACACCATAATGATGTGCAGCCATCATTAAGGTATTTACACCTTGCTTATCACTCAATGACAGCCCTTCAGGCATGAATATGTTTTAAGAGGGTAAGCGTTTTGAGTTCTGTTTCTTCCCACTCAGCCTGCAAGTCAGATTGGGCAGTAAGGCCTCCGCCTACGTATAATGCTATATCCTTTTCACCTATTTGCATACAGCGCAAATTAACGTACAAATTGGCAGAGTATGGCAAATCAAGTGTCCCTATGTAGCCAGTGTATAAGGCGCGGTCGTGGCGCTCTGTTATTCCAATAAGCTGTGCAGCTGCATGTACAGGCAATCCCGAAACTGCCGGAGTGGGGTGCAGGTCGGCGAGAAGGTAATTTATAAAGTCTATCCCGCTGTCCAGCTCCCACTCAAAGCTGGTCTCTAAATGCATTATGCTACCTGCTGTCTTGTTATATGGACCTTGTTCAACCCAGTCATTCAGGGCTGCTTCTTGCAGTGCATGCCGTATATGATCAGAAACAAAGGCTTGCTCTTCGATTTCCTTAGAACCCCAATCATAAGTTCCCCAAGGATTAGCAGGCAATGTACCTGCCAGACTTACTGTGCGATAGGTATGACCTGATTTACTTAGAAGCACTTCTGGGGTTGCCGCAGCCCACATGCCCAAGTCAGGGTGATAAAGCAAATAGGTAAAGGCATCTGTATACGCGGTTGCAATTTGTGCAAAAAAGGCAAGCGGGTCAAAGAATGGAGACTTGTGCTCAATTTTAATGCGAGATAGCACGGCTTTGTGCAAGCTGCCACTTGCAAATGCGCGTTTATACGCTTCGAATTGATCCCGGTATGTGGCAAACGATGTTTCGTGCGGGAGTTCGCGATAGGAAATCGACGAAGGTGCTGTTAGAATAGGCACCGCAGGCGTGTAGGGGCTCTCCGCTCTGTACATCCACACTTCGCTCCGGTGCTCCAGGCTATGGGTCCAGGGATGAATCACCAGGGCACCTGTGTTCGGATTGCCTCCGAGTGTGTAGAACCGGGTATCCTCACTACCCGGCAAGTGGCAAATACAAAAAGGCGTACCCCGGTGCAACGCGTCGGCAACACGCTTCCCGTTTCGACTTACCAGTATCGAATGCGCTGCAAAGGTGCTCACTCCGGCTCAATTATCATATTTGTCATTCGGCAAAGACTCAGCAACCGGCCCTCTTCGTCTGTGATTTTTATCTCCCACACATGGGTGCGCCTGCCCTTATGAACTATGGTGCCATGGGCAGTTACGACACCTTCTTTTTTGCTGCGCAGATGATTTGCACTAATCTGGAGGCCTACTACGCCTATGGCAGGATCAGCGAGCAGTATAATGCTCCCACAACTGCCCACCGACTCAGCGAGGGCCACATTCGCACCACCGTGCAACATACCCATGGGCTGATGCACCTTTGGCCCCACTGGCATTGTTGCAACAAGTGTGCCTTCTCCCACATCAATAAACTCAATACCAAGTGTCTGCATCAGGGTATTGTTGTTCATCTTGTTCGCTTTTTTGAGAAGTGCCTCTTTGTCCACTATGTAGTATTTCGTTCAAAGATATACGATGTATTAAAACAACACTTGCCCGAATAGGTTTTATGATTCGAGGTAAGTGCTTAGCTTCGTTCGCCAAATTCAGGTTATTTTCATGAAAAAGCCCCGTATTCTGCTTGTTGAAGATGAAGAGAGTTTGGTGGACGTAATTAAGCTAAACCTTGAGCTCGAAGGCTATGAAGTCATCACAGCCATGGATGGTGAGCAAGCACTCCGACAAGCCCGCGCCGCCCGATACGATCTCTGCGTGCTCGACATCATGCTACCTGTCATTGATGGATTCACGGTATGCAAAACATTGAGAATTGAAAACAACCGCATTCCCATACTATTTCTCAGCGCGAAGAGCACTGGTACCGATCGTGTAGAAGGGCTTCGTATGGGTGGTGACGATTATCTTACAAAACCCTTCAACCTTGAAGAATTGCTTCTCCGCATTGCCAATCTGCTGCGCCGAAGTGAAGCAACATCTACTGATAACCGCAGTAATGATCAATATACCTTTGGTGGCAATACCATATACTTCTCCACTTTCGAAGTATCATGTTATGACGGTACCAAGCAAACCATCTCCAAGAAGGAAATGATACTTCTTAGGTATCTCATTGAAAACGAAGGAAAGGTGGTGTCAAGGGAAGAAATTCTGTCTACTGTTTGGGGGTATGATGTGTACCCCAGCACGCGAACAATCGACAATTTTATACTTGCATATAGAAAGTATTTTGAATCTAATCCACGGAATCCCAAGCACTTTCAATCGATCAGGGGGGTAGGCTACAAATTCTTAAAATAAATTTAGCCCTTGGGTGGCAACCATTTTATGAAGCCTCGTCTTTCAATCGCAGCGCTCCAAGCTGCAAATGGTTTCAAAATTTTCCTTGCAGGTTAAAGAAAGCGTCCGATGGGACGCTTTTTTTTGCTTTATACTTTCTTATTACCCGATCTCACAGGTTTACCGAACCACCATAAATCGCTGAACACCGGCATTGTTCCCAAGTGGTCTGCAAAAATATACTCCGGTTGGCAGCAGTGTTGTATCGTAGTTTATACTCACAAATCCTTCTGTGCCCGCAGGTGGGCGAATGGCATCGAGTATTCTGCCGCTAACGTCTATAATCTCGAACACCAGTTCAGCTGAAGGCGCATAGGCTTCAATGCGCAGCTGATCGTTCACTGGATTTGGTGAAAGGCGCATAAAGGCTTCTGTTTCTGCCCCGCTATTTGAAATAAGTCCAGATCCACAGTCTTGAACTTGTATTACAACCTGGTTAGAAACTGCAACACATTCGGGCACGTTTGGCAACTGAGCCTGCTGTATGTTAACCCCATTTGCAAAAGCGATGTGTACCACTTTGTAGGTGCCTGGAGTGGCATCGCTAAAATCAAATATCGCCGAGTTCTGTATTTCTATTACTTCCGTGAAATCTTCATTGAGCAAAACCCATGTATCATTTGGACCAATGCTCCCGGTATTGATAAAGGTGACTGATGCTGTAGTACCTGCGCATATTGTGGTTGGGTCTATTGGAAATATGTCTCCACCACTTAACTGGGTGCTTGTGAACTGTACAAAATTGGAAAGTTCATAACAGCCTTCGAGTTCGCTTACGTTGTTCACTCCTGCGAAACTCACTGAAGCATCATAGCTGATGTGGCCAATTCTGTATGTACCCGGAGGGTAATTGTCCATGTTGAAATTCCCGGTATTATTGGAAGCCACTATGTCATTGCCTGAAGTGGTGAGTCCAAACTTGCCAAGACCAACCTGACCCGATACTGAAACCTGCACCAAATTGGAAGAGCCATCATCAGGACACACCTTGCCAAGAGGGGTGAGGGCTGTGAGCACACCCGCCTGAACCACACATGTGTTTATTGGGAGGAGCGCCACATCCTGCAGGGTGGTATTGTTGTCTGTAATAGAAGTAGCAATGGTTTGAGAAACATATCCTTCTGCCGTGTAGGTTACCTGATAGGTACCTTGCTTCAGGTATCGGTGGTAATTGCCATTCGGCAGGCGGGAACTCACAGTTGAGTTTGGCTGATCGTGGCCAGATATCGTTACGGATGCTTCAATTGGAGCGCCAGTGACAGCATTGGTAATGATACCCCGAAGGCCGCGCAAAGACTGCTCCAGATAATTGTATAATGAGTTGCGGTTGTAGTTCCACCTGCTCTCAAACTGCGAAGTAGGTATGAGCTTAGTACTCGTGAGCTCAAGGGTTACTTCCCGGCCTTTCTTGAAGTAAGTTACAAAGTCTTGTCTGCCACCATGTACAGGATACCAGGCATAACCATTGGTAATCCCATTGTTGAGATCATTGAAGTAACCAGAAGGAGAATTGGACTGCGCCGTATCGGCATATTGCCGGCATACATGCACCCACCACGCATTGTCGGGGTGTAATTGAGAAAAAGCATCCCATGCGTAACTCATAACTTCTGCGCCCCCGTGCATATTGCTGCTCATGTTCACAGGCCAATTGTCGGCAAAATTCATGAAGATTACAGTTTCTGGCTGGTAGGCTACACCGAATGGAAATGGGCCCCATGCCGGATCGGGAAAGTTGCGGTTCAGGTCAATGTTATTGATGTTTCCACGGCGGGCATTGTTCACGGTATTGTTGCCCCCATAATAAGTGCCATCGGGATTGGCAAGCGGATTGATCCAAATCTCCACATTGTTTACCAGATCTGTAACACGCTGGTCAGTACCATAGCTGCAGAGCAATTCTCTGATAAGTCTTATAGATAAAATGTAACCGGCGGTCTCATCACCGTGCATGGTGGATGTGTAAAGAAAACGGGGTTCAGACTCATCCAAATCGGGATTGTCTGTAATGCGTACCGCCCAAATTTTGCGTCCGCTCGGCAGGGTTCCAAGGTTTTCAAGTCGGCAAATTCCCGGAAAATCGGCTGCAAAATCGGCCATGATTTGCTCGTACAATCCATAGGTGGGATAGGCAGTAAGATTGTTGTTACAATCCGTGGTTTTCATAAGGTTCCACTCATCTATATCGATCATTTCGGGATTAAAACCTTCATTGGGATGCGGCTGTCGCGAAAATGGAATACCAAGTGCATTGAAGGCTTCCATTTCCGGGAGCATCACATAAAAATATACGGAGTCGTGGCTGTGCTTGTGATCTACAGAAACCACTTTGTTGAAGGCATCTTTATCGGAAATTTCGCTCTTCAAAGCAGCAAGTACCACCTCACCGTTCTTAGAAAACTCGCCTCTTTGCAATGTGGCAGGCTGGGCCAGGGTGATAAGAGAAGAAAATAAAAAAGTGAGCAGTACAATTGATCGCATAAGATTCAGCTTTATTTTTTTGGGCGACACAAATTACAACAAATTATCTTAAGAAGTAAGGAATATTATGCCCCTTATCCTTGTAATTCAATGCCTAGACATCTACACCTTTCCATAGATAAAGGCTGGCTACGGAGCGGTATGGTTGCCATATTTCCGCGCGGGCAATCAGTTGTTTATTGAGCTCCTTGGGTTGAATTCCAGCCGTACTGAAATTCGGGAGAATGAAATTTAGCATTCCTCTGCGAATGCCAAGATCGTCTATAGGAAACACATCTTCGCGCAGCAATGTAAAGATCAGAAACATTTGCGCAGTCCACACTCCGATTCCCTTTATGGCTGTGAGCGATTTGATCACTTCATCATCGCCCATTTCATGGAGTTGACTATAGGCTTCACCATTTGCCGAGAAGGCTTCGGCAAGGGCATACATGTAGGAAGTTTTTTGCCCCGAAAGCCCAGCAGACCGAAATGCTTCCGGCGGAGTGGAAAGTATCCTACCGGGAGTCACTTCATTCTCCAGAAGTAGCACCACCCTGCCGAAAATAGTCGCTGCAGCCTTGGTGCTCAATTGCTGCGAAACGATGGCATCCACAAGCGTTTCGAAGTCGGCTTTGGGTGGTGGAAGGATGATGGGGCCTGTTCGGGAAATTAGACTTCCCATTGCAGGATCGGCAGTGGTTAAATAAGCTATGGCCTGTTCAATTCGCATTGAGTTAAAGGTATGCCAATAATGCTATTCTCGAACAAGAACACTGTTTAAAAAAAGAAGCCTGAAGGCACTACGCATTCTACAGATTGTCATCTGAACACTTAACTTTGGCACCCCAAAATCAATTGTAAAACATCTCAATGAGCACAACAAAGAAATTACCCCGCGTAGCATACTTCTGCATGGAATACGGACTCGATGACGCATTCAAGGCATACGCAGGTGGCCTCGGTATTCTGGCTGGCGATTATATGAAAGGGGCCAAAGACCACAACTTTCCAATTGTAGGTCTGGGCATAAAGTGGAAACAAGGCTACACCGACCAGTACCTCGATAAAGATGGCAAACCTTACGATAGCTATAAGAACCGCGACTATACCGACATACTTGAAGATACCGGTGTAATGGTAACGGTGAAAATCCGACAGAGGGATGTAAAAATAAAAGTGTGGAAACTTACGGCATTTGGCAATGCACCCCTTTATTTGCTCGATACAGATGTACCCGGCAATGAAGATGGTTGGATCACAGGCCAACTGTACGGATGGTTTGGCGAAGAGCGCATCGCACAGGAAATGGTGCTTGGCGTAGGTGGTGTTCGCGCACTTCGCGCCCTCGGGATTGATGTGGACGTGTACCATTTCAATGAAGGCCACGCGTTGTTTGCGGGCTTTGAACTGCTACGTGAAAAACGCGAAGAGGAAGGGATGAGCTTTGACGAAGCAAAAGAGAAAACCATTCAAGAAGTAGTTTTCACCACACACACACCAGTAGTGCAGGGCAATGAAAGCCACCCCCTGGACCGCATCATGTACATGGGTGCAAATATGGGCATGACGGTAGAACAACTCGTGGCGCTCGGGGGAGCGCCCTTCAACATGACGGTAGGTGCACTAAGGCTTTCGCGAAACAGCAATGCGGTAGCTGCGCTGCATGGAGAAACAGCCAACAAGATGTGGGCACATGTGGACAACCGCTCAGAAATTGTACCTATAACCAACGCCATACATAAACCTACCTGGGTGAATGCAGCCGTGGAAGATGCTGCTGTAAACGAAGGTGATTTATGGGGAGCGCATATAAATTGTAAACGCGATCTCATCGCTTTCGTCAAGGAGCGCACAGGAGCAATGCTGAAGGAAGATGTGCTCACATTGGGTTTCTCAAGAAGGGCAGTACCCTATAAGCGTGCTAACTTGCTGTTCAGAAAACCTGAAGTGATAGACCCACTCTTAAAAGCCGGAAAACTTCAGATTGTATACTCAGGAAAGGCACACCCCCTTGATGATATGGGTAAATCGCTCATTGAAGAAATAGTAGGTTTCGGAAAAAAATACCCGAACGCCGTGGTGTACATACCCAATTACGATATGGCAACAGGGGCTGCCCTTACGCGCGGAAGCGATGTATGGCTCAACAATCCCCGCCGACCCCTCGAAGCAAGTGGCACATCAGGTATGAAAGCCGCCATAAATGGCGTGCTTAATTGCAGCATCCTGGATGGATGGTGGCCGGAGGCCTGCAACCATGGTGTGAATGGCTGGCAATTTGGCGATGCCTTTGAAGGCGGTACTGAAGCCGAGCACGACAAGTACGACGGTGATGCCCTTTACAAAGTGCTGCTCGAAGAGGTAATACCAACCTATTACGACAACCACAAAAAGTGGGTGGAAATGATGAAGCAAAGCATACTAGATTGTCGGGAAGAATTTGCTGTGAAGCGCATGCTCGAGCAGTACTATGAGAAGTTGTATAAATAATCTCAATCCACTTCCAGGTAAAAACGCTCCTTCGGGGGCGTTTTTTTTTTTCACATACCCCACCCAAACACTTCAATGGTCGGTATATTCCTTTCAATAGTGAAGAAGAACCACCCATAACATTTTAGCAGTGACCATTTGAATTTTGTAGATGAAATTTCCTACTTTTAGGTACGAATTTTGGTGCGACACCCTTGAATCTAAGACCTAAACCATGATGAAAAATTTACTCCTTCTCTCAGCATTTCTCGGCAGCATCCTCAGCGTTTCAGCGCAGATTGAAGCTGGCATGGGCTACACCTACAGCGCACCTCGTGGACTGATGGCTTACAATATTCACGGTATTCACACTTTAAGCCTCAGCGGAAACTACCGGCTCTCCAAGGTGCCCATCACGGTGGGGATCGATTTAGGATTTGGCAACTACGGTTTCAGTCAGTCTGAGCAATACTATGAATTCCCAAACGCTACGTCTATTCTGGCCCCCGTTACAGTAAGCAACAATGTATTCAGCACTTCACTGGTGGGGCGCTACGAGTTCACAAAGGAAACAGTGTTCATTCCTTACGTTTCTGGACGTGCGGGCCTGAGCAGGTATGCTACAGCATTGGTTATTGAAGACCCTCGGTCAGCGCATACTACAGAATGTCCTCTCCCTCTGGAAAATGAAAAACTGGTAGCGGATGTCAGCTGGACATCAGGCGTGGGAGCAGGTGTGCGCTATGACCTTGGCCATATGTTTAAAGGCCTGGGCAGGGGTTACTATTTTATTGATTTCAGCGCCAATTACAGCTACGGCACAGTGGTGGAATATATGAGCGTAAGCACTCCCGATCAGGATGCCGGTTTCGACCCGAATACAGATGTGCAAAGTGTAAACTTACATTTTGCCAGCGAAGCCAATCCCGAAATCGTTCACGCGTATCATTCCGGCTATTTATACCGCACCCCGTTAGAATTAATCGATTACAGGATTGCCTTTGTGTATAGATTCCTGTAATACCTCCGGCATTTCTTTACTCGCCAAATTGATCTGATTGCGTATAGACTGATCATATGTGATGTCCACTTTTCCTTTGTTGACGTAAACCAAACTTTGGTTGTTTATACCAACGAGAAAATTAAGCCATCTTGAGAGATTTGTAAACCCAAAAACAATTTTACGATCTTTCAGCCCAATATGACTAAAAGCGCCACTATGCAAGCCGACAAGACCAGACTATTTGACTTTTACGATTACCAATTGGCCAACCACCCCCTAAGCGATTCGCTGGCTGCGAAGGTGAATGGAAAGTGGGAGACCTACAGTACGCAAAAAGTGATGGAGCTTGCCAACCAACTCAGCACCGGCTTGCTGGCCCAGGGCATAAAACCTGGAGATAAGGTCGCGATCATTTCCAACAATAGACCCGAGTGGGTTATTGCCGACCTGGCCATTTTGCAAATTGGTGCTATAAATGTTCCCATATACCCCACCATTTCTGAGAGCGACTACACCTTTATTTTCAACGACAGTGAGGTAAAAATAGCGCTTGTGAGTGATGCCGACCTTTACCAGAAAGTGAATAACATCAAGGCAAACACCCCTTCCCTACAAGCCACATATACCTTCGATCATGTACCAGGTGCATCACACTGGAGCAGCATCAACATGGCCGCTGATCTGCCAACTATTAAAACGCTCCGATCTGCTGTAAAGCCCGAAGACCTTGCCACGCTCATCTACACATCTGGCACCACCGGCACTCCCAAAGGGGTGATGCTTTCGCATAAAAATGTGGCCAGCAACACCATTGCCAGCAAGGAGCGCTTGCCAGTGTATGCCCACTCTAAAGGGGTAAGCTTCTTGCCGCTCTGTCACATTTATGAGCGCATGATCATTTACCTGTACGTCTACACAGGGGTGTCTCTCTATTTCGCGCAAAGCATGGAAACCATAGGAGAGGATATTCGCGATGTAAAACCACAGGTATTTACTGCGGTGCCAAGGTTACTGGAGAAAGTATACGACCGCATTATGGCCAAAGGCGCTGAGCTCACCGGTGCAAAGAAAGCACTGTTTTTTTGGGCAGTGAGCCTTGCAGAAAAGTACGAGCCTTATGGACAAAATGGACCCTTCTATGAAATGAAACTCAAGGTGGCCCGCAAACTTATTTTCAGCAAATGGCAGGAAGCCCTGGGTGGCAATGTGCAGGCGGTAGCAAGCGGCAGTGCGGCGCTCAATCCGCGGTTGGCGCGCATATTCAACGCAGCAGGTATACCTGTGCTCGAGGGATACGGCCTTACAGAAACCTCACCGGTAATAAGCGTGAACTGCCTGCACAACAACGGACTCAAATTCGGTACCACCGGCAGACCCATACAGGATGTGCATGTGAAAATTGCCGAAGATGGTGAGATACTCGTGAAGGGTCCAAATGTGATGATGGGTTACTATAAGCGCCCAGATCTTACTTCGGAAACCATAGACTCCGATGGTTGGTTTCATACTGGTGATATAGGAGAACTCGTAGACGGGCAATTCCTGAAAATAACAGACCGCAAGAAGGAGATTTTCAAAACTTCAGGAGGCAAATACATTGCCCCGCAGCTTATGGAAAACAAGTTTAAAGAGAGCCGCTTCATAGAGCAAATCATGGTGATAGGCGAAAACCGCAAGCATCCCGCTGCCCTGGTAGTCCCCAGTTTTGAATTTCTGAAACAATGGTGCGAACAGAAGGGCATACCCTTTAAAAGCCGCGAGGAAGTGGTGAAGAACCAAACCGTGATAGACCGCTTTCAGAAGGAAATCGATGAGAAAAACGAAGGCTTCGGCAAATGGGAACAGGTGAAGAAATTCGAACTGCTGCCTGCAGAATTCACCATCGACGGGGGTGAGATCACTCCTACCCTTAAACTCAAGCGCAAGGATATACTTCGGAAATACGAAGCGCTTGTGGAGAAGATTTATGCGGAGTAATTTTAGTACCAACCGCAATTTTGAAAAGTAAATATTTGTATAAAAACCCGGTTCCCAATTACAAGCCCAGGTCTTAGGTTTGTAAGGAATCTATCGGCCCATGAAGCTTGTAATTTCTGTTTTAATAATACTTGCAACCCTTCTTGGATTCCTGCCGCTGATTAACAATCAGAGATGGTACTTCAGGATATGGGAATTCGGGAGAATTCAATTGTTTTTTATTCTCGCTGCGCTCCTTCTGAGTTCCGTTTTAATTTTCAAGGCAGGCAGCATAGAGCTTTACATTTATGGTGCTATTTGCTTAATAGCCATGACGTACCAAGCCATTGTGCTATTTCCGTACACCACATGGTATGGTCGCAGAGCGCTTAAGGAAGCACCATCCGGCAAGCAGCCGGTTTCCATGCTTTCCATCAATGTGTACCAGTTTAATAAGGATTACAATAAACTACTCGGTGAAATTGCCAAGGCAAACCCTGATATCGTGCTTACCATGGAGAGCAATGCGGATTGGGAACAGGCTTTAATTCCGTTGGAAAATTCCCACCCCCATTGCATAAAAGTAAGCCAGGAAAACACCTACGGGATGCACCTTTATTCCCGGATTTCGCTTACCCTCCGCAAGGTACACCGGTTGGTTTCAGATGACATTCCCAGCTTTGAAATAGATGTGCAAACCGCTGATGGGGACGTCATCAAAATATTCTGTCTTCACCCGCCACCACCCAGTCCCACTGAGGAGCCTACATCTAAAGAGCGGGACGGCGAATTAATGGCAGCGGCAAAGCGCATCCAAAAAACCAATCTTCCAGTGGTGGTAGTAGGCGATTTTAACAATGTGGCATGGTCGCGCTCCAGCAAACTCTTCAGGAGAAATGCCCAGCTGATTGACCCTAGAATAGGATATGGCTTTGTATCTACCTTTCATGCAAAGTACCGCCTGTTCCGATTTCCAATAGATCTCTTCTTCCACACACCAGGAATTGTGATGATTGAATTTCGAACCCTCGGTCAGGTTGGCAGCGACCACCTTCCTCTCTATGCTAAATTTTGCGTAGGCGACAAGGCAGCGCCAGAACAACTTGATGAACTGGAAGTACCACAAGAGGGAGATTCTGAAGAAACGGAAGAGCTCATAGAGGAAGGTATCAAAACGAATGGAGACCGTCCTGCGAATGCCAAAGAAGGATAATTAAACTAAAACTGAACCCGTTCGCTCATTAGTCTATACGCTTAATCAATATACTCGCTCTACCCTTTCATCATCAAGTACTTTGGCTGAGAATTTAGAAATCTCAAACCAAAGATATCATGAAAGCACTTGTACACCTTATCAGCATTTCCATCCTATGCTCCCTTTCTGCATACGGACAGTGGAATTCAGACCCGGCGTCACCGCTGGAAGTTTGCACAGAAACCGGTTCTCAAAACTCGGTTCAATCATTTCCGGATGGGGCCGGAGGCATCTACACCTTCTGGCTGGACGCCCGCACAGGAAACAATCTCTGGGACATATACGGTCAGCATTACAATGCCGACGGGATCGCTCAATGGGAAGCCGGTGGAAAGGAATTAATCAACTATGAGGGGCGCGCCAATATTGTCAGATTTTTTCCATTGGCAAATGCACAGTTTATTGTAACCTGGAATGTACAGCAAAGCACAGTGCCTGCAGACAACGGAGTATATGTCCAAAAGATGAATTCAAATGGTGAATTCTTATGGCCCGAGGATGTAAAAGTGAGAAATGACTCCAGCTATCCGAATGGGATCACTTCCCTGGCATTGGCCCAATCAGCCGGAAATTATTACATCGCTTCTCAGGCTGTCGTAATTGGAGGGGCCAATGTTCTTAAAATCTCAAAAATAGATGGTGACGGGAACCTGCTTTGGCCTTTTGGCGGAACTACCCCTCCTTCCATGGGTGGTTTTGGCAGTTTCAATATTTCATCAGATCTGAATGGTGGAATTTATGTATTTCACAGCACTGGCAATGGTTCAGGCGCAAGCTTGAGATGCATGCTGGTGGCAGGGGTTAGCGACCTCTCCAATCAATGGGACACCTGGGCAACAGTAACGGCAGGAACAGCGGGATTAAGCTATCAGTACAGCGGTATAGGCGACAACACCGGTATCACATTCGTGTGGCAAGGCACTGGCGCTGAAGGCAGCAGTACCAACCTATATGCGCGCCGATTGGTAGCAAGCAACGGCTCCTTGGGGTGGAATGAGAGCACAAAATTAATCTGTGTGGCTGATGGGTCACAAAGCAATTTCTATTGGAAAAAGTCAGGGAGCAATTATTTTATTACCTGGGCAGATGGCAGGCCCGGGGTAGTGGGAAATGCAGCCATATATGCCCAGAAATTTACTGTGAATGGCGTAATACTTTGGGAAGAAAACGGCGTAGAAGTCGCAGACTTAAATACCTACATTCCCAATCCTGAATTCGACCTTGACGAGAACAATACCATGTGTATTGCACACAAAGCTTCCCCCGGGTTCATGGCCCAAAAAGTGACTACCGACGGAGACCTCGTATGGGACCCTGCAGGAATCGTGGGTCTGACAAATTCCTTTGCACCCTTTTACGCAGATTTTAATATGGTTTACACCGGTGGGAAATATTTGATAGTAAGTGCGAAATCAGCATCAGGCGGTGGTGCTGACAATATCTATATTTCAAAAGTTACGCTACCCGCCGTTCAGGTAACCGAAGTAGTGGCCGCCTGCAATGAATACGAGGCGTATGGTCAAACCTTCACTGAAAGCGATACGTACATTATTGATTTGCAGGATACCATTGTGACATTGGTGTTGACCATCGTGGTGAATATCGCCGAAATTACTCAGGAAGGAAATAATTTGATCTCAGTGTATGATGGTACGTTCCGTTGGATGGATTGCAGTACAGGGGAATTTATAGAGGGCGCCACAGGACCTATCTATACAGTAACTTCCACGGGCAGCTACGCGCTGGAAATCACCAATGGAGATTGCGTTGCACTCTCAGAATGCATGGAGGTAATCATTGTAGGTACGGACGAGGCAGGCAATTCAACTTTTCAGCTATATCCCAACCCGGGTGTGGATGGATTCAGGCTCGATATGCCCGCTTCCCAACATCCGAAATCCTTGCGAGTATACGATGCGGCTGGCAGGCTGGTACATGCTGAGCGATTGGCAACCGCAGAATTTGTTCGACAAATCTCATTGGGTGGACTGGAATCAGGCACCTACTTTGTTCGCATCGAATATGATTTGGGCCACTATGCAACAGCAAAATGGATAAAGCTTTAAATTGAGTTTTGTCTGAAAAATATTTTGCGCAAAGGCGCGAATGCGCGAAGGCGATAAGCCAAATGTATTGATTTGATCTTTTATTGGTCTTACCTTTTTCGATCTGAGAAAATTGTCTCAATATGCAGTTTCCTTGTGATCAAGTAGAACGTAATTCCCCACAATATTGCAATACAGACTTGCATCAATTTCTCATTGCTAGATTCGAAAAGCAAATAGTAGCAACCAAGGTAAATAGCACCCAGAGCAAAAACCTTACATATTTCCTTAAAAATCTTCATTGAAAAAACATTACCACAAGGTAAACAATGCACCCAAAGATGAAGAATATGGTGCACCTATACAAGCGCCAAGAACTGCCCCAATTGGGCCTCCCATTTTGCCGCTTCTATGTTACAATAAAAATAAAGCCTTTGTAGTCTTGCTTCTTAAAGTATCGACCAAAGTAAAAAGCCGGAAATAAATACCAGCCATAACGTAGCCAATATCTTTACAATGGTATTCAATTTGGAAAGTCCTGTTAGTATCAATGCGAATATATTCAAAACAATAAAGGAGGATATGCTCCAAACATGTACCATTGTACGAAGAGTCAGAAAATGAAAATACTCAACACGTTCTGAATGCTCCGGGAAAGAGTAATATGAAAAAATCCAGCTGCTAAAAATGTACATTCCAGCAGCGATAACGACGAAAATGAAGACTGTATGGATTTTCATTTTGACGAATAAATCAGGAGCCAATATCGTAATATTCAATTATTCTTCGAAAGTGTAACCGCTTCGAAGCATTCGCAATGCTTCGCCAAAACAAGCAGCTTGAATTACGGAGTTCTATCGGCTTAACTACAAATTCAACCCATTGCAACTCTTCCTGAAAAACGCATCCATCAGCAAGTCAATAAAATAAATGGCTTCGCCGGTGCTTTTCATCACCGGGCCGAGCTCCTTGTTTACATCCGGGAATTTCTGGAAAGAGAACACCGGAATTTTGATAGCGTAGTCCTTGCGCTGCGGCTGAAAATCAAAGTTATAATACTTGAGCTAAGTCCTGGATTTTCTACTTAATACGATATCACAAATGCTCAACATAGAACCACTGACGCTATATCCCGAAACCAAACCAAATGATATAAAGTTGAAAATACCAACCTAAAAACGGGCACAAGGAACGATGCGGCGCTTTTTCTTGTTTTTGTAAAATTCCAATATCACGGAAATCTCATGGGCACCACCCGAATGACTATAAAGTCTGTTGACGCTGATGTCATAACTGTAACCGAATGAAAGTCGCTTTCTGGCTTCCAGGCCTATCAGTAGAATAACTGATTCGTTATTTGCCATTCCGGGGCTGTATGGTTTCATTGGCAGTCCGCGGTACCACATCCCGAAATTAATGCCGCGCATGGTAAAATAACCCCCTAGGTCCAATTGATGCCAATTGCCCTGCTGCTTGTAATTAAAGGCCACTCTAAGTTGCTTCTCTCCAAGCGATTTTTCAAAATGCCCGATAGGAATTACTGTTCCCCCATGAATGGATAGTTTTCGCGGAATGATGTCCAGGCCACCCATAAGAGACTGGTTGGGCTCATTGATGCGGTGAAGCGAGACACCCAACCAGGCCTTTTCGTTGTAGTACAATATCCCTGCAGAGAAATCGGCATAAGCAACCGTATTGAACGCTCCCAATTGGGTTAAACTCGTAGAAGATTCACGCATAATCTGATCGGCAAAAAGTAAATTGCCATCATCAAATGCGCGCTGTCCGAAGCTTCCCTTTATGCCGAGTGAAAGATTCGATTTACGTGAGATGCGCACGTGCTTCGCGTAGTAAAGCGATGCCATCGTGTTGCTCAATTTGTGTTCACCCGCAATATCCTTGAGCACGGAAACGCCGATACCAGAATTCAGATCCTCCACGTAAAAATCTACACTGCTTGCAAAGGCGTTGTACTCGTTCTTAATTCCCGGCCATTGCTTTCGGTAGTTCATCACCACCTGAACACCTTGTTTAATACCCGAAAAAGCGGGATTCAAATACAAGGGATTGGCATAAGATTGTGAGAATTGTATATCCTGTCCACTTATTTCACCAATAAATAAGACGAAGCAACAAGCATATGTCAGATTGCGTCTCATCATCTAAAAAGGGTTACATCGCCGACTTTAGTAGCCTCTTTGCCATCAGCAAAAACCAACTCAATTTTGTACACATATACATCTTGGGGACAAGGTTCGGAGCGATAGGTTCCATTCCACCCCATTTCTAATTCGGTGCTTTCAAAGATGAGCTCTCCCCAACGATTGAAAATGCTCATTCTATATTCTTTTGCATACTTTACAAAGGGATAGAAAATGGTGTTTCCCATGCTGTTTGGGTCATAGAAAGGACTGCCGCCATTGCTTCCCGGTGTAAAAGCATTGGGGACATCAATATCGTAATCGATCGTAATTGCAATCGATTGGCTCACGCTATCGCGACAGCCAAATTCATTCTCAACAAACAGAGAAATGGCATAAGATCCTATATCGTTGAAGGTATAGGATATCTCAGTTTGATTCTCAAATGTGGAACCATCTATGGTCCACGAATTAATTACAGATCCTGTGCTGATGTCAGTAAAAGTAATTTCGGGATCTTCAATAGTTGTAGACCATGCAGAAGCCGTGAAGCCGGCCACAGGAACGTCGTAAACTTCGATGGCCACAGTGGTTTCGCTGAGGGATGAACACCCATCGGGACTCGTTACCCTGAGCGAAACATCATAAATTCCCGGTTCGTCCAAAATGGTATTTACCGGGTTACCGATATAGGTATCTCCATTAGAGAAAATCCATTCATGAATAAATCCCGATGTCGAATTGATGGGGTCTGATAGCTCGATATTGAGGGGCCTGCATCCACTCAATAAGTCATTGAGCAGCACCACTTCTGGCATTTCAAACACATCTACAACTACATCTGCCGAAAGGGAATTGCCGCAAGCATCTGATACTGTCAATGTGTAGGTGGTAGGCTCATCAGGCGAAACCGCATGCGGTCCTTCACCATTCCCTACGCCAGCAGACCACACAAAAGTGTACGGCGGATAATTGCCATTGTATGCACCGTAAATTGAAACCGTTTCTCCAGGACAGATTGCCGTGTCATTAGAAACGATTAACAACCCAATATCCATGGTGATAACGGCGATTTCAATCTCCAATGTCTCGGAAATACAGCCATTCTCATCTTCGGCATAAACGCTGTAAACAGTAAACTCCGCAGGGCTTACTCCAATATTTCCCGAATCGGCATTGGACAAATTCCAATGGTAAACAAGGCTACCCGTGCCCCCATTGGCTTCGGCTAAAAGCTGAGCTTCGGCACTCAGGCAAATAAGGGTATCTCCCAAAAGGGAAATTTCAATGGGCAATGGCGCTGCAATGGTAAGGGTGGTATCTTTTTCGCAACCATTTACATCTGTAATCTGGATCGTATAATCGCCAGGCGGCAGGTCATTTGCAGCTGTCTGGTGGTCTATGCCATCCGACCAAACAAAAGTGTAAGGGCTGGATGTTCCTGCAACCGACAGCAAAATTGATCCGTCTGCTTCTCCCGCACAAGAGATGTCATCCTGTTCATTAATACTGATTTGGAAATCGAGATAAAAAGAAATATTAACATCGAAGAGGGTATCGCAAGCTGTAGGATCTCCGGATACCAATACCTGATAGAATCCTTCGTCCGAAACTTCTGTGCCATTTGGCAATGCATAGGAAGTGCCTTCGCATATTGCTACATCGATTGTAATACCAATAGGGTTTGTAACAAGTAGATTAACCGTATAGATACTATCGCAGCCATTTATTGTCTGAAAATTTACCAGGTAAGTCCCGGTAGCGTCCACTTCAGTGCCATCAGGCAAGGTGTAGGTATGATTCTCGCAAATTTGTGGATTGAGCTCAAAGCTGTATTCAGGATATACTTCAAGGTTGACCGTTATTAAGCTATCGCAGGTAAATCCCGATTCCAATAGAACAGGATACGCACCTGCAGCAGTCACCACCGAATTATCGGGCAGGGTATACGACTCGCCGGCGCACATACCAGCTGAAACAATGATTTCGTATGAAATATCTTCTACAGTTACACATTGCTGGAAGGTGTTGTTATTTGCATCCGTGATGAGCACGCAGTAATCGCCAGCGCAGAGATCGGTAGCTACTTCTGTGGTTTGGAACTGTGGATCATCCCACTGAAAAGTATAAGGAGGTGTGCCTCCAAAAGGCTGCGCAGACGCTGTGCCATTACAAATAATAATTGGTGGAATGGGAGGTGGCGCATTGTTCGTGGCATAAGTCGGCGTTCCCGGACCATCCCACGCCGCACCATCGGGCATACGCCTGATACTTTGTCCTTGAAAATCGGCAGCAGATGTATTCAAAATATAATTTTTTCTATCGGCTGGAAAACCTTGATAATTCGGTAGTGACCCGGAATATGCGCAACCTGCCAGAGCAGGAATACATGGATCTTGATTTAAATTGGATTGATTGCCCCAGGACACGGCATCTTGAGGAATACCGTTGCTATCATAAAACGCAAACCAGCCACCCACATTTGGAAACCAGAGTCGTGAACCGCCACCCACACAAACACCCGTGCCATCAACGACCAGCTCAATGACGTTTCCGCCATTTTGAAGCAATAAATTCGCAGGCACCGGATCGGCATTTACCCCGCGTATCAATGCAAATCCAGCAGGCGGGACAACCGTTCCCGATGGAATTACATAACCACCCGGAAAAGGATCCGAATCGTTGGCGTTGTTGCCCAGATAATAACAAGAGATATCAATGGATTCGCAAATGTTTGGGTTGTACAATTCGATCCACTCGCCACGCTGAGTGGCTGATCCGCCCCAAAGCGAGCCGTCAAATTGAGTTGGCGACATCATCAACTCGTTGATAATTATGCTTGGACCCTGATAATCGCATGGCGCACCATTGCAATGTGTATTCACTGTTGATGACATATTTGCACCAAGCTGTGCATAACCTTTAGCAGGCAGCATACAAACAAAGCCTACTATAGCACCAAGAAATACCTGTATAAAAGTTCGTTTATCCATCTCGTTTATCCCAATCCGTTGGATTGGTTACGGCGAATGGTGTTGAGGTGTTTCGAATGGAGTAAAATGGAAGCGCTGTTGTAGCTGATTTACCCCTTGATCAGTATAGTGATTTAGTGAGATAAAGGTTGCCTGTAAAAGTTCAGCTGACCATCGGTGCGATACCCTGCGGGTTATAGTATTTAGTGATGGGTTTTTTGGATTACATCGAAATTATCTCGCGCAGATCACCACTGAGTTCCAAAGAGTGTATTTGCAAATTGCAAAGACATGAGTTGATATTATTGCTCATTGTATTTTAGGCATGCTCACCCCACTGCTCACTACCCTGGCCTCAACACCTTTTTCACGTCTTCTGCTTCTTCTTCTTCGCCGCCGGGAAGAGCACATTGTTGAGGATAAGGCGGTAGCCGGGGCTGTTGGGGTGCAAGTTCAGGTCGGTAGGTGGGTCGCCTACGCGGTGCTGGTAGTCTTCGGGGTCGTGACCACCGTAGAAGGTCCATTGTCCCAATCCAAAATTGCCGTGTATGTATTTTACGGTGCCTTCGGCCTTGCTTTCGCCCATGATGATGGTTTCATTCTTCACATATTGTTTTTTGAACGAAGTGGTTTGCCCCATAAATCCTTTCACCACGCGTCGGTGGCTTTGGGTGAGCATGGTGGGCACCACATCCCACTTTGCTGAGAAGTCGAAGAGGGTGAAGAAATCGGCGGTTTGTGATATCCTGCTGTGAATATCAGTGGCGTCAATGGATGAAAACTCATATTCAAGCGGGTCTCTTTCCAGAATAAAATCACGGAATGCAAAAGTCTCACTGAAGTCCAGACTGCTCTGTGCGCCGGGACTTGCAGGGTCACCATCGTACATGCTTTCGCAAATATCGGTGTGCTGCGCAGCCAGGGCAATGTCGTACGAGTCGGTGCCGCTGCACATGGTGAAGAGAAAGCCGCCACCCGCGGTGTACTCCTTGATGCGCTGCGCCACGGCCAGCTTGAGCTCCGAAACTTTGGCAAAGCCCAATGAGCTTGCCATGGTTTCCATTTCGCGCACTTGCTGCTGGTACCATGATGCATTTTTATAGTTTCGGTAAAACTTGCCGTACTGACCCGTAAAGTCCTCGTGGTGAAGGTGAAGCCAGTCGTATTTTGGCAGCTGCATACCGATAATCTCGGAATCGTAAATTACATCGTATGGAATTTCTGCGTACGTCATCACGAGCGTTACAGCATCATCCCAGGGCATGGCCGTTTTGGGGGAGTATACTGCTACTTTCGGTGCTTTTTCGAGTTTCACCACTTCCATGTTGACTTCCGGGTCGCCTATTTCGGCCATGATGGACGCGGCTTGTACGTCGGCAATAATCTGGTAGGAAACGCCGCGAATCACACATTCTTCTTCAATGGTTTTGTACTGATCTACCATGAAGCTGCCACCCCGGTAGTTGAGCAGCCACATCACTTCTATTTCATTGTTGAGCACCCAATAGGCTATGCCATATGCCTTCAGGTGGTTCTTTTGGCTTTCGTCCATGGGTATCAATATTTTTGCTGCATTTGCCGAAAGGCCAGAGAGCACAAGAATACAACCCAACAGAATGGATTTAAAATGGGGCATCGTCTTTGTCTTTTGAGAAGAAGTCATCGTCTTTATCGTTCATTCTCGATTGCATGGTGATGGTTTTAAAACGGTCGTAATCCGCATTGTCAGGTAAGCCACCCTGATTGCCAAAGCCCGCTTCGAGGTTTTCAAATTTCGCAAATTCCTGCACGAATTTCAAGGAAATGGTTTCCAAAGCCCCGTTTCTGTGCTTGGCAATGATTATTTGACCTATGCCCTGCAGGGAATTTCCGGCTTCATCTTCAGTGATATCGTAGTACTCCGGACGGTAAATAAATCCCACTATATCGGCATCCTGCTCGATGGCTCCCGATTCACGAAGGTCGGAGAGCATGGGTTTCTTGGTACCCCCACGTGTTTCCACGGCCCGGCTCAACTGTGAGAGCGCAATGATGGGTATGTCGAGTTCCTTGGCTATGGTCTTGATGGAGCGGGATATGGTGCTGATTTCCTGCTCCCGGTTTCCGCGACCATCGCCACCTGCGGTCATAAGCTGAAGGTAGTCAATGATAATGCAGGATATGTTGTGCTTGGATTTGAGCCTGCGCGCCTTTGCCCTTAATTCAAACACGGAGAGCGACGGGGTGTCGTCAATAAAGATGGGTGCTTTGGCTAGCTTACTTATACGGGTGTGAAGTTGGGTGAACTCGTGGTCTTCCAGGTTGCCTTTGCGCAGCTTGTCGGCGCGTATGCCGGTCTCGCCGGAAATGAGCCTGTTCACCAACTGCACCGAAGCCATCTCGAGTGAAAACACAGCTACAGGTTGCTGAAAATCTACTGCTATGTTGCGGGCCATGGAGAGTACGAATGCCGTTTTTCCCATACCGGGACGCGCAGCAATTACGATCATGTCAGACTTTTGCCAGCCAGAAGTAACCCTGTCCAGAGCGGTAAAGCCAGAGGGTACTCCGCTCACCCCATCCACATTTTTGCGGGCAGCTTCAATGTTTTCGATGGCGTGCTTCAGCACATCACTCATGGTTTCATACTCCTTGCGGATGTTGCCTTGTGCAACTGTGAAGAGATCGCGTTCGGCATTGTCGAGCAATTCAAATACATCGGTACTCTCTTCGTAAGCCTCCCGAATGGTTTCTGAAGAGATGCGGATAAGCTCGCGCATGATGTGTTTTTGGGAGATGATTCTCGCGTGAAACATGATGTTCGCTGAGCTTGCCACCCTGTTGGTCAGGTAACTGATGTAGTAAGCTCCACCCACCAGGTCCAACTCACCGCGTTTGCGCAGCTCAGCGGTTACGGTGAGTATGTCTATGGGCTCTGAGCGCTGGAAAAGCGCTTGTATGGCACTGTATATTTTCTGGTGCGCTTCCCTGTAAAAGGATTCGGGCTTTAGGATGTCAATCACGTCGTTCACCGCATTGCGTTCTATCATCAACGCGCCGAGCACTGCTTCTTCAAGATCAATGGCCTGGGGGGGGATTTTTCCAAGTTCATTGTCTTGTAGTGGCCTTGTGTTTCGGACCGCTCTTCTCGAATCGACTTTTTTTTGCGTATTTTCATCCATGGTTCAAAGGTAGGTGTTGCTGCTGGCCTGATGCTATACTATTGGGCTTAACGATATGAAAAGTTTTCAGATAAGATTCTCAACAACTGTTAACAAGGCCCTCGTGCACTGCTCAATGCTCTTGTTAGCGCTTCTGGCACTTTCTTGCAATGAGGAGAAGGATGAAGAGGCGCCACTTGTGCTGATTAGTGCACCATTTGAGAATCAGAATTTCAATACTATTGATACCCTTCTGGTTACATTCACAGCTACTGACAATGAACGCGTGCTTTCGGTGGATATTGAAATTCTGGATGAAAATTTTCAACCGGTGGGGCAGAAGTACACCTATCTCGTTTCAGACAATCCTTTGAATTTTGGCACAGACTTTTTGCTGGACAAGCCCCAGCTGGAGAGCGGCATCTACTATGTGGTGGTTCGGGCGAGCGATGGGAGCAATCAGGGTTCTGCTTACCGCAAAATATGGCTCAATGCCATTCCGCTGGAGCTGGAGGGAATATTTGTAGCCACCGCTTCATTTAACAATGTGAAGGTATACAGCAGGCCCCCCGATAGCAGCCTGTGGACAGAACATCTGGACAGGCAAGTAGATTTTGTTGGGGCGGCGCTCAACTACAAGCAAAACATCTTTGGCCTTGCCGGCGGGGAGCTTGGCGATGCTGTTTTTTATGAAACAGGTGAGTGGCAACCCTTGCAAACCGTCGATGGACCTGGATTTCCATCACTGCCCTTTTTTACCGGGCTCAGCTTCTCTAATGATGTGGACGAATTTCTCTTGCTCCTTTCTGAACCCAGGCTCAGGGTGTACGATGCATTTGCCGCAGGGCTCATTGGGTTTCCGCTGCAGGTCGAGCACCGGCCCGTGAGCGCTTACGCCATTGGCGACAAGTACTTTGTGGTGGAGAAACCCATTACAAACAACAATTACTCCCTCGCCACCTACGCGCGACCAGGCTTACTGCTCAGTTTTCTCGCTGTGCCCGGTCCGGTGAGGGGTATGTTTGCTAAAACGCCTGAAGAAGTATTTGTTTGGGTGGATGGCACTTCAGGTGCGAGGCTTAGCATACTCAATACGGTGACCAACCTGTTCAGCATCATCTTCGAGAGGAGCGGAGAATCCCTGAAAAGTGCAGATCGCATTTCCCAAAACGAATTTGTGTTCAGCACCTCTGCGGGCTTGTTCCGATACAATTTCAGCACGGGTGCCACTGTGGTCATTTCCAATTCTGTGTCACCTTCTGTGGTGAAGTACGAGTCCATTTCAGGACTGCTCTATACTTCGTCAGCTACTTTGTTGCAGCGGTATACCCTTACAGGCCAATTTGCAGGAAGCGAATCCTTCAACCAAAATATCCGTTACTTCGGCTTTGACTACAACCGCTAGGCAATGGATCTCATTTCATCCAACTTCCGGATGCGCATGTTTATGCGCTTTTCAGGGGCTACTTTGTCGAGTCGCTCCAGATTTTTCAGGATTGCTTCTTTGACATTTGCTGCAGCTTCATCGCGGTTGTTGTGGGCACCGCCCAAGGGTTCCTTGATGATGCCGTCTATGAGTTTGTTCCTGAGCATATCTTCGGCGGTGAGTTTCAGTGCCGATGCGGCTTCTACCTTATGGTCCCAGTTGCGCCAAAGAATGGTTGAACAGTTTTCGGGAGAGATCACAGAGTACCAAGCATGTTCCATCATAAGCACCTTGTCGCCCACACCGATTCCGAGTGCGCCACCTGATGCTCCCTCACCAATGATAATGCAGATCACGGGTACTTTTAGCCCCACCATTTCATAGAGGTTGCGGGCAATGGCTTCACCCTGTCCGCGCTCCTCCGCTTCAAGCCCTGGAAAGGCGCCGGGAGTATCTATAAGTGTTACAATGGGTTTGTTGAATTTCTCAGCCATTTTCATCAACCTGAGCGCCTTGCGGTACCCTTCCGGATTTGGCATCCCAAAATTGCGGTACTGTCGCATCTTGGTATTGATGCCTTTTTGTTGTCCTATAAACATTACTGTTCTGCCATTCAGCAGGCCAAAGCCTCCAACCATGGCCTTGTCGTCCCCCACATTTCGGTCCCCGTGCAACTCTACCCAGGTGCCGTCGCTCAGGTAGTCAAAGTAGCTCAGGGTATAGGGGCGTTCCGGGTGCCTGGAGAGTTGCACTTTCTGCCAAGGGGTCAGGTTTTTATAGAGCGATGTCTTCGTTTGCGCGATTTTCTTCTCGATGTCGCGAATGGACTTCGACATGTCCACGTCACCCTGATCCGCTATTTCCTTTGCTTTATCAAGCTGTTCTATAAGCTGGGCTATAGGCTCTTCAAAGTCTAAAAATATAGGCATATCCTGCTAGGTTTGAAGGGCGAATTTAGCACTTAATCTCAGATATGCGATGATGATCAGTTGCCGTGCCTATCCACCGACTTCCATCCTATTCCTTCTGTATGCTTCGCAGGGTATGAAGATGGGCAAGTTTTTGCCAAAATTCTTCCATCTTTGCCACTATGCTGGTATTTCCAAATGCTAAAATAAACCTGGGCCTTGAGGTGCTCCGCTTCCGTGAAGATGGATACCACGATATCGACACGGTGATGGTTCCTGTGGGTATACGGGATGCCCTTGAGTTTGTACCTTCAAAAGGCAAGCAGGATACCTATCATTATACCGGACTGCCCATTCCAACTTCACAACATGGCAATACGGTGGGCAACGCCCTTTCATTGCTTCGGCAAGTGGCAGAGATCCCTCCGCTGGATATATACCTTCACAAGACCATTCCCATGGGTGCGGGCATGGGTGGGGGCAGCGCTGACGGGGCTTTTATGCTCAAAGCATTGGACACCCATTATCAGCTACACCTTGGCACGGAAGTACTGGAAGGGTACGCCGCAAGGATAGGCAGTGACTGCCCATTCTTCATAAGAAATACCCCGGCAAGAGCTACGGGAAGAGGAGAGTTGCTTGCGCCAATAAACCTGGCGCTTACGGCATATCACATTCTCCTTGTTTACCCCGAAATTCACATAAGCACAGCGGATGCTTACCGGGAAATAAAACCAGCCCAACCATCACATTTACCTTCGGAGGTGGTTTGCAACATGCCCATAAGCGAATGGAAGCACCTTCTTCTCAACCGGTTTGAGAAATTTGCATTTGAAAATTACCCTCTTATTGAATCTTTGCGCGACAGCATGTACGAGAATGGCGCCCTCTACGCCGCTATGACGGGCAGCGGATCGGCGATTTACGGTATTTTCGAAATGGAAGACCACCAAAGGGCAGTCAAGATTGCATCAGGGCTCAGCTACCACGAAGCACCTTTCTGAAATTATTTCTGGGCCTTGGTGTACAGCCATATGGCCACGCTGCCAAAAACGATATTGGGCAGCCACACCGCCAGAAGGGGGTCTAGACCAGCATTGGTAGCAGCCACCGTCGTAATCTTCATTGCAAAAATATAGATTAAGGCTATGAGCACCCCTAGCGCCAGGTGAATGCCAATTCCACCGCGCACCCTTCTGCTGGCCACCGATACAGCAATGATGGTAAGAATATATGCAGCAAATGGAAAGGAAGTGCGTTGGTGTAATTCGATTTCAAAAAAAGTGGTCTTGTCCGAACCTTTCAGTTTTTCGAATTTTATAAAATTGTTCAACTCCTTATACCCCATGGTGGATGCAATATTCAGCCTCTGTCCAAGGTCTGAAGGTGCCATGTTGAGAAGGGTATCTATGCGCCTTGTTCTTTTTATCACCTCGCCGCTATCGGTGATGAACCGCTCAAAGGGATTGTCAATTTGCCAATAGCCCATCATTGAATCGTACCTCGCCCTTTCGGCCATCATTTTATAGGTCAGATGTCCCTGTTCATTCCATTTTTCTATGGAGAATTTATAGCCCACATTGTTTTGGGCGTTAAAGGACTGAAAGTAGGCAATGGTGCCCGGCTCGATTTGCCTAAGCAAGTTCCGCTCGTCAATGCTGAATTGTTTTTTGAGGTGCTGATTTTCAAAATTAATGCGCGTAGTATTCGAAATAGAAAGTTGATAATGGGTGAAATAAAGTGAGATGACCACCAGTATGGTCGCGGCGA
The DNA here is from genome assembly GCA_041749535.1 of Cryomorpha sp. Lineage (GTDB taxonomy): Bacteria > Bacteroidota > Bacteroidia > Flavobacteriales_D > Cryomorphaceae > JBBQZU01. The sequence continues at coordinate 18,088 of JBGTBE010000021.1, read as the reverse complement.
CCATATAGGGGCGAAGCATGCGCCTGAAGCTGATGCCGCTGGCCAATATGGCAATCACTTCCGAGCGCTGTGCCATCTGACTTGTAAAGAGCAGTACACTTAGGAAGATGAACAGTGAGCTGAAAAGGTTGCTGAAGTAAAATACAAAATTCACATAGTAGTCGAGAATGATCTCCCAGGTAGTTGCATCGCTGCGGCTGAACTTATCCAACTTTTCCGAAACATCGAATACCACGGCTATGGCCATGATGAGCGCGATCATAAAAAAGAAGGTCCCGAGAAACTTCTTGATGATATAGAGATCGAGCTTTTTCATTCTTTAGAGTCGCTGATCGAGCTTTGTTACCATCACATTCTTCCAGGATGCGAAGTCGCCGGCAAGAATGTGTTTTCGTGCTTCACCCATAAGCCATAAATAGAATGCAAGGTTGTGGATGCTCGCAATTTGTGCGCCAAGTATTTCTTTGCTGATAATGAGGTGGCGCAGGTATGCTTTGGAGTAGTGGCTATCCACGTATGACACTCCGTTGGGATCCAAGGCACTATAATCGTTGGCCCACTTGGCATTCTTGATGTTGATGATGCCTTCGGAAGTAAACAACATACCGTTGCGGGCATTGCGGGTAGGCATCACACAATCGAACATGTCTATGCCGAGTGCCACGTTTTCGAGCAGGTTTACCGGGGTGCCTACACCCATGAGGTAGCGGGGTTTTTCGGAGGGCAAAATTCTGCACACCAGATCGCTCATGGCATACATATCCTCATGGGGTTCGCCCACTGACAGGCCACCTATGGCATTGCCTTCCCGGTTGGTTGATGCGATAAACTCCGCCGACTGTTTCCTCAAATCAGGGTATACGCTGCCTTGCACAATGGGGAAAAATGTTTGGCTATAGCCATACCTGTCGGGTGTATTGTCGAACCTTTCGCAGCAGCGCAACAGCCAGCGGTGTGTAAGATGCATGCTGCGCTCCGCATAGCCATACTCACATGGGTAAGGGGTGCACTCGTCAAAAGCCATGATGATATCAGCACCGATGATGCGCTGTATATCTATGGCCCGCTCTGGCGTGAAAAAGTGTCTTGCTCCGTCGATGTGCGATTGAAAACTGACCCCACTTTCAGATATTTTTCGGCTTTCGGCCAACGAATACACCTGATAACCGCCGCTGTCGGTGAGCTGAGGTTTCGAAAAGCCATTGAATGCGTGAAGTCCGCCTGCCCGCTCCAGGGTTTCCATGCCCGGGCGTAAGTATAGGTGGTAGGTATTGCCCAGTATAATCTGTGCTTTAATATCTTCTTCGAGCTCTCGTCGGTGCACAGCCTTTACGGCACCTGCGGTGCCTACAGGCATGAAGATGGGAGTCTCTATGGTTCCGTGGTCGGTTTCTATGAGCCCTGCCCTAGCATTTGACTTGGGATCGTTGGCCTGTAAGGTGAATTTCAATGATGTGGGCGCTGTTGTAAACTATGTTGAAAAATAGAAGGCCGGCAAAGATAAGAGGATTTGAATTAGCTGCATGTTCACCTAATTTTACGGCGATAACCATGCACCTTAACCTGAGCTTCGAATCCATATTACTTTTCTGGAAGATTGCCTTCCTGCTTTCAGCCCTGGTTCAGCTCGTATACCTCGGGTTTGTGTATGCAAGGGTGGCGTGGTACAAACCGCCCGGCCCCTCACAGAATGAGGAGGCAGTGAGTGTGGTGATTGCCGCGCGCAATGAGTATGACAACCTACTCGTTAACCTCCCCTCGATACTCGAGCAAGACTATTCTGCCTTCGAAGTGATTGTGGTAAACGATGGATCTTTCGATGAATCCGCATCGGTGCTTCAAGAGTATAAAACGCGCTACAAACACCTTCATGTGGTGAACGTGATTGAGAATGAGCAGTACGATGGAGGCAAAAAGTACGCCGTAACGCTGGGCATAAAAGCGGCAAAGTACAGCAGGGTATTGCTCACCGACGCCGACTGCCGCCCCGCAAGCCGAAGGTGGATTCGCACGATGGTGAATGCCGCAGTTGATGAGAACCAGATCGTACTTGGCTATAGCCCCTACGCCCGGGAGGCTGGTTTCCTGAATGCGTTTATCCGCTTTGACAGCATGACCACAGCCATGAATTACATGGGCTTTGCACTTGCAGGAGTGCCATACATGGGAGTAGGAAGGAACCTTTCATATCCCAGAGGCCGTTTCTTCGAAGTGGGCGGTTTCCGCGATCATTATAAACTGGCTTCTGGCGATGATGACCTCTTCGTGAATAAAATTGCATCCAGGGAGAACACTTCCATTTGCCTTGATGCAGATGCACTCGTGGAAACGACACCAGAAAAGACATTGAGAAACTTCTGGTGGCAAAAGAGGCGGCATCTCACCACGGGGAGGCGTTATAAATTGTGGCACAAGGTATTGCTTCTCGCCCAGCCCATCAGTCTGCTCATGCTTTTGGCTGGAAGCATCAGCTTGTTGCTCTATCAACAATGGATAATTGCAGTTATATCTGTGCTCCTCTCCAGGTTATTCATACAAATCACTATTTTTAGCCGCTCCTCACGAAGGCTGGGACACAAAGATTTGGTGCTGTTTGCACCATTTATGGAAATAGCCATGATCTTTCTCACAGCTTCAGTGCATATTGCAAACGCATCATCAAAAAATACCAAATGGAAGAACTGATTTCAAAACTTTCACCTAAAGCACAACACGATTACCGATTGGTGAGAAGGTGTGTGGACAAAGGCGATCAGAGCGCATATGCCGAACTGATGCAGCGCTACCGGGAGAGTATATATTACATGCTCCTAAAAATGGTGAACAACTCCGATGATGCCGAGGACCTCACCATAGAAGCATTCGGTAAGGCCTTCAACCGCCTGGAGCAGTACCATCCCAGTTATGCCTTCAGCACGTGGATGTTTAAAATTGCTTCCAACAATTGCATTGACTTTATTCGCCGTGAGCGAAAGAAGAAAACCATGTCCATAGATACCGGACTCACCAACGAAGACGGTGAGAATGTAACTTATGATATAGAGTCTGAAGGTTTGGATCCTGAGGAAGAGTTGATGCGGGAGCAAAAAATAAAGGCCATGCAGCTGGTAGTGGAGAAACTAAAACCCCGCTACAAACAACTCGTTATGTTGCGGTATTTCAAAGAGTACTCTTACGAGGAAATTGCGGTGGAGCTCAATTTGCCCTTAGGCACTGTAAAGGCACAGCTTTTTCGGGCGAGGGAATTTCTGGCAAATATGATGAAACACACCAAAGAAACCATCTGAGCAGCCCTGCCTTATGGGTATCGATGATATTATAAAGTTGTTTCCCTCGCTCAGCGATGTGCAGAAAAAGCAATTTGCAGCGCTCCCTGAACTATACACTGAGTGGAACGCGCAAATAAACCTGATAAGCCGCAAGGACATGGACCGCTTTATGGAGCGTCATGTGCTGCACTCCCTCTCCCTGGCTTTTTACTGGCAGCCTAAACCTGGTACACGCGCCATTGATATAGGTACCGGTGGTGGATTTCCAGGTATTCCCTTGGCCATACTTTACCCTGATGTAACTTTTTTACTTGTAGATTCTATTGGGAAGAAACTCAAAGCTGTGCATGATATTGCCAGTCGCCTGGGACTTACAAATGTGGCTGTGCGCCATGCCCGCGCCGAGGAGATACAGGCTAAATTCGACGTGGCCCTGAGCCGTGCCGTGGCACGGCTTGATGCGCTCGCACGTTTCTGTACGGAGGGCAAGCTGCGCACCAAGGCGCTGTATTGTCTCAAAGGAGGCGAACTTCGGGATGAGGTTGAGGAGATAGACCGCTTTCCATCGGCGGTGTACAAACTCGCGGACAAGCTCTCCGATGAATTTTTTGAGACGAAAAAGGTGGTATACCTTCAGTTTACCTGAAAATTTGCTCCTGTATTACCTTGTAGCATCTGGATTGTATGATTTAGATTTTCAAGCGCAGGTCACCCCAAATGCCTGGCTGAGTAGATGTTGATCGAAGTGTTTCAATCTATTTGCAAGGATTTACAAACCATTTACATCATTTTACACCATCTTAACCTGACTTCGAAGCAGTTGGATCTACATTCGTTGAAGATTCTCACTAAATAATTTCAACGATGAAAAACCACACATTAATTTTAGGGTTCCTGCTTACATCAGCTGGCTTATCGGCTTTTGGACTTATAAACTGGGGAGATGACACCTCAGCTCCCAATCTTGTATCCGCCTGCAGTAGTACGGTTGAAGAAGTGCCCGTAAAGCTTGTCAAACCAACGATATTTTATAGCCTGGGGTCACGTTTTGAACCCATCACGAAGTCAGAATTGGAACGGGCTGCATCTGTAATGAATTTTCTACCCGCAGAGCACAGCACGATGGCCTTTAGCTATGGTTCCGTGAGTTTGATACTTATAGAAAATGATCAGCAGAGTGCCCTCGTAGAAAATGGAAAAGGTATCGCGTTTAATGAAAGACAAATAAACTTTTTGCGATCCATGGACTATTCAGGCAGTTTTGCAGTCAAGGTGGAGTGCTATGGTCCCAACAGCCGCACGGGAGTTCTGTCCGACAATATTTACGAGCCACACTTCACAGTGGTGCCAGAGAAACAAGCCACACATTCACTTGGCAATGAAGGTGTATTGGACTATTTGAGAATGCGCGCCGAGAATGAAGGAATCATCCTGAACACGGATGCGTTGCGTCCATCCAAACTTTATTTCACCGTTACCGCGAATGGGGAGCTCAAGGATGTGCGGCTGGATAGAACATCCGGAAGTGCTGAACTTGACATGGCGGTGCCCACAATGATTACAGAAATTCCCGGCACATGGACGCCTGCCGAGAATGCAAAGGGTGAGAAGGTGGAACAAGTACTCGTTGTTTCCCTTGGCGCGGAAGGCTGCTAAATTGATCTGGTAGAAACAAGCGACAGCCCCTGCTTCCAAGGTTATAGACCTGGGCAGGGGCTTTTTGTGTTCTGTAACCAATTTGGGACGTTTCACAGGTCTGGGCGCAGAGGTTTTTTGAGTATTCAAACGGAAACTTTCATTTTATTTACCTTTCCAGCACGAAAAACTGCTGTGGTATTTTTAAATCTCCCTCAGCTTTTCTCAGCGAGGTAGGTTGGGCAATATGAAGAAACCGGATCATCATACACCTAGATGTTGTAAACCGTTTGCGGCCCATATAGGCAACATTCGCTGTGCCACAAGCTTTCCTTGTGTTCTATTGTTGCTGTTGTGGTGTGGGATGGCCAAAGGGCAGTACAGCGATGTGATCCGGACAGGAAGACCCGGCAAAGCCATTGGAGCTTTTACAGCAGGTAGCGGTGTTCTTCAATTTCAGCAAGGGCTGGAATTCAATTCCCAATCTTCAAATAATCAGCCGACCGATGTTTTTCTGACCAATAATGTGGTGCGCCTGGGTATTACTGAGTTGTTGGAAGTAAGTATGCTGGTGGATTACCAAATGCAGTCTATGGGGAGTGAAATGGGTGATTTACGGGGTTTGAACAACCTCCATTTTGGTTTCAGGGTGCACATCAACGATCAGAATGGATGGTTGCCTACAACGGGTTTTCAGTTAAGGTTGAAAATACCAAATACTTCAGACGATTTTCCTTCAGAAAATTTGGCACCGGTGATGGTTGCGGTGGTCAATTGGTCACTGCGAAAAAAGATGACACTTGCCACGAATTGGGTTTTGGACTACAACGGAAATGACCCCATTCCAACTGTTCGGTATGTGGTTAATTTTGGCTTTCCGCTGTACAATAAGTGGAGGGGTTTCATGGAAAGTTATGGAAGTGTAAGAGAGGGAGATTTTCAAAACAAAGTAGATGGTGGTTTTTCCTATTTAGTCAACAACAATGTACAGCTTGACATCAGCGGGGGTTATGGGAATAATTTTGGCGTACTTGAAACTTTTGTAAACACTGGGGTAAGCTGGAGACTTGTAGGTAGTAAGCGAGGAAGTGAATAGGAAGAGATAATTCAACGCTGTGGTGCATCATCTGTATCAAGATGATTGGGACATACATAATGTCTTTATGTTGGAGAAGGTATGTTTCTGTATGGTGTGTGTGTAAAACTTCGTTCAATATTTTGACACCCAAATTTTTCGGAGTTTAGAAGACTTGAGCCAGCGCATGAATACCCCTTTCAAATCCCTTCTCGAATGGCGTATTAAGGTCTTCGGTACAGCTGTCCGTAATAGTTGGGATTGGCATCGAGTTTATCAACTTTCCAGCTTTCGATTTTCATGGGGGATTTTTCCGGATTCCAGAGGTATATTTTCAATTCTACTCCCTCCATCTGCGATGCATTGGTGAAGGCATTCCAAAGCAATATTTGATGCACCACATAATAGGTACTGTCGTGCATGAACCCGCTATTGCCTGTCAATCCTGAGCTCCAGTGCAGGCTCTCACCGTTTTTGCGCAAGTCGAAAACGAGATGAACATCGCTTGCTGGTTTTTCAGCAAACTGAACCAATGCGCCAATTTCCTCACCGAAAGTGATATCACTATCCACAAGTTCCAATTGAAGAATGTCCACGTATTCGGCGTCGGTGTGAATGGTATCGTTCGCGGTTATCAGGTTGTGGTACAGCGGCTTTTCCGTACGGCCCGTTTTCCGAAAATGAAAACCAGAGAATATAAAACCGTTGTACCGGGTGTACGACGGGTACACCAAATGTGCAGCGTACACAAGGGCTCCATTCCGACCATCGGTATAAAATACGTCGGCATCTTCAAGGAGCAATTGGTCTATTTCCTGAGCGGTTGTGTAGTTTTTCTGATGTGTGTTAAGCACCATATATGGCAAGGTGTCTGTATGAAGATAGTATGCCAGATAGGCGGGTTCCTGATGCACAATTGCGAAAGTCTTTCCTCCCTCAGCGTCCAGTTCGTTGAGGTATTGTGCCGTTCTTGCATAGGGCTGTCCGTACATCACATCGTAGTGATGCCTTTCGGCAAATAGCGACCAAACCAGGATTATTGCCACGAAGGCTGCTATCCATATGGAAAAACGTTTGGCCGGAAGGCTACCTGAAAGCGCTATAACAAGAAGCGGGGTAACAAAGAAGATGGTACCGTGATGCAGCAAGGGGTCCACATAATGGGAATAGAAATAGCTACCTGCAAGTATGAATAGAAACCATGCTGTAAATAGTAAGCCAATTTTTTCAGCAGGTGACTTGCTTTTTACAGCTTTGTAGAGAGAAGCTAAAAGCAACAGAATTCCTGCAAAGCTTAATAGGTAATTGTAGTTGAAGAGGCTGAGCAACCACTCCCAGACAAAATCGGGTGTTGGTGCGCTTAGCCAACCATCGGCCCCACCTATACCACCCCTCGATACCTGCACCAGCGAAATTTGCAGGTGTGGCAGGAAAAGAAGAAGTGCCAGTACCGCAGAGCCAATATACTTTCTCATATCGAGGCTGCGCCAATAAATCAACCCAGAGATCCAAACCATGATGCCAAGCAAACCGCTGAAGTAATGGTTGTACACCGAAAGCGAAATCAATATTGCAAACCAAACGTGGGTGCTGTATTTATCTGCACCTTCGAAAACTATGCGGTACCAATACCAAAGCATTGCGGCGCAGATGAGCATACCCGATGCATAAGGTCGCGCCACCGTAGAGAACACCAGCACCACTTGGCTGCAGGCAAGTATGGACCCGGTGAGCATGGCTGCACCCTGACCATAGATGCGGAAAGCGATGCGAAAAAAGATCAGAAAAGCCCCTGTGCTCATCAAGATGAAAGGAAGCTTCAATACCCACTCAGCATCGCCGAAAGCACCCACCCATACCCACAAAAATACCTGCACAAGTGCGGGGTGGGCATCGGGTTGTATGCCTAAATTTAAGAGGGATGATAGATCGGAGTGGTGTAATCGGTTCCAGGCGCTGAGCTCATCGTTGGTAAAAGGCATGTTGCCTAGATCCCAAAAGCGAAGTACCACAGCCACGATAAGACAAGGTAGGGCATATAATAACCACTTTCGGTTTTTGGCTGCCTCAGACATGGGCGAGCTGTATGCGCTGCAGCTTGTTGTACAACCCACCTTCCATGGCCATTAGCTCAGGGTGCGTGCCGTATTCGGCGATACGTCCGTTTTCGAGAACCGCTATGTGGTCGGCCTGCCTGATGGTGCTGAGTCGGTGTGCAATTACAATCGTGGTCCGGTCTTTCATAAGTGCTTCAAGGGCTTGTTGCACCAGCATTTCAGACTCACTGTCGAGGGATGAAGTCGCTTCATCGAGAATAAGAATAGCAGGGTCTCGAAGCACCGCACGGGCTATGGCAATGCGCTGTCTTTGGCCACCGCTGAGCTGTACACCCCGCTCTCCCACCAGGGTGTCAAACTTTTCTGGAAATGATTCAATGAACCCAAGTGCATTGGCCTGCTTGGCTGCCTCGCGGATTTCAGTTGGTATAGCCCCTGGTTTGCCATAGCCTATGTTTTCTTCTATCGTACCGTTAAAGAGAAGTACTTCCTGGGGTACAATGGCAAATTGGGAGCGGTATGCGCTCAGGTTGTAGGAAGCAACATCCTTACCGTCTATAAGAATACTGCCTGAAACGGGATTGTAAAACCGCAGCAAAAGCGCTGTAAGCGTGCTCTTGCCAGCGCCCGAAGGTCCTGCTATGGCGAGTTGCTCACCCGGCCTTACGCGAAGGCTTACTCCTTGTATTACGGGTGTGAGCCCCCTATTTTCGTAGTGAAAATGCACATCATTGAATGCTATATCTCCTTTGAATTTCACAGGTTTCACACCTGCTTCCAGGTCTATCTTTTCAGCGTCAATATCAATGATTTCCACCAGTCTTTCCGTGGCACCAATGGCCCTTTGTATACCGGCATACAAGTCTGGCAGGCTCCCTATGCTCGCTCCAAGAAAGATGGTATACATAATAAAGGAGATAAATCCGGCCTGGTTCATTTCACCATTTTGCGTAAGCAATACCCCTTGCCAAATTACAAATACGATGGAGCCAAAGAGACAAAGAATTATGAAGGATACAAAGAGTCCCCGCCATATGGCTCCCTTTACTGCAAGTCGCCGTATTTCGGCAGCAGCTTTGCCAAAACGGCCAATTTCAAAAAGCTCGTTGGTAAAGGCTTTTACATTCTGAATGCCTTGTAAAGCTTCTTCGAGAATGCTGTTCGAAGTGGCAGCGGCATCTTGTGTTTGCTTGGACAACTTGCGAATGTACCGCCCGAAAACCACGCCCAGGATGGCAACCACCGGTATGACGCTGAGCATGGTGAGGGATAGTTTTGGCGAAAGCCACACCAAAGCTGCTATACCAACCAAGATTGTAATCACCTGCCTTATAAACTCGGCCAGCGTGGTGGTGAAGGTGGTTTGGAGTTGGCTGATATCGGCTGCGATGCGACTGGTGAGTTCGCCTACCTTGTTTTGGTTGAAGAAGGTAAGTGGGGCAGTAATCAGTTTGGAGAAGGCCGCGCGGCGCATGTCCATCAGGGCATTTTCAGTTACTTTCGTGAAAAGTAGAATACGGAAAAAGCTGAAGATGGCCTGCGAAGTAAAAACAACCAGCAAGGCAATGATGATGCTATCCACTGAAGTGAAAAGGGCTTTCTCAGCAAGCTCAGATGTTGAGTTGCCTTCATAGCCTATAAGTTGCCCGAGAAAATAGGGGAAGAGCATGGCAGTGAGGCTGCTGAGTATCAAAAAGAAGAACCCAAGTGCAAAGCTCCACTTGTAAGGTTTGATGTAGGCGAACACCTTCGTGGACTTACGAAAATTGAAACGGTCTTTTCCGGTGTTACTGTCTTCTGAATTGCTCAATGCCTGCAGGCTGATTTGGGTGCAAAGGTAACCATGCACGGGGAGATGAGGGTGATGTTGGAATAAATTTTACACGATTTGTTTGGTTGGAAAGGTTTAATGTCTATTTTTGCACTCCATTTTTGGGAAACAGTATAACCCGTTAAGCACACCCGCGATGAAAAGAACATTCCAGCCTTCGAACAGAAAGCGACGCAATAAGCACGGATTCCGCGAGCGCATGGCTTCTGCCAATGGCCGCAAAGTATTGGCATCGCGCCGCCGCAAAGGCCGCAAGCGCCTTACGGTTTCTGACGTGAAATTGCACAAGCGTTAATTAGCGCTACTTAGACAATAATAGTACCGCCGCACCTGAAATGTGCGGCGTTTTTTATTGTATTGTTTTTCTATACGTGCCTTGACGTAAAATTCTATTCTTCCTTTTTATATATGGATGTTATCTCAGAGATGAAATACCTCATCAGGTACAATCTGTTGGGCACAGTTTACCGAAAATTCTAAGCATATACATTTTGTTTTAGTGAAAACCTCTTGATGCACTGTGGTTGTACATGCAGGGAGTATGTCTATTCGGCAAAAGGGGTTTTTAAGAACAGAGGAAGTTAAAATATTATTCCCCTAAATCCCGCATAACTTGGTTTTAGAAAATATAGCGAGCGACCTGTGATTGGCGATTGTTTCGGGTAGTTCGTCGATGATAAAATTACCTTAGTGGGTAGAAAAAAATTAAAATAGTACCAGCAGACGAAATATTTTTATAAATTTCCGCCCCCATAGTTATTTATAATTCTTTTAACTGCGTGAAGCTTGATAAAAATTTTTACGGTTTACGACAATTGCAGACTTAAACTCCTGGATGTATTTCTCAAACCGACTTTAGCACGATTAAAACCTGTCTACACAACCAATTCTAACAACCAACCTGCAATGAAAAATTCTGTACCAAACAATCAGGGCTTTCAAAAAGCCCATTTTTTTATGGCCTTGAAGTCGGTCATAGCCCTAGTAGGCGTCTTCTTTTGGGGTTTAACCTCTCTAGAATTATCCGCCCAGGGAAATGGATTTTACCAAACCTATGTCGTGGCAGATACGGGCTCTGGCAACCAGTTTTACGACGCGGGCGCAAGCACCGGGAACCCTGATTTTCAAGGTGCAAGCCTTGGTGATTTCGATTGCAATTCATCCTTGTTGCTTGGTGGACAGGGAAAGACCTTTAAGTGTGACCCCTGTGATGTCACGGGCTCGCGCATCTATTGGCGGGTATGGACCGGGGTACCATCCGGAGCCTTTGCTGTGGTCAATTTCGATTTTGGTTCGAATGATGGTACACCTCTTTGTGGTACCGGGCAGAATCAGACCTGGCAAGAACTCGCTGGCGATAGGGCCAATGTGCTCGCAGGACTGACACCAGGCAATTATACCCTCGAAGTGTATTTTGAAGGTGGTTCAAATGGTGCAACAGGATGCGACAATCCTTTTTTTGACAGCAATGGGGGTGCAAACTATCAGGCCACCTTTACGGTGGGTAGGGTAACCAATCTGAATACGAACAACCGATATTGCTCTATACAGGCTGCCATTGATGATGCATCGACACTTGACGGACATGTGATCTATGCCGCTGCGGGAATCTATACGGAAACCATAGTTGTCAATAAGAATCTCGAAATTCGGGGAGCTAATTTTGGCACGGATCCTAACACAGCTGTGCGCATCACTGAGTCAGTACTCGCTGATGGAACCCTGAGTGTGCCAGGTGCGAATACCGTTATCATTGACGGTTTTCACATTTACCAAACCAATACCACCACGCCGGTTTCTCTGGGAGGTTCCGCAGCGGCAACCCTGAAGAATTGCATAGTGGAGCGTTTTGGCATCATTGCGGGAAGCACTGTGCGTGGGATTGAGATTTCAAATGGTACAGGAAGCAAGTTTATACAGAACAATAAGTTTACCGGCGATCCTTCTGCCGGACTTTTCAGCGGACATAAAACGTGGAATTCCGGCATGTATGTGAATGGTCCATCAGCACTCATCGCCATCCAGTACAATGTTTTTGAGAATTGTAGAACCGCTCTTAATATTGATGACAATTCAGCGCTTATAAGTGTAGAAGGAAACACTTTCGACAACAATGGCACACACGCAGCTTTTGGAGGGGTTTCTCCTACTGATGGATCTTTCACCTGGGGAGCGAACAACTATAAGATTCCAGGCAGTGCACTTTTTAATCTTTCTAATGTTGCCACAACTTTCAGACTCGATATTTCGGCGGGTACTTTTGATGGCGTTCCCTTCAGCAGTCTCTCTTTGGCCGACCTCTTCAATGTTGAACTTACAATGTATCACCGCAGCCGCAGTGGTAGAAATGGGCTTGTGACCTATGTGACCAACAATCAATATGTCTCTTCACTTGTAAATAACAGCATACAGACGGCTATAGATTATGCAACTTCCGGCAATGTAATTAACATTCAAGATGGAACGTATAATCAACGACTCATTGTGACCAAGTCACTGACCCTTGCTGGCCAGAGCCAGTCAGCAACCATACTTGATGGTACGGGTCTCGCGGGAACCGGGAAAGGTGTTTTGATCAATACCGGAATCACCAATGTGAACATACAGGAGCTTACAGTACAGAACTTTGCGGGGGCCAACGGCAACAGCGATGCCGGCATCTATGGCAACGGTGGCAATAGTGACCTTTTGATTCAAAATGTAACCATTCAAAACAATGTTGGTGGAAGCGGATTGTATGCAACTGGTCCTGTAGATAACGTCACGCTTAATTTTGTTACTTCATCAGGTCATACCATTGGAGCGCGTGGAATCGTAATTTGGAATGGGCTTAAAAGCAATGTAACCATTACCAACTGTGAGGTTTTCAACAACAATTGCTGTGGTGTGGAACTACAGGATGGCGATGCAACAGGCGTGTACCTCGCCGGCAACAATATATATAATAACGGAGACAATGGCATCGGACTGGTAGGCCTCACAGGGCCATCAGCGAATCTCATTGAAGACAATACACTCTCTAACAATGGTCGTTTCGGCATAGAGATAAAAAACCCAAATGGGTTCACTACAGTAGATAATAATATCGTGTCCAGGTCTCTCCCAATTGTTGATCTGCGTGATCTTGCTGGAATAGCTGTATTCAGAAGGGGTGTTTTGGCTGGCAATGTTGATGTTCCTTTTGGAGTCTCCGTTACAAACAATACCGTTTCCGGGTACGTGCAGAGCAGCAACAGCGAGGGCTTTGGTATCGTGATTGAAGGCATCAACCATACAGTCAGTAACAATTCCCTTACGGGCAATGATGTGGGTATTCAGCAACAAGCAGGGCACCTACCTTATCCCGGCGAAGGAGATCAATCGAACCTTGCCGACCAGTTTTTCGGACGAGGCAACTCTCCTGAGACCTGTGGAAACACCTTCTCTTCGAATACGTTTTCATCTAATGGCACCGATCAACGCAATGTCCCGGCAAGTCTTGCTACAGCCGGTGTTGCATACAACCCCACAACCGGAATGTATTATTGCTCCATTCAGGATGCGATTGATGATGCCGCCACCCTTGCAGGTCACACCATAGAAGTATCTTCTGGTATTTATTCAGGAGATATCACGATATCCAAAGCCATAAACCTTGAGGGTGCCAACGCCGGTGTTTCCGCATGCGCAATGCGCTCCGCTGAAAGTACCATCAATGGCGCAATTCTAATCAGCAGCAATGGTGTCTCCATCAATGGTTTTGAATTGACCGGGTCTGGCGCACAAATAAGATCGATTGGTGCCGGTGCAACATGGAGCAATATTTCCATTTTAAACAATTACATCCATGCTACCGCAGTTGGGCAGCCCATACTCCACGGATTCGGATCAGGAGGGGGGATTGGAAGCAGCAACTGGCTGCTACAAGGCAATAGCATTGAAGATATTCAGGCACTTAATGCCACTGCAGTTGTTCTTTTTAATATTACCGGGGTCAACATTTCTGATAACTGTATAGCGCATACCAACCCGGGTTTCAGTGGGAGAAGGGGCATCAATTCGGATGGAAACCAAGACGTGCTAATTGCCAACAATACAGTTGATATGGGCTTGGTTTCTCCTGCTTCTGATAACAGCGACGGAGCTTTCACTAATGCGCGATACCCTCTGCAAATATCTAGCAGCGACCGCGGTAGCCTGAACTATGTTGTATCCGGCAACACCCTGGGTGGTGCTTACGATGGTATCGTTACCCTCGGCAATGGCGATTACATTGACATTGACATTGAAAACAATGAGATCATCAATACAGTTCTGGGAATAAGATTTCAGGCTGGCACCAATATGCCCGCTGGCCAATACACAAACATTCAAATACTGGGCAATAGCATTTCAACTTCCAACAGGGCGGTTTTCTTAGATGACGGAGGCAGTGGCGGAACACCTGATGCCTACGAGAATATTGTAATCAATAACAATAGCTTGTTGAGGAGTTCTGCGGGTGCGGCACTTGAAGTTGACCTTGTTGCAATTTTAAATGATCCACCTGTAGTTGCAACTTGCAATTGGTATGGCAGTGCTGATTTTACTGTAGTGAGCACCAAAGTGCTGGGAAACCTCTCCTATATTCCTTACCTGACCAATGGTACGGATGATAACCTGCCAATGACAGGTTTTCAGCCCGTTGCAGGTAGTTGTGAAGGCTGCATTGATCCCCCTGTATTTACATTTTGCCCGGGAAATATTTCCACAGGCAACGATTTTGGTCAATGCTCAGCTGTAGTGAATTTCAGTAATCCTGCATTCGATGCGGATTGTGGTGCAACTTTAACACAAACCAGTGGTTTGCCTACAGGGTCAGCATTCCCCGTTGGAACAACAACGGTAACTTTTGAGCTGACAGATGCTGCAAATCGCTCAGCCACCTGCTCTTTTGATGTAACCGTGAGTGATACGGAGTCTCCTGTCACCTTCTGTCCAGGTTCGGTTTCTCCGCTATTTGCAGGCCTAGCTTGCCAACCCCAACTACCCGATTATAGATCTATTTCCCTTGGATTGGGGAGTATAGACAACTGCGGAATTACGACCCTTATGCAATCACCTACACCAGGTAGTTTTGTAAATGTGGGTATTGTAAACGTATCCATTACTGCATTTGATCTCGCAGGAAATTCTTCTTCTTGCAACTTTAATGTCTCTGTTATTGACAACACCCCTCCACAAGCACTTTGTAAGAATATTACTGTTGGCCTTGATGTAAACGGGCTCGCAACAATTTCAGCAGGAGATATAGACAATGGATCATCGGATGCCTGCGGCATTGCAAGTCTGTCAATCAGTCAAAGTGTTTTCGATTGTAGTGATTTGGGCAACAACAATGTTATACTTACAGTTACTGATGTGAATGGCCTTGAAAGTACGTGCAATGCAACAGTAACCATCGAGAATAGTCTTCCAACGTCGATTACTTGTCCTGGCGATCTAACCTTTTATCTGGACCCCAACCTTTGTACAGCAACGGCGTCGGGTACGGCACCCACTATAATTGCAAATTGCGACGACACCTTCACGTACAATGTTACGGGTGCTACTGTGGCTTCGGGGTCAGGAAATGTTGACGGGCTCGTCTTCAATCAAGGTCTTAGCACGGTGACATACACTGCCGTTCAGGATGGTTCAACATGCTCCTTTGATGTTTATGTAGAGCCAACCACAAGCGCAACTACATGCGACAATTGTCCGGCAGCGCCAATTTACGGCACCACCCTATCGCAACCTATTTTCATTGGATCCGGACTAACGAATACCAATATGGCCGTAAGTGATTATTGCGACCTTGAGTTGGGCATCAAAGCCTTCCGCCGTTTCCTTGGTGATATAGTCCCGGCTGGAGACACTTATCAGGTAGGCACAGGCCTTTCTCCAACATCTGCTTCTAATACAGCATCCGCTCCCGGACTGGCGCGTTGGAATTATCTATTCAGCGTAGATTTAGGAAATTACACCTTCAACGATCTCCAGGCTTATCTTACAGTTGATTTCGATCCATCTGATGGGCCAGGCCAAACTGGGCCTTATGTTATAGATCTGAGTGCATTGATGGTTTCCAACAATTTGGGAGGTCAATCAAATCTGCAGGATAGCCAAAACCTGGGTTTTGGCTTTTGGCAACTCATCGGCGATCCGAGCATTCTTCCATTTGATCCATATGCATCTGGTGTGTATGACCTGCGCCTGAGCGTAGAAACGGCCGGAGGTCTGGAACTTGCTTTTGCCGATATGAGGGTGGAAGTTGATTGCCAATACATCATTCCCGCCGATGACATCGAAGCTCCAGTCCTGGGTTGTCCAAACGATTTTGTTGTTAATACAGATCCAAACCAATGCTACGCAATCATCCTGGGTTCAGCCCCGAGTATTTTTACGGATAATTGCTCAACAAACTTAACTTATGAAGTGAGTGGTGCCACTACTGCAAGTGGAACAGGAGATGTAGATGCTGTTCAATTTGCCACAGGCGTGAGCACAGTTACCTACAGCGCAAATGATGGCAATGGTAACGATGCCATTCCATGCTCATTCACTGTTACGGTGACTGACAATGATGATCCCACAATCAGTTGCCCTGCTGATATAACAGTAGAAGTGAGCCTCACCACAGATCCATTTATTACAGGAATGGCTACCGGAAGCGACAATTGCTCCTTTGCAATCACCTGGACCGATGACAGGTCTGGACTTGACCAGTGCAATATGACAGGCACCGTACTTCGCACCTTTACAGCAACTGATGCTTCAGGAAACAGCGCTTCCTGCGTTCAAACCATTACGGTAGAGGATACTACAGCCCCTGAGCAAACGGATTGCCCTGAAGATATTGTTGCAAACAATGACCCTGGTCTTTGCACTGCGGCAGCTTCTTTTGTAGCGCCAACCGCCCTGGACTTGAAGTATGCAGAAGACTTTGAGAATCCCAATTTCGAATCCAGTCCATCAATCTCTATCCCATACCAGGGGTGGACAAACTACAACAGTTTGATTTCTGCCGTGGCAAGCGGAACCAATGGAGTGATCTCTTCATCGGGCAGTGCCCACGCACTGTTCGATGCGACAAATTCGCCAACTACGGGTACATTCTCCAGACTGGGAGGTTACAGCAGCAGTTTTGGTAGCGGCTTTATTGGCAGCATTGATGTATACATTGATCTGAATGATGCTGCAGTAATTGCGAACACATATGGGTTTGATATCAGTTTGGCAGCCAGCAATCAAAGTGGTGGCCACCTGAGAGACTTTGTATTTCACGCGGCATCGAATGCATCGGGCAATGTGTATATAGGTGGAAGTAACAACACCAACTTTGCTCCAAAGCTGAATATCAACGCTGGCAATTTTATTGAAATTACAACCTCCGGCTGGTACACCTTCGAGTGGGATTTCTACGACAATGGAGGAGCGCTTAGTGTAGACCTGAACCTTCGCGACAGTGGAGGTAGTGTGCTCTTTACCGAAACCCGTTCGAATGCAGCAGACCTCATAGCCACACTAGTAGGAGGTAACCGATACATGTGGTTCACGTTCCTGGCGCTTGACCAACTAGCAGTTGACAACGTTCAGCTGTATAGAAACGCAGCAGTAACTTGCACTGCACAGAGTGGCGACGATTTTCCTGTTGGAACAACCACAGTAACATGTTCTTCAGTCGATGCATGTGGCAACAGCGCTTCGTGCAGCTTTGATGTAACGGTGACCGACGATGAAGCCCCGGTGGTAACTTGTCCTGCCGACATAAGCCAAACGGCTGATGCAGGTGAGTGCGCAGCCATTGTAAACTTCGCAGCCACTGCTACCGACAATTGTGGTGCAACGATAACCTACAGCCAGGAATCAGGCACAAGCTTCCCAGTGGGAACAACCACTGTAACCGCCACAGCCACCGACGCAGCCGGCAACAGCACTTCATGCAGCTTTGATGTAACGGTAACCGACGACGAAGCCCCGGTGGTTACTTGCCCAGCAGATATAAGCCAAACGGCTGATGCAGGTGAGTGCGCAGCCATTGTAAACTTCGCAGCGACAGCTACCGATAATTGTGGTGCAACGATAACCTACAGCCAGGAATCAGGCACAAGCTTCCCAGTGGGAACAACAACGGTAACCGCCACAGCCACCGACGCAGCCGGCAACAGCACTTCGTGCAGCTTTGATGTAACGGTAACCGACGATGAAGCCCCGGTGGTAA
>JBGTBE010000020.1:0-4797 GCA_041749535.1 Cryomorpha sp. | reverse complement strand
TTGGATGCGTTTTCATATGTTATAGATTTTTGCCAATGTAAAAATATTTTTCATGATTCAGATCAAACCATTAATATTTTCACGAAAAGAACACGAAAGTATATAGATAAAAGAGCTCAACTACGGCGTATGCTTCTCCTTTCAAAACTTGAACAGCGCCTGCACCTTCACCTCACTCCGCGTATTGCCCTGGCTTTCATCCAGGCCTGAGCCCACTACTTTGCGGTCAGTATAAAAGAACTGCCCCCAGCGTATCCACAAGTCTATGCACCTGCTCACATCGTACTTGATCAATGCGTAGGCCCTTGAGCCTTTGCCGCTGTGCGCAGGTATGGAAAAGAAGTACAGCACGTCATTCTCATAGGCATATATTCTGGAGTCGTACGTATTGGTTTGAAAAAGTGCATAGCGGGCGGTGATGGTCATGGGCAACTTGCTGAAGGAGTAAGAAATATCCTGAAACAACATATAGCCCGATGAAAGTGGTTCATTTCCCTCCTTGAAGGAGGAGAGCTCCACCCTGCTTTGCAACTTGATATTTCTGACAGGCCTGTGAATGAAGTTAAATCTAAAACTCTCCCTCGGGTTGTCTACCAGTGGGCGCACACCTTCAGTAATGTCATTGGCATTGATTTGCTTCAGCCTGTAGCGGTACCTGAAGTACACATTGGTGCGGCTGTTGGGCTGAAATTCTGCCTGTGCAAAAAAGTCTGAACCTGAAGAGGGTCCGTCCACCTGATACCGCAGCCATGGAAATTTGAATTGATCGTAAAAGGCATTCACCTTCCACCGCTTAAAGGGTTTGAACTCTACACCCAGGTAAACCCCCGATTCGTTTTCTGCGCCTGAACCTTCTCCAAAGGCGATGGAAGAAATGGGTTGAAAATCGCGGGCGTAGTACCGTTGGGTCAAATTGAAACTCAACCTGGGGTTCATAATAATGTTTACCCCATTCAGTGTGGCCACACCTCCATTGGCACTCATGGCAGTTTCTCCAAAAAGAAAAAAGTTCCTTATGCGCCAGGCATAGTCCACACCCATGGTGGTGTTTTCTGTTCCCGCGAATCTGAATTGGCTATACTCTTGCGTATTAGGACTCAGTCGGCCGTCAAGCCTCATGTGAACGGCGGTTATTCCCACTTGAAGATATTCTTTTCGGAAAGTAATATTACCTCCAAAGTGCTGTTGAAAAACAGCCTTTTTGTTGGCTACTTCCCTAGGGGTTCGGTGGTATCCACCTTCTTGAAAAGCAGTTACCGTAGTTTCGGTGTCGAAAGTATCGAGGGTGTCCGTTGGGTCGCGAACCACCAAACTTCCATCTATTCCTTTCCCGGAATAGAACGCAGTGAAACGAAGGTTTTGGTCACCCACAGTTACACCTCCCCCGCGAAGAAAAAGGGCTTCATTGATGGAAGTGTAAGCCCTTAGTCCACCGCCCAACTGGGCCGTACTTAAGCTGAATGAGCTTTTGCGGTTGAATCCAAAGCCCGACCAGAAGGTAAGTCCCTGCCCGAATTGCGCCTGAAAATCACCAACGGCAATGCTTTTAAACTTCCCAAAATCTTTGAGAAATAAGTGGGCGGAGTAAAAGTCGAACCCATTGGGCTGCGTGCCCCGGAAGAATTCTTCACCTGCGTCCTTATCGGCTGTGATTCCGAAACTGATACGGTCGGCGTAGCGGTAACGGTACCGCATAAAGAGGCGGTCGGGTGAGCCAAGGTAGCGGGCATTGGGATTTTCGAGCAATCGCTCAGCGGTTGCGTCCGTATAGCCCAACTGCTCTTCGAGCACTCGCTGCCAGCGCATTACCACCTCATTCTTTCCGTAATTCCTCAACTTTTGGAAGGTTATTTTATCCTTTTCGTTTACGGGATTCACTTTCGTGAAAGGGGCAATCAGGTCGGCAGTTTCATAGGTCCAGCCAGGTACCTGGGGCAATTCATACACAGAAAACAATGGACCAAATTCTTTCTTGTAAAGGATAAGTTGCCCTATTTGATAGTTGCTTAACAACCCGAGGGAATAGAGCTCATCCACCCCGGCCTCATTAAGGTTGAGGGGGAAATCTATGTAGATGGAAAGTTGCTCGAAGAGCGTATTGTAATCGAAATCTTCATTCTCAATGGTTTCTGCAATTTGCTCTATGCGTTGCTCTATGATGCTTTGGCGCTCCATGTTGCTCACATTTTGCCCTGTGCAGACCCATGCTGCCTGCAATGCGGCAAGGATGAGGAACGCCCTTTTCATTTCTTACCGGGAACGTAGGTGAGAGAGGCCTGAGGCGCATAGCCCAATTGACTGTGGTATGAGCTTGCAAGGTCGAACCTGAAAGATTCGAAAGCAAAACCAACCCCGAAGCTGAGCATATTTGGTTCGGAAGAAGCACCCACCCTCAGGTAGAAAATTTCGGCCGGATGGTATTCTATACCTCCTCTGAAAAGGGCTGTCCGTTCTATGTCTTTCTCAGTTTCTACAGCGAAGAGCAGGTCATCACCAATTTGGTAAGCCACCCCAATGCGGAGAACAGTGGGGATGCGTTCATCATTAAAGTCATTCAATTTTGCCTTGAAGGGATTGAACACGTGCGCACCTACCACCACTTTTTCGGATACTTCCATGCGCATCCCCAGCTCAGCAGTCACATTGCGCTGCTTCCCGTAATTATCTGCATTGATGCGTGTGGTTTGGTAATTAAGCTGCACGGAAGCCGAAAGGGTTTTGGCCAGCTTCATGGCGTAGGTGATCCCTGTTTTGCTTTCATTGTACACTGAAAAACCAAATCCGGTATAGCTCAGACCTATTGCTCCGTTGCCAAGAGGCATCCCTGCAGCGATTCCAGAATAATTGAATTCCTTCATCAGGAACCTGTTCTCATAAAAAACCCCTGCGGTGATTCCATCAAGATATGCCAGTCCAGCCTGATTGTGGTAGATGCTCCAGATGTCGGTAAATGAAAGTGCAGCATTTGCCATCCCGGCAGGTCGGGCTCCAGCGGGGTCGTTCTCATTGTTTGCAAGCAGCGATGCGGGCAATAGAAGCAATACTAGGAGAAGCAATCTCAAGGCTAAGGTATTTGCCGCAAAGTACAAATCATCTCTCAAATCTTGCGTGAATGTAGGATTAAGTTCAATTTTTTGTGCGACTGCTGTTCGGCCCGTGTGGGCTTGTATCTTTACATCCTTTTGGAGCCGTGGGTGTGGCTCCCCAACATTGGGCGAAAGCCCGGATTATAGCAAATAAAGGATACATTATGAGCACAATACACTGGACCACAGTAAAGCAGTATGAAGACATTACCTACAAGAAATGCGGTGGCGTAGCGCGCATCGCTTTCAACCGCCCAGAAGTGCGCAATGCCTTCAGGCCAAAAACGGTGGCTGAATTGTTCGAAGCATTTCTCGATGCCCGTGAAGACACTTCTATAGGTGTGGTACTGCTCAGCGGTGAGGGCCCTTCACCAAAAGATGGTATCTGGGCATTTTGCAGCGGTGGCGATCAGCGTGCCCGCGGCCATCAGGGCTATGTAGACAATGATGGTATGCCGCGCCTGAACATTCTCGAAGTACAGCGGCTCATACGCTTCATGCCAAAGGTGGTCATCGCCGTTGTGCCCGGGTGGGCAGTAGGCGGTGGGCATAGCCTGCACGTGGTATGCGACCTTACCCTTGCGAGCGAAGAACACGCCATTTTTAAACAAACTGATGCCGACGTAACCAGTTTTGATGGGGGCTATGGTTCAGCCTATCTAGCAAAGATGGTGGGACAGAAACGGGCCCGCGAAATTTTCTTCCTCGGCAGAAATTACAGCGCGAAGGATGCCTTTGAAATGGGGATGGTAAACGCTGCTGTGCCGCACGCCGAGCTTGAAGATACCGCTTACCAGTGGGCGCAGGAGATACTTGCAAAGAGCCCTACATCCATTAAGATGCTCAAGTTTGCCCTCAACCTTACCGACGATGGGATGGTGGGGCAGCAGGTATTTGCCGGCGAAGCAACGCGCCTCGCTTATATGACCGACGAAGCCAAAGAAGGGCGCAACGCCTTCCTCGAAAAGCGCAAGCCCGACTTTAAGGATATTAAGTGGATACCGTGAGGGGTTAAGCATATACTCCGGTGTGGTTTACCACTTGATGAATAATACTTAACTGGATTTTCCAAAGCCTTCATCCCTCTGCCGGTTGGGGTAACCATCAATGTTAAACAATCCCCCATGCCCATATTACCCCCATATTAAATTTCACGCTTCACCCGGCCCGGTAGGAATCCAAGCATTTTCGTGTGTGTGTGTGTGTGTGTGTGTAAGTATCTAACAACCAAACGATAAAATTCTTAAGGGCGCAAACGTTTTTCCATGGGTTTTATTCATTTTCCGGATTTCCGGAAAAAATTTGGTTTGGAAACCATTGCATACGGGTATACATTTTGGGCCGAAATATACGTGAACCTATAAACCAACAACGAAATGAAACTACTACGACACGCGGTCCTTGCATTGACCTGCACCACCATGGCCACCATCGGCCAAGCCCAGATGTACACCCCATCCGGGGTGGTAAGTTCCACCACCGGCGGCAGCAATGTGGGCGTGGGGGAGGCTGCACCATCAGCCCGACTTGAGGTATTTTCCGGAAGTGTTACCGGAACTGCGCTGCTCCGTGCCAATAGCGGGATACTGCCCGGCGAAGGGGGTCTCTACACCACCGATTACTTGTTAAGAGGTACCTATCAGGCAGACCCCACCTCGGGGATACTGGGTTACGAAAACCCAAAAACCGTGTTTAACATAGACCACCTGGG
>JBGTBE010000019.1:0-18483 GCA_041749535.1 Cryomorpha sp. | reverse complement strand
TCATCAGTGGTGCGGTTGCTTTTGGTGCGGATGATCAGGGAGAACTGTATGTGGTGAAGGGGAACAATGGCACCATTCATAAAATCTCTGAAGCGTGCTCCTTGCTCGAAGCTGTGATCATGGTTGAGAATGAAACAGAGTTGAGTGTTGAAGTGGCTGGGGCAGATAGTTATACATGGTACCAGAATGGTGAGCTATATGGATCAAATCAATCATCTATCATTGCTGATGAAAACGGTATCTATACAGTAGTGGTTACCACGCAAAATGGTTGTACACTTACGTCTGCAGGGTTTGAAGTGATGGGCCTCAGTAACTACAATGAAACTGTTGTGGGTTCTTTCAAAATTTTCCCAAACCCTGCACACGGATTGGCAAGGATTGAAGTAAGCTTACTGGAAAGTGTGGAGAATCCTTTGATCGCAGTGTACAGCATTGATGGACGCTTCCTTTTTTCAACAAAAATGTTGGGTGCTCAAACCGAACTAGATATTGAGCACTTGGCAAGTGGAATTTACATAGTGCAAATAATTTCTGAAGGGTCAAGCCTTGCACAGCAAAGGCTGGTGAAATATTAATGCTTATGCTCTAACTTCCACTTTTCCTGGCACTCTTATGTTACAATCTGAGTGATTTAAGGATTCATTGACCCAGAAAAGTTCAGCTTAATTTGTTCGGCTTGCGCAACACTTTTACTAAATGTGCTGTGCCCCATATCTTCAAACCTAGCCGAGGCATACCATGGTAAACAATTGGCAAAGCCATCCCCGCATAAGAATTATGTAAGGAAAAGAAGGTTAAGATCATAAAATTCTTACATTCCTCTGTTGTATATAATTTTGATTTAGTGATGTTTAACTAGTTTATCAGTATAAAATAATCGCTCATGTTGGCATCTTTTGACGTGCTTTCATCGTCAGTTAACCACCATTATAATTATTAATATCATGATAAGAACTTTCAGCCTTCTGATGTGGAAAACTATACTGTCAATAGCGTGTATGGCATTTTCTAAAGGCTCATATTTGAAGCAGTATTACATGAATTTTATACAGAGCGTGATCAGGAAATTTCTTTGCTTCATGTACAACTCAGTGAGAAATCATTATTTTCACCAAATTATTTTCATCGAACAAGTGCATCACCCTATGGTTAAAACGCTCAAGCGAGCCCGGATGACTTTTTCCAATACAGCCGCAATCTTGGCGATGTCGTTTGCGTTTTTCGCAGGGCATCAATCTGTTAATGCCCAATTCTGGACAGAAAATTTTGGTACTGATTTCGGTTTTTGCGTATCTCAAGGCACCCTCGCCAATGGAAATAACAATGGAAACGGTCCTTGGACCGTAGTAAATGTTGGCGTTAACGGAGGCAATGCCAACAATTGGTTTATGAGCGCAACGGCAAATGGTCCCAACGCTAATAATGAATGTGTTCAGAGCTGTATTACGAATCCTCCGCTCAACAATAGAACCTTGCATATTTCGCAAACCTTGGCAGGGGATGCTGATACAGGAGTGAATTATTATGAGACCGGATTTACTGTAGTGGCAAATACAAGCCGCAGGGCGGAATCACCTACCATTAACTGCACCGGTCAGTATACCATCGAAGTTGACTTTGATTTCATCCATCAGGGAAGTGGCACTGATCGTTGTTTGCTCCAATATTTTGATGGAACCACTTGGGCCACGCTTACTCAACTTCCCAATACCACGCTCAATTGTGGAACCCAGGGTCAATGGAACCAATTCAACATTTCACTTCCCGCAAGCGCTAACAATAATGCGAACGTCAAGATTGGTTTTTTATGGGAAAACAACGATGACAGTGTATGGTCAAATGCATTTCTCTTATCTGTTGCAGTAGACAACCTTGAACTTTCTGCCGGACCTCCACCTGTGGTGCCAGTTGCTGACTTTGATATTACCGGGGGCCCAACCACATTCTGTGAAGGGGGTTGCCGAACATTTACCAGCACAACAACTTTTGATCCTGATTTCTCTACCGGTGCAGCAAATGCAACCTATAGCTGGTCATTCCCTGGTGGAACCCCAAATATCAGTTCTTCCCAAAATCCGATTATTTGTTATGACACCCCTGGTGTTTATAGTGTTACACTTACTGTAACAGACAATATTGGCCCGAGCGCACCTGTTACCCAGAGCAACATTCTCACTGTTCAAGATTGCGGTCCAGTGGTTGATATCGAAGCATCTCTGGACATTGCTTGTGCAAATGAACAGTGCATCACTTTCACTGACCTTAGTACAGGCAACAATGTGAATGCCTGGCTGTGGACCTTCGCCAGTGTTGATGGGGTTGATGTCGTGCAGAGTACCCAACAGAACCCGACGGTTTGTCTTTCTAATATTGGGTTTTACAACGTAACTCTGGAGGCTTCTGACAATGACGGCGTAGAGTTCGAGACTTTTCTCAATTATGTGGAAATTATTGATTGCACTGGTCCGGAAGTTGATTTCACTTTGAACAGATTGGTGATTTGTCCAGGAGAATGCATTCAACTAACGGATCAATCTACTTCTACATTTCAGATTTTTGCGTGGAACTGGGACATTCCCGGCGGTGTCGCGCAAGGGCAGGAGGGCACGCCAGGCTCTTCAACCCTTCAGAATCCATTGGTTTGTTATCAGTTTCCCGGAACATATTCTATAACATTAACAGCGGTTGACCAGGAAGGACCTTCAGCCATCACGAAAACCATCTTCATTACTGTAGACCCTTGCACGGGTCCACCCAATGTTGGCATTGGATCAAGTGCCACAGATATTTGCGCCGGCGACTGCGTTGATTTTTTCAGCGAAACATTGGGATTGGCTGAAGAATTCCTTTGGGTTTTCCAAGGTGTCGCTGATCCAAGTGACGCAGTTTCAACAGAGAGAGACCCTGCTGTAATTTGCTATAGCACACCGGGAGTGTATAATGTGACCCTCACAGTATCCAACTCGAATAATGAAGTAGATTCAGAAACTTTCGTTGCATATATTACCGTAAGCCAATGCATTAACCCTCCGGTCCCCAGGATTGATGTTTCCAGCAACATAGTGTGTGCCGGCGAGTGCGTTACATTTTCGAATGAGAGCACAGGAGTAGGGATTGACAGCTTATCATGGGGCTTTCAGGGTGCCTTAATAACCAGTTCTACTGAAGCAAACCCTACTGTATGCTATAATACACCCGGAACATTTGATGTATCACTCTATGTGCGTGGTGCAGGAGGCGATAGTCTGAGAATATTTAATGATGTAATCACTGTCATCAATACACCTGAATGCAGACCTACCATCGAAGTCTCTGCACCAGATACAATCTGCGCTGGTGGTTGTGCAAATTTCTCTGGCTTCTTCACCAAAGCAGACTCAGTTAAATGGACCTTTATTGGCGGCAATCCAGCTACTTCAACTGCTGAATCTCCGGGACTCGTGTGCTATTCAACACCAGGCACATATACTGTTATTGTAGAAGCGTACAATCCATCTGGTCCTGCATCACCTGAAATATTCAGCATTTTTGTTGGTGAAAGACCACCACTAGATGCCGGTGTAGATATCACAATCAATGCGGGTGCTTCTGCAACGCTTGTGGCATCATTGGGTGAAAATCCGCCAATCGGAGATTTTTTGTGGCAGCCATTTGAATTGGTTGATGATTTCAGTGCTCAAACTGTGCATACATCGCCCGATGAGACTACTGTCTATATTGTATATTATAGTGAACCAGGAACATGCACCGCTGTGGATACCGTGCGCATATTTGTAAATTTCATTTCTGCGATTGGTGTCCCGAATGCCTTTTCACCGAATGGAGATGGTGTGAATGATGAAGTAAGAGTACTCGGACAAGGCATCGCATACATGAATTTCAAAATTTATAACAGATACGGACAGCTCGTATTTGAAACCAAGAGTCAGGAAATAGGATGGGATGGTACGGAAAATGGCAAATTGCTGAATCCAGCCACCTTTGTGTATGTTTTAGAAGTGACTTTTGCCGAAGGGGGTGCAGAAACATATACAGGTGATATAACTTTGGTTCGATAACAATTCAGATGAGAAAGAACAGCGCAATTACACTTTGCTTAATGTTGATTTCGCTCTGCGGAAGCGCTCAGCAAGACTTTCATTTTTCACAATTTTTTGCGTCACCCATCACTTACAATCCAGCGAATTCTGGTGCGTTTCAAGGTAATTTTCGCGCTGCACTGAACTACAGAAACCAATATAGTGCTCTTTCTGAACCGTTCCAGACTTTTGGATTTGCGGCTGATATGCCAATAAAATTGACCAAAGAATCATATGATCGAAACTTCTTAGGTGCAGGACTTGTGGTGGTGAATGATAATTCAGGAACCACTAGTTTTAATACACTCCATTTAGGTGGCAATTTAGCATATGCTGTAGATCTTGGAGGTACCAATATTAATCCGCATTACATCTCGCTTGGTCTTCAGGTATCCTTTGTGCAGCGCACCCTTGATTTTGGCAAAACAACTTGGGAAACGCAGTGGACTGGTGTGGGCTTTGATCCTGCAGGTGCCAGTGGTGAGAGTTACGAGGGTAAGATGAATGAGAGTGCAGTGAGCCTTGGAGCTGGTTTCACGTACTTCCGCTCATTTAACGAAGATGTAAAGTTTCTTGGAGGTGCTGCTTTGTTGAATGCCAACACCCCAGAAGTTCAATTGTTGGGTACTGAAAACAACCTCTTCAGAAAGTACGTGATTCACGCAGGTATGGCCATTGCCCGTCCAGAATCTTATGTAACCTTCCTCCCGAACATGTTTGTAATGATGCAAGGTCCTAACAGTATCATTGACATTGGATCGGAAGTTGAGTTTTCTCTTTGGGAACGCACAGAATTCACTGATTTCAAAAACAATCTCTCTGCAGCTGCGGGAGCCTATTACCGCTATAAAGATGCTGTCTATTTTATAGGAAGGGTTAATTATTATGACTTCTCGCTTGGGATAAGCTATGACTTTACCACGTCAGGCCTGAGGAATGGAAACAGTGGACAAGGTGGCGTGGAACTGCTTGTTGGGTATCGGACCCAATTCGTAGGACCCGGAACCAACCGGCAGAAGTTGATTAACAGCAAAGGCCTCTAAATGCCTTCCTTTCCATAGGGGATTAAATTCTTTTCAGCTGCGCTTGCACCATCTTTACTTGTTCGTCAAGCAACTTTCGCTTATCAAGTTTCTTCACATCTGCGAGTAGGTTGGTGGCTTCCCTTTTTTTGCGTTTCATAATGGCTACCCCCGCAAGATTCAGCTTGGCCATGGCTTCATCGGTGCTTAATCTGAGGCCTATTCCCAGCGCTTTTTTGAAATACTTCTCAGCCTTTGTAGCACTTTGAGTCTGGGCGTGAATGAGCCCTTGAAGATAGTAGTAATATGCCTGTTGAGATTTCACAAGATGCTCGGGATGCTTAATCTTGGCAAGACTTTGAGAGGCTTTTACAAAATTACCTTTTCGCATGTGCCAGAATGTTAAAAGAATCAACTCATGCTTGAATAGACTCAAAAGAACTATACCTGCTATGAAAATGAAAAGAATACCATTTCCTATATTTCCTAGAGTAAACTGATAAATGCACCAGCCGAGAGAGAGTAGCAGTAAGAAATACTTAATAATTTTATTCAACATATCTTGAAATTTGGACTGCAAAGGTAATCACCTCAGTCGATTTGTTTATCCCAAATAATGCACAGAGAAAAAGGTCTTCTGGCATGGTCAGGAATTTAATCTTCTATTAATATTAAGATAACATCTCCTTTGTTTGCAATTAAATTAACATTACTTTCGTCTGTGAAACCATCATGGCTCTTCAGAGCCTTTATCTCATTTAAAACCAATTACCTGCAATGAAATTTGTAACTTCAATTGTTTTTGGATTGCTATGCTATAATGTTAGCGCCCAGTGCGATGCAATGTTTGGAAAAGTAGTTATTAATGAAGTGTGCCCATTCAACACATCGATAGCTCAAAGTCCTCAAGGAGGATTCGAAGATTATGTTGAACTCTTCAACAATACATCCCAACCCATCAATTTAAATGGATATTTTCTCTCCGACAGACGGGGTAACCGAACTAAGTTTGAGTTTCCAAATGTCAGTATTCCAGGCAATGGTTTTTTAATTGTTTGGTGCGATGATGTGGGAGTAGGAAATTTCAATGCTGCATTTAGCCTTGGTAGCACGGATGGAGAGCAAGTTGTATTCTCAGATCCAGATACAGTCGTGATTGATTTCGTAAAATTCGGTCCAACAGCTGAGAATGTTTGCGTAGGAAGATTCCCAAATGGCACCGGGCCATTCACGAGCATGTTGCCATCCTACAATTCCTTCAACTTCAACGGTGATCTGTTTGCATTGGTAATCAATGAATACATGGCTTCCAACAGCGATGTGGTTACAGATGCTTTTGGAGAATACGACGATTGGGTGGAACTTTACAACAACAGTCTTGGTGTAATCAACCTTAACGGTTATTTTCTCAGCGACAACAGCAACACTCCGGAGAAATTCAAATTTCAAAATTCAACCATAGGACCAAACCAGTATACGATTGTTTGGCTTGACGGCCAAACGGACCAAGGACCCCTTCATGCCCCAATGGGACTTTCTGCCGCTGGGGAAGAGTTGTTGCTTAGCAACCCTGACACTATTACCATTGATTATGTGCGTTTTGGAGAGCAAACTCAAAATGTTTCCGAGGGCAGATCGCCTAATGGATTTGGCAAGATAACTGCATGCCTTGCTCCGACTTTTAATGCAATAAATGGTGGACTAGTTAGTGTTGATGAAAGAAAGCAGCTGGCCGATATTTTGCTCTTCCCTAACCCAAGCAGAGAGTATATTAACATTACCAACCCCAAAGAAACACAATCATTGCTTAGAATTACGGACGTTTCAGGAAGGATTGTTGCGGAGCAATTGCTTCAACCAGGTGTGAACCAGATATATATTTCAGAATTCGGAGCCGGAACATATATTATTTCTGCCGCATTTGGTAGAGCGAAGCTTATCGTTCAGAAATAAAACTCTTTTCTGTGCAACTTGTTATGCTTTAGGACGTCAAGAACCAACAAGGATGAACCAACCTTTTACCTGCAAGATGAAATTAAAATACGGAATTTTCATAGCCTTTACAGCGGCTGTGCTCAATACGGCCGTCGCTCAGGTTGTAATAAACGAGTTTAGCGGAGCCAATTACAACAACTTTCAAGACAACTTTAACAACTACGAAGACTGGATAGAGCTTTACAACACTTCCCCTTTTCCGGTTGACCTGAGTGGATATTACCTCAGCGACAGGATTTCGAACAATACGAAGTACCAGATTCCAGATGGTACATCTATTCCAGCCAATGGATTTCTTGTATTTATTTGCGACAGTCGGAATGTTTCTGGAGGAGGATGGAATCACACGAATTTTGCAATTTCTCAAAGTAATATAGAGCCGGTTGTTTTCTCCAATCCCGCAGGTGATATCATAGATTCGGTAGAAGGATACGTTCCCAACCAAACCAATCATTCAAGAGGAAGATCCACAAATGGTGCAACAACCTGGGCGGTATTCACCACGCCTACACCAGGTCAAAGTAACAATACAGCTACACCAGCCAACGAATATCCATCAAAACCAATTTTTAGTGTGTCAGGAGGATTTCACGCAGGCCCTGTTTCTGTAAGCATCACATCACCAGACCCAAATACAACAATACGTTATACCCTTAATGGTTTTTGGCCTACTGCAGCTTCTACCTTATACACTGGCCCAATCAGCATTACTCAAACCACGGTATTAAGGGCGATAGCAATCTCTGGAACTCCCAATACTCCGGGAGGTTTTGTGGAAACCGACACCTACTTCATAAATGAAAACCACACCGTAAATGTAATTTCAATCTGCGGAGATCAAGTAATCACCTTGCTGAACGGGCAGCAGTTAAGTCCGGTTGGGCATTTCGAGTTTTACGGAGCGGATGGTGAGTTAAAAGATGAAGCCGTTGGTGAGTACAATGAGCATGGAAATGACTCTTGGGCTTACCAACAAAGAGGAATCGATTACATAACGCGCGATCAGTTTGGATACAACAATGCGGTGGGCCATGATATATTTAGATCGAAAAGTAGGGATGAATATCAACGACTTATCATCAAAGCTGCTGCAAACGATAACTATCCATTTGCTAATGGTGCGCACATAAGAGATTCATACCTCCACTCATTGTCTCAAGTCGCCAATATGGAGATGGACGAACGCTCACATGAGTCGGCTGTGCTGTATGCCAATGGTCAATATTGGGGTGTGTATGATGTAAGAGAGAAAGTAGATGACCACGACTTTACCAGCTACTACTATGATCAAGGTGAATTCGATATAGATTTCCTGAAAACATGGGGCGGGACTTGGGCTGAATATGGTAACAATGCAGACTGGATCACCTTGCGAGACTTCATTCTTAACAATGATATGACAGACCCTGCCAATTATGCATTGGTTCAGGAGCAATATGAAACCCTGAGTTTGATAGATTATTTCATTCTCAATTCTTATGCTGTATGTTCTGACTGGCTCAACTGGAACACAGGGTGGTGGAAGGGCAATGACCCCGATGGTGGCGCCCAAAAGTGGCGGTACATACTGTGGGATCTTGATGCATCTTTCGGTCATTACGTAAATTACACCGGTATACCAGATCAAAGTGCTGAAGCCAATATTTGTGATCCTGAAGTGCTGGGAAATCCTGGGGGGCAAGGGCATGTGCCTATTTGGAACAAGCTCTTAACCAATGAAGACTTTTTCGCGCAGTATATAAATAGGCTGTCGGATATGTCAAACACCTATTATTCCTGTGAATTTCTTCACCAACACCTCGATAGCCTGATAGGAATTATCAGCCCTGAAATGCAAAGGCAAATTGACCGATGGGGTGGTAATATGGCTGAATGGCAAACCAATGTTCAGGAAATTCACGATTTCATCGAGGAGCGCTGTACTTTTATAAATAATAACATTCTTGGCTGCTACGATGAATTGGATGGACCCTACATCCTCGTAGTAAATGTGGATCCTATACCCGGAGGCAAGGTGAAGGTTAACACTATAAACCCACCAAGCTTCCCGTTTACCGGCGAGTATTTTGGTGGAATCCCCCAAACTTTAAAGGCTCTTCCACAGCCAGGATTTGAATTTGTGAATTGGACATCTAATGTACCAGGCTTAATTACTGATCCAACTGCTGAAGAAATTACTTTTAACCTGACATCGAATACCGAAATCACGGCACACTTTGTGCCTAATATCACGCATCCTATCACTTTCACAGTAGAACCAGAAGGTGCAGGCAACATCAATGTGAATGGCAATTTCCTCAATACTTTCCCAGCCATAGTTCAACTTCCCGCCTTGATCGAGCATCCCATTTACGCCACAGCAAATCCAGGTTATGAATTCGTGAAATGGGAAATTACTGTTCCGAATCAGTTGATTGAAGGGCCACTTGAAATCAATAACCATATACAAGTTCTTTTTCAGGGATCTGTTAAAGCAATCTTCAATGCGAAAATTTACGACGTGAGTTTCGATGTAGAACCTAGAGACTACGGAGTCATTGAACTGAATGGAGAAGTAATTCCTGAATACCCGGAATACAGGGAAATATGGGGAGATCAGATAACTACCTTAATTGCCAAAACAGATGTTCCCTTTTATGAGTTTGCAGGTTGGGACTTCCTTACACACGTTCCGTCACCATCCTTCGACGATGAAGAAATTACTGTTGAGTTTAGCAATGCCGATGTGGTAGTGGCAAAGTTCACAGAAATACCAAATTATGAAATAACATTCATTACAGAACCGAAGAATTTGGGTATGATCAGATTCGGCGATATTGTGATAGACCAGTTTCCGTACACCGAACGATTCATTGGTGGAGAGGCATTTATGCTCGAAGCCATTCCTGCGTTTGGCTATGAGTTTACCGAATGGGATTTCAAGATGAGGCCAAGTTTGGAAGGCAGCAGTTCTGTAATGCAATATACCGTGATTAGAAACGATACCATTGTACTTCACCTTGCCGAACGTTTTAGTGATGTGTACATACCAAATTCTTTTACGCCCAATGGAGACGGTGTTAATGAAATTTTCAAGGTAATCGGCACTGAAGTGCTGGAAATTGATTTCAGCATCTTTATCTATGACAGGTGGGGCGACAAGGTATACGAATCATACGACATCACTGAAGGATGGAATGGCAGCAAGATGAACAGCAGCTATTATTGCCCAACTGGCATCTATGTATATGCGCTCAAGTATCGCAATGCCATAAATGATCAGGCTGAAGAATTAAGAGGTCAGATAACCTTAATCAGATAAACTCAAAGAAATCTTTGCTGGTTTGTAACAACTCAGTGGGTGGGTCGTCTTCCCTTTGAACACTAAAAACAAACCAACATGAAAAAGATGATTTACACCGCGCTGTTCATCGCAATTACAGCAAGTACAGCTATAGCACAGACAGATGCTATCTCAAGATTCTTTTCTGACTTAGAACTAAACCCTGAAGTTACTACGGTAGCTATGTCGGGTAAAATGTTCCAGATGCTCGGCGATATTGAAGTAGAAGGCGAAGAAGAGAAGGCCCTAACCAGTATGGCTTCAAAAATTACGGCTTTCAAGATGGTGGTAGACCATCAAAATGCTGACGCCAGGTCATCACAACGAGCGGGAGTTAAAAAACTCTACAATGCCTACGAAGAATTGGCGAGCGTTCGCGACAAGGAGTTACAGCTCAACATCATGATTGATGAAAATGGTGGACTAGTTCGCGAAATTGTCTTCATTGCAGGTACCCAGGATAACAATTTCATCGTGGCATCATTGCTAGGTAATATCGACCTGAATGAAGCGGGTAAATTGGCTTCCATGGTAGCAAACACCCAAAACACAAAAACTTCAGGTATTATAAATCCCGACAATCTCAAAGTTTACCCTAACCCAGCAAAGAAAGGTGCTAGCGTTACCATTGAAGTTCCCAATGAACTGAAGGGTGGTGTGCTCCGCATTACTTCTACATCGGGTACAGATGTGCATAAACAAACACTGAATGGACAAGTAATGAAACTGGATGTAGCCAGCTTTGGATCGGGTATATACGTGGTAAGAATCGCTAAAGGCGATATCGAAATGACAAAGAAACTGGTTGTAGAGTAAGTATTATCTACGGCTTATTCCAATGGAGAAGGAACAGTTCAGGGCAAAAATTATGGTACATAAAGACAAAATGTACCGGTTTGCCCTGAGCTATACCCGCTCCACATCAGAAGCCGAAGATGTGGTACAGGATGTGCTTATGAAACTTTGGGAATCCCGTTTCAGCCTTGATGAAATCAAAAGTCTTGAAGCTTGGTGCATGTCGCTTACACGCAATAAAGCATTGGATTTTCTAAAGAGAGCTTCAAACCGATTAAATATTTCTTTTGAAGGTATGAAGGACATTAAACAATTTGATGCTGGAACCGAAACACCTTTCCAATTACTGTCGCAGCGCGAGAATCTTGAAACCCTTATGAGAATAGTGAATCAACTGCCAGAGAAGCAAAAAGCGGCATTCATGCTTCGTGAAATTGAAGGATGTAGCTATCTCGAAATTTGCGATGTGCTTGAAACTGATATGAGCCAGGTAAAGGTTAATATATTCCGGGCCAGACAAAGCCTTAAAGATAAGATGAATAAAATACAGAAATATGGAACCGTATAGCGTTTCTGAATTAGAAGAGAAGTATTGGGCTGGACTTACCGACTCCAACGAAGAAGCACAGCTCAGAGATTTCGCTCGAAATCGCTCTGCAGGCTTGTCTGAAGATTTTATTGCATTTGTAAATGCTTCTGACAATTTTAAGGAACACACAACTTCATCAGGTTTCGAAGATGAATTTTGGGCGAAAGTTTCTAACCAAAACAGCGGAAGGAAAAATGGAATTGTACTTCAATTTGCAAGCGTACTGCGCTATGCCGCAGCAGCTATTATTCTGATTGGAGTCGGAATTGCTGTGTTCACCTTTATTTCCTATGAGGAACAAAACCCACCAAACAGCGAACTCTCAGCAGAGTTTGTTGATTCATTTTCAACTCCGGAAGAAGCATATAAGGAAACCAAAAAAGCCCTTCTCATGATGTCATCAAAACTCAATGAGGCAGAGGCCCCATTGAAGGAGATTAAAAGATTTCACGAAAGCAAAGTAGCAATTGCGGGTGGCAGCATTCAACAAGAACAAAACAATTAAGTTTGAAAACCATGTTCACGACTATAAAAACAACGGCAATTACCATATTCCTGACTTTTAGTTTGGCAGGAGTATCGGCCCAGGATGCGATACAGCGTTATTTTGCTGATTATGCAGACGACCCTGACTTCACATCAGTAGTGATATCCAGTAAAATGTTTGAGCTGTTCTCAAGCATTGATGTAGACAGTGCTGAAGGGAAACAATTCAAAGATGCACTAAGTGGTATCAGAGGAATCAGAATTTTGGGTTGTGAATCACTCACTGATGGAAAGGCACAATTCGCCAAGGTGAATAAGAAAATTGGCCCTGAATACGAAATTTTAATGAGCATTGATGAAAAGGATGAAAAAATCCGTTTCTTCATACGCGAAGAGGGTAAGGTCACTAAGGAACTTCTTATGCTCGTTGGCGGAACAAATAAAATCTTTGCGATGTCTATATCAGGTGATATTGATCTGAAGAAAATTTCGGCATTGTCGAAAACCATGAATGTGGGAGGTATGAACTATCTGGAGAATCT
Organism: Cryomorpha sp.; assembly: GCA_041749535.1. Taxonomy (GTDB): domain Bacteria; phylum Bacteroidota; class Bacteroidia; order Flavobacteriales_D; family Cryomorphaceae; genus JBBQZU01. Next base: position 5,650 of record JBGTBE010000019.1, on the reverse strand, counting down.
CAATGAAAAGAAGTAGATACCTTTTTGTGAACCTTATCATGGTTCCAACACTTCTTTTATTGAGTGAAACTTCCATAGCGCAAACAGCGCTAATTGACGATTTGGCTGAGAAAGATGAATACAGTGCCCTATATTTTTATCCAAGCACATTGCGGATGTTGAGCAAGATTTTGGGCGGCGAGCAGGGAGCCGTATTTTCAGAAATCAAAAGAGCAAGAATCATATATACTTGGGAAGATGATGAGATACTGAGCAAAGAAATAACTCGGACTGCTGCTTTGCTAGAGAAAGATGGGTTTGAGAATATTATGTCAATGCGGTCTCAAGGCAATGACATAAACGCGTTACTTCTGGAATCTAAAATTCCCATTTATGTGTTTACAATGGCAGGAGCTGGTGGCGTTTATCTTATGGAAATTCAAGGCAAGCTCTCTATTTCTTCTCTCCAGGCTATAGCTACTATGAACCCTGCTGAAGCCTTTGAGTTTTTGGATCTGAAATCATCCGAAGAAGCTGCTGTAGAAATCGAAAAACCAACCAATACCGACGAGAAGTGAGTCAAAATGTTCTGGAGACCCATTCTTTAAGCAAATCATTTGGCAAGCTCAAAGCTGTTAATGCATTGAATATCAGTATTCCGAAGGGTAGTGTTTTCGGACTTCTTGGTCCCAATGGAAGTGGTAAGACTACCACGCTGGGCATGCTCCTTGGGGTAGTGAATCCCACTTCTGGCTCTTTCTCCTGGTTTGATAAAGGGGCTGATTACCACATTCGCAAACAAATTGGGGCGATTTTAGAGACACCTTGTTTTTACCATTACTTGAGTGCTGCCCAAAATCTTACGGTGGTTGCGAAAATCAAAGAAATAGAGCTACAAAGAATTGATGTTGTACTGGATCGCGTAGGACTGTTGTCAAGAAAAGACGACCCTTTCCGTACTTTTTCACTCGGTATGAAACAACGATTGGCAATTGGGTCGGCATTGCTTTCTGACCCGGATGTCTTGGTATTAGATGAACCAACCAATGGTCTGGACCCAAATGGTATTGCTGAGATTAGAGAGTTGATTCTCAGCCTGGCCAACGAGGGTAGAACAATTATTCTTGCAAGCCATATGTTGGATGAAGTACAAAAGGTATGTACTGATTTTGCAGTCCTGAACAAAGGAAACAAAGTCTTTCAGGGAAAGGTTTCAGACATCAATGAAAACCAATCGGTTATAGAAGTAAATGCACCCCATCAAGAAGCGCTGATCAAAGAACTTGATAACATTGAAGGGGTGTTGAGCTATAGAAAGGAAGGCGAAATTATTGCATTGAAGGTAACATCCCATGTTACTGCCATTAAGATTAATGAGGCGCTGAGCGCAAAAGGAGTGATGTTGGATCATCTGGTGCAGCGTAAGGTATCTCTAGAGCAGCGATTTATGGAAATTCTAAAACAGAATAACGCATGAAAAGGCTTATTGCTCTTGAATACCTTAAGTTGAAGCACAACCGTGCCATGTGGGTACTTTTGGCAATGTATTCTTTGGCATTGGTTGCATGTGCTATGGGTGGAAAGTGGATACTTGAATACCTAGAGTCGCAAGACGTAGAATTCCGAGGCATATCGCCTACGGTGTTACCCCTGTACGATTTCGTGGACATATGGCAGAACCTGGCTTATGTCGCTTCATTTCTTAAAATTTTCCCTGCCTTTCTTCTGATTATTTCTGTAAGCAATGAATTCACATATAAAACGCATAGACAAAACATTATTGATGGATTGTCACGTCAAGAATTCTTCTATTCGAAATTATCGTTTGCTGCTTTTTTGTCGGTGCTTTCAGCACTGCTCATTCTCATACTTGGGTTGGTGCTGGGTTTCGCCTTTTCTGATGTTACAGACGCCGCATCTGTTTTTGAGAACATTGGGTTTATAGGTGCGCATGCATTGCAGCTTTTTCTTTTTTTCCTTTTCGCCATTTTACTCGTACTTCTCATCAAGCGATCAGGGATTACCATTGTTTTCCTGCTTCTTTATGCTGCAATCATAGAGCCTATACTCGTGCTCATTCTCACTTTTCAAGCTGATGCCATTGCGGCTTTCCTTCCTTTGAATGCTGTGAATAACCTCGTGCGGATACCTTTCACGAAATTTTTATTCATGTACACACAGGATTTTGTGGCCATTAAGGATCTTCTGATAGCATTGGGGTGGTCAGCAGTGTTCTCAATTTTGATTTTTCTGATTCTGAAAAAAAGAGACTTTTAAGCCCCTTTCTTTTCCACGACCCATGTGTGATCGGCAAGAAGTTTCACGCTTTCAACGAAGAACTTGAAAGGCACTTTGCGTTTCCACTCATTGGGACCGATCATGGATAACACAAAAACATTTTCTTCACGGGCATAAAGGTGATAGGTGCTGCCAATAACTGGTTGAAACCCCATTTCAGATGAATACACTGCTTTAGAAACTTCAACCCTGACTTGAAGCTCCTCAGCCTGCTTTGCCAATAGGCCAATTTGTTCCTTGATTTGGAGAAGTTGTAAGTCCACCTGTTCATCCATAGCCCGCATGGCACTGTTTCTTATCACACCTGCTTCAGTGGGCGCGAAAGCCGGACTTCCTATGTGATGAGGGTAGGGGATAAGCCCTGGAGTGTCGGTCACTTTATCTGGATCAATAGGGTTAACTATCACGGAAGATTTTGGATTTGTCATGCGCAAAGTCAATTCAGAATTTGATGATTGTTGCTTTCATACATTCGGTCAAAGGAGTCAATAATTTTTTCCCCGAAGCCTCTCTCGAGCAGATATGCCCTGTGGTTGGTATAGGAGACACTTAAATCACTGCTACCTGATAGCTTCGCCAACAGCAATCCCCTGAAAGCATGTAGATAATTATGATGGGCCCACTCGCGTGAAATATTCGATTCAGAATTTAGCAAATCACACAGAGCCAATGTGGTTCGATACTTATGTAGAAAATCAAAGCCTCGGGAATCGAGAAAATCTATAAGAATATCTGCAACAGCATCCAACTCTGCAAAGTTGCGGCACTCATAGCGCTTTAGGAGTACTTCTGGCCAAATGTGGTACCAGCTCACAAGCAATGTATGGCTCTGATCATTGTAGTGGTTTGTAAACCCAGTCACATTCTTCAGTGTTTCCTCCAATAGTTGATGCCTAATTCCCAAAAAGAATTCTACATATACAGAACCGGTGTAGTTCGTTACGGACATTTGAATGGTTGATAACCCAAAATTGGTAGATCGACTAAATTGTCCAGAGCCCCTATTTAAAAGCATATACCGTTTATGTTCGAAATAGGGAAATAGGGCTTCCTGAAGATAGAGATGTGCATTCGAGAAACTACGCATAGAACCCTTAAACAGAAATCAAACACTCTTTGTTTAATATTTATAAATTACATATGTAACTTAACTAACCCCCGGTTGTTACAGTTTACGCCCATATTCCAATCTTGGTTTATTACATTTGTAAACAGCAAACGGGTTGTTTGAACTTGTAGTATAGAATTATGGTATACAGATATATACAAGAATTATATAAATAGATACATTATTCAAATCACGGATTGGTTGACGGATCAAATAATATACTGTTTGTTTGGTGAGTATCTATATGTTTACATTTGTACAATGGATTTGAAGCAGAGAATTTCGGCGATTATTAAGGTGAATCAGCATACCGCAGCATCTTTTGCAGATGCCATCGGTGTTCAGCGAAGCAGTGTTTCGCACGTGTTGAATGGACGGAATAAACCTAGCATTGACTTTATAGAAAAGATTCTTTCCAATTTCCCAAGGGTCGACGCCTGTTGGCTACTTACTGGCAAGCCAGCAAATGATTCTCCAAAGACAGCAGCTTCTGAAAAGGAACCATTGAATGAGGCAAAAGAAGTAATCAGGCATTTGCCTACGCATGCAAATGGTAAGAAAATAGAGCGCATTGTGGTTTTCTACGCAGACCGTACCTTTGATGCCTATGAATCATAAACAGTTGCGCCCTGTGGTTTTTCTGGATCGGGATGGAGTAATCAACCACGATCCTGCAGACTATACTTGCAGTTTGATAGAATTCGTAATACTGCCAGGCGTCGTAGAAACCCTTAAATTGATGACAGACAGTGGATATGGCATCGTTGTTATCACCAATCAGGGTGGTATTGCGAAAAATCGGTACACCTTTGCAGACTTTTATGAGATCGATGCCTTTATGAGCGAAACTTTTCGAGCTGCCGGTATTGATTTTATCGGCACCTACTTTTGCCCCCACCATGATGCAATCAGTCATTGTTTGTGCAGGAAGCCGCATCCAGGAATGATTGAGAAGGCCATAGCGGTGCATTCAATCGATCCGGTCCAGTCTATTATGATTGGGGACAAATGGAGGGATATAGATGCAGCCGAAGCTGCAGGCATAAGGGGTATTAAAACAGATGTGAACCAAGACCTTAGAACTGTGAAGTGGCAATCACGTTAAAGCCAGAATACAATTCCTAAACCACACGTCCATTCTGGTGTTTTACCAGTTAGAAATACTCACTTTGTACCAACAGCCTAAGAATCTTCAACATTGCGTGTACGCCGAATTCGTTTTTGATGAAGGAATTAAAGCCTACCAAGCATTTAAAAACATGGGGCGTGGTACCCAAATCCTGGGCGCTGAGAGCGGTTTGGAGTTTTCCAAATTGCTAGGTACGGGTGGTGGAAATGGATTCAGCATCTTGCCAAACTTTAAAAAGTACGCACTTTTCACAGTTTGGTGCGACGAAGCCCACGCCGATGCATTTATAAAAGAGAATAGTGCGCTGAAATGGTACTTTGACAATTCTTCAGATTATTTGGTTGTTAAGATGGTTTCAATTAAATCTCATGGTACCTGGGGAGGCATCAACCCATTTGTAAATGGATTACAATTGCCGGAGAATTCGCCCTTGGCAGTAGTTACCCGCGCAACTATTCGGCCTTCCAAACTACATGAGTTTTGGTGGAACGTTCCTTCAGTAAGCAAGTTCATGGCCGCGCAGAAATCAGCTCTTTACAGGGTAGGCATTGGGGAATATCCACTGATGATGCAGGCCACGCTGAGCATATGGAAGAACGAGCATGACCTTATGGCCGCAGCCTACAGTGATACTGTACATGCCGAGATCGTTAAAAAAACAAGAGACCGTAAGTGGTATTCAGAAGAATTGTTCGCGCGATTTAGGCCGGTCACCATTGCCTATCGTGGGGGTCAATATTCAAAACTTACTACTATTTCGGGTCAGGTTCAAATTTCAGGCTCACTGAATTAATACAATACCTTAATCCAGTAGGAGCGGGTCCATCATCAAAAACATGCCCAAGGTGTCCGCCACAAGCTCCACATACAACTTCTGTGCGCACCCATCCGTGGCTATTGTCGCGCAATGACATAACATCTTTCGAATTCAGCACATCGTAAAAACTTGGCCAACCAGTTCCTGAATCAAATTTGGTCTTAGAATGAAACAAAGGAGTGGAGCACCCTCCACACACATAGGTGCCAGAGGCTTTGTTGTCGTTCAGATCGCCTGTAAAGGCCATCTCAGTGCCCTTCTCACGCAATACGTGGTAGGCTTCCGGGCTCAGCTGCGCCTTCCATTCAGCTTCAGATTT
>JBGTBE010000018.1:0-51176 GCA_041749535.1 Cryomorpha sp. | reverse complement strand
TACACTCACGAAAAGCTTGGTTAAGCGCAGGCAGCAGGGATTTGGCAGTGGTGCGAATGGTGCGCCCATCAATTTCGCTCACTGGTGTAAGCTCACCCATGGTGCCCGTCGCAAACACTTCATGGGCTGTGTAAAATTCTGTAAGGCTTAGATTCTTTTCACACGTTTCTATACCAGATTCTTTAGCAAGTTTCAGCACAAGCCCACGGGTGATGCCATGCAGGCAGGCATCTGCATGGGGTGTGTATAATATCCCATCCCTGACCATGAAGAGATTGGTATCATTCAGTTCGGCTACAAAACCATTGTTGTCCAGCATAATGGCTGCATCCAACCCTGCATTGTTCGCTTGTATTTTTGCAAGGATATTGTTCAGAAGATTGCTGTGGTGAATTTTAGAATCTAAGAACTGTGGGGCATTTCTTCGAATGGATGAAGTCATCACCTTTATGCCGGCTGTATTGTCGTAAACGGGAGGTTTCCATTCGGCAATTACAATCAGACAGCATCCTCTTTGATTGAGCCGGGGGTCCATGCCTGACGTTACTTTTTCGCCCCGTGTGAGTGTGAGCCGAATGTGGGAGTCGCTTTGCATACCATTTGCGGCAAGGGTTTCCTTGATTGCATTGCGTATGAAACTCAGTGATGGAACAGTTTGAAAAGCCAATGCGTGGGCTGAATCCTGTAGTCTTTCGAGATGAGGACTCAGGCACATGATTCCCTCTTTATACAGCCTTAGTCCCTCCCACACAGCATCACCACCTTGCACAGAACTGTCAAAGACAGATACTTTGGCATCATCGCGATGGGATAGACCGTTACCTACCCACACCTGCAAGTCCTTATTTTTAGGGTTATATGGTTGCAGCATAGCTTATAGTTTGATTGAGTGTTCCTTAAGTTTTTGGTAATAGGGCGTTGATTCAAGAAGCAGTGCAAGACACCTCTCCGGAAATGGACGTGCGCTGCTGGTTTGCTTCTCAAAACCCTCACTATTCATCACATTTTTATACCAATACTTTGCCCAGGGAGCATTTCCATACATCATCCCTCGGGGCCAGGAAAGCATGGCATCAGTGTAGGGTATTTCTATTAACCCGCAGATTTTGCGAAGGGCCATGGCGGGATTGCTCAATACCACTTCCGAATCAATAACAAGTGGGACTTGTCCAGTCTTCGTTTGTAGGAATTCAAACAACTGCACTTGCCTTGCCAAGCCCACATCTCGCATTATTGGGTTTGGAATAATTTCCGCCAGCGAAGCAATAAGTGGTTTGGGGTTTCTTATAAGAAACACGTTGGTATACCCCAACATGAACTCCGGGTTGACAGATGTCAAATGGTGACCCATATTTTTAACAAACACCACGGGAGATTCATCACTTTTCAGATCGATTCCCGCAATGATGTCATCGTGATTGGTTGGCAAGGCTGTCAACACTTCATTCCGGCCTGGGTGCTCCACTTCTGGGTGTTCCATAAGGTAGTTGGCGTAGAATGGCTCGTCTATCACTGCTGTGTCAGGGCGCTGAGCAAAGCTGTACATCAGTGCGGTACTGATATTTCGTGGACCAGAAATAAGGTTTATGATCAATTTGAAATTATTGCGCTACATCTGTGCAAATGGAATCTGCCCTGGAAGCTGTGAAGTACAGTATTAAGATGCTGAAAGCAACCTATCAAGATTGATTTTCTTCATAGGTGCAAGGTGTGTTTTTGCGAAATTGGTGTGGTATTGATGTGCCGACAAAAATTGAATTTGTATATCCAACCATTTGGTGCGGTCCAGAGATGGGTAGGCGTGCAACAATTCTATATAAAGTTTCTCACTCACAATCTCATACCGGTCAGTGCCTATGTAGAATAAGTCGGCGTCCGCTACTATCATTTCCGTAAGGTTGCTCGGTCGCTGCGGGATTTTGGTGGCTTCTATCATTCCACAAATAGCCTCAAGTTCAGCAGGAGATAAGTCGAGGTCCTTCATCTCTGACCTGACCATGGAACAAGCTCTCTCTTCATGGTTTTCAGCTCCTATAAGAAACCCTATATCGTGATAGAGTGCAGCCAGCATTGCAAGCTCTTTCTCCCTGCCAATTACACCTTCTTGATCGCACAAGAAGGCAGCTTTACCCACAACAAACTCTGTGTGTTTGGCAGTATGGTATGTAAGAAATGGCGAAAGGCCATCCTGAAGCCTTTTATAAACTTGTTCGAAAAAAACATCCAGGTTTTCCAATTTGGTTCCTTCTTATTTTCGTTTTGCCACTTTGCTCTATGACCACATCACGCTTTCGCGGAATAGGGCCAAATGCCACTACGCGAGTGCACTCGAATAGTAAAAGAAGCAAAAGTAGCTTTTGCCGACCAATGTAAGGGATATTGTTTTTTGTGCAACCAAAACAGGTATAAATACTGTTAAGTTACTGGTGAATTGACTTCAATAGAATTGATAGCGCTCCCTTGCAAAAATATTCGCAAATTTATCGCCAGCGTTCTACCCATCCAATATGAATAAAATACTTGTTGCCACCGATTTTTCACCATCAGCTGAAAATGCCACAAAGCATGCGGCAAGCATGGCTAAAAAAGCCAATATTAATATTGTGCTTCTCCACATTAAGAACGCGCAGACAGCTGGGTTGCTGAAGAATATAGGAATAGAAGTACAGGCACTTGATGCTTATATGTCTCAACGCTGCAAGGAGTTGACTGCTGAGTGGGGTATAGGCTTCGAGTTTAAAATACGAGAAGGCAGTATTTTTAATGATATCAATGCGGAAGCTGCACACCCTGAGTACCAGCTCCTTGTGTTGGGAATCCACGGAACCAAAGGCCTGAGGCAAAAGCTGTTTGGAGCCGACTTGCTTAAAATTGCCAGGAAATGTCCCTTGCCTCTGCTTGCAATTCCTGAAGAAGCCACATTCTCGCAGCAAGGATATCGCACCATTATTTTTCCTTTTGGCGGCCACACCAAATTCGAAAAGAAGGTGAAGGCAACTGCCTTTCTTGCAGGTGTATATAGCTCAGAAGTACAGTTCTATACCATAGATCGATTCAAAGTAAACATGAGTCCGGGAATTTTGCGCAGTATACAGGATGCTGCCAAGTATATGGAAGAGCAGGGTGTGACCACAAAGATGGTGCATGATGAGATGAAAGAATTTTCTGTTGGATTCTCGAACCGAACCCTGCAGTATGCCAAAGAAGTGAAAGCCGAAGTTATAGCTGTAATGTCCATCGATTCGCCGGAGTTTTCGAATATTTCAGCGGTGGATAAAGAGAACCTTATAAACAATACTTCTGGTATTTGCATATTGCTCACAGCAGATATGTGACAGGGTATTCTCCTGGATCTTTTTAATTTCTGAAGGCTGCATCGGCATCTTAACCAGAACTTCCTTAAAAAAGATATTGCATTTTTTCTATGATTTGAGGTATTTACGCTACTTAAAACTTTGAATCATACCTTGCCCGCAATAAGGGGTTTATGCCAATCAGGTAGCCTTGGAAATCAGAAAAATTATGTACTTTCATCAGTGTAGAAATCAAGGGAGATTGGAGCAAAGAAATATTGACCCGTACCTTCATTTCTGCCAGTTAACCATCCGTATATAAAGGTGTTAAAGCAAGTGCTACGAAGTGTGTTTTTTACTGGGGCTATTCTTCTGTTCCAGGTGTTTGCCAGAGCACAGGATTGTGATTCTCTTTTGGCGGCATCGGTACATGATGTTGGCAAGCTCACTGTTACAGGCAGCATGGAAGTGGGAAGAAGGGAGTTGAAGAAAGATTATAACCGCTTAAAAGAGGTCTTGAAAGCTGAGCTGCAACTCGACATGGCGGAGTTGCTGCTTCTCGAAGTTAAAAGCATTACCACCAGCTCTATCACAGAGAATGATGAAGGTTTTGAAAGTTATTTCAACAGTGAAACAGAAATTGTCACTACTGCAAACTTATCTCATGGCGAAATAAACTACTGTGTAGACAGCAGGCAGATGATTGTTTATGGCATCTATTCACTTGACCGTGCGAAAACGGCCAAAGCTGCGCTTCGCGATTGCGAGAACAGAATGCTGCGCCTCTCTGCCGAACTCAAAGCCCAGCCCGAAGGCAGCCCTTCAGTGAATATTATGGGCTATGAAGCGAGCTACGCTGCCCTGAAGCGCGATGCCCGGGTGGTGCTGTATCTCGACAACGATGCCAACTTTGAGCTACTCAACCGACTTCTAAGCGAGTTTCAGACTGACCTGAACGTGTACAAATCATCATCTCACAACGCCATATTTTCCAACACCTTCGCCCATGCCCAAGCGTTGTTCAGAACCCAGCAATACGCTGAAGGAATTTCAATATTGAAGTCTTTGCAAATCGATTTTCCGCATAAGCAGGAAGTGCAGGATCTCCTTGAAACTACCCTGCGCCGATACCGCAATTATTTGGGGAGCGAAGTGGGCAATTATCGCGCACAGAGGAAGTACCGCCTTGCACTCGAAGCCGTAGACAGGTACTGTGCGGTGGCACCATGCAATGAAGTTGAATTTACGCTCAAAGATGCCATTGCCAGTGAATACTTTAACCATGAATTACACCTTCTTCAGGATGCCCTGAAGCTTCGCAGCAAGGAAGATGCTACCATCCACATTTCGAATTTGAAAACAGTCGCTTATACCAACCCGAAAATATATAGAGAGGCAGATGAAGCATACTACACTTTTTTGGTGGCTGAGGAAATGAGAGATGTAGAACTTGAACTGAGCCGGGACAACTATGAATTGGCTTACGCGAAATTAATGAAAATTGAAGGTGAATATGGCACTTCCTATGCCGACTTGCAAAGTCTCCGCAAAACCGTTGAGCAGAAATTGCTTCACAGTGAAGTGCAAGCGGAGAGAAGAAAACGAAACATGCTCTTTGCCCTGGTTTTTGGCGTAGAAATGGTGAGCAATGAACTTGAAGACCTTGAATATATCGATGAGCAAGTGCAAACCGCAACTATGGCGTATTCCGGAGGACTCTATAAAAAGTTTAATTACACCAGGCACGGCAATGGCTATTGGGCCAATAGCGATATGATAGGTATAAAAGTTCGGTTTACTGATATCCAATCCACCATGTTGATAGGCGATTTGAATACAGGCACCATGGATGGCACCCATCGTTTTGACGCGGAAGTGCTCCTTGACGGCACCATAGGTAGGGTGGTGCATTACGCAGGCGGTGCGGTATTTCCCAATGTGGAGATTGGCAATGAATTAATATACAGTGCTGAGCTAGGATTGCGCTTGCCAATGGGTCCCTTGTCTCTTCAAGCCAATTTAAGGTCACTTTATATTGAGACTGTTCCCCAGATTATGGTCAATGCAGGCATTTATTGCCAGGTTGACTTTTGGCGCTCCTTTGGAAAGAAGGACAAGAAATTTATTAAGTATAAACTAAACATCTAGTGTGGAATTCTTGAGATAAATACCAATCGAATTTCAGCACCTTAAAACACCCATGAATATGAAAATATCAATGTTAATGCTGTTTCTTTCAGTCGTTACTTTAAGTTCAAAGGCCCAAAATGAGCCAGAACTTATTCAGGATTTTACATCCGGACAGAACTATTTCTTTGCGCTTATAGACCATGACCTGCCAAAAATATATTTGCAGTACAGCGACCATTTCGAATTGTATAATCTGGATTTTACACTTTTCAAAAGCATTGATCATCCGGAAGTTCTCGGCAATGCATACTACATCCACTACATTACACGATCTATGTTTGACTGCGACACCACGCAGGTAGAATATCTCGCCAATGTGGACAGTACTGATCCACTTGTGAGAGGTGTGCGGATATATAGGGAAGATGGATCTGAACTTTTGAATGTGCCTAACTTCCGCCTCACCAATATTGGTATTGGTAACCAAGACCCTACGCTCTCCTCCGTTACAGCCGACGGGTCAGGAAGCTATCTTATGTTTGGTCAATCCACTCCTGGCTTTGACCGCAAGCTCTACCATTTTTGCGGTCAACCTCCACAGTTATCGGCGCGGAATATGCAAGGAGAAATATTGGGAGGCCGACCCGGCGTGGCAACACAAGGTTTTGGGCTGTACCCAAATCCTGCGCATGACCATATACGAATCGAGTATGATTTAGAGGGTTACCAAAGTGCCACAGTGAGTATATACAGCATCAGTGGAACCTTGGTGAAACAAGTGATGGTCGGTCAGGCCTTTAAATCCTTCTTGCTGGATATATCATCCATACCTGCCGGGACCTATGTGGTGCATGTTGCAACAAAGGAAGGTCTCAAATTGTCTGAGAAATTTATTAAAATCTAGCTTTAGTCGTTCTTGTTTCATTTGGTGTATACAGCTACTGAAATAACCTGGATGGAATGTTCACAAATAATGCTGCATTATAATTCGATCTTAGTGTTAAATTTACAATTTGGGATTCAATATATTGGTCAAGGACACTTTTAAACATATTCCGTGTATCTTGGTCATCGCATTGAGATTTCTCATTTACTTGTTTTGTACAATCAACTTTAATGCACCATCTTAGGGTATGAAGCACTTATTGGTACTTTTAGATTTCACAGAGACAGCCCAACAGGCTATCGATCAAGCCTTGGCTGTGGCCAAATTGCACAAGCCTCTTGTAACCTTGTGCCATATCGCAAAAGAAGATTCATCTTATTCTGAAGCAGGAACACTTGAACAGATAAAACCTTACAAAGATCTCTTAGAAGGATCCGGAATCGAAACTGGTGTGTTTCTCTCCAAGGGAAATCTATTTACAGAGGCGAAAAAGGTAGTTGAACAGCTCCGACCCGATCTCATTGTAGCGGGCACCCATGGCGTGAAAGGTTTGTACTTGAGCCTTATGGGTTCAGCGATACACAAGCTTGTGAAAGAGGTTCCGTGCAGCACCCTGGTGGTGACCAAGGAGAGTAAAATTGTACACGGCGGATACAAAAAAATACTAATGACAGCCGCACCGCATCCCAATTACCACATCAAAGTTGATCAGGTGAGCAGTCTTATTGCGAAAGAAGGTGAAGTGGTGCTCTTCGTAGTAAAAATGCCCGTGCCGGATAAGGATTCAATGCGGAATATTGAAGCAGCGAAAGAAATATTTGAGACGCGTGGTATCAAGTGGAGGCTTCATGAAGTGGAGCCTAAACCACACTCCGTAGGATTTGCTGCACAAACCCTCGAAGCAGTTCGCGCTGAAGGAGTAGATTTAATTGCGATCATGTCTCAAATTTCAAAACGCAACAGCCACTTTGGGAAGCTTGACAAAGAAACCATACTCCTCAATGAAGACGGACTTCAGGTGCTCTGCGCAAATGAGGAGATGACAGCCGAAGCCTGTTGACCATAAGTCAGGATATTCAATTCATTATGGCTTGAGAACCCAATTCATTGTTAAAGTATATTTTAGCAAATGAATTATTCAAGTTTCTCAAATGCCCAAACCAACCATAATACTGCTGCACGGAGCACTGGGATCCTCTGCTTCTTTTGATGGTATTTTGCCTCTGCTCAGCAACAATTTTAATGCCTGTTCATTTGACTTTAGCGGTCATGGAAAAGATACTTTTCGCGGAGATCTCAGTATGTCGCAATTTGGTGATGATATACTTCGATTTATGGATAGGCATTCCATTGAAAAGTGTGGCATATTTGGTTATAGCATGGGTGGATATGCCGCTTTGCAACTCGCAGGCAGGGATCCGGGACGAATACTTTCCATTCTCACCCTTGGCACCAAGTGGGAGTGGAATCCAACGCAGGCTGCCCGAGAAATTGCCATGCTCAATGCGCATGCACTGATGGAGAAAGTGCCAAAGTTTGCTTTGGCGCTGGAACAGACCCACATAGGTCAGGGGTGGAAAGCACTGCTTGCGCGAACAGCAGAATTGCTCACTGAACTTGGAGCTGAAGGAGGTTTTAGTGCCGGGCGTGCTGCACAAGTCAATATTCCAGTGCGCATCTTACTTGGTGCTGAGGACAAAATGGTAAGCCGGGAAGAAAGTGAGCGCATGGCAGCAGCACTTCCTGATGGGAGTTTCCGTCTGTTGCCTGCTGTGCCACACCCGATCGACAAAGTAGATCCTACGCTTATTGGAGAAGAAATACTTCAATATTTCAAATAGTGTAATTGCAATGCAACCTGAATGTATAATAAATATGTAAATTGTTAATTGTACCCTTATAATTATGGGGTGAATTTTGAATATAAGATCATTTTAATGAATATACCCCCAATAAAACATAGGGTAATACCCTAAAAAGTGTTGAAAAAATTAACAATACCTGAAATTTAGAATATTCTTTTGTTTCTTCGGTCTATTAAAACAAGCAGAGATGAGAAGAAACAAGACCTTTGGACTTGCCGCCCTAAGTGCGCTGGTATTATTCAGTGTGATGGCTGTGATATTTGAGCCGCATCACCCTGTGGCTATTGAAGCTTTCAATTCTGGTGATATTGCGTGGATGCTCACTGCCACAGCGCTCGTATTGTTGATGACCCCGGGCCTGAGTTTTTTTTATGGGGGAATGGTTCGGGCAAAGAATATGATCTCAACCTTGCTGCAAAGTTTTATAGCCCTTGGAGTCATTTCCATATTTTGGTACGTTGTAGGGTTTAGTCTTGCTTTTGGCGACAGCCTGGGCGGAATAATCGGTGATCCGCGGTCATACCTATTTTTTAATAATGTAGGTACCGCTCCACACCCAGTCATTGCATCCGGCCTTCCATTTGTGCTCTTTGCAGCCTTTCAACTGAAGTTTGCAATTATCACTCCGGCACTGATTACCGGATCTTTCGCTGAGCGGGTGAGGTTCTGGTCATATGTGATATTTATTTGCCTTTTCAGTCTGTTTATTTATTGTCCGCTGGCGCATATGACCTGGCATCCCGATGGCTTGCTTGCCCAATTGGGGGTACTCGATTTTGCAGGCGGTACAGTGGTTCATATTTCAGCCGGACTTGCTGCCATTGCCGGGGCACGCTATCTTGGCAGGCGGCAGCTCCACGGCGATTCAGGTGAAGAGCCGGTTCACATTCCATATGTAATCCTCGGCACAGGGTTGCTTTGGTTTGGTTGGTTTGGGTTTAATTCAGGATCTGCGCTGGCGGCAAATGATGTTGCGGTGTCAGCGCTCTGGAACACGCATCTTGCATCTGCCGCGGCCATGATTACATGGATTGTTTTTGACGCTGCACGGGGCAAGCGACCCGGTGCGCTTGGGGCATGTATAGGCGCTGTAGTGGGTCTGGTAGCCATTACACCGGCTGTAGGATTTATAACTGCGGGGCCAAGTCTTTTCATTGGTGTTGTAGCTTCCTTGGTGAGCAATCAGGTGATGCAGGTAATGAGCCGCAGGTCGGTGCTCGATGATACGCTCGATGTTTTTGCATGCCACGGCCTAGGCGGAATCACAGGAATGATTCTCACTGCTGTTTTTGCTGTAAATGGGGGCTGGTACACCACCGGCGATCCATCCTTGCTGGTGTTGCACCTGATAACGCTGCTTGTACTTACCCCGATTATTCTGGGAGCATCGTGGCTTATTTATTTCATCACCGACAAAATTGCACCCATCCGCGTAACTGCCGAACAGGAAAGGGTAGGTCTTGACCTGAGTCAGCACAATGAACTGGTGAAAGGGTTTGGGTGAAGAAGATTTTCAGGGCTTTAATTCTAAACTACTCGGGCATGATTCGAAAATCATCCCTGCCCGATCTCTTTCCATCTCTAATTTTACTCTGGAAGCTTAATATTTTAAGAGATCTTCAAATTATACACCCGGCCCACTGTCGATGCTCAAATGGTTTAGTTATCTTATTATTTTCCGTGTAGTATGATTGCCGTTTTGGGTCATACGAACGAAATATATTCCCGGAGTAAGGTGTGCAGTTTGGAAATTGAAGTAATTGTTTTTGGCAGCCTCTGCGTAATCCTGATATAGAATTGCAATACGGCGGCCCGCGATGTCCAAAATTTCAATCAACACTTCGCCCGATTCAGAAGGTATGAAAAGAACCTGAGCTTCGCTCATAACCGGATTGGGGTATGTTTCGAGAATGGTGATACCCGGACAATTGATGACGGTGATTTTTACAAAATTCGAAGCATCAAGGCAAGATGGAATTTCAGGGAGATTCACGTCTCCAATATTTACACCATTGGCAAAAGCGATGTGCGCAACGCGGTAAATCCCTTCACCAAAATTATCGAAATTGAAGGTTGGATTGTTTGCGATAGCTACGATTTCAGTATAGTTGTTGTTGAGCACCACCCACTTCAGGTTAGGACCTTGGGCACCCTGAACCGAGAAGGGTATGACCGAAGCCATGCCGTCGTTGCCACACACTGTAGTAGCTGCTTGCGGGGAGATACTTCCTCCATTGAGTGCAATGGTGGTTACAGCTAAGGTATTAGACAGTTCGAAACAACCCTGCAACTGGTTCACCTGTGTAACACCTTCGAGTTGTTGGGCACTACTATAACTTAGGTGACCAATGAAATAATTTCCGGCAGGGTAGTCTTCCATATCAAAGTAGCCGTTAACACTTACTCCCGCGATGCTCTGATTCGAAGCACGTACCAATCCGAACAGACCAAGGTTCTGATTTCCATTTACTGAAACCTGAATTTCATTTGGATGACCATCGCCTTTACAAAGATTGAGAAGCTGAGATGTGCTACTTAAGATGCCTCCACTCACTTCGCAAGTTGGTTGCGAATTGTTAAGATAGAGGTAGGTAACTGGGTGGCCAATTGTTGCCTTGCCAGAGTAAAGCAGGTCTTGATCGCCAACACCATCCACATCAGCGATGGCTACAGCACCATCCGATATTCCCTCAAATGCCAGGTTTTCTTGAATTACAAAATTGCCTGTACCGTTATTTGCGAACAATGTTGCCCAGTGAAAGTTTTGATCGTATGCCTTTTGTCCTGTCAGGAATAAGTCTAAGTCGCCATCACCGTCCATATCTGCAAAGTCTACAGTTCCATAATATACAATAACATCTTCGAACAATCCGGAATCACTGAATATTGCGCTGTCATTGTTGAAATAGAGTTTTAATTTTCCAATACCCTGAATCATAGCTGAGCATATTGCAATGTCGAGATCACCGTCGCCATCTGCGTCGCCCAGCGCAATATTGCCTTCGTCCATACCATCGAGTCCACTATTAGACAACCAGCTAAAGGAACCTGTGCCATTGTTCAGATAAATTCTGGATATAAATTGAATATTGCCAACGGATGGCTTAAACCTACCGCCCATGATGATATCGAGGTCCCCATCATTATCAAAGTCGCCAAATGCTAAATCGGCCCTTGACAGCCCTGGAAAAGATGCAGGAGATTGGGTGTAATTCCCTAAACCATCGTTGAGATATAGACGCGTTATGAAGCTGCCTGAGCTAAGTTCACCACAGAGTAAAACATCCTGATCTCCATCTCCATCCGCATCGCCAAAAGCAACACTTGAATAAGTCAACGCCGGAAAAGGTATTGCACCGGCTTCAGCGTACTGCCCGCTGCCATTGTTGATGTATAATTTGGTGGAGCGCGTTGCGTTGGACAGTTGTCCTGTAGCGAGCACGTCAGGGTCACCATCACCATCCACATCTGCAAAAGCAAATTCTCCAAATTGTACAGCTCCAAATGGCAAAACCGTCGAAGAGCCAAAACCACCTCCGCCTGTGTTTTGATGTTTGTAGCCATTGTTGGTTGCCAATGCATTGAGCCCACAAGAAAAAATATCAAGGACACCACCATCGTCAGTATCTTCGAGGGCGCAGTGTCCTTCAAAATTTCCTTCAAAAGGCGACTGACTTCCCAGGGAAAGTAGCCCTCCATCGTTAAGCCAAAGTGAAGTATAGGCACTTCCACCAAGTTGTAGCTTGCCCATGTGCAGGATGTCAGGATCTCCATCTGCATCTGCATCAGAGATGGCAAGATTCGTTTCTTCAAGGTCAAACAGCGGCTGCACGGCTGCAAGTCCAAACTGACCGCTTCCATTGTTGAGATAAATACGGCCTTTTCCGGGTCCCGGAATCGGAAAGCCTGCAACGATAAGGTCAGCGTCGCCATCGCTGTCTATATCTGCGGCGGCCAGGTCTGAACCGTTTGCAACATTCAGGAAAACACCCGGGCTTACAGTGAAGTTTCCATTGCCTGTATTTACATACATTCTAGTGGTACGCTGAAAGCTGCTGGTATTGCCGGTTAGTACCAACTCAGGCAATCCATCACCATTGAAGTCAGCGAAGAGTGCAGCACCAGAATGCACCGGAATGAATGGACCAGCGGGCTGTTGGGTGAAGCTGCCCTCACCGTTGTTAAGGTAAAGAATGGTATGTGGCTGTCCGGCAGTATTGGCCCCGGATAAAACAAAGTCCTCGTCCCCATCTCCATCCACATCAGCAGATGCAGCTGTTGACATGCGGGAATTCACGATTCCAGTGTCGGTATCTTCAGCAAATATCCCATTGCCGAGATTGCGGTATAAAGCCGTCTGCGATTGTAAAGATGTATTTTTGCCATAAATTAGGATGTCTATATCCCCATCATTTTCAATATCAAAAACCACCACTCCCCCTTCAGATAGACCCACAAAAGTTGTGTCATCAAGCAAGGTAAACTGACCTAACCCGTTGTTGCTGTAAAGCTCTGTGTGGTACGAAAAATTTCCGAAACTTAAAGATCTGACTGAGCCAGTTAATAGAATGTCAATGTGACCATCACCATTAAAATCGGCTGTAGCAATGGATGCAGAAAATCCACCAGATGCTTGCAGGGCACCGAGATTCTCTTCAGGTGTGAAGTTACCATTGCCATCATTCCAGTAAACTGCTGTTTTTAGTGGAAAGTTATTCGTGTTTAGGCCCGTTGTAATAAGGTCATCAAAGCCATCTCCATTTAGGTCTGCAAATTTCGTATCGCCATCATATAGTCCTCTGAAATTGGCTTTGAGTTGAGATGCCGGTTCTGGAAGCGTTACTCTTTCAAAGGAAAATTGCGCCAGCAATATTGTATTGATCAGCATCAAAAAGGCACATGTAGCAATCCATGGCAGAACAGTTTGAGAATATCTTTTAAGCTTAAATATCTTATAAATCATTTTGATGTTATTGTTTTAATAGAATGGTGTGCTCCACGCCCAGATGCCTTTGGATATGGGGTTTCCATTATTACTTTCTTAATGTTGTTTCAGGTAAATTTTCTCTTTCAGATCTGTTTTAAAATTAGAACAAATATTCAAAGGATGCAATTCGCCAAATCGCATGCACCCGGCTGAGGTAATCCTGGGCTTTTTCAATTAAATGAAAGGCTTTAGTTTTAATGTGGTTTAATCCAGCCGAGCAACGCTTTTTCAACTGCTGTTTGTGCTTAATTAAAAAATAAACACAAAAAAAAACGCAGCCCGGATACGGGCTGCGTTCGTGATTTAAAAATGTGATGATATCCCTGAGAAGGGGTTTATTCTTTAATCAATTTGATGGTTCTCACAGCATTCGCTGTTTCAATGCGGGTGAGGTACAAACCTGGAGAAAGGGCTGAAGCGTCAATTCTGGCTGTGCCTGCATTCGGCGTACCTGACCATACAATTTGGCCAAGGGCATTCATCACGTGAATCTTTGCAATAGGAGCGTTTTCTGATTGAATGGTCCATGCATCTTTCGAAGGATTCGGAAATGCCTGAAATCCATCTGCACGAAGTTCTTCAACACCCATCGCATCTGTCGAGAAATAGATGTTGTCAAAAAACAAAGTTCCATTTCCATCGAATTTCCACTGGAATATATCGGTCAGGTCATAGTTAAATCCGGTGGATGGGTAGTCCAGAAAATGCTGAAGAGGTATGGTTACGGATACCCATTCTCCCTGCACAATGGTTTCATCACCACCAGAAGTGGCAAAAGAGTATCTCGGTTCTTCTGGGGCTCCACCTGGTATGCCAGCAGTTGCGTCAATAAGGTAAAAATTGAAAGCAGTAGATGAGCTGGACCAATACGTGAGGTGCAAGAAGTCATACTCCGTAAGGTCGGTGGCATCCCACTGGGCACCATAAAAAGTCAAACCTTCAATTTTACCAGTGTTATTGCCTTGGATGGCAATCTCCGAAACAGTTCCGCCGCCTTGAAACGCATTGAAGTTAAAATTCGAAACTGTGTTGTTGGTGTAGAAATCGCTGTAGGCAGAGATTACCAACGCTTCATCAATGGTGGGGTCTGGAGCTGGTACCATTGGATCACCTACAGGAGGTCCTGCTTCGCCAAAAACAACGTTGTCAAAGTACACCACATGACCTGTTTCCCTTGGTCCGTAGCTCGGGAAAAAGATGATCTGATCTGGCTGCCCGAGTGGGTCACCAATCCAGGCTGAGAGATTAAACTCAACTTCAAACCATTCGCCAACTATAGAATTGGGAACCACCACTTCAGGAAAGGCTGCGCCGGCGGGTGTGGCAAACTTGATGGCTACAGGGGCTGCAAAACCTTCCTGATACACCATCATGCGAACAATGCTGTTCATCGTTGTGAAAGAGAATGCACCCAAATCTGCATTGTGCATAGACTCGCAACCTGCGCTTCCCCAAGAAGCTGTAGTAGCATATTCGATGTCCATCTTCGCAATTGTGGCAGAGCCATTTGTTGCATCAACTGAAATGTTCGGAACAATGCTGAAGGTGGGATTGTTTTCGCCCTCCGGGGCTTCAAATGTGGCCCAGGTCCATTCGGCACCAATGCCGCCTGGTTCAAAATCAATTGGGGCGTTTTGTGCAATCCCGAAAGACGCACTCGTCAAAGTGCAAAAGAGTAGAAAGTTTTTCATGAATGTATTTTTAAGGAGTTCTAATTTACCCTTCTAAGGTAAGGTATAAACTTTTGGACGTACCATATGAGAATTGGGAAATGAATACAACATAAGTACATCTTACCTATCTCTTGATTAGCTTAACATGCTTGAAAACAATGTGTAAACGCTAGACCGCGCTCCCTTTTTATTTAGCGTTCCGAAGAAGAATGATGTATCTGTGAAGTGTTTTTTGGCTTCGTGGTGTATCTGAAATTGTCCAAAACTGATGAATATGATTCACCATTTTTATGACGTTTATAGATGTTCAGAGCATGAAACCCAGGGTTATTTCACCTGAGGCGTTTATCTGCATTCGAAATAAGTGTTGATATCTCAAGCACAAAATGAAAGGTGACCAGGTGTCTTAAGGCAATGCCTTGCATGTAGCACTATGCCAGTTCATGATTGCCGGTCTTTTATCATGCCACCAAAAATTCCTTGAGACCGGAGTTTTACCCATGTCAAGAGCAATAGGAATTGCCGGTCCATTTTACGTTCAGGTGAGACCGATATTTGAGCAAGCCACTTGGGTATCTCAGTGTATGTGGCCCCACTGCCTTACTCTCCCCAAACTACCATTCCCGGTACGATTCCAGCTGCGAAATTGGTGATCTCAGTGCCATTTGGATTGTAAAGGTAAACCCGGCCTGCGCTTGAATAATCTACTGCATCTGTGATTGCAATCTGTCCGGAATTGTGATTTATGTTGAGCCCGTAAAGCAGCCTGTTTCCGCCACTCACCAAGGGTTCAGTGGGAAGCGTGGGTGAAGAGATATGTAATTTGTACAGGTCACCGGCGAACAGATAGTAAATAAATTCGCCCGTATGGTCTATTTCCAGATTGCCCCCATACACACCTGTGGCAGTGGTGAAGTAGGATGTAGCTACTGCTTTAGTATCACCAGCTATTCTATGGATGGCAGGTGAAACTTCCGCGAAATTGCCCTGGCAATATACCCATACATCTCCATTGGCGTCTATGGCGATGTTGCTTGCTCCTGCACTGAGCGAAAGGCTGCCAGTAACTTCATCGGTATCAGGGTTTATAAAAAGAAGTCCATCTCCACCCGGGGTCGTACACCATATCTCACCGTTGTGGAAAAGCATTCGCTCTACCCACTCACCAGAACTTACACTTCCAGTGTGACCACCTGAAACCGGGTCTA
This sequence comes from Cryomorpha sp., assembly GCA_041749535.1. GTDB lineage: Bacteria > Bacteroidota > Bacteroidia > Flavobacteriales_D > Cryomorphaceae > JBBQZU01. The sequence goes on along the minus strand of JBGTBE010000018.1, from coordinate 35,134 downwards.
CAATATGCACCATACCAGCGAAAAGGTCGCTTACATACGCTTTGTCATTTTCGCTTACCAACATATACCTCGGTGAGGTGAGTCCTGTAATGGTACGGTTTCTTACAAAGGTCGTTTTATCAATAATTTCAATTTTCTGAGAGTTGTTTACCACGAGGCAAAGCTCATCATTCATCATTGTAATACTTTGAAGAATGTCCCCAAGTGGTTCATTGTTATTGGCGTTTTGAAAAACATTTTGAAATACTTCACCGGTCTCGGCATTGTACACAGTGAGGCTTGCATTTCCCTGATTGAAAGCACCTTCATTTGCAACGTAAATCAGCTCGCCGGCAGGTGGTGGAAGCGGTGTGTTCTGCTCATCATCAGCTGAGCAAGCAAATAGCAGACTAAACAAGAGAATAGCAGAAAAAAAGTTGGTTTTCATTTTATGGTCTTCCTGGGTTTATAATATTGTACTAACAAGGTAGTGGTGTATTGTCTGCCTGGCATAGGTCTGTTGAGCACCCATTGGTATTCTTCGTTGAGCACATTGCGGGAAGCCAGGCTTAAGGTAACCCTTATTGCTTGCCAGGCATGTGTCCATCCTGCTTGCACATGTAGAAGTGCTAATGGATCCAATGATGAAGTATTGTCAATATTGGTATACCGTTCGCTCTGAATTTGAAAAGTGGCGGCAGCAGTGAATTTTTTCCAATCAAGTCTTTCTTCAACCATAAAGCTATGTGCGGGCACGTATATAAGTTGCTTGTTCAATCCCGCGTCAATTGGGTTGTTGCTATATGTGTGTGTGGCGCGCGTGAAGGTGTATTCTACGCGGTGATTCAATACCAAATTGGCAACAAGCGTTCGGGCCTCAGCTTTCCCCTCAATCCCTCTGCTCCATACAGAGCGCAAGTTGTGCGGACTCCAATACCCTGCACCTGCTGTCCATACAATCCAATTGTCTATTTTTCTGTTGAAGCAGGTGATACCAAGCTTTAAGTTGTCCCTGGCAGTGCTGTATGTGATACCGACTTCTTCGGCCCAGCCGGACTCGGGGAGCAAGTCGGGATTTCCTCCCGGATTCCAATAGAGATCATTTAACCCCGGAAGTCTGTACACCCTGCTTGCAGTAGCGCGTATTTCCACCAATTTGCCCACGTTCTGTGAAATACCGAAGGAAGGAATAAATGGGAGTATTTCTCCATTCATCCACTCTCCGCGCAGGCTGGCCGAAAGAGAAGTCTTACGCTTGAAAAATTTGCGTTCTGCCGAAATCACCCCGGCAGGACTGCTCCGCGAGGCTTCACCTTCGTAGTTATAAGTGAGGGCTTTGCTTTCGCGAAAAATAATAGCGGCACTGAGCGCAGTATTGTTCCAATTGGTGCTGATGGTGCCCGAAACATGTACAGCGGCGTAGCTTGATTTGTCATCGATGTTTGCTTCGGGGTCCGTGTAGTTCAATATTCCCTGATCATATGCCGCATCAGTGCGAAACAAAGCCCCTCCAAAATCTTTGGATACTGAGCCCTGCACGCGCAAGTTCTTATCGTATTGGGTGGCTGTAGCATCTGCCTGACTCAGCGTTGGGGGAATCTGCCTTTCAGTATCCGAAACCCAAAGCGAGGCATCGGCATTGTATCCTTTCCTTCCGGAAAATGAGAAACCCTGCAGTAATCCTTTGGTGGAGTAGCTTGCATGGGGCTGAGGCTGTGTGCTGCCATCAGCGAGCGATCGCTCAAAATTGTTTTCGGATGTGCGTATATAAAGCGCGGTATTTCCCGAAAGGGAGCGCATGCCGTAATTTGCTTTAACCCCCGATGAATAGTCGTCCCAGCTTCCCACAGAAATTGCCGCCAGCGCGCGTGGTGCATCTGACATTACCTTGTTGTCCAGCATCAAAGTACCTGCCACCGATGCATTTCCCAAAAGTGCACCTGAGGCACCTCTGAGCAGAGAAACATCTGAGAATAAAAAGAGTGGGAGCAGGGAAAGATCGGCCTGGGCCAATGATGGATTTTCGAAAGGTATTCCGTTCAGCAATACTTGTGTGTGTGCAGCTGATCCGCCCCGGACTGAAATCCCAAAACTGCTCCCCGGACCGTATCCGCGCATTGGTATATTGGATTGCAAAGCGAGCAATGCATCAGCAGATTGCAGGGCAATGGAAGGGGTGCGTTCAGGATTGTATGTCCACACATCGATACCCGCAGCAGATTTTTGCAAGGCTGTGGCAAATACTTCATACTCCCTGAGCAACAGGGTGTCCTGCTGGGCAATGGACTCCAATGTGTGGAAGCACAGGAGCACGCTAGCTGCCCAAACCGGAACAATACCAAATACACGCATAAGTGCGAATTTGTGTTGCACCGGCCCTCTGAAACATTACAAAAACGACGGTATAGAAACCCCTTCGGCTTCAGTGCTGTCATCCCTTGCTTTTATTCCCGAAAGCCCGGAAAAATACATTTTAGATGTGGCAGGTCTTCTGACTTGCTCATCCCCGGACGCCTTCCCGCAGCGCTTGTCGCACCGCAGTGGCCTAGGATTGTCCGGGAACTTCAACGAGCTCACAGCAGCGGGTACTGTTCAGGCTTTGCACCTGATTCCCTCTTGATTTGCATTTCCTGGCAAGGTCTGCAAAACCAAATCTCCGGCGAAGGTATGAATATTAGGAAGGTGGCGAAATGTCTTTTTATGCAATCTCTGGTTGGGCGTATTTTCTCATCTTGCTGTGTTCAGAGTTTTGTCTGTATAATTTTGAGTTGTATTGTAAGTTTCAAGGAATTTACATATAGCTTTACACTGCTTTAACCGCAACAACTACAAACAATGGCAAAAGAAAAAAGTATCCAGAAGAACACTCCAAAGAAAGCGGCTGAAAAGACCTTGATGGAGAAGCGCAATGCCAAGAAAGCCAAGCAGGCTTCGAAGGGTAGAAATGATTGATTGCAAACAAAACCGCGGCAAAGAATTTTTCTTCGTCGCGGTTTTTTTATTTTACCAATTGCCGGAAATGTATTGCTATTGAATGGTGGTTGATGCCATTACATTCCCACCTTCACAAATTTCTCGCTCACCTTGCTGCCATTGTTGAGCAATAAATGGGCGATATACGTTCCACTTTGCAGGCTGCTTACGTCAAAAACGATGTGGTCAAACTGGCTGGTTACATTCCATTCTTTTACCATTTTACCCTGTAGGTCGAACACGCGCAGCACACCACTTTTTGCACCTGCCGGGAGTTCATAGTTTATACGTATTTCAGATTCAGCAGGATTGGGGAATAGTTTCATTCCCTCGCGCACAGGACCATCGTAAGGTGCAATTCCGGTAAGGTCGCCCATGGAGACACGGAATTTTGAAGGAACGCTTCCGCAAACGCGGTAGTACCTTCTTGGATCCGTTGAATACTGTCCTTGAATTACATTCATAACTGCGCTTTCAGCATCATTCCACATCCCACCTTGATTTTCGGCATTGTTGGATATGGCGCCCCCATAAAATGTAAATCCGGGAAGGTCAAGCAGCACAGTGCCATCCTCGCGCACCACCCAGGTATGTGGGGTGCCTTCGGGCATTCCGGCAGGCTGCACCAAGATGTATTCCACATTTGTGGAGTCGCAGTCAAACAGGGACAGTGTGGGGTACGATACCCACCATAAGCTGGCGGCTGTTATACCAGCCGGAAGTTCACATGTGCGAAACAAGCTGTTGTCGAGGTTGTACAGATAAAACTCCGTTGGGTTGGTATTAAAATCAACAATGGCATTCTTCACACAATTGTCAGCCACGAGCACCGGCGAGCTGTGCGCGGGGGCTTCGTAAATAAGGTCAATTTGGGCATTGGCGATCATGGAGGATACCAATAGGAGTAGGGTAGCAATTGGTTTCATATGTCTGGTTTTAAGATTGGTAAAGATTCAAATATAGAGAAAATAGTTTGTCTTGAATATGGAATTTCGGCCAACACTAAGATACGTGGTGTATTAGATCGAAATCTTATACCATTCAAAAGCACTTTTTGCAAGTGATTCCCTATGGTCGGGATGGGCAATACCTATGAGTTGTCGCACCCTTTCCCGCAAGGGCTGCCCGTGCAGGTAAGCCACCCCGTATTCGGTAACCACGTAGTGCATGTGCGCGCGCGTGGTCACCACGCCTGCACCTTCCTTGAGGCGGGCCACAATCTTGCTCTCACCGCGGTTGGTTACAGAAGGCAGTGCGATGATGGGTTTTCCTCCTTCACTTTTGGCTGCGCCCCGAATGAAATCCATCTGTCCGCCCACCCCGCTGTATATCTTACTGCCTATAGAATCGGCGCATCCCTGACCGGTAATGTCTATTTCTATGGCACTGTTTACCGCAGTTACCTTGGGGTTTTTGCGTATTACATTGGTATTGTTCACGTAAGCAATATCCAAAAAGCGCACTTTGGGATTGTTGTCTATAAAATCATAAAGCCTTTTGCTGCCAAGCGCAAAACCTGTTACAATATGGTAAGGGTGTATGGCTTTGTGCTCATTGGTAATGATGCCGCGCTCCACCAGATCAATAATGCCATCGCTGAACATTTCGGTATGCACTCCGAGCTCTTTGTGTCCACGCATTGCTTCCAGAGCAGCATTGGGTATAGCGCCTATGCCCATTTGCAAGGTGGCACCATTGTCTATAAGCCCCGCCACATATTCTCCTATTTTTCTTTCGGTATCCGTGAGGGCTTTTTGCACAGGGGAATAAATGGGATAATCAACTTCCACCAGTGCGGCAAATTCACTGACGTGCAGGTAACCATCACCATGGGTGCGGGGCAGGTTTGGGTTTACTTCTGCGATCACTATTTTGGCTGTTTTGGCTGCGGCCAATGAGGTATCAACCGATGGGCCCATCGTTACGTAGCCATTCTTGTCAGGGGGCGATACCATCAGCATGGCCACATCGAGTTGAATGATTCCCTTGCGGAAAAAGTCGGGAATCTCGCTGAGAAAACAAGGTATGTAATCGGCCCTGCCTTCCTGTACTGCCTTGCGCACATTCTGACCTACAAAAAAATTGTTGGAGCGAAAGCTCTCTTCCATTCCAGGTTCAGTATATGGCGCGGGCCCCTCGGTATGCATATGGTAGATCTGCACTTCTCTCAATGTTGCCGACCTCGCCGTCATGGCCGCGATGAGCTCCTGGGGTGCGCAGGCCACACTGTGTATAAATACTTTGTCATTGCTTTTTATCAGTGAAACTGCAGCCTCTGTACTTGTGTAATTCATTTTAGGTGGTTTGTGTTTATCTATTGTTTAAGGTTGGGAAAGAGACACTGTAATGGCTATTTATAGCTTGCCCATTTGCACCATGTTCTCATCGCCCACGCGCGCCAGATCCCCGTCTATGAGCCACCTTAGCACAATCAGCACACTTTCTTCCGGAAATGCTTTGGCCGTAAGTAAGTTGTTGAGTGGGCGAGCCTCTGCAGTAAGTTCTTCTTCCAGTGCTTTTCTGATTTGATCAAATTCTGCCTGGGGTATTCTCTTTTTTTTGTTCAGGCAAGTATCGCAGCGCCCACAGTCATCACTGCTGCTTTCGCCAAAGTATGCTACGAGTTGCCTGCTGCGGCATACCAAGCCATTCTGCACATAGTTCACCACCGACTGCATTTTTCCCAGCATTCGCTCCTGGTAGTCACGAAGCATATTTTTATCGATGATCAGCTCTTCTGCCCTCACCCTGTGGCTGGGAAAGGTGATGAATGGAAGGTCGGTTTGTTCCTGGTAGTGCAGCACCCTCAGCTCGCGGAGGTAGCGAAGTTGATCCCGCACATCTTCAGGCTTTACCCTTAGCATGCGGGCAATTTTTTCTTCATTTATTCGGGTGGGTTGGTCGAATACCCCTTCAAAACCCCGAAGAAGCAGATGTATAAGTGCTTCGAATTTAGGATGACCCACTTCGAAACTGTAAAGGTCTTTATTTTGAATGAGAAAGGTAATGTAGGAGGGGGTGAAAACTGCCTCGCTGAGGGTGATATAGCCAGCTTGCTCGAGCATCTTGAGCGCTTGAAGGGTAAGGCTTTGCTTGAAGCTGAATTTCTTGCAAAAGTCAGCAAGATCAAAGGCCACTGAATCAAGTTTAAGACTGCCAAGTGCCAGCTGATAGTAGTTCGAAAGGGCTTTGTACACTTGCAGCAATGTCTCCCTTTCGGGCACCTGACTGCGCACCCTTTCCTTCAGTCGTTCTGTGTCTTCGTCGGTGATGAACATGGTGGCGTAGGCTGTCTTCTCATCGCGTCCCGCGCGACCCGCTTCCTGAAAGTATGCTTCCACGCTTTGGGGCAGGTCCAGGTGGATTACAAACCGCACATCGGGCTTGTCAATTCCCATTCCGAAGGCATTGGTGGCAACCACAATTTGTGCCTTGTTGCCGATCCACATTTCCTGGGTTTCCCTGCGTGCTTTGCTGTCCATACCTGCGTGGTAGGGCAGTGCAGAGATGCCATTTGCCCTGAGCAGGTTTGCCTGCCGCACCGTTTCCAACCTCGATGAGCAATAGACAATTCCCGTTCCGCCAACACGCTTCACCACGTTGATGGTTCTCGCCAGTTTGTGCGTTTCTTTTTGCACCACGTAAATGAGGTTGCTGCGGGTAAAACTTTTCTGATAGATTGCCGGATCGCGAAGGGCGAGCTGTTCAGCAATGTCGTGCACCACTTTTGGTGTGGCAGTAGCGGTGAGCGCAATTACGGGTACTTTGGGTATTAATTCTCTGATGGCTGCTATTTCACGGTATGCGGGCCGGAAATCATGCCCCCACTGGCTGATGCAATGCGCTTCGTCAATGGCGAGCAAGGCCACCTTCATTTTGGGAAGTCTTGCCAGAAACATATCCGTTTTAAGCCGCTCAGGTGAAACGTACAGAAACTTGGTACTGCCGTACACCGCGTTATCAAGGGCTGTGTCAATCTCGCGGTGGTTCAGGGAGCTATTCACAGCCACAGCCTTAATGCCTCTTTTTTTCAGGTTGTCCACCTGATCGCGCATCAGCGCAATGAGCGGCGATATGACAAGGCATACCCCATCGAGGTACATTCCAGGCACCTGAAAACAGATGGATTTGCCACCCCCCGTGGGTAGCAGAGCAATGGTATCTCTTCCAGAAATTACACTCTGTATTATATCTTCCTGTAAGGACCTGAAGCTCTGATGGTGCCAGTATTTCTTTAATATTTCTACAATAGGGGTCTCCATGCAGGAATGCGGCCTTTCGGCAAATTAACGACTATTTGAACAGAATTTGTTCACATCATTCTGTGCGTGTGCGGCCAATCCTAATGCTATAACAATCACATCTATAATGAATATAAATAGCTTAGTGTTATAAGTACAGTAAGTTGATTCCGAAACAATTGACTTTTGAATCCGTTCTTTTATTCTGTAAATTTGCCGCTCATCTATAGAACAGAAATGATAGCAACTCATTCTATAAAAGTTCAGAAAACCCTTGAGAGCCGCTTGTCAAAAGTTGACTTTCAGGATTTAAAGTTCGGCAGAGAATTTTCAGACCACATGTTCCTCATGGAATTCAAAGGCGGAAAGTGGCAAGAACCAACTATCAAACCATTTGGAAATGTGAGTATGAGTCCGGCCACCTCGGTGCTGCACTACGGGCAGAGCATTTTTGAGGGCATGAAGGCATTTAAGAATACAGATGGTCGTTACGGACTTTTTCGTCCCGACAAGAATATAGAACGCTTCAACCGATCTGCAGAACGCATGTGTATGCCATCTGTGCCTTCTGAGATTTTTATGGAAGCCCTCTCTGAATTGGTGCGTTTGGACAATGCCTGGATACCTGCTGAAGATTTTTCATCCCTGTATCTCAGACCCTTTATGTATGCTATAGATGAGTATGTGGGCGTAAAGGCAAGCGATGATTACAGATTTATGGTATTTACTTCTCCGGTAGGCGCTTACTACTCCAAACCTGTGCGGGTGAAGATAGAGCATCATTACACCCGTGCCGCCCATGGCGGTACTGGTTTTGCAAAAGCAGCCGGAAATTACGCCGGGTCTCTGTATCCGGCCCGATTGGCGAATCAGCAAGGATTTGATCAGCTTCTTTGGACCGACGCCAGAGAGCACGCTTATATTGAAGAGAGCGGCACCATGAACGTAATGTTCATCATAAACGGAACCCTTATCACCCCTGAATTGAGTGACACCATCCTGGATGGAGTAACCCGCCGCAGTGTACTTCAAATTGCGAAAGACTGGAATATTCCGGTCGAGGAGCGCCGCATACCTGTTAAAGAGGTAGTAGACGCTATGCGAAATGGAAACCTGCAAGAGGCCTTTGGCTGCGGCACTGCTGCCACCATCGCACACATTGCATCCATCGCTGATGGAGACGATACGTACGAATTGCCCCCTGTGGAACAGCGCGAAGTCTCAAACAAATTGATTAAGCATTTTCTCGATTTGCGAAAATTTCGCTCCCCTGATCCACACGGCTGGATGGTTGAACTCACCTAGTGAAGAACCGCTCCGAAAGGGGCGGTTTTTTTTATGTCCTTCTCGTTCCTTTTCCCCGCATTGGGGTGGGGTGCCGCACCACAAATTGTCCATCTTGTCCTAGGGTGATTCTCGGAATTTACATGAGAATTTTGAACATCATTGTCCCAAAGAGATCACTCAATCCGGAAGTTATACAATTCAAGATGCTTCCAATGGCTCTAAGATATTTCAAAAAGTGATGTCATCATTCAGAAGAATTACGCTCTTGTAGTATTCATTTAATTTCATCTGGTTACTTCTTCATGGATCAAGTCGTTATGTTTTTTTATCTTGTAAATATTTGATGATTAGTATTTTAGATATTTTTTTATACCTTTAATATAACCAAAACCTCACAACCATGAAAACAACTGCAGAAGTCCTGGCTTTTCTTGCCAGCAGTATTTTTCTCTGGGTTGGAAATACCCAAGCCCAATCCCTTGTAGTACAAAATTCGAATATCAACATCATTCAATTAGATGCATTGGCCGATGATGCAAATGAACCTGGAATTGATTTTGTTGCTTGTAACCTTCCGCTGCCAGCCTATATTCCCGGTTTGCTTGGTTCACAACTTGGATTTATATGCCAGGTTGGGGCAAGACAAGTGGTGACTCCGGAGTACAACACAAATGCAAATAACAACGTATTCAGCACGATAAATGGAAGTGGAACCAGTACGATGACCGTATTCTGGAACAGCTACGCGCAGAGTCATCACTTCTCCCCAATCATGCCGCCCGGATACCAGGCATTTACCAATACCAATGTTCAGTTTGAATTGGAGATCGATGCTACCATGGTACCTGTAAATACGCCTGTGGTCGTGCAGTTCTCATACCAGGCTTATTCCGCTGCAGGTGAGGTGGAGGTGGGAGGCGGTGATCTTGCCGTAACTATTCCAACTATCGAACTTGGTGGGGTTGATTTATTTCAGGATGCAGGTTTCAATATGTCTTTCTCAAGCAATACAATCCTGGGCTGGAACAATGTCACTAAGTCCGGAACAATGGTCATGCTCGCAGGAACTCCTGTAACCCTATCTATTACACACATTAGCAATACCAACGTGGTAGACCCCGGAGCTGGTGTTTACTTAGGATATTTCAAGGATAGGGCCACGGCAAATTTTATTGGAACGATCACGCTTTCTGCAGATCCTTTGTTTATACCGCCCGTTGTTAATCCACCTCTGCCTACACACCCATTTTTTTCTGTTGATATAGGAAGTTCCAACGAACTGAGTTCTCCCACGGCAAATGGTTCTGAATATTTTGACCCGGGAGATGCCTACAGATTTCAAGTTCCCACATTTCCATTTGGTGGGGGCGATGGAAACATTGATGACGCCTCCTTTATGGGCTTCGATATCCCTCCCTCCACACCCGATCTTCTGGTGCCTCACCTCACCGCTGTTCCACTGGGTACCGGGCTGCCACTCAATGCTTACTTTTCATCCTTCCTGAATATAGATGGCCTCTCCATCACCAATCAGACGATAAATAGCATTCTTCCCGCTCCGCTGCCTGCAACCACAAGCCCATGCCTGAAAGGCGTAGAGCACTTGTTTCTTTCATACGATGATGACAGGGCCGAAAACTATACAATGCCGGGACCCTCTGTTCCCGGAAATTCTTACTCACCGCTCACCCTGCAGCTTTATGGAACAAGCCAGCGAAAAGACGAAATTGTTCAACTGGATGTAAACCCACTTACGCTGACCATTGGCGCCGAATGGCCTTTGCTTTCTGAGGGCCAAATACATCCAAACCTCCTGCCCAACCCTGTGGACCATCCACTTGAACCCTTAGCCAACACGGAGGATGATGACGTGAATGCAGTCACTTTTACGAACAATCTGAACCTATGCCCGAATGTCTACTTTTCAGTTGATCACCAAGGCAGAGGCACAGACCCCGCAGGAAATGTGCTGGATCCCGGAATTATTTACAGAGTGGATTTTGCCAATCAAACCGCAATTCCCGCTGTGCTCCACCCGGATATTGGCATACTTCCCGGCACCGATATCGACGCTTTTGAATTTGTAATGCTTCCCAACCCGCTTACATTCGCGCTCTCGGGCTTTTTGGGGATGTTATTTAGTGTAGATGTGGACGATCCGGGCACGGCAGAAGATGAGTCCGGGGGACTGCTGCCCAACCAGATTTACTATTCTTACATCACAGGCAATCATGCCCTGCTGGACAGTAGCTTTATTTTCACTGAGAATATTGATGGCATTGCCGCCTGGGATGCATCTCCACAAACAGCTATAAGCTCCGCTTGCCACCCTAATAATTTTACAACACCCCCGGTAAATTTGACTGCGAGCGCCAGTGGAAACACCTTTAATGCGACCTGGACTCCGTATGGTGGATCGAGGCGCTGCGAGCTCAATCGAAATAGAAATGATTTGAGCGGAAATTACAGTTTCTACGCAGGTGATTTAACCGGAACGATCACCCCTTCTTCGGCGATGTTGACCATTCCCCAACTTCAACCCAATAAAACCTACAGGGTGAGGATCAGATGCAGTTGTGCTACCTCTGGTACTTTGGTAAACAGTCCCTGGAGTGCTTTTGTGCTGTTTACTACCCCTCCGGGACCAGCAGTGCCATCAGCAGGCGATGGATCCTGGGGAGGTGGAAGTGCTGTGTTTAGCGAACCGAATTTGGTGCTTGCCCCCAATCCTGCAAGTGATAGGGTTCAGGTATCAATGGATGGTTTTCCTGATGGTTCAGTAAGGATAGCTTTGATAAACGTACTTGGGGCCATAGTGATCGAGTATAACCTTACGGCTGTGGAAGGGAGGTACAGCGATTATGTAGATGTGAGCCAACTTCCCGCAGGGGTGTATTTTTTCACTGCAATGACCGGCGATATTAAACTGGTGAAAAAACTCGTTGTAGAATAGGCGGATGTTTTCCTGACCCACTTTCACACTTCATAAAAAGTCTGCTATGGAGTATGCTTAGCAGGCCTTTTATGAAGTGCGCAGGGGTGTTATATGCCATCTGCGCCGGGACACCCGGGCTCCAAAACCACGAAAGTTTATACAAGGGAACCTTTTATCAACCATACAACCCTGAAAAGACCATTGGACAGTTTGTGCGAATCTGCTACATTTGGAAATGACAACCATGCACCTCGCACATAAGCGATATAAACGATATAAGGTTTGATGAAGTGTCGTTTATGCGGATTGTTGGTAGCTAGCTGAAAAATGAGACCACTACTAATCATATTGATGCTTTTTTTGACATGTGGATTGTCTGGCCAAAACTTTGATAATATTGGAATTGACGACATTCCAAACTTAAATGAAGATGAAACGAAACTCTTAAATTCACTTCTTGATGAAAAAAGAGATGATTTTGATTTTAAGGGTAAAAAAGTTGCATTCCTCACAGGAAGTTCTGGAAGAACAATTACGGCAAAATCTGACTATTTTAAGAACTCTGTCATACCCTGGATTGACGATGGATCCCGACCCCAAATATCTATGATTAGATTAACAAAAGAAGAAAAAGAGAAATCTGGTGGTTATGACGTTCTGGTTTTATCCTGGGTAAAAGCGTTAACGAGAAGGGGGCAAAGAAAGATTATAGAAGAACTTGGACAAGAAAACAAATAAAGCCAGCTACCAACACTGCATATAGCTTATGGCGGGATTCTCCTACATTCGAAAATGGTCTTCGAATCAAAATTATCCTGGAATGAAAAATATATCTTCGGAAGCGCCACAAGCCATATGCTGGAACGTTGGTGGCCATATAAGAAAACCGACAATAGAACGTTAATTTGAATTGTGATAAGTCGAATAAGAAATTGCATTTTCACAAAATTCCTATGGGGGCTCATGGGACTGTACCTACTCAACATTAGCGTTGACACGGAAGACCTTAAGCCTGAACATATTCCTGAAGACTTGTCCATCAATGACCAGGAAAGTATTGTCGAAATAGTAGTCGAAAAGGTCTTAGGATTTGAAGATGCTATCAAAGAGTATGACGACCATGATACCGAAGACCACAACAAGAAAAAGAATGTGAAAATTGACTTGTTGGTTCATGTAATCAAAGCCAACAAAATTGACCATAATCAATTCTTCGAAAGAAAAAAACTCTTTCCTGACTATGAAGCTCGCTTGACAAAAGGCTTCAACGAAATAGACAGTCCCCCACCCAAAGCTTGATTTGTTTTTCCATCTCCCCATCACTATGTGACCAATAGGACACGTGGTGATTCTTATTGAATTTAAAACAAATCAAAAATGAACATCAAAAAAATCTTGGTGCTAATCATTGTATTAGCACCTTCAACATATATTTCTGCTCAAACTACGGACGCAGAAAAAGACAGTCTTTACATTCAACAAATTGAAGACCATAAAGAACCTGACAAAGTTCTACACGCAGAACCTTTATATATAGACCTGATCCGAGATTTAGGAGCTCGTAAAGGGGAAAAAGAGTGGAACTTAGGACTAGGACTGACTGACAATCTGAATTTCGACTCTTACGAAGCTTTAATAGAGTATGAGTGGGCACCTATTGACAGGTTGGGTTTAGAAGTCGAATTGCCCTTTACTTTTTATTCGCCAATAAATGGAACGGCAAACGACTCAATTCCATCCAATCAACTAAACAGCATTAAAATCGCTGTTCAATGGTCATTTTTAGTTAATGAGCCTATGGCTACATCAATGGCACTTGGATACATAAACGAGTTTGATCTCTCAGACTTTAGGAATTTTGGAAAGCCTTTTATTGAAGGAAATGTTTACAATCCTTTCTTGGTTGTTGCAAAGCGATGGGGCAATAACTTCCATTCATTGATTTATGCAGGGCCGATGATAGAACAGCGTTTCAGCACCAACAAGTTTCATACGACTTATGACATCAATACCAGTTTTCACTACATGATTTCAGGTACACGGAACTTTATCGGAGTTGAGTTTAATAAAACCATAGACAACGGAGACTTCGATATGACCATGAGACCTCAAATGAGATTGGGTATTGCGGACAACTTATTGATTGGAATTGTAGCAGGAATTCCTGTAAGTCGTGAAAATGAGAGATTAAGTTCTTTTGTTCGACTGATATGGGAACCAGAACATAAGAAAAGATAAATACGGCCACCAACAACTAAGCCTTCATTCAGCCCGAAGGGCCCAGAATGAAGGCGTTGTTGCACTGTAGCTCCGGTAGTTTCAATCCTAAGGTTTGTTATACCGAAAAGACGGCACAGGTGGGGGAAGGGGCTCTGGGACGCATTCTAAAGTAAGTCGCTTTTTAACGGGTTTTGCTGGCGGGGGGCACACGAGCGCTTTTGGATGGTGTAGCGGAATATTTCTTCCGGGACAATGAGGGAAGGAATTTTTCGGTTAGTTTTGGGTGTGCAGACAGGGTTTTAGGACGGAATGCCGTTATAGGAAACCGCCAAAGATCATTCGTGTAAACCTGAAGCATCTCAGACGATCCTTTATTAAGAGAATAAAAAGATTGAATCAAATATTGAAGACCAAACAAGGTAAAAATGAAAAGACTTTGCATGCGATGCAACAATGAAATCCTCAATTTAAATTTGAATGAAGAACAAAGGAATGATGTCGGCCGCTTACTGAAACAGGATAAGAAGCTTGCTATTGTTACAAAACTAAAAGATGAATATGGTTTTAGTCATAGAGATTCCAAAGTGATAATGGATCATTTAAATAAAGATTTTGGAAAGTGTGGAAGATGCAATTATGCAGACTTAAGATTCGAATATATCGATTGTCCAAAATGTAACGCATTTAATTACAATTTCAATTTTACAAAATTTGCCTGAACGCACAGCCTGAAAATCCGGACGGCAGCTTCCTTTAACAGCGTACAAGCGCAATTTGGGTATTTCTGAAGGTTGAACATTTCGATTTCTTTGTAAGTTCGTCATAAGTTGATAGATTTCGGTTACCAATCCCAAACTGCACCTGTGCGCGAAACGTTTAGCGGCAATTTTAAAATGACGACACAGACAAAGTATATTTTACTTGCGACAAGTTTGTTCTGCTTGTTCTCTTGTGGTCAGAAAACGCAACATACAAGTCAACCGACTGTTGTTACGGACAATTACGAACCTGCTTTGACAACAACAATCTTGAGTGACAAACTTGAATTTGCTTTCAAGCAAAATACTGACGACACAATTGAACAAGTATTGTTGGAATGGAACGAAAATGTAAAACCAAACACGACAGAATTTATTGAACAGAACGACATAATAAAAGCGGTGTTTGACGTTTACAAAGAGTTTTACAAACCCTTGGAGTTGCTTAAACTTGGTAACTGGGAAAGGGGTAACAACCTTAACTCCAATTGCAAATATGTTGTTGTCCAGAACAAAATATTTTATGCTGTTATGTCACCCAATTATTTTGACAATTTTCGTTGGTGGACTTCACATAAGGACTCAATAAATAATTTCAGACCGCCACTTACCTTAGACAGCAAAAAAGTTCTCTATCTGACTACGGAATACAACAAAGCACTAAATCAATTTTTAGGAACTGAATCAACAGAAATGGGGACGCCAAACATTATGAACCCCTCAGGTCCTGTGGGAGAAAGTGAAAAACGTTATGAAATGATACGACCATTTATCCCTGTTTTGCACGGACATTGGGGTGAATATTGGCATTTAGAAACGCATCCTGAGGTCCACTACATCTTATTAGACAAGACTTTGACTAAAGCTAGAATTGATTTTAGAGTTGGTTATCAAGGTGGTGAAGCAACACTTGAAAAACAAGGTGACAGGTGGACAATTATGAAAAGTGAAGCTACGTGGATAGAATAAAACTGCTGGTAACAACTAAACCTTCGTTCGGCCCGAAGGGCCCAGAATGAAGGTGCTGTTGCACCCTTCGGCTGCGCACAGGACAGGCTTCAGCTCCGGTCATTTCAGTCCTAAGGTTCGTTATACCGAAAAGACGGCAGAGGTGGGTGAAGCGCCTTTGGGTCGCTTGCTTCAGTAAGTCGATTTTTAACGGGTTTTGCTAGCAGGGTGCGCACAAGGGCTTGTGGATCGCATTCCGAAATATTTCTTCCGGGACAATGCGCGAAGGGATTTTTCGGTTAGTTTTGGGTGTGCAGGCTGGGTTTTAGGACAGACTGACGCTGGGCGCAAGCCTTAAGACTGCTAAAACTTGAGGACTAATCTTTTGTGGATTTTTCTAACGACAAAGACAACTTGACGCAGTATAAAATGAAAAATTTATCAGTGGACTCATTTTCGGCTTCGGTTTACTTTTGAATAAAACATTTGGTGCGCGCTGACTGTTAGCAGCGCGTATACAGTTTTTAAACAGGCTACAGCATACACACATTGGTTGATATGAAAAATAAAATAGGATTTAACTTGGTTTTCGCATTGCTTGCTTTTCCAATAGGATTGGCATTGTTAAACGAATTTGACTTTGAGACTTTTACTTTTAGGAAAACAATTTTGGGTATTCTTTACCTTGTTACATTTATTGTCTGCATTTTCCTTACTTTCAAAAAGAAGAAACATCAGACAGAAAAATAAAAACTGTCGACGTGGATTCATGTTCCATTAAAGCATCTCCCATCGGACAAAGACCCGGTTTTTTTTAACGCTCGACAAAGCTACCACTGCGCAAACACAAACGTTGGGCAACATTTACAAGCAATGACAGAATTAGAAAAATATATTCATACTTACTTCGGTGTTAACAAAGAGGAGTTGACTAAAATAAGTTCGTTTTTCAAACCCATGACTTTGAGAAAGGGTGACTATTTTCTTAAAACAGGCAGACATTCAGATAGACTTGGTTTTGTTCAGACCGGAATAGTAAGGGAGTTCGTTTTCATTGATGAAAAGGAAGTAACCAAGTGGATTTCAACAAAAGGTTATTTTGTGGTGGACTTATCAAGTTTTGTATTTCAGCAATCAGCACGCTGGAATATTCAAGCATTGACAGACTGCGAACTGTACATTATCGACAGCAAGGACTATCAAAAAATTGGACAAGTAATTCCTCGTTGGACAGAATTGGAGAAGCTATTCATTGCAAAATGCTTTACAGTTTTGGAAGATAGAGTGTTACAACACCTTTCAATGACAGCAGAAGAAAGGTATAATCAACTTTTCAATTTCAATAGAGAATTGTTTAATCAGGTGCCTTTGCAATACCTGGCATCTATGCTTGGTATGACGCCTGAAACATTAAGCAGGCTAAGAAAAAAGGCGGCTGGCTGAAATTGGCCCAAAGTATAAGTTTTTATTTGATTCGCTGAATCCTATGCATTTCTTGATTTTTGTCAAGAGCAAGCCACGGTTATGCGCAGACCTTTGTATCGTTCATTAAGACAAACGACAATGTTCGCAAAATCAATTCTACTAACCGCAATTGGCTTGACAATTTCCACAGGTTCATTTGCACAAAACAATTCAGAAATGAAAAGGATCAACGAAAGCGCACCGGTAAAGTGCAGCAAAACAATCATTATCAATGCAAGTAGTGAAAAAGTATGGAAAGTAATGACCAATATTGACAATTGGGCAACTTGGCAGACTGACATAAGTAAACCAAAATTGAATGGGGAATTGAAGGCAGCAACTACATTTGACTGGAAAACTGGTGGGGCAAAAATTCATTCTACCCTTCACACCGTTGAGCGATTTAAGAACTTCGGTTGGACAGGAAAAACATTTGGGATGTATGCCATTCATAACTGGACATTGACCGAAAGCAATGGACAAACGACAGTAGCGGTTGACGAAAGTA
The DNA here is from genome assembly GCA_041749535.1 of Cryomorpha sp. Classification (GTDB taxonomy): domain Bacteria; phylum Bacteroidota; class Bacteroidia; order Flavobacteriales_D; family Cryomorphaceae; genus JBBQZU01. Next base: position 17,821 of record JBGTBE010000018.1, on the reverse strand, counting down.
TGGAAGGTTTTTTTGCAAAACTATTTAAAAAGTCTTTCAACAAGAATTTAGAAAAAGGAATGCAAAACTGGCTGGATTTATTGAAACAAGAATGTGAAAGGTAATGGCATAAAACTGCTGTTGCACGGAAGCGGTGCTGATTCAAATGTTTCTTTGCTTCTTCGAAGTTTTGGCGGCCCGCGTGTGGGCGTGATTTCCAGAATCACCTTGGGGGCTGTTTTGCAATGTGGACAAATGCCCGGTTGGTAATGTTTTGCTTGTCGTGGATCGTGTGTCGCAGGTTGTAATAGATTCCGGGAATATCAAATGGGGAGAGAGATGATGGACAATTTCGGTTAGATTTGATGCAACGCGCACATGGTTTTAATACGGACTTACGTTATGTGTGACTTTAAAAAGGCGACCTTAGAATAGAGAATGACAACAAGCCACGAGCAGACAGCAATAAAAGCAACCTATTTTAGTATAGCCGGAAATGCAATTCTTGCTGTTATAAAGGGTCTTGCTGGTTTTTTCGGAAACTCATATGCGCTCATTGCAGACGCAATCGAATCAACCACCGATATATTTGCTTCCTTCCTGGTTTTATTCGGACTTAAATATGCAAACAAACCAGCAGACAAAAACCACCCTTATGGACACGGACGGGCAGAACCATTGGTTACCTTTTTGGTTGTTGGATTTTTAATTACTTCAGCAACAATAATTGCCTATGAGAGCATCAAAAACATTGGGAATCCACACGAATTGCCGAAATTTTGGACTTTGCTGGTTCTTATTCCACTAATAATATGGAAAGAAATTGCATTCCAATTGGTAATGAAAAAGGCCAAGGAGACAAACAGCTCTTCTTTAAAAGCTGATGCCTGGCATCACAGAAGCGATGCAGTTACATCAGTGGCTGCATTAATTGGAATTTCTATAGCGCTTTATTTTGGCAAAGGTTACGAAACGGCAGACGACTGGGCTGCACTGTTTGCCTCTGGATTTATTCTTTACAACAGTTATAGAATTTTCAGACCTGCTCTTGGAGAAATAATGGACGAGCATTTATATGATGACCTCATTGAGGACATCAGAAAAGTGTCACTTACTGTAGATGGAATAGTAGGCACTGAAAAATGTTTTATAAGAAAAGCGGGAATGAAATATCACGTTGACTTACACGCAACAGTTTACGCCAATATTTCTGTAAAGCAGGGACACCAAATAGCGCATAAACTCAAAGACACATTGAGAAATGACATACCTCAATTGGGACAGGTTTTAATACATATCGAACCGGATGAATAGATAGGCATCACACCACCGCAGTTGCCGTTGCAGACCTTCCTGAAAACCCGATAATTCCTCGCTTGGGTTCCAACTTCTATACGATTTTCATCCAGGTGCACACCCCAATGAATGTTCAGATGTCTGCCTATGGACTACAGCATATCCAATGTATCATCGGCCAGCATGGCTCCCAATCCGCCTGCCCCGTCTTTCGGGGCCTACAACGGGTCGGAATTCCGGAATATTTCTTCAAGGACCATGCGCGAAGTGATTTTTCGGTTAGTTTTGATTGGAGTTCGGAGGTTTTTAGACGGACTGGCGTTATAGCTAATGCTAAAAAGACAGGCACGAGCCGACATTATAGCTGAATGAAAAATCGTTTTATCATATTTATTTCCTGCATTACAATTTGGTCTTGTTCGAATCAGACAGCTGAGAATACAGATTCCTTAGAGACATCTTCAACTAAGGACAGTTTAATTCCACAATCCGACACAAGTAAAATTCAGATTAATACAAATTTCCCATTTGGTTGTGCCGACCTGACCAAATTCAAGTTTCCGAAGAATTGGGAAGGGGACTTAGAAAATTATGGACAACTCAAAAAACCGAAAGGAAAAGAATTTGATACCATCGGACTATGTTTCGCAGCTATCAATTTTGTTAGAACAATAAAATCGCCAAAATTTCAAAGTCTGGAAGTAGTAAAAATTGGAGACAACTATAAAGGTGCTTTTAACATAGATACATTATTGCAAAAATCAATTGACAGTTGCAAGTATCGTTTGCCAAACATCGGCATATATGAATGTTATTATTCATTTGAACGTTATGGCAATTTACTACTCCTTGACCCAAAAACGAAAAATGGAAAATTATTAAATATTTACGCTGACGACATTGGGGGCGACTCCCACACTAGATTACGTTATTTTTTTATAGACAAAAATGTACTGTATATTTATGAAGGTTCGTGTTATGATGACGGATGCATCTTAGACGAAAATTTTAAAATTATTATAAATCAGGACGGAGAAATACATATAAACCAATTGCAGAAATGACAAGAACTAACAAAACCATTGGCCATAACTGCGCCTACAAAAAAATGGCGGTTCATTGGTTAAATGAAGCTTTGTGCTTCGATAATCAGCTGTCGATGATGGACCTGGAAGAGCTGGTAGGTGCAAACTCTTACGCCCTCTAAAGACAGTTTTAAGATCCTTTCTCAGAAACGACAAATATTCGGTCCAAAATAGGTACTTTTCAATCAAAATCGGGGTTGTTGCGAAGGCTCCCGTGGTGTGTCACATTAATACCGAAGACGAATGAAAATTATACTCTTAACAATCCTGACGCTATTATCGGTTTCATGCAACTCCCAGGAGAATAAAGCGGAAACTACTAAAATTGAAAACCCCACTGAACAAGAAAGCGCCTCACAAATAGGAGAATATGTAGTTGAAACATTCCAAGACGCTAAAGGCAATCTGTGGTTTGGAACTTTAGAGAAAGGTGTGGCAAAATATGAGGGTAACAAATTGGATTATCTAACAATTGAAGACGGACTCCCAAGCAACAGAATTGTAAGTATCATTGAAGATGGTTCAGGGAATATGTGGTTTGGAACGGGTTCGGGGATATCTAAATACGACGGGCAATCATTTACAAATTTTTCAGAAAGGGAGGGGCTTTGTAGTGATATGGTGAGCAATATATTAATCGACAGCAAAGGGACTTTCTGGATTGGGACTTGGGCTGGGGTTTGCAAATTTGACGGAACCCGATTTGAAGAGTTTCCAATTCCCTATCCTAAAATTGAAACCAAAACTAACCCGGACACCAAAGATTGGATCACCTCAATTACAGAAGATACTAAAGGAAATATTTAGTTTGGAAGAGATGGTTATGGGGCAAGTACATTTGACGGCAAGTCATTCGTTCATTACACTATAAAAGAGGGATTAAACTCAAATAATGTCCAATCAATTGTAGCTGATAATGAAGGAAACATTTGGATCGGAACAAGGGTGGCTGAAAAGGACAATGCTGATGCGAAGAATAGATTCGGAAAGGGTGGGCTAAACAAATTTGATGGAGAAATTTTTACTGATTTCCCCAAAATTGATGGATTGAGTGAAAATGATGTGTATGCAATTTACAAGGACAATTCAAATAATTTGTGGATTGGTACCATTAGCAATGGAACCTACAAATATGCAGACGATAAATTTTCAAATTATAACGTTCCAAAATCAATAATGAGTTTTCTGCACGACCAAAAATGGAAATATTTGGTTGGGCTGTGCAGGTGGACTATATAAAATGGATGACAAAGGAAAAGTAGTGAATGTATTGACAAACGGGCCTTGGAAATAATGTATACGAACGCAGCTCAATGTGCCTAATGCATTCGAAATGAAGTTATTGAACGAAAGCGAAAACATAGAACAAAGGTTGGTGCGCAACTGAAAAAATCAAGTCATACAATCTCCAACTGCCATAGCCTAAAACGCTGGGCTTCATGCAAAAATGACAAGGAAACATAGAGCAACATAGTATGGAAAACTTTGACCGCAAGAAACATTGGGAAAATATATATCTGACAAAAGAACTGAAGGATGTGAGTTGGTTTCAACCGACACCAGAAACTTCATTGGAGTTCTTTAAACAATTCAACATGCCGACAACTGCAAAAGTGATTGACATTGGCGGTGGCGACAGTTTTTTGGTTGACCATTTGCTCAACCTTGGATATCAAGACATTTCGGTACTCGATATTTCAGGGGCAGCCATTGACAGAGCAAAACAACGACTTGGTGACAAAGCACAAAATGTAAAATGGATAGTCGCAGATGTTGTGACTTTCAAACCTACAGAGAAATATGATATTTGGCACGACAGGGCAGCATTTCACTTCCTGACAGGGCAGCAAGAAATTTCGAACTACCTGGAAACGGCTGAACAAAATATAAACTCAACAGGCGTTATGATCATCGGGACATTTTCGGAGCAAGGACCAAAAAAATGCAGCGGAATAGAAATTAAACAATATTCGGAAACGACAATGACAGAACGGTTTAAAGCGCTTTTTGTGAAAATTAAGTGTATAACAGTTGACCATAAAACACCGTTCAACACAATACAGAACTTCGTTTTTTGCAGTTTCAAGAAATTGCAAACTTCATGATATTGTGGAGAAATGAATTGGGCGAAGGCACATCAAAAGTTTACGTTATGCGGGTTTTAGATGCAACTTGAGAATGAATAAATTCTAACAACAAATAGAAACATTTAGTAAACAAGAAAATGGCAAAACCTACAATTGACTTAGCCAGCGATGTAACTAGCTTTTTGGATGAATTGCAGCATCCGTTTAGAAAGGAAATCGAACAATTAAGGAATATCATATTAGGTGCAAACACAGCGCTGAGAGAAAATATAAAATGGAATGGGCCAAATTATAGCTGCGATAACGCGGACAGAATCACGATGAGAATTCAACCACCAACTAAACAAGTTCAATTAATCTTTCATAGGGGAGCAAACAAACAGACGCAACCCAAAGACAAACTAATTTCAAACAATAGCAAAATGCTGGTTTGGAAAGAAAATGACCGAGCAATCGTAATTTTCAAAAGTCTGCAAGAAATCGAGAATGGAAAGGAAGACTTGGCAGATATAGTGACGGAATGGATAAGTGCAACGAAATAAGACAACGAACCGCAACCAACTTAGCATCCTTTTGGCCTGAAAGGCACATAGTGATGCTGCTGTTGCGCTGTATATCTGGTAGTTTTATTCGTGAGTATCATACTGACTAAAGCACCTTTTAGCTGATTCTAAGGAGAAGGCATTTGTGGCTCAGAGTAGTTGGAATGGATGATTATTTTGCAGCTTGTCTGCATTTTTTTGTGCCTTGAAATGGGTACTTTCAGTAGCTTTTCTGTGTTTTGGTCTATTCATGAGCTACCTGCTCTCCGATCGGTGGCGGGCGCTTGGTCAATGCGATGCTGATTGGTATGCCGCAGCAGGGAGAAGGTGCCCACAAGCGGCCGTAGGGGGCGTTTCGAAATATTTCTCCCATCCGAATGCACAAAAGGATATTTCGGTTAGTTTTGATTGGAGTTCGGAAGTTTTTAGACGGACTGCCGCTGGCATTAATTCGACAAAATGAGCAAAATTCAAGACCAAATGTTTCTCGAGATTAGAAACAAAGAAATATTTAACCAGGCACAACAATATTCATTTGAATATTTGGAAAGCGTTTTTGATCGAAATGTATATCCAACAGAAGAAGCACTTAAAGACTTAGCCATATTTAATGAAGAGCTTCCTTTCGATTCGACAAATGCCAAAAGTGTATTAGAACAATTAAATACATATGGGAGTCCTGCAACAACTGCAACATTGGGGGGAAGGTATTTTGGTTTCGTCTGTGGAAGTGCAGTTCCAGTGGGTTTAGCAGCTAAAAACATAGGAACCTATTGGGACCAGGCACCAGCAATGAATGTCCTGTCACCTATAGGAAGTAGATTAGAATCCGTAGTTGAAAAGTGGCTTGTAGATTTATTTAAATTGCCTCAACACACATCCGCGGGATTTGTAAGCGGAACGTCTACAGCAAATTTGTGTGGATTAGCAGCGGCAAGATACCGTATTCTTCAAAGGAACAATTGGGATATAAATAAAAAAGGCCTTAGAAACTCCCCTAACATAAGGATAGTAACAGGAAAGCATGCGCATTCAGCAGTTTTAAGAGCGATAGGAATATTAGGCATGGGAACCGAAAATATTGAATGGGTAGACGTAGACAATCAAGGTAGAATTATTCCCGAGTCAATTCCCGAGTTAGATGAAAATACAATTTTGCTTTTGCAGGCAGGGAATGTGAATAGTGGAGCATTCGATAACTTCGAAATCATTTGCGAAAAAGCTAAAAAAACGAATACATGGGTTCATATTGATGGTGCATTTGGCTTATGGGCGAGTGCAGTAGATAAGTTGAAATATTTGACCAAAGGAGCAGAGAAGGCTTCATCTTGGGCTGTAGACGGGCATAAAACATTGAACACACCTTATGACTGTGGAATCATACTATGTTCAGACCAAGAAGCAATGACTTCTGCACTCCATACGTCTGCTAGCTATATCATAGAAAGCGCTGAAAGGGACGGCATGTTTTACACAACCGAAATGTCTCGAAGAGCCAGAATAATTGAATTGTGGTCTGTAATGAAATATTTGGGGAAGAACGGAATTGATGAAATGATTCTAACCATGCATCAAAGAGCGAATCAATTTGCAGAAGAAGTAAAAAAAATAGAAGGATTCTACGTTGAAAATGATGTTGTTTTTAATCAAGTACTTGTAAGATGTGATTCAGATAAAATTACGGAGAATGTATTAGGTAATATTCAAATGTTAAGAGAATGTTGGCTCGGTGGCTCAATGTGGTTCGGGAAGAAAGTTATGAGAGTGAGTATAAGCTCCTGGGCAACCACCAGGAATGATATATCTAAATCTGTAAAATCATTTGAAAAAGCTTTAAAACTAGAAATAACGAAAGCCATCAGTGCTTAAGGAGAATAGCGCTTCAATACAAACCGTTGTGTTTATGAAATCTTGAAAGAATGAAGAACCTTATAGTATCAATTATCCTTTTAATAGGCTTTCAGGGTTTTTGCCTTTCTCAGGAACAGACCAATTGTACTATCATGCATTACGCTGCTGGTTCTAATTCGTCTGAAACAGATTTAATGAGTGATATACATGAACAATCTAAAAATTCATCAGAATATAACTTGGTAACCTTGATTGATAGAATTGAAGGCTTCTCAGATGATTCATAGACTTTAGACGGCAATTTTACTGATACAAGACTATATAGCTTCAGCCAAAACTCATACATCAGATTAGAGGGTAGTGAATTTTTTGCTGAGATAGGTCCAAATAAATCATTCGAAGCAAATATGGCTGATGCATTGACTCTAAAAAAATAATAACTTGGAGAATCAAAAAATAGCAAATTGGAAATTCACCTTGTTGCGGGTTTTGACATTTTGTTTTTGTTCCGCTCTGGTTCTGATCCTGGTTTCTGCCTTTACCAATAATTTCCCGAAGCCATGGTCAGAATTTCTTTTGGGAGCGATAGCTACCGTGCTTGTTTTTGGGCTAACCATTGTTTTTGCACGTTTGGAAAAAGTTCAATTAAAGGAAATTGGGGTAATTCCTACGCACCGAACTTTCAGAAAATTTATTCTTGGTTTCTGTATAGGTTTGGTGTTGGCTTTTTCTCAAGTTATGCTTGTACTAGCCTATGGTCACTCCAAACTAGTAGTTGTTTCCGAATTATCATTCCAGCCAATCCTTTTCATGTTTTCTCTTTATTTTATTCTTGCTTTAAGAGAAGAAATAGCATTTCGTGGATTTCCTTTGAGAAGTCTTGATTTCGCAATTGGTTCATGGAAAGCGCAAGTAATAATTGCGTTGATTTTTTCACTTGAGCATTTGGCTGGCGGATATACCTTACAGCAGGCATTTTTAGGCGCAGGTGTGGGAGCTGTTCTTTTCGGGATTGCGGCACTAAAATCAAAAGGAATCGCATTGCCAGTCGGGATTCATCTGGCATGGAATTTTGGCAATGGTGTGCAGGATTTAAAAATGAACCAGGAATATGGCAAAACTTTGTTGAGGAAGGTTTCGAAGCAAGGTATCAACAAATCAGTTTTGCTTTTTATATTCTGACAATGGGTGTGGCGATTGCTGCATTCTATTTTTACAGAAGAAAAATTGAATATCTCAGCATACATCAGTGGCTACGCGTATATTTCAGCGGGCAAAAGGCACTGGCTCATTTTGTTGGCACGTCAAGCTTAGCCTGTCGTTATGTGCAACCCGTTTAGCGACTTTGCGAGATCAAACTGAGGAGCATTAACTTTACTCTGGCATTGCGGAAGCTTACTTTTTCGGTTTACTTTCATTCAACCCTTTTTCTTTCATCACCTTGAGCCCATAATTCCTTATCACCTCAATTACAGGAATTACTTCTTTGCCTTTTTTGGTTATTGTATATTCTACTTTAGGCGGTATAACCGGAAAAACTTCTCTTGTAATCAGCCCATGTTTTTCCAAATCCCTCAATTGACTGGACAACATTTTATGCGTGATGTGCGGCAGTGTTTTCTTTAACTCTCCGTACCGCATGGTATTTTGGCTAAGCCGCCACAGAATAGGCATTTTCCATGTGCCTCCAATAAAGTTGAGCGCAAACTCAACCGGGTTGTAATACACCTTGTGCTCATAAATAAAATCGGGCATGACTTTGAATTTTTACAAGGGATAAAGCTACCTATAGTTATTGCTTTATCAATAGTTACTTTCCAAAAAGATAGTATCGCACTAAAAGGGACTAATGACCTGTAAAAGCCATTATGTGCCCACATTTGCACTGTTGAAAAATAAAAAAGGCGAAACGGTAAAAATCATTCTTAACAATCGCAGCAGCGCCGATAGTGGTCGGTGGTACTGCAATAGCACAAAATCCTCAAACAATTACAAACAACATCAAAATGGAAAAAGTTAAAGAACGTATCAATTATGTGCACTTTCATGGTGCACCATCAAAAGGAAAAATTTTAATGGTGGCAAGTTCCCCAACAACTTCAAAACAAACCGGCTGGCCAATTGGATTTTGGGCGGCAGAATTAACACACCCATTGAGGGTGTTTCAGGAAGCGGGATTCGAAGTTGAGTTGGTTTCAACCGAGGGCGGCAAACTGATGATGGACGGCTATTCAAATCCGACTGATGCAAGCGGTTACTCTGCACAAGACATTATTTCGTTGGGATACATGCAAAAGCCCGAATTCAACACCCTGCTTGAAAACACAAAAAAACTGACCGAAGTAAAACACAGTGACTACGCAGCTATCTTTTTAGTTGGCGGACAAGGTCCGATGTATACCTTCAAAGGCAATACCGACCTACAAGAGCTTTTCGTTTCCTTTTATGAGGCAGGTAAACCTGCATCAGCTGTTTGCCATTCAACCACTCTTTTGCTGGAAGCAAAAAAATCCAACGGGGAACTTCTGGTAAAAGGTAAAACCTGGACTGGTTTTTCAGATGCAGAAGAAGCGTATGCCGATAAAGCTGTTGGACAAAAAATTCAACCCTACAGAATAGAAGAAGAAGCCAAAAAAATAGGTGGAACAACCTTCAAAGTTGCTGCTCCTTTATCTTCTTATGCGATTCAGGATGGAAATCTGATTACAGGACAACAACAGAACTCTGGGGCTGCTGCTGCCGAATTGGTTGTTGAATTTCTTACAAAATAATTCGCAAAAGCAGGCGGAGCGATACCCCGCCTGCTTTTATTCCTAACACGATGAAAAAGCATGTTACTGTAATTTTTATCTGCTGTGCCTTAATTTCTAAGGCACAAATTCCTGTAGAAGTTTTCGGTGGGCATCAGAAAACCACTTTTGATATAATGTTCTTCAAATTCGTTAAGAACAAACAGGGTGAAAACAGTAATTGGTTGTTTTTTAACCGCAACAGGGCAAGCGTTGATTATAGAATGACAGAAAGCTCCTTTCTTCCACAGTTTGGCTTCACCGAAGCAGTTTCATATAACCATCCTAAGCTGAAAGGTTTTGCGCCTGCTGCAGTAGTTCAGATTTTTAATGATGGGGTTTTTCCTAAAGCAGGTATTCAATATGCTCACAGCAAAAAAGAGCTTTCCATTTTCAGTTGGATTGTTTGTGAAACCATAGAAGCCCCCGACCTTGATTTTTTTCTGTTATTCAGGTTCACCCCTAAACTGAATGAAAACCTACAGCTTTTTACACAGATTGAAACTGTAAACGCATTTCCCACCAGCAGTAGAGGCATATTTAATCTTACTCAAAGAGCAAGGTTAGGGTTGAAGATTAAAGACTGGCAGTTAGGAGCAGGTGCGGACTTCAATGAAATTGGAAAAAACACTCTTTTATTCACCTACAACATTGGCGGATTTCTACGCCACGAATTTTAGATATGATAGTCAAACGTAATTTCAATCCTTTAAAAGTCATTCAATATGTCAAAACGGAGTTGGCATTTTCTGCTTTAGCATCGGTTTTGGTATTTGAATTACATAAACAAAACATTACAGCTATTGCATTTCCATTTTCAATTTCTGCAATTCTTGGCAGTGCTCTGGCCATCTTCATTGCTTTTCGCAACAACAGTTCCTACAGTCGATGGTGGGAAGCCCGGACGCTTTGGGGCGGTATCATTAACTCGAGTCGTGTGCTGGCGAGATTGATAATCACATTCAGCGATAGCCATGCTCATCAACAAAATTTTGACAAAGACCGCGGCGAACTGTTCAAAAAGGACATGGTGTACAAAACCATTGCGTGGGTGCATGCGTTGCGCTTGCATTTACGGAAAGAAAACAATTGGAGTGAACTCAAACCCTTTTTATCAGAACAAGAATTTTCAACGCTTGAAGCAACTCAGAATAAACCAAATCACTTGCATTTAATCAGTGGTAAAAAGATTTATGAAGCAATGGCAACCGGAACGCTCGGTGGTTTTGACAGCTTTCAAATGGAAGGACAACTGTTGGCTTTAGCCAACTATCAGGGCGGTTGCGAACGAATCAAAAACACCCCTTTGCTTCGTCAATACGACTACTTTACCCGGCTTTTCCTTTACGCATTCATGATGTTGCTACCGTTTAGTTTGATAGGTGACTTTACCAAAATGAATATTGACCATTTCATGATACCCGTTTCAATAATTATCTCTTTTGTATTTGCAATAATTGGTAAAGTAGGGGAAGTAAACGAAGACCCATTTGAAAACAGAATTACAGATGTGCCGCTGACTGCAATGTGTAATACCGTAGAAAGAGATTTACGCGAGATGCTTGGCGAAAAAGATTTACCTAAAAAACTAGAATCTGAAAAAGGATTTTTATTTTGAAAAAAAAAATGATCATTATGAGAATAGCAATCATCGGTTCCGGTAATGTTGGCGGAACATTGGCAAAAAAGTGGATTGAAGCAGGGCATACAGTCTTGGTTGGTGCCCGGTTTCCATTGAGCAATAAAAACATAGAATTGGCAACAGTAATTGGTGAAGATCGCTTCACTTCCTTCGAAAGTGCGGTGAAACAATGCGATATCATTTTAATTTCTGCACCTGCCCCAGCAACAGTTGAAGTTGTAAAGTCCCTGGGCGACACCACAGGTAAAATCATTATTGATGCCATGAACATAGTAATGAACAGAGGCCCGCATGGTTATGAAAATACTACGGATGCAATACTGAGCAACACCCAAACCAAGGATGTGGTAAAGTGCTTCAACACAACGGGCTTCAACAATATGGTCAATCCAAATTATGCCAATACTGCACTTGATTTATTCGTGGCAGGAGATAGCGAAACAGGGAAAGCAACTGCCATTCAACTGGCAAAAGACGCAGGTTTTGCAGCCTGCTACAACATAGGTGGCAACGACAAGTTTGAACTCATGGAACAATTCGCCTGGTTTTGGATCAACCTTGCTATGTTTCAGGGACAAGGAAGAGACATAGGGTTTAAGCTCTTGAAACGATAGAAAATAGCTGTAAAAGAAAATAGGCTCTCGTCTTTTTTATTTTCCTGTCAGAGAACATAGTCGGCTGGTATCTGGTATCAATGGTTTTAATTGTATAAAACTTTATGTTGACCTATTGGGCTGACATCTCACTTATTTCCTTTCATTCATTGAAGTCGGATTGTTCGGATGACAAGGAATTAAACGAAAGCGGGGATGCAGTGCTCTGTAGTACAAACTTACGCATGTATTAACTGTGCTGCTTCAAATTCTTTGTGGCCCGCTTGCCCTTGACTGATTAGGGTTTTACAGATATTCCAGCGTAATTATCTCCCTGTTTTCGGGATTGGTTTTGGTGTAGATGCGTGGCCGTTGGAAATGAGGCTCGTTTCATAAAATTCCTTCCGGCAGTATGCGCAAACGGATTTTTCGGTTAGTTTTGATGGGAGTCCGGAGGTTATTAGATGGACTGACGTAGTTCTTCTTTACACAAAAATGCCATTTCACAGATCAATGGAAATTACACTTCCAGTAACGAGTTTGGTTGTCATTGCCATAGGCAGTGTGGGAATAGCAGTGTCAATTTTTACTGGTATTTTATTGCTGTCGCAAAAAGACAAGCAACACCTTTCCGTTGGAATACTGGCCTGCTTGCTGATTCTTTCCGGACTAACACTACTGAACGACGTCCTTGTTACTTCAGGCATCAGCAGCCGCATTAAGCAACTGTACTTTATCCCGATTTACTACTCATTGGGTATCGCGCCCCTGTTTTACCTTTTTATTAAGTCAAAATTCAGGTTTCGTTTACCTGGAGCTGATCTCATCCATTTGGCCATTCCAATCATTCAGGCAGTGGTCTATTTTTCCATTGGATTCCGCTCCGTTGAATTCAAGTCCAGGCTCTATGACGAAAATGCATTTCGAATGTATCTTCAAATAGAATCCTTTCTTTTCCCAATATCTTTGGTAGTCTATACGCTTTTTGCCTTGGCTTCTTTAAAGGTAAAGGCCCAAGAAGGATTCTTTTGGTCAAAAGACATTAAAAGATGGCTCACAAAGTTTTCAACCGGCATGTTGGTGATTGCTGTTATGGAATTTTTTTTTTCATTGATGGAGTACAGTGGGCCATTCACTTTTTTACCTGATTTTCCGTTTTATTTGGTGCATACGTTTACACTTTCTGCTTTTGTTTTTTGGATATCTGTAAACGGATTCAAACAGTACTATCCTTTGCAAATTTTCACGACAAAACCCGGACAGGATCAGGCAATCGTTGGAGAATATGAATTGTCCCGATTGCTCGAAAAACTGGAATTATTGATGACCAACGACATGGTTTTCCTGAATCCCGATTTGAACCTTGAACTTCTATCAACATATCTTGGAATTTCTGAAAAGCACTGTTCGTACATATTAAATAAAGGCAAGAATGCCAATTTCAACCAGTATGTAAACAACTACCGCATTGAAGCCTTTAAGGAGAAAATCAAAGAAGGACAATACCAGGCCTATACCCTTACAAGTATTGCGTATGAATGTGGCTTTAATTCCAAATCCACATTTAACAGAGTATTCAAGTTGAACTGTGGCATTACGCCTTCCGAATTCATTAAAATTTCTCAAGACGCGACTGTATCCAAATAAATACCACATTTAATACATGTCCCAAATCTTGATTTGAAGCGTTCAGGTGAATTTTCGCTCTCATATTTGCCGCTCACAAATTAAACTGCAGTGATTATGAGCTACAAAATCAGCACATGCCTGTTGGGCGGCAAACATAAAAATTCCATTGGTCAAGACATTGGCTTTTTACTGCTTCGTTTCTTTGTAGGACTTGCTCTCTGCACCGTCTTTGAAAAGTTCTTTCCCAAAAACGGTATTTGGGGGCCACAAGAATGGTTTGTTCAAGATACTGCCAATATGGGGTTTCCATTTCCCACATTCTTTGCCTGGGTTGCGGTATTGTCTGAATTCTTTGGTGGTATTTTATTGATGCTTGGTTTGTTTACCAGGCCAGCGGCACTGCTAAATGTCTTTGTGACGTTTATCGCTACCTTCCTTTATCATGATGGAGACATTGGCAACGCAGGATTGCTCTCTTTCTTTTTCATGATCATGTGTCTTTGTATCTTGCTTTTTGGACCCGGAAATTTCAGTTTGGATTACTTAATTCACCGAAAGCTTGTTAGGGGAGTGGCAAACATATCGACGGTTGTATTGCTGCTTTTGTCAGTCAGCTTTGTTTCAAGTCAAGCCAATAGCCAACCAATACCTCATCAAACAACTGTCGCCGCAGCAGCTGACTCTTCACAGGTTCGGTTTTATGTAGAAAACAATAGCCTTTTGCCCAAAAAAGTAACTTTTATCATATACCAACCGCAACAGGATGGAAACAATACCCTTGTAAAATGGTTCTTGCCTTTTCAAAAAGTAAGATTTGAATTGCCTGTTAAATCCAAAATATATTTGGCTACAGACTCACAAGTTGAGAAAGTGATGCAGGGAGGACGAATAAGCAGTGATACACCATTTATATATGTAGATGAAACCATCAATCAAGCGACCATGAAATTGAAAAGCAGTGGATGATTTGAAGGATGGCTAAGAGAGAAACAAGGCACGTTACATAAGCCATGGTTCAATCTGCCTGGCCCGGAACGACCGACCGAGATGTAAATCCACTTTGACCTATTCCACAGTCGCCAACGGCAATGATGGCTACCTTGCCTTTGAGTTTATCGCTTCCCTAATAGCCATTGCGGAAAATCTCCGGCTGGCGATTCATTTTCTGTTGCTTACTTGCTCAATTTTGACCCTGCTCCGGAAGGGTGCATGGCTTGCTCATGATTATTGTGTTTTGGATTGTTTTTACAGTTTCAATGCTCCTTCATTGCTCACTTCTACTTTTACCCCGGTAATGGCACCAAAACCCATCTTGAGTAAGGTAACCAGTTTTCCATGCTTTGGATCCCAGTAATATGCATGTGTAGGTAAAACCTGTAGCGCACATACATTGGGGTCTTCGGGTCCGTTGAACCAGGTATCGTCAGTTTTGGCGTAGAGTTCGGTGATTATTGCCGGAGTGGTAAGGATATTAACCCGGCCGAAAACGTTGAGGAATTCCATTGTAGAAGGGTTGGAATATGCCAATTGAATTTCGTTGTCCATCTCAATATTTCTGTTGTGCTCGCTCAATCTTCCACTGAGAAACCAAATGGCGCCATCCTCGTCCACCTTCTTTGTGCTCATGGGTGCGATGTGAACCGGTTTCTTGCCGAGAGCAGTCAGCATCATCGCAAAGTCAATGCCTGTGGCCAGTTGCTTTATCTTTTCTCTGGCTTCCTGATCAAATAGATTTTTAGTTGTCATGGGTTTAGTTTTTTCAAGATTCATCCTACAAATAAAGCACCAGCAAGGCAAGAGCGTTTCTCCTTCAATGATACGTGCATCTTTCGCTGTGTTGGGAGAATACCATAAGGATGCATACTGTGGAAATGGGTCACTCAGCTGTTGATGGAATTGCACACTTTAAAATAGGGGTATACAAATCTGAAAGCCGGGATACCTGAAAGTACAATCTGTGGGTTTATCCTGTTTATTACATTTACAAGGAAATTTGTTCAAATGAAGCAGTACGCCCATAAAATTCAAAAAATAAACCCCAATTTATGGTTTGATGGCAATGCGAAGGAAGCTGCTGATTACTACCTATCTGTTTTCACAGATGGAAGGATGATCCGTACCACCTACTATCCAAACTCTGAAGCCGAAGGTTTGGCAGATTTTCAAAGGGAATTAGCAGGAAAGGTCCTTACTGTGGAATTTGAAATTTTAGGAATGCGATTTATTGGAATCAACGCAGGTCCTGAGTTTAAATTCGACGAAGCTGTTTCGTTTATGATTGGCTGCCAAGACCAGGCAGAAATCGATTATTACTGGAATACACTGACTGCTGATGGTGGTGAAGAAAGTGTTTGTGGGTGGCTCAAGGATAAGTTCGGACTAAGCTGGCAAGTGTGCCCTGAAAATTGGGAAGAAATCATAAGCAAACCAGGCGCATTTAAGAAAATGATGGGAATGAAAAAATTGATTATTGCAGATTTTTAAACCGGAGGTATTGGCAATTTATGGCCGGCTATGAACAAGGATCAAGTAGAAATATTCTATCCCAAAAAACCTGGAGAATGGAGAGATTGGTTAGACAAAAATCATAACTCCAGCCATTCTGTTTGGGTGGTTTTTTTTAAAAAGGCTTCTGAAAAGGAATCCATTACCTGGCGTGAGGCTGTGGATGTTGCACTTTGTTTTGGATGGATAGACAGCAAGAAGATTGCGATTGACGCGGAGCGATCACACCAATTTTTTAGCAGGAGAAAACCCATGAGCACCTGGTCAAAAATCAACAAAAGTAAAATTGAAGAGCTCATTGAGAAAGGTCTCATGGAAAAGGCAGGATTTGAAAGTATAGAAACTGCGAAACAAAATGGTTCCTGGACCATTTTGGACGCAGTGGAAGAATTGACCATACCCAATGATTTAGAGATTGAATTCAGCAACCATCCACATTCCAAAGACTTTTTTTTAAGTTTGAGTAAATCAGTTAGAAAGGCAATGTTACAATGGATTGTGCTGGCCAGGCGAGCAGATACAAGACAAAGAAGAATTACTGAGATCGCAGTGCTTGCCGGAAAAAAGCAGAAACCAAAACAATTTTGACCTAAGCAGCTAAGTACGCCTGCCGCTATCAATCAAGTTTGGTCTATAGAGCGTCTGAGACAAGGTTGGAGGAGTATTAACCGCATTTGTACTAAGTTTGAGCATTCTTGCATTTAATCCCATTCTTACGCAAGGACCGATCCATGCTTCTGGGTCAAAAACTACGAAATATCATCCACAACCGATCACAGCAATTGTGAGGCAATAAAAACCAAAGGAATGAAACGATTTAACTTACAGGCACCGGCTTATCTACTTCTCATACTGTTTTCAATAATGGGATCTTCTTGCCAGGATGATATGGAGAGAGAAGGATATGTAGAAGTTGAAGGAGGAAAAATATGGTATAAGATAGTGGGTGAGGGGGAAGGTATTCCATTGCTGATTCTTCACGGGGGACCAGGTTCAAGGAGTTGCAATATGATTCCGGGTTTTTCCCTGCTGGGAAATGAAAGACCCATTGTTTTTTACGATCAACTGGGCTCAGGAAATTCGGATAGACCCACAGATACGACCCTTTGGAGAATTGAGAGATTCGTAGATGAAATAGACCATCTAAGAACCGGATTGAAACTAGATGAGCTTCATATTTTAGGCCATTCATGCGGCAGTACTTTCTTAATAGAATACATGCTTACCAAAGATCCGAAGGGAGTGAAGTCCGTAATTTTTTCAAGCCCAATGATCAGTACGCGGGATTGGATGGCTGACGCCCAAATACTATTGTCTCAAATGCCCACCGATTTGCAGGATACAATAGGCAAATATGAGGCGATTGAGAATTATTCGGCTCCTGCTTATTTGGCAGCAGTAGATTCCTTTTATGCAAGGCATCTCTCCCGCAAAAATTGGCCATATGTTCCAAATATAGAATGCGAAAATGTACCCGGTTTTAACAATCAGATTTATAACCAAATGTGGGGACCTACGGAGTTTACCGCCACGGGTACGCTTATAGATTTTGAACGTGCAGTTGATTTGGCTAAAATTGAAGAACCTATTCTCTTCGTAGCTGGCGAATATGATGAAGCAAGGCCTGAAACCATGTACCGGTATCAGAAAATGGCAAAGAATGCAAGTGTTTCAATTATCGACGCAGCTGCACATTCTACCATGATTGACCAACCGGAGAAAATGGCCGAGGCGGTTGGAAGTTTCTTAAGGAGTGTTGATGGTGGCAAATGATGATGCCTGTAAGTATGGTGATTTCAATGGTCTCCGGAAACCAAGGTTGA
>JBGTBE010000017.1:0-91269 GCA_041749535.1 Cryomorpha sp. | reverse complement strand
CTCTTTTAAAGGAAGGGGGATTATTTTTAAAAAGGCTGTATTTTGGAGCGGAAACCCGCGTCAAACGGGAATATTGATTTTAAGAATTAAACGTCTTGGACAGGTGTGTCTACTGATATTGATTGCTGTGTCAATTAGCTTTAATGTTAAAGCTCAAAACGACACCATATATCTAAAGAAAGATTATTTAATTCTAGATGGAAAGACCTATAATTCGATTAACACCTTAAGTCAAAAAACAGGTAAATGGATAACTTTCTCAGTAGATAACTCACGAATGGAATCCACTTTAGGATGTGGAATAAATTATTTTTCTGATGACATGTCAGTCGTTGAATATAGGGCACTAAAAGAAGGAGAGTATTTTAGCATTAAAATTTTGATTAGTGAACATGTTGACACCATTGATAATACCATATATCGAGATACGAAACACCTTGAAATTAGAGACAAAATACCGTCAGACCTATATGATATCACAAGTATTGGAAATTATAAGAGTGATAAAAAAGAAGGAGTATGGAATTACTACTACGACTCTGGAAATAAAGTAATGACTATTAATTATCTGAACGGACTTCCTTGTAATAACTTTAAAGTATTTCGCGATGACGGAACTTTAATGTTTGATTTGATGAAAACTAATGGCGGTCTTTGGGAAGTAAGAAAATACGAATCAGATGGTACATTAAAAGAAATTCAAAGTGGTGAAATTGAGAAGTTCAAAATGATATATGAATAAAAGCAAGTGCACAACATTATATAAGCGATAATGGGGTTTTACTTCTAAAAACTAACATCTTGCAAGGAATGAACTTTAAGGAAAATTGAAAATAACGGCTTCGAAGGTCCCCACTACGCTTATATTTGGCGTTGGGCGGCAGCTTATAAAACCAACCCCTACAATAACACGAGAAATATTGTTTCCATTTTTAGAAACATTCATTATCTTTGTGACGTTAAACAAGACAGTATTGAATGAGATTTTTCGAGACAAAGTTTTTAGAAGAAGCGGACAAGTTCATTTCCCAACTCGACCCAAAGACAATTAAGAAAATCTTTTACAATATTGACAACGCTGAACAGACGAATGACCCAATACTTTTCAAGAAACTTCAAAATGACATTTGGGAGTTTCGGACAAAGTTCGCAGGACTTCAAATCAGACTTCTTGCATTTTGGGATAAGACAGATAACAAAGAAACTTTGGTAATAGCGACCCACGGTTTTATAAAGAAAGTTGACAAAGTTCCGGCAAACGAAATTGACCGGGCAGTAAGACTGAGAGATAAATATTTTAACAACAAACTAAAAAAGTGATCATATGGCACCTAAAGAATTAAAGACATACTCACTTTCCGAAATGAAAGACAAGTATATCGGCAAAGTTGGGACACAAGAAAGAGACGAATACGAATACGAACTTCGTATGGACGTTTTGGGTAAAATGATTAAAACAGCCAGACAAGAAAGAAACTTGACCCAAGAAGAACTTGGAAAACTTGTTGGAGTTCAGAAAGCTCAAATATCTAAACTTGAAAGTAGTGCCAACAGTGCTACCATTGACACTATATTAAAAGTGTTCAAAGCATTAAAAGCAGAAATCAATTTTAATGTAAAACTTGAAGACAATTTTATTAAACTCGCTTGACAGAAAAGAAAGCCGAACGCACAACAGCACCTACCCGAAAGACAGGGCTTCGTCTTCCATAGACAGTTTGGTGGTAAATCAAACATTGGTTTTCCAAATCAAGTTTTGTTGTAAAAATCCCGCCCTTCGAGTAGCTGTATATTGTTACCACCACGAGAAAATATGAAGCGAGCAACATTAATCGGACTACTCATCGGACATACAACCTTGGCGTTTGGACAGACCAATAATGACAAGCAGACTGTCATACAAATGAGTATTGACCTTAACGAATTACAACAGTACTACCACGTTGACGCATCCGAAGGATGGAAACCATTAATTATTTACAATGATGGTATAGTTCCAACAACCTTGGAACTGACAAAATTTGGAGAAGCAGTTCAATTCATGACCAAAGAAGAACTGTTTTTCTATAATAAACAAGCATACTTGGACTTTGAAAAATTTGAAATTTCACCGACGCGGGCATACATTGAATTTCAACACAACGTTGAAGGACTGACTATTAAATTGACATTTGAGAAGAAAAACAACATTTGGAAAATCAAGACGAAGAAATTGGCAGAAAAATGAACAGCTGCTGGCTACGTTTTATAAGCGTAATGGGGGCTGGACGGCAAAAACCGAACGTTCTTGTTTCCATGATATTTTGCGGTTGGCTGATAGTGAATTGTGCTATAATCCCTCAATATGCTTATACTTGAATGTTGAAAGCAATTCGGTTACGCAATAGAAAATAAATGAAAGAAACACCCTTCACTCCTAAACTGTTTTCAATAATAAAGGGTGGAATCACAAAAAAACAATTATTAAAAGACGTATCAGCAGGACTGATTGTAGGTATCGTTGCGCTTCCTCTTGCCATTTCATTTGCCATTGCATCGGGCGTTTCACCGGACAAAGGGCTCATTACTGCAATCATTGGAGGGCTTATTATTTCGGTAATGGGCGGGAGCCGGGTTCAAATCGGCGGTCCTACAGGAGCGTTTATTGTAATAGTTTATGCAATTGTGCAGGAGCATGGTGTCAATGGACTGACGATTGCTACGTTCATGGCCGGCTTCATTTTAATTGGAATAGGACTGGCACGAATGGGAAACCTGTTAAAATACATTCCATATCCTCTCATTGTTGGCTTTACAAGCGGTATTGCGGTGATTATTTTTTCTTCGCAGATAAAAGATTTCTTCGGCCTGTCCATTCAAAGAGTTCCTGCTGATTTTATTGACAAGTGGAAAGTTTATTCCCTGAATTTCGACCAAATTAACTGGATAGCTGTTGCTATTGCTGTGTGCACAGCACTCATAGCCTTTAATTTTCAACGGATTACCTCAAAGATTCCCGGCTCTATAGTTGCCATCCTTATAAGCACTTCGGCAGTCTATTGGTTACATCTTCCGGTAGACACCATAGAAACCACTTTTGGCGACATCCCAAATCACATTTCCCTGCCATCTTTTCCACAAGTAAATTATGAAACAGTTAGGGCATTGATACAACCTGCCTTCGCGATTGCATTACTCGGTGGCATAGAATCACTGCTTTCTGCTGTAGTGGCGGACGGCATGATCGGTGGGCGGCATAGATCCAATGCAGAGCTTGTAGCGCAAGGAACAGCCAATTGCTTTTCAGCCATCTTTGGCGGAATACCTGCTACCGGAGCCATTGCCCGCACAGCTACAAATGTTAAGAACGGTGGGCGTACACCCATAGCCGGAATCACACATGCTCTTGTATTGTTGCTTATCATGTTGTTGCTTGCTCCTTTGGCTAAACTAATACCAATGGCCTGTCTTGCGGGTATTCTGATGGTTGTCGCTTACCACATGAGCGAATGGAGACAATTTAAATCCTTGCTTAAGGGAAATAAATTGGATGTGCTTATTTTACTCGTTACCTTTTTTCTTACCGTTGTTTTTGATCTGGTGATTGCTATCGAAGTTGGGATTGTTCTATCCAGTTTTGTGCTGATGAAAAGAATGAGTGAATCGTTAAGTATTAAAAGCGATGCTGATTTATTTTTAGATCAGAATGGTAGTTCTGAAAAATTATTTGAAGATGAATTGCCAAAGCTGCCAAATGGTGTAGCGATGTTTGAAATAAATGGGGCTTTATTTTTTGGAGCAGCGCAAAAATTTCAGGACACCATTAACAGATTGCAGAAAAATCCGAAAGTGATGATACTGAGAATGCGCAATGTGTCATTTATTGATGCCACAGGGGTTTACCGTCTTAAAGAAATGATAAAACAATTCGACAATCAAAAAGTCAGCATTCTACTTTCTGGAGTAAATCCAGAGGTAAAAGCAGATTTGGAAAAATCCGATATCTATACTGTGCTAAACAGGGACAATTTACTCGACAACATTGATGACTCGATGAAGAGAGCAAACGAAATATTAAACCAAGAATAAATGCTGCCAACGAAGGCTAAACAGGCGTGCGGGCTGAATGATAAAATGAAGTTTAGTACACAAAACAATATGTGATTCTCAGTTGACAGAAATGTGTTCCAAAATCCGCGCTTTTCTTAGCCGAGACCGATAATCCTGAGTTAAAGGCACAGTATTCAATCTACGACTACCACTCTACAGACATTGATAGAGATACGGGAAAATCGTTTTAGCATTACGGCGCTTACTCCACGCGTTGTGAATAGTCCTGATTTTTCGCATCAATCCGTGCATTTTTAGCAGGCAGGTTAAGCAGGGTTGTAGAGCCATGACTCACTCCCGAATTAAATTTTTCGTAGTTGATTACACCGTCAATGGCATCTTTTTCAAGGAAACTGGAAAAAGTCTTTTTTAAGAAGAGCTTGGTATCTTTTTCAACGACCACTGTGAGACGATCACCTTGCACATAAACATTGGTACCAGTTACTTCATACGTATTGCCAACTTCAGTAATCGTAGACTTTTCGAAAAAGTCGAGCAGTTGGCCTTTACTCATGTAGGTGTAGGCCAATGATAATTTAAGGGCTTTTTCAACGTAGTCTAAATTCTGTTCAATAGCATTTTTCTGTGCAACACCACGAAGCCCCGGTTTTTCTTTTACTGAGGTTTCGCCACCGATTTGTTTTGCCTGGATTTCACCTTGTTCATTAAAACTGAATTCAGTAATGATGGTAGCTTTTACCTCACCGTTCACTGTTGCAGCTGAGTGCCTTTTCCAAATAAAAGCTTTCAGCTTTTCGGTATTGGCAGCATCGGCTTTGCTCACATCGAGTGCCAGTTGTTCCTTATCAATTTGGGCCGAAGTTAAAATACTCATGGCCATTGCGCTTGCAAACAAAATTAATTTTCTCATTTTGTTTTTATTTTAGGTTTTTGTGAATACTCTGTTAATTCAAGTTCTCAGAATCTATATCCAATTCCGAGTTGAGCGGTGTTCATGAAGCCATCGTTGTAGAGACTATTAGACAAATATGCCCATTCGTACTCAAGGTTCAGAAATACATTCGGCTGAATATAATACATTCCCCCGGCACCGGCTCCAATATATAATCCAAGGTCGGAAACGTCAAGATCGGCTACAGCACCTTCTGAGGAAAACTTTGAGAACTGCATGCCCAGGGCGCCCTTTAGAAAAAACTTGAATTTGTCGCTATTGCCCAGGATCAATTTCGGTGCATAATAGAGAGCCCAGGTGCGAAACTTAAAGTCCACAGTAGTAAACTGATTGGTTTCTGAATAAGAATTCAGGATGTAGCCTAAGTTTAATCCATGGGCCACTTTGCTCGGACTGAGATTGAATTCATATAATCCGTTAATTCTGAATCCTGTTGCCAATTCATCTGAACCTTCAGGATTCGCAAAGGTATAACCACCGCTTAAGGTTATTATATTCTCCTGCGCAAAGGATGACAATGACATCAAAGTCAAGGCAAGCATTACAAAAAGAAAATGTTTCATAAGTGGAAAGTTTAAGGTTGAAAAAATTGAAAGTTGTTCGTCATTATCATTTTAAAAGTTGAATCCTAATCAAACCACCCATCCGAAGATCTCGATATTGTAAAGAAATCTGTCTGCGCCTTGCCCCTTATCATACCCACTTACAATAAAATTCCTGCAAGCAATTGGAATATTTCAGCAATGGGCATCTGCAACGCGAGCACCGGCAATAGCGGTAGCAGCGAAATAATTATGCTCGCAACCGCGATCCTAATATCAAATGGGAAAGGACTCATTTTAATTATTGCTTCATACAGGATCCCAATGTCAGATGCAGATGAAACATCCTCACTGCCAAGCAGCGATTTGTTTTCATTGATGTTTTCTACCCATTTTTTTTCAAAATTTCTGTGGAGAAAAGCAATCAATGCACCATAATTAGTGATTCCCTTTTGCCTGCAGCGGTTGATAGGCGGAATAAATGACAATAGCGGAACAACATTAATTATTACCGCCAGTATTGCAAAGGCAATGATTAAAGGGTAATATTCCTTCAAGCTAACATTCAGATAAAAAATACGTTCACCAATTATGGCAGCAAACATCACTCCCAACATAAATGTAATTGGACCAAATACAACAGGTCTTTCACCAAGAAATCCTAATCCCCCGGCCCTATCCGGGTGCGTTGGGTGTAAATGCAGGTCGGCCTTTGAAATGAGCAGTAACAACCGGAACCAAATGATCCATCTCCACAGCCACCGGAGCACAAGAAACTGGAAGAATGGAAAGCTTATGGAAGCCGCCCAATAACCCGCAAGTGACAGCTCATGCGGTGTGTTCTCATAAGGAAAGACCCATGATGTGAGGCCAGTACTGTTTGCATTAATGCGAAAAACAACATTGGATATTATTAGAATAAGGATTATTGCTTCAGCCCAGGGTGAATCGCACATGTTGTCAGCCTTTCGTTTAGCGCGTTCGAACTGCTTCTTTCCAGCATCAGCGACCAATTTTGAAAAGGTAAATTGGTTCACCACACTTTTTACACGTTTGTCAACCAATACTTCTGACACCATCATGATTGGGATGGCAATAAGAAATCGGATATGCGTGGCAAATTCTTCTAAAAATGTTACCTGAGCTTTTTCTCCCCATAGCAAACCTTCAGCTGCGCAAAGCAAAAGAAGCGGAGTCCAGCCAATTAAGGTGAAGAAAAATATTTTACGCGTTGTATGCGGCTTTTCAGCCGTTGTAATTCTCAATAATATTAAAAACCGCTCAAGTAAACCGCCGCGTATAATCGAAAATTGTGCGTCTGTGAGTTGCTTGTTCATTCAGCGTATTATTGAATCATCGTTGGGTTGATTAACTGCCGCTTACCTTCGGAGCGTTATCAACTAACACCCTGTGTATTTTACCGGTAAACTTATTCTCACCTTCCTTGTAATCATCCGATACATTGGGTTGCCGTTTGTGTTCCGCATGTATATAGGTTCCCCCTATTGCTTGATGATGGGAGCGCTGTATTGCCCAAAATCATTTCTAACCCTTAAGAGATAATTACCCGAAGCCAGGTCAGAAACATTTAAGGTCATAAATTCTGAGTTGGTGAAGTTTTCCTGAATGATCAATTGTCCTGTAATGGACATGATTTCAACAAATGTTTTTCCGCCATGGCCAGTCAGTCTGATGTTCAGATTGGCAACAAAAGGGTTGGGGTATACCGATACGTCGATGGCGGGCGTGGCATCAAAAATTCCCGTAACTATGATGGAGAAGCACTCTGAAGTGGTGCTGCAATTCTCAGAAGAAATCACAACCGCGTAGCTTCCATCTTCGACAGCTGTAAAAGATTGACCCGTTGCGCCTTCTATCTCGGCATTTCCGTTCTCGCAATCTACCCATTGGTAGCTCAATCCGGCTTCATTTGCAGTCAATGTATTGGCAACTACTGTTACCGAATTGTCTAAAATTATCTGTACGGGGTTTTCAGCTACGACCACGCCTTGTCCACCACCGATGCATGCTACCGTTACCGAACCGGAGATGGTCTCATAACAATCGAGTTCAATGGTGTAATTGTAATCCCCAAAAGGTACATTCTCGAAAATATCACCCAGGAAATTTCCAGTAGTAAGGGTTTCCAAGTAGCCTTCAGCGTCGAACAAAGAAACCGTGGCACCTGGAAGCGTCAAGGGAGATCCGACAAAGAAGAACACACTGTTGGTAGTGGCAGGTGTCATGACAGCACTTTCCGCCAAGTTTGCCCCTGCAATGGTGAGCGATTCAGAACCTGTTTCGTAGCAATCGAATACGAAGCTGTACTGATAGGTCCCATCATTCAAGTTGGTAAAGGTAACCTGTCCGGATGCATTTGTATATCCCGCCTGGCCATCCAGGAATACATCTACATTTTCGAGGGGCAAGGTGGAGACTTCGTCAGATATGGTGATGGTGGCATCAAACTGACCGTAAACATTGGCCAACAGCAGAAACATGAATGCGATGCTCGAATAGAATTTTTTCATTGGACTTAGTATTGCTGATTGATAAAAGAAGAGTGATTTTTAACTGAGGCTGATTATTCAAAGATTATGAGCTTCGCTGCTTTGCTTCTCAGGCTGTTGTCTGAGATTGAAACAAAGTAAATGCCTTGGGTCAAATGTGCAGGAACAGCTGCTGTGAATTGCTGCCCGGCAGAAACAACCTGACCCAACGCAATGCTATGTACCAACTTGCCCGTAATATCATAGAACTCCATGTGAGCGTTGCTTGAAAGCCCTTTGGGAAGTTGAAAAGTGATCTGTCCTGAATTCGTCACTGGGTTTGGAAACAAACCGGGTGCAGCCCATTGAGCTTCATCAAAAAGTCCTGTCGACATATCGTTTTCAAGTCTAAGGACCATAAATTCAATATTGTTTTCGGGGAAAGTACGGGCTTGGCCAACTCCAACTACTTTATGGTCGGCTTGGAGGGCAATGGCGTTTAACATTCCATAATAACCTTCAAGCTCGTGGCGTGCTTGCCCGTCAATTCCGAAGGTCATGTCTCTGGTTCCGTCAGCATTGTATTTCCATACGGAGAAGTCAAATGCATTTGGAGGTCCGTCACCTGTGGTTCCTGCCAAGAAGATTTTTCCATCAGACTGGATCTGAACATCAGCTCCTTCGTTAAAATTTTCTTCACTTTCTGCTACTACACCTTCCGTACCGAATGATGTGTCCAAAACTCCGTCTGGAGTAAATTTAACCAGCAGCGCACTGTATTGAAAATTAACCGTCGCAGAAAATCCTGATCCCACGATGCTTCCATCAGGTGCTATCGCCATGTTGAATACCCTGTCGTCTACATCATTGTGCGAATAGGTGGTGTAACCATCTTCACCAAACGTGGTGTCCAAGGTTCCGTCATCGTTGAATCTTGCAACCAGCATTACATT
The DNA here is from genome assembly GCA_041749535.1 of Cryomorpha sp. Classification (GTDB taxonomy): domain Bacteria; phylum Bacteroidota; class Bacteroidia; order Flavobacteriales_D; family Cryomorphaceae; genus JBBQZU01. Next base: position 82,283 of record JBGTBE010000017.1, on the reverse strand, counting down.
CCATAAAAACGAAGGTGAATACGTTCCTGCGGCCACTATTTTGCCATCAGGTTGAATGGCTAAGCATCGAAATTGGTTGGAAGACTCTACAATTGGAATGGTGGCAACTCCGTCTACGCCAAAGTCGGTGTCGAGCTCTCCTGTAGGAGTAAAGCGTGCCACAACAGGTCGTCTCAGGTATTCCTGGTCATAAGAGTTTCCTGAAATCAGGATATTTCCATTGGCATCTATTGCCAGTCCGTACGCGAAATCTTCATAATTCACATCGGGGGTGCTCAGTCGTTGAACCACAATACCGTTCACTCCAAAATTGTCATCAGGGGTTCCATCTGAATTCAATTGCATCAGCAAAATGTCATAAGACTGATAATCGGTAGTGGTTCCTGCCAAAACGATTTTGCCGTTAGCGGTTTGCGCACAGTCATAAATCAGGGCTTCAAAATCCAGCTCGAAAGTAAATGTTCCGCCATCAGCGAAATCTGTATCAATAGATCCATCTGTATTGTAACGAACCACCTTTGATCTGGCAGTAAAAGTGTTGTCCCAGCTCATGCCTACGGCTACGATTTTTTGATCTTCTTGAATTAAGACGTCCTGGTAAACATCCAGATCATTGTTGTTTAATCCGAAAATGACCGTACCATCGGTGCCAAAACTTTGGTCGAGGTCGCCTGCCTGCTGAGCAAAGCTGCTTGCAGAAATGCACAAGATCGGTCCGATAAGAAGGGTAAAGATTTTAAGTTTCATAGTGTTATGCTTCGATATGGTTTGAGTTTTGATCGGGATTCTCCCTGTTGTTTTTTGTTCTCACTTCCTTTAAGTTTTCTAGAAGTTTTACCCACGCCATGCGTTCTCTCTTAAGCGTGGCTTGAAGGTTCTGTAGCACTGAAATTTCGTCAGGGATGTCGTTTTCAGTGTGTGTCTTTTCATTCAAAACCGGTTGGCTCAAAATTGAATCGGGCAAATGTATTTAATGGGTTTGGGGTTGATCCTGCTACAGCTCTTACTTGAACGGTACAATCTGAAAAGATGCCTTACAAATGCATTACTGAATGGAAACGGGCCTTACATTTACACTACATAAAAGCGTATATAATTGTAAATCAAGACTTATATCTTTAGCGACCCAAACTCCGAATTTCATTAGATAATTAATGAGATGGATGTATTCACCTTCAATATTGAGCTTTTTTCGCAGCCGCGAGCGCGCTACAGTGATGCTATTGATGGATTGAAAGGTGATGGCCGATATGGCTTTGGTTGACATATTGAGTCTTAAAAAGGCGCAAAGCTTCTTTTCGTTGGTAGTGAGGGTTGGATATTTTTCCTGGAGCTTCTGTTAAAAATCGGAGTGAACGGAAGTGAATTGCACTTCAAATTCTTAACACAAGTGCTTGTCCTGACTGGATCGCAGTTCCATGATGATCTCCTGGATGATGTTTTGGTTCTCTTGCTGAAAGGTGTAATAGGTCGGCTAAAGTGATACCAGGGTAGTTGGAGACAAAGCTTTTGTGTTGACCTTGACTTGCGAAGAAACCCATTTTGACAATTACAAATTGACAGGTGAATAGATACTTAATAGCTTCAAATTGAATAAAAACTAATCACAATCGAGTAGTCGGCTCTGCCCTTAAAAATATTGACGGAGTGCGCATCTAACACCACTGTACCTATGGGCTCCGCCCCCAACTTTCTTTGTCCCATCCGGAGAAATTTACCATGGTTGTATTCCAGTTGGAGATTTGTGCTAAGTCAAAGGCTGTAGCATTGACTGAGGATCACATTCATTGTTGGAGACCATAATAGAAAGACAAATTCCAATCTGGATATAAATCAGCCGACAAGGTAATTTTTCACCTTAATCAATGTTTATTTATTGTTTATCAATAAATATATAATAGATTTGCAATGCAGTATTCATATAAAAAACTTGAAATGTTAAAGAAAGGTTCTACCCTCTTGTTAAAAGCTACTTTGGTCTTTATGGGGCTCATCGTTTTGGCCCTGGCTGTATTTGCGCTGCCGAATTTCTACAAAGGTGCATTGGCTGAATTTCCCTATGCACCCAATTCTATTTTGGGAATTGTAATAGTGCTGTACGCAGTTGCTGCCCCATATTTTTTCGTTCTTCTGCAATCGTGGAAACTTTTAGTGTTAATCGACCAAAACATAGGCTTTTCAAAATTTTCCGTAAGGGCCTTTCGGAATATAAAGTACGCTTCTCTTATTGGTGGTATATTGCTCATGATAGGTTTTGTACCGATGCTATTTCCTATTGCAGAAGAAGATGATGCCCCGGGTTTGTTGTTGTACGGTTTCCTGTTTGCTTGTATTCCTTTCGTTGTCTCGGTATTTGCAGCCGTTTTGGAAAAACTTTTTCACAACGCCGTTGAGATGAAATCTGAAAATGACCTAACCATTTAAGCCATGCCAATCATTGTAAACTTAGACGTTGTAATGGCGAAGCGGAAAATGTCTCTCAATGAACTTTCCGACAAAGTTGGCTTGACTTTATCCAACCTTTCAATATTGAAGACAGGAAAAGCAAAAGCCATCAGATTCAGTACATTAGAAACAATATGCCATGTTTTGGACTGTCAACCAGGTGATATTTTGGAATATGCAGCCGACAAAGAAAGAACATTGAACCTCTGAGAATGTAAATAGAAAAATAGGCAATAAGGAAGTGAACCCGGTTCTGGTAATGTGTATTAAACTTTGTGTCCTACCAACCTTACACTTTCAATCCTCTACTGAGCATACTTGAATACAGCCCCATGCACTTGGATATCAGAAACAGATGCATCGCCGAAATCATCGGGTGTAGAAATACCTGCTACGAGTCTATAGGTATACAATTCATTGTTCACCGTTCGGGTTGACAGTGGGAGCAATCCAAAGTTGATGGTTTCAGTCCTTAGGATATTGTTGTCAATGAGCGCGATATACGTTACCATTGCCAATTGGTCCAAGGTCCCTGTAGCAATATTTTGTCTCTCCAGAATGATGTCAAGACTTCGGGTCAATCCAAACTTTTTAACCTTGAAAGTTACTTTTAGGTTATCCAGGACCGCACCATGAGGAAAATGCACTGGCGCACCGATGTAACTTCCTTTATCTTTTTCAACTATTGTTACAAACCTGGTATCATCCTGATGCACGCCAATATTGTATGTGCGGGCATTTGCGGCTTGTCTTATACCTACAAAATCCATAGGGCCAATGGATGTAAATCCAGAACTTAATCCAACCGCTACTGCTTCTAGCGCTGGAATCCACTTGTCTTGAATGCTGTTGTATTTCAACACCATTCCATCAAGGGGCTGTATTCCATCCACCTCAATACCTTGTATGCCCGTTACTTTTGTTGCGGTTGGGGAACCTTGAACATCTCCTACCAAAGTGTAATTGTCAATATAGCCCTTGGTTGCAGCATCGGCGGGAGCTGTGGGTGCTGCCAAATTTGTAATCTGCAAGCCTCCTGCATCGTTTCCTAAAGGTCCATTGTAACTTAGAACTTCTTGAAGTGTTTGCAATTCGTTTGTAGCGTCAGCGTCGGCATCACCTGTATTCAGGTCCGAAAGCGGAACATCGAAAGTAACTCCACCACCATTCTGTGTAAGACGCAGATTGCCCCCTACCACTTCTAAATTGCTCACGTGCTCGTTGCCAATCACAAAGTCATCGTCGCGCTTATCGATGGTGTAATTGTTTCCAGCCTCAGTGAAGTTGTATTCTGTGGCTGTTTCGGTCCAGGCTGTGATGGTTTCATTGTTGGGGTCACCATCGGCGTCAGCCAGATTCAGGTCGGTAAGTGGTACTGTGAAGGTTGCTCCGCCACCATTCTGTGTGAGGCTAAGATTGCCGCCTACCACTTCTAGATTGCTCACGTGCTCGTTGCCAATCACAAAGTCATCGTCGCGTTTATCGATGGTGTAGTTATTTCCTGCTTCGGTAAAGTTGTATTCTGTGGCTGTTTCGGTCCAGGCTGTGATGGTTTCATTGTTGGGGTCACCATCGGCGTCAGCCAGGTTCAAATCAGTAAGCGGAACGGTCAAGGTTGCTCCGCCACCATTCTGTGTGAGGCTAAGATTGCCGCCTACCACTTCTAAATTGCTCACGTGCTCGTTGCCAATCACAAAGTCATCATCGCGCTTATCGATGGTGTAATTGTTTCCAGCCTCAGTGAAGTTGTATTCTGTGGCAGTCTCAGTCCATGCTGTGATGGTTTCATTGTTGGGGTCACCATCCGCGTCAGCCAGATTCAAATCAGTTAGTGGTACGGTGAAGGTAGCTCCACCACCATTCTGTGTGAGGCTAAGATTGCCGCCTACCACTTCTAGATTGCTCACGTGCTCGTTGCCAATCACAAAGTCATCGTCGCGCTTATCGATGGTGTAGTTATTTCCTGCTTCGGTGAAGTTGTATTCTGTGGCTGTTTCGGTCCAGGCTGTGATGGATTCATTGTTGGGGTCACCATCCGCGTCGGGAGTATTATTGGCGAGGTTAGAGAGATCATGGGTCCAGGTATTTCCCGCTTCCGTAAGCGTAAGTACAGCGGTAGCTTCATTGTATTCGAAATTTGATATTAACTCATTTTCAGGGTCGGCATCATCATCGATATAATTGTCGCTTGGAAGCTGCAACGTGCGGGTCACACCTGCTTCTGTGAGTACGATGGTATTGCCATCGGCGGCGAGGGAAAATTCAGTGATCAGTTCATCATTGGGGTTGCCTTCACCATTTCCAGCAGGCAATTCAACCGCATGGGTAATGCCTGCTTCGGTAATTTGCAAAGTGGTGCCATCGTTGACAATTGAAACATCTGTTATCAATTCGTTTTCCGAATTGGCATCTGCATCGTCCTTATCCGAGACAGTTGCGGCGTGCAAGGCGTACGGGACAGACACAAACTGCATAGCACCTGCTGTTTCCAATCCATCGCCGGCATCTATATCTATCTCTAGCCATAAATTGTTCACGGCCCAATTGATATTTTCGAAGTTTCCTGCCACAGGTTCTCCATTTCCAATTTGAAATGTGAATAACCCGAAGGCATCAGTGAGGAGCTGGGTGTGCTCTTCTTGATACAAAATTGTTCCATTTTGTCCGTTTGAGCGGATCTTACACACCACAAATATTTCGCGGTTCATAAGTTCTGCTCCAGTTAAAGCATTGCGCGCTACCGCCTGGTAATTGATAGCTTGTGGTGCTTGAGCGTACGAGGACAAAGCCGATAGGACAGTGAATAGGGTGAGCAAGCCAGCACGGCCCCACTTCTTAAGAAGTGAGAGATGTTGGTAGATGTTTGCGTTCCTAATAATTGGAAAGGGGGATATCTCAATCATTTTAGTCGATTCTAACTCTAGAAAATCTGATTAATAGGTAATTCTAGTTGTGCTTTACGGAATTTTAAGAAAGAGGTTTTGGTTATCCCTACAATCCGACAAAACTTTAGAAAAACGGAATTTCTGTGGAGGGCATCCCAATATTTCTGCTATTTGGAATGGAGAATACAATTTGCCTGACCTGAGAAACCACTCATCACAAAATTATCATCAACCATTTCAATAGAACGCTATCTTCGCTGCATCACCGAAATAATCTCCTATGAAATCTGCTTTATCGCTCTCAATTGTTTGCCTTTTAGCGCTCTCCGCATTCGCACAGAAGAAGCCCGCCGAAACGGTGCCAAAACCCAAATATGAAGCTTCGGCTTTGAGCGCGTTAAAGTTCCGCAGCATTGGGCCTGCCCTTGTTTCTGGGCGCATTGCCGACCTGGCCGTACATCCCCAAAAACCTTATGTGTTCTATTTGGCTGTAGCATCCGGGGGCGTGTGGCGCACCGCCAATGGGGGCGCCACCTTCGAACCGGTATTTGATGGAGAAGGCTCCTACTCTACTGGTTGTATCACTTTGGCACCTTCCAATCCCAACACTGTGTGGGTAGGTACGGGTGAGAACAACAACCAGCGCAGCGTGGCCTACGGCGATGGGGTATACAAAAGCATCGATGGTGGTTCCTCATGGAAGAACATGGGACTCAAAAATTCAGAGCACATAGGTATGATCGCAGTACATCCTGAAGATGAGAACACAGTATATGTGGCCGCATACGGCCCACTCTGGAGTCCGGGTGGCGACAGGGGCATATACAAAACCACGGATGGTGGCAATACTTGGACACAGGTGCTCACCGTTTCTGAACATACAGGCTTCAATGAAATTCACATGGATCCCCGCGACCCATCTACACTGTACGCCACCGCCCACCAGCGCCGCAGGCATGTATTCACTTACCTGGACGGGGGACCTGAGTCGGCCATTTACAAGAGCACCGACGATGGTAAGACCTGGCGCAAGCTTGAGAATGGCATTCCAAAAGACGACAAGGGGCGCATTGCCCTGGCCATTTCACCCACCGATCCTGACGTGGTATATGCCATGGTAGCTGCAACAGAAAATGGGGGTGTATACCGCTCTACCAATAGGGGCGAGAGCTTCACAAAGCAAGGCGACCGACAGACCGCCGGCAATTACTACCAGGAATTGTACCCACACCCACATGACGTGAATACTGTGTACAGCATGGACACATGGCTACACCACACCAACGATGGTGGGAAGACCTGGAAGCAATCCGGTGAGAGTTCCAAGCACGTTGACAACCACTGCATGTGGATAGACCCCAAACATGACAACCATTGGTTGGTAGGATGCGACGGTGGGCTCTACGAGACTTTCGATTCGGGCTCCACCTGGAAATACTTTCCAAACCTTCCCATTACCCAATTTTACAAAGTGGCGGTCGACAATGCTGAGCCATTCTACAATGTGTATGGTGGAACACAGGACAACAATACCCTCGGGGGGCCATCGCGCACCACAAGCCGCAATGGCATTACCAACGAGCATTGGATTATTACCAATGGTGGCGATGGTTTCGAGCCTCAAATAGACCCCACCAATCCTGACATTGTTTACGGTCAGGCCCAATACGGGTGGTTGGTGCGCTACGACAAAAAAAGCGGTGAGCAAGTGCCCATTCAGCCCCAACCAACAAAAGGCGAAGATGCCTACCGTTGGAATTGGGACGCTCCCCTTCTCATTTCACCACATAACCACAAGCGCCTTTATTTTGCGGCCAACAAGGTATTTCGAAGCGAGGACAGGGGCAACTCCTGGAAAGCGATCAGCCCCGATCTCACCCGGCAGATAGACCGTAATCAGCTCAAAGTAATGGGCAAAGTATGGGGTCCCGATGCTGTTGCAAAAAACCAAAGCACTTCCATTTATGGCAATATTGTAGCTTTCGATGAATCGCCGTTGACTGAAGGTCTGCTATATGCCGGCACCGACGATGGGCTCATACAAATCTCTGAAGATGGGGGCAGCAACTGGACGAAAGTAGAAGGAATTGCCGGTGTGCCCGACCGCACTTATGTGAATATGCTAAAGGCATCTCTGCACGATTCAAACACAGTATATGCCGCTTTCAACAACCACAAGAATGGAGATTTCAAACCGTACATATACAAGAGCACCAACCGCGGAAAGTCATGGACCAGCATCAGTGCAAACCTGCCCGCCCGAGGTTCGGTGTATGCCATCGCACAAGACCACGTAAAGGCCGATTTACTTTTCTGCGGTACTGAGTTCGGAGCCTTCTTCTCAGATGATGGGGGCGCCGTTTGGACCCAACTAAAAGCAGGATTGCCCACCATTGCAGTGCGCGATATCGACATTCAAAAAAGAGAAAATGACCTTGTGCTGGCTACTTTCGGAAGGGGTTTCTATGTACTTGATGATTATACCCCTCTTCGGGAAATCAATGCGGATTTGCTTAAAAAGGATGCGCATATATTTGCCGCAAAGGATGCGCTTCTCTACGTTCCGGAAAGCAGACTTGATATGGATGCGAAAGGATTTCAGGGGGAGCAGTACTACACTGCATCCAATCCGGAATACGGGGCCATTTTTACTTCTCACATAGGGGCTGAAATAAGCAGCCTTAAAGAGAAGAGAAGAGCCGAAGGAGAGAAACTGCGCAAAGATGGAAAGGATGAAATTTATCCCTCTATTGATGCACTAAGAGCGGAAGACAGGCAATCTGATCCGTACTTGCTCTACGTAATCCGTGATCCTAAAGGTGATGTTGTACAAAAAATACGGGGAAGCGCATCCAAAGGAATGCAACGTGTGGCCTGGAACCTGCGCCATGCGAGCACAGCACCAATACAGATAAATTCTAAGAAACCTGGATTGTGGGATACGCCTGACGAAGGTATGCTTGCCCTTCCGGGAAAATATACGGTAGAAATTCACAAGAATGAGAACGGCATCTTCACCATGCTTCATGAACCGGTATCATTCACGTTGAGGCCCTTGAACAGACAAACCCTGCTCGCTCAAAATCCCACCGCAGTACTTGAATTTCAAGAGCAGGTAGCTGAGTTGCAGAGGGCAGTGAAAGGAGCTGCTAAAGTGTACAACGAAAGCAAAGTAAAGCACGAGTACATCACAAAGGCCATAGAACTATATCCCACTGTGCCACTTTCAATGGGCAATGAACTGAAGGCAATTGGCGACTCTCTGTACGCTGTAAAGCTCGCGTTGTATGGTGATGATTCGCGCTCCAATCGCGAGTTTGAAACACTGCCGGGAATAGTTGGGCGACTTGAGTCTGCTTCATACAGCACTTGGTACCACACCTCTGAACCAACCAAAACAGCCAAGGATCAAGCAGCACTTGCCAATGCGGAATTTGGGCTGGTGTTTCAGAAAATCAAAAGCATTGCAACTGCACTCGCTGATATTGAGAAAAAACTGGTGGAACTAAAAGTGCCATACACGCCGGGCAGAGGAAAGGATTGGGGAGATGAATAGCGTAAATATTAATCCGATTGGTTGTTGAAACAATTGCAAGGCAAGGCTTAACCAACCAATGTTTTAACTGAAATGGGCCGCTGTCGTGTATGCGACATGCGGCCCTCTCCGTAATCACTAGTTTTGTTCAGAACTGAAAACAATGAGACGCATTCTGATTTTCATGGCTTTGATATTGGCGGGCTGCATAGGCACCGATGTACTCGAGGACCCCATTGTAGGAGAGCGAATTGAGACTACTTTTTCTCAAGTTTCCTTGCTGGTAGATAGCACTGCGCGAGTAAGTGCCACGTATTACGACCCTTTCGGTATTGAGCGCAATTATCAGCTTCACTGGCATACCGATGATGCATTGGTGGCATCAATCGATCAGGAAGGAATGGTGACTGCCATTGCGCCAGGACAAACCTTCGTCAGGGCCACACTCAACACTGCTTCCAGCCCGGATATACTCGTAACCGTGGTTGCCACAGCAGATGAAGTTGGTCAAATAATCCTGAGCAGCCCGGAAGGTACGCAAGTAGAAGTGGGTAGCATGTTGTCCTTGCAGACTGAAGTACTCACTGCAACAGGAGAGCCATTTCCCGTGGCTGACATAAGCTGGATGAGCAGCGATACTGATGTGATAAGTATAAGCAATGAGGGTGTGGTTACAGGACTTGCAAATGGCACAGCTATGGTGCGTGCCGAAGCCAATGGAGTGCTCAGCAACTCCCTACTTATACGCGTTGGAAATACGGACCGAACAGGTACCTTCAGCGATGCCAATGGCTACGAAACATCTGGTACCGCCCGACTTTTCTATGCCGAGAATGGGAAATTAATGCTGGAGTTTGCTGACAATTTTGAAACGACCTTTGCCTTGGGTACATTCGTGTATCTCAGCAATTCTACCACAGGTAGTGCCACGGCTGCCAATGGTCTCGAAATAGCAGGAATTACAACCAATGGGTATAAACTTTTCGATATTTCAAGCATAGATTCCAGTGTTTCCATCGACAGCTTTTCTCACGTGATCATTCTGTGTAAACCGGCTTCCGTTACCTTTGGCTATGCACTTATGCAATAAATGTATGAAGCAAACCATCATCCTGATCATGGCATTTTCCTTTTGCGAAAGCATAATGGCTGGCGGTGGCTGGACCCCACCAAAAGGCACTGGATACTTTAAGCTCTCACAAAGTATGATCTATGCCGACAAGCATTTCGCTCCCGACGGAAGCATCATTGACATCACCACCACCGGACTGTACAGCACCGCACTCTATGGCGAATATGGTATTACAGATAGATTTGCAATTATTGCTTACGTTCCCTTTTTTGTGCGAAACACCTTAAATGAAGTTCAATATGAGCCTTCCGGACAGGTGCTGCCGGGCGATGAGCTGAATGCATTTGGAGATATAGATGTTCAATTCCAATATGGCTTCATAAAATCTGACAAATGGGTGGGCAGTGCCCGATTGTGGCTAGGTTTGCCCTCTGGAAAAGTGAATGGTGGTGAATCACAAATACTTCAAACCGGAGATGGTGAGTTCAACCAAATGCTGAGAATAGATGCGGGAAGGCCTTTGGGCAATAAGTTCTGGACTTCTGCATACCTTGGCTATAACAACCGAACCAAAGGGTTTTCTGATGAGTGGAGAGTTGGTGCTGAGTTGGGATTTAAGTTTTCTCCGAAAGGATATATTCAGCTCAGACTCGATGCTGTGCAATCTACATTCAATGGGGAGGAGATACTTAGCGAGGGCAATAGCATCTTTGCAAACAATACAGAATTCGTAAGTCCGGCCCTTGAGGTGGGCATGGAAAATAAAAAGGGATTTGGGCTTTCACTTTCTGCAGCCGGTGCTTTCGCTGGCAGGAATGTGCTGGCAGCTCCTAATCTCTCAGTTGGTATATACTACCAGTTGAGAAATTGAGAAGCCTTTCCCTCCAATCAGCCCCGACTAATTTCCAGTTTTTACAACCCGGTAGGAAGCCACGCCTTCACCCATTAACTGCACAATGTACAAGCCATTGCTCAAATCGCCCATATCGAGCACCGCGGTGCGAAGGTCTGTTACATTCTGCGATGCTACCTTCCGACCCTGCAGATCCAGGATTACAATTTGCCGCGCATGGAAGGCTTCCTGCATGCTGATATGAAGTATTCCCGACGTGGGGTTAGGGTACAAAGTAGCTCCAGCATCCACAGCGTCGTTCAAAGAATTAATCCCGTCGGCATAGCACAGTTCCAAAGACCATCCTGTGAGACTACCCTCTCCCTGCCCACTGATATTGAGCACTTTTAGGATCCATTCTCCTTCAGCTTCCTCACCTTCAAAGATGGAAAGCGACTCAATAGGTTGGTATATAAATCCATTTGTGGCAGGGCAATCCAGTGGCCCTGATGCTCCCTCATCGTCAAAGCTGAAGTTGAAGTTTACAGCATTTGCCGCCAAGGCTTCGAGTAGGTCACTACCATCGGCTTGACCTATCATCACAGAAGGGATCACTACATCGTCGCTCGTTCCACCCATATCAATCACTCCACCCCCTTGGTTGTTGATTACAATCACACCAATGGCGCCTGCATCTTGTGCGTTGAGCACTTTGGTTACGAAATTGCAATTTCCCCGTATCACGATGGCAATATTTCCGTTCAAAGCAGCCGCATTGTTGGCGGGATCGCAAAGCTCAGCACCCGCGCCACCATCGTCGGCAAGGACCGCAGTACCAGAGAGTCCAAGGCTCGAAATACCAGGTCCGAAACCCGCTGGTGGTGAAGCTTCATAGGTTCCGGCAACAGAGGCTGGTGCGTTCACTTCTATGGTTTCATTTCCGAAAAGGGTCACATCCAGTCCGCAGCTTCCTGCTGCGAGAATGGCTGTACTTCCCTGCGGACTTGTAATACTGAAAATAAGATCTGAAATATTGGGATGCTGACCTTGCACTCCATTCACACGCACACCCCCAACGGTACCCGCTTGTGCAACATTCACCACGCTCGTAGTTTCCGCTTCCTGAAAAGCTTCAATGGTTTGGGGTAGGTCCGCTCCTGTATTTGATAAACATTGGAAGGTGGTAAAACTAAAGGTCTCCGAAGGGCCGGAAATTCCACATGCTGACGTGTTGTATACGCGCCAAAAATAGGTCGTTTGGTCTGACAGTCCAGTGAGCGAAGCCTCATTCTCATCGAGGTTTGCTCCGCTAAAAATGATGTTACTGAATGCCGCATCGGTAGCCACCTGTATCGTGTAAGATTCAGAAATGACCGCATTCGCTTCCCATATAAGGGTAGTGCTTACGTCCACTCCTGTAGCTTCATTCTCCGGTGTGATGGGCTGAGGAGCTGTGGGACTTAGATTGATAATTCCACAAGTAAAGGTAAGTTCATTTGCAAACGTCCCACCATCTCCACTTATCGTGATGTTGTAGGTTCCGCCGGGAGTACCTATGGTATTGCTCACTGTTACTTGTACCACTTCTCCAGGTATAGCGGTGGCCTGACTGAGTTCTACAGTTGCTCCCGGTGGTTGGTTTATGATACTCAGGGCTATGCTACCTGCAAATGATCCTACCGCCAGGGGCTCGAAGTCGAACGTGATGATTTCGCCCTGACAAGCACTTTCGCTCAGATCACTGCTCTCAAAAGCAAAACCATCAACAATCTGCGTGATGGTGAAATTGAAATTGCTGATATCGAAGAAGGTCCCTTCGGCATTCATCACCATCACCCTTGCCACTGTAGATGACACATTTGGAGTCTGCACAACGTATGCACCGTTGTTCTCCACACCTTCAGCAAGCAGTGTTGGATAGGTTGTACCCCCATCAGTGGAAAGGTAAATATTCACCAGTTCGGCATTGATGGGCTCGGCGTTTGTGTTTGCCACATCCCAGGTCACCGTTTGGTAAGAAAATGCGGGCCACACAATACCCGTAGCACTGGGATTGAGCACCACAAAAGGACCAGCTGTGGCAGAAGTATTCACAAGCACATCAGCCCATTGCGTACATCCTCCAGCTACATTGTTGTCGCGCACACTCACCCTAAAGTTCATTTGCCTGCTCACAGAAGGCAATCGCTCCCATGTGGTATTGGCATTTGAAGCCAGGCTGGGCAGTCTCGGAAAGTATCTGGTTGGAATATCATCGGGTGAGTACGACCGGAAGTTGGGCCCTGTATTCGAAGTAGCAGCAGGAGGCTGTGTGCTAATTTCATTGTCCATCTGCTCCCAACACCATGTAAGGGGGTCATCTTCAATATCCATAGAAACTGCGGTAAGTGAGAATGGGGTACTCACCGGAATAAAAATATTCTCTGGTACTGAAGAAATCGTAGGCATGGTATTCTCAATTGGAGATACAACGGCGCAGATATCATTTGAAATTTTAATGCCAATTTGCCGCATGTTGATACCGTGAAAATGGTCGTCGCTGTTGTTTTGAACGTTAGGCGTGCAGATTCCCGCATATGCCATAATGGTACTTCCACTTCCGGGTTCCACTGCCTGCGCATCGCTGCGGTTGCCCCCGCAGGAGTTGTTGAAACTGTGGCTTCCGCCAAATTGATGGCCAATTTCGTGGGCCACATAATCTACATCGAAAGGATCACCAATAGGTGAACCACTACCGGTTACTCCACGTGCTTTCGAGTTGTTCAGGCAGGTTACCCCAAAACCCGCAACCCCTCCGCTGTTGGTGCCAAACACGTGGCCAATGTCATAATTTGCAGAACCAATTAGGCTGTTTACAAAATTCTGGTTTTCATTGAGCATGGCACCGGCATTTCCATTGGTAAAAGGATCGGACGCAGGGTCGGTATTGATGAGTACGTCGTTATTGGCAATCAGCGTCATGGTAACTGAAAAGTCCAGCTCGTAAATTCCGTTTACGCGGTTCATTGTTACAGCGATCGCCGAAAGGGCCAATTCGGTTGTTCCCCCGTGAAAAATGCTGTACTCTCCCGTGGTGGACATGGCAAGTCTGTAGGTGCGCAGGTCGCAACTGTTGTATGGCGTGCCTGATTTTGCCAATGAAAGTGAAGGCGCTTTTGGATCGCTCTCCTTATTGAAACATGTGGCAAGCTTGTCGGTAAAGAAGTCTTTTTTATCATAGGCAACGTGCAGGGAAGTACCCGGCGCTGCGACAGGGTCCACAAACCATGTGCTCTTGCCCGGCCTGAATATCATGGCGTGAAATCCATGCGGAGTAATCGATACTTTGCCCCAGTGTTGTGGGTTGGCTATACTTTGGGCGGTGAAAGTATATATAGACGGAAAGCCCGATGCCAGGTCAGCGTGCATCGTCGCATTTACCTTGAGGGTATATGCCTCAAATTTCCCATCAGGTGAGGGAATGGACAAAGTAGTACTGCCTTCATTTGAGATGAGCCCCAAAGCCTGCGAAGCATCAAAATTGAAATATGCACCCTTTTCAACCTGAATGCGGGATTCAACAGGTTTCTCGGCAGGGGTCCACACAGATTGCCCTGATGCGGAGAGAGATAGACCAAATAAAACAACAAGGCCAGAGATGACCAAAATAAGAGGAGAAGTAGATTTCATAAGCTTCAATAAATTTTCTTGCGGCGTAAAAATAGACCCATTTGAAGAACTGAGGTCAAAAACTTTTAGCAAGAAGGGTTCTTCTGATTCAAAATATTGGATTCCTATGACTTGTACATCCAGAATCGCCTAAAGTGTGAATGAAATTAAACGCACAATGCACGGGCCTACTCTCTCAGGTTGCGGTATGCTTTGATCTTCTCTTCGGCGATACTTTGCTCCTCAATGCTCAGCAACACCCAGTGCTCTATGGGCACATCCAGGTATGGGGCCGACTCGCCTGGAATTGCATAACCAAGCACATATACATAGGCATACTCCAGGGCAGGCATTGATGTGTATATATCACCTTTTATATATCCTACTTTCTCATTGTTATCCAGCATGGCGTTAAAAAGGGCACTTACACGCTGGTCTTTTTTTCGGTGCAATCCTTCAAATGCGGTGAGCATCACAACGGTATTGGGATAGTCCATTAGATGGTGTAGCTCAGCGACTTCAGCATCCTTCATAAGTTTCTGCCTTTTGGACCATGCCTCCGACTCGGTTTGAATCCGGGCCATATACCGGGTGCCGATATAATTATCAGTTTCAATGGCTTTCGCCAAATTTTCAATCTCCGTACGCAGGGGTTGTGCTGTTGCTGAAATTTGTTTTTTCTGGCAGCATCCTGTAATAATCAAAGCTGTGAGGAGAGCCGGGAAAAACCGGCAGAAGTCAGTGCTATTTTGCGGTAAAAGCATTGAATAAGATAAATGTAGTTTTCGAGACGAAGATGGGATAAAAACATCAATGTTGGGCTAGAAAACTACCCAATTCATTCCAATGGCCATGCCTGGCTTCTGATGATCAGCATTGACATATATTGTTTTGTTTGTTTTGATTCTTTTGGAGTTCAGCCTAAAAAACAGACCTTGCATACTGAAAGCAACTTCTGGTAAGATGAATAAGAACCAACAAGCAGTAGCAGTATTCAACAAACATGCTAAATTGTATGAAACCAAATACATGGACATATCCATGTACGCTGAGGCGCTCGACACTTTTTGCCAAACAATGAACAATCCCACTCCCCTCATTCTCGACATAGGCTGTGGACCTGGAAATCTAAGCACCTACATTGTTCAAAAACTGCCTGATTGCTCCCTTACAGGAATTGACCTGGCAGCAGAAATGATTGAACTTGCCAAAGCAAACATTCCCCAGGCGCAGTTTAAAGTGATGGATTGCAGAAGTATTGCAACATTCAAGCAAAAATTCGATGCCATTGTCTGCGGTTTTTGCCTTCCGTATCTCAACGAAATTGAAGCAACAAAACTCATCAGGGATTGTCGCAATCTGCTAAATCCGAGAGGCAGCATTTACTTGAGCACCATGGAAGGAAGCCCGGAAGAGTCCACACTTCTAACCAGCAGCACAGGCGACCAAGTTTTTACACATTACTACAAGGCTGAATTTTTAAGAGAGCAACTTGAAAAGTCGGGATTTCAAATCGTACTACTTAAAAGAATTGAAAGCAGTAACCCACCAAGCAAGCCTGTTACTGACCTAGTGATGATTGGAAGGCTCAATTCCTAAATTTAAAACATAGGGCAGCTTCATCTCCAGTAATTCTGGTAGAATTAGAGAACATTGTGTTGAGAACATGCGCCTTCGGCATCCCTATCAACCGCCTGTCATTTTTTGCTGATGCGATATGCCTATTCTATTACTTTTGGGACCCGTGTAAAAAAGCTTGAATGCACATGACTGAAAGCAAAATTCAGCAACTACTTACATAAGATGCCGTGATTTTAGTTCGAGCTAAAGAAAGTTTAGAGCAGTATGATCGAAACGAATAAATAGAAAAAGAGCCTATGAGATTTATATTTCCAATTTGCTTTGCAACGCTGCTCCTGTTCATGAGCAGTTGCCATTACTTGCCTTTTCTAAAATACAGAAACACAAAAGGCGAAAATAACTTTCCGAAATTCAAAGAGAAAAACTATTTCACAGGCTCTCCGAATGCCCTGCGCAGAGCGTATGACATCACCTGCTATGACTGGACTGTGGATGTGCAACCTGACAAGAAACGTCTGGATGGTACCATGGTGGTTCATTTCAAGGCCGGTCTTGCTTCCGACTCCATTTTACTGGACCTGCAAGGGGCGCTGAAAGTGAAAGATATTTCTTCCAGCCATAAACTCAAAAGTTGGAAACACAAAGGTGACTTGCTCTATGTGGTATTCGAAAACAAACTTATACCGGGTGAACTTTACAAAGTGGATATAGCATACGGTGGCAAACCGGCAAGCATTTTAAGCTTGGGTCCCGTATTCTGGTCGGAAGACTCATTGGGAAAACCACGAGTTAGCACCCTTACCCAAGGTATTGGTCCACACTTCGTGATGCCTTGCAAAGATTTGTTGTACGATGAGCCCGATAGCTGTTTTATACGTGTAATAGCTCCCGCTGATTTGATGGCTGTTGCCAACGGAAAGCTTACCGCAAAAATGCCTTTGGATAACAAAATCATTTGGCACTACGCGGTGATGAACCCCATCAATGTGTACAACATCTCTTTCAATGTGGGCGACTTTCTGGTGCACCAATACCCTTATACCGACATTGAAGGAACCACTCAGGTGATAGAAGCAGCAGTACTATTTGAGAAACAAACCAAAGGGTACACGTTTTACAAGCAAACTCCCGCTGTGATGGCTGTGCTTGAGGAATTGTACGGTCCATTTCCATGGTGGAATGACGGATGCCGTTTTGTACAGTCGAGCATTACAGGTGGTGCCATGGAGCACCAAAGCGCTATTTCTATGGGCGACATAATGTACTATGACTACCAGAGCGATACCTTGCCACCCTACAACTCCACCATCATACACGAACTTGCCCATGAGTGGTGGGGCAATAGCATCACCGCTACCGATTATGGCGATGCCTGGCTGCACGAGGGCATGGCCACTTTTACGGAAGCAGTTGTTATGGAGCGCCTTTACGGCAAATGGACCTATGACAGGGCCGTGCAAAGAGGATATTCCTACGTGGGAAATGAGCGCCCTGTAATCAAGCCTTTCGGAGTGAGATACAACAGCTGGGCAAATGGACGCGATGGGAATATATACAGCAAAGGAGCCATATTTATGCATACCCTTAGAATGCAGATCAACAATGATGAGCTGTTCTTTACCATGCTACGCAACGCGAGCCAGCATTTCGCGAAAAGCAACATTACCACTGCCGATCTCGAAGCCTACTTCAGCGCAGAAAGCGAGAGAGACTTATCGCCATTTTTCGAAGTTTTTTTGAGGCAGAAAGATGCACCCACCTTGCAGTTTTATTACAATGATGAAATTAGCACCCTCTTTTATAAATGGAAAGAAGGCCTTCCGGAAAACTTCAGGATGGTAGTGCACCTTACGGTAGGTGAGAATGAAATTGAACTTGTACCATCAAATACCTGGCAGGAATACAGGAATATGTACGAAGGTGAGCGCACAATGGACAGATCCAGGTCAGGTTATTTTCTTATCGAAAAACTCGAAAGTCAACCAGTAGAAGCGAGTAAGATATAAAATATAGCGCACAGCCCTTATTTCCTTCTTACAGCCCATAGTATCTTCGCAGCCAATGCACAGATCAGTGAATCTTAATATTGGCGGAGCTTTTCTATTGCTGGTGATATTCTCACAATTCTCAGAAGCGCAGGTATCCATGCCCAACAACCTCGGCGCTGTGTATGCTGATAGCAAGATTACCATTGATGGAGTGCTTGATGAAAAGGTATGGCTTGATGCAACGCATATTTCCAATTTCACCCAAAGAGAACTCTACGAAGGCGTGCCTGCTTCTGAACGCACTGAAGTGGCCATGGCCTTTAATGAAGACTACTTGTACATTGCAGTATGGTGCTACGACAGTGAGCCCGGGAAGCTCACGGCAAAAGAACTAAGGAGAGATTTTAAATACGATCTTGATGACAACATCATTGTAATTATAGACACCTACCACGACAAGAGAAATGGGTTTATGTTCGTAACAAATCCCAATGCTGCCAGGGCCGATTTGCAAGTATTCAACAATGGTGGCTCGGTGAATCCGTATTGGAATGGCGTGTGGAATGTGCGCACCACCCGAACGAGCCAAGGTTGGTTTGCAGAGTTTGAAATTCCGTTTTACACCTTGCGGTACCGCACCAATGTAGATGAACAAATATGGGGCATCAACTTCGAGCGCAACATTCGCCGCAAGCGAGAGCAAAGCCGATGGCAAGGCTGGAGCAGAAACAATAAAATAGAGCAGGTAAACCAGGCAGGAACCGTGACCGGCCTCAACAGGCTGGTGAGAAAACCTTTCGTTGAAATAAAACCCTATGGAATAGCTGGGGGTGAGTTTACTCCTGAAAAAAACCGTGGGGTGGCTAATGCGGGGGGCGATGTGAACTACCTTATCTCACCATCCTACCGACTGAATCTCACTTTCAATACCGACTTTGCCCAGGTAGAAGCGGATCAGCAGCAAATTAACATCACGCGTTTTCCGCTTTTCTTCCCGGAGCTACGAGAATTTTTTCTGGAGGGCGATGACTATTTTAATATGGGTTTCGGCGGGAATCGGGTTATTCCATTTTATTCCCGGCGCATAGGGCTCAATGAATCCTTCGAGACGGTACCCATTATCGCTGGTGCGCGGGTGCTTGGCAAGGAGCAGAACCGCACACTGGGACTTATGAGTTTACAAACTGCCGAAACGGATACCGATCCCACCACCAATTACACCACTGCCAGTTGGCGGCAGGATGTAGGCGCACAGAGCATCATTGGCGCTATGACTACCAACAAGATTGAAAATGGCAGGTGGCATTCTACCACAGGAATCAACGGTCGCTACAGTACAGCCCGGTTTTTGGGCAACCGCAACCTGGATGTGGGAGGGGCTTTCATTCAAAGCTATAATACTGAGGAGGCCTTCGATCCCATGGCGTTTGCATACCGCGCTTATATGAGCTATCCCAACGACCGCATCAATATGTTCGCCAGTACACAGCGCAGCCCAATTCCCTTCGACCCTGAAGTGGGCCTGATGCGCCGTCGAAACTTTCGCGAGAATTATGGGCAATTTAACTTTCGGCCAAGGCCAAAATCTAGACTGATGTGGATCAGGCAATTTGAGTTTACTCCTTTGGCCATTACCTACACCCAATATGATGATACCAAGGAGATTCAGAGTTTTGAGTACCAGTTTCGGTTCCTGGGCTTTGATACCCGAAAGGGAGAAAAGTTGGGACTGAATTACCGTCGCTTAGCGGAAGGACTCATCAATGATTTTACCATTACTCAAGATGTGGTCATACCAGCAGGCACCTATTGGTGGAACCAATTTGATCTTGAATTCTCAACTTTCGCTGGGCGCACATTTTCATTAAACACCAGCGTTGTGATTGGCGATTTTTATAATGGAATTTCTACACAAAATCGCACAGAAGTGCTTTGGCGAGCGGGCAAAAACATAACCACAAGTTTCCGTTACGAAAAGAATATTGTGGATCTGCCCTATGGAAATTTCGAAACCGATCTCATAGGTTCTCGCACAGAATATGCATTAAATCCAAATGCTTTCGGATCAGTATTGGCACAGTGGAATTCCTCACAGAATGAATTTAATTTCAATTTCAGGCTTCAAATCATTCCAAAAATTGGTACAGATATTTACCTGATTGTAAACCAAATATACAACACCAATAATGCAAGATGGGCAGCAGAAAGAGGTACTGTTCTCTGCAAACTCATATGGAGGTTTGTGGTATAAGGCCCACTCCTAAGGCACTTTGTCAGTCCTTATATTGTGGGTTTGGATAGATCTCGTGCATCATTTTGAGTACCGCCTTGCCTTTAGGTGTTACTCCTTTATAATTGGGGTGCAAAGACGCTTCGCCCTCGTTTTTATAGTCGTTGTACAAGGTGTGGTCGAAGAGGTAATCGCCAGGCTTTAATTGCGCCACCAGTTTGCGGTAATGTGCGTATATATAAGGCGCAACCACTTCATTGGCATTGTTTGATCTTAACAGTGTTTCATTGAGATTGCCGGCTTCAGTGATGGCAATTGGGGTACCAGCTGGTAGTTGTTTTCTGAGTTCAGATATTTGTCCATAGTCAAATGTCTCGGCTTTCTCGTACAAGTGCACTGCAATACCAAGCTTTTCGCCTTTAAACTTCTCGCGAACTGCTTTGGTAACCACTTCGTTGAACTGTGCATATTGCTGACCTTGCTTACCTGTGCGCTTCGGAGCCACATGGATAAAAATGGGAAGACCTAATTCTTTGATTGGCGGGAGATACGCATCCAGAATCTCTCCAGCATAATCAGCGGCGGTAACTTTCCGCGTCACTTCAGCCTTGTCGAGCTTCCCTTGCGCAAATTTTGGCAAATAGTATTCATTCATCATTTCGATAAATGAGAATTTGGCACCCAGCTTCATCCAGCGCTCTATAAATGCCTTTTGATTTTGGGGAGAATCATTTCCATTGACCACCCAAACCAAATTAAACCCATATTTCTTTTGAAGGTCAGTCCACAATTTTATTTGTTCATCTGACCAGTCTGCTGATGTTTCTCGCTGAGAGCGTGTACCGCCTGGGAGCCGTATGTGGAAATTTTTCAACAGCTCAGGTCCGAAATCCGCAAAATACTTGTCGGCCATTGCTATTTGTTCCCTTATTTGAAGGGTGCCTTTCGCATTTGTGCCTAGCTGTATTTGGGGCAAGCTCCCCAAAGGAATCGAAGAATCTTCCGGCAATGGTGTTTCCATTGTTTGATTCATAGGCTTGCAAACTACCAACATCATTGCTGTAAGGGTAAACAGGATGATTTTCATATAATTCGGGTTAGGATGAGCAAAAGTAATTTAAATCAGCCCAGTAAAATACGTGGTCTTCTTTTTGCCCATGATTTAGAAATAGTTCTCTATAAACGTGCCAATTTTACAGCAGCGCAGATGCACGAAAACATTTAGTAATTGGCGATTGCATTGATTAATTTGTTTCATAAGATTAGTATGATCTTCTCTTATCTCCAACGACCACCTAGTGCGCGAATGAGAAATGGATACGATGAGATCGAATGGGAAAGTTAGCAAGTTCTGCGACCGTCAGTACAGGGATTAAATGAGAATGATAGAAAACCAATTGGTACAGAATGTGAACCTCTAAAATTCAAAGCAGAGAATAAGATAAAATCTGCGCATCCGAACAAACGTGAATTGCTCTCTGAATATCTATGTGAAAGCAGTGGAAATAGCGAAAATTTATCAATGGCTTAATATTGCCTTAACCTTATGTAATTATTCCACCTTTTCAGGGGGAAAAAGGAGAGTAAATTTGTAGTTTGTTTAAGAAGAAACTATTAGACCTATGAAGTTTAATTACAAAGACTACACCATATCCGCATATATACTTACCCTTCTTCTAATCATCAATTCTCAAATCCAAGGTCAAGTTTGCGATCCTGCAGGAAACGTGATCATCTATTCCAATTACGAAGGTGGTACCTTAAACATCAATGTGGATGAAAACATTCCCAATTTAAAATTGGGCATTGTTACCTATGAATCACCAGTAGTGAATATAGGAGGTGCTTTTGCAGGAAATATCACAGAAGTAATTTATGCTGGCTTCGGTGATGATGGAAGTTGCACAGGAAATCCTACAGTGCAAATTAATGGAGTGGATCCTTCCATCATTACAATTTACACGAATGAGCAACCAGCCATTTCCCCATATCTGGGCGATCCAATTGCCCCTGGTTTCCCTGCTTTGGTCAATTGTATCACCAGCGGAGGCGATTGCACAACAAACAGCAGTAGTGGTGGAAATAGCGCCAATCAGATCGTGCAATTCTTTCTTTTCGAGTTTTCAGCACCTGCTGTATTTCGGTATCATTTTACCCAGTACGATTGTTGGTCTAACCTTACGGTGAATACAACAGAAGGAGGAAATTGCTGCCTTAGCGCACCTACAACCCCACTAAATCCAATTTATCAATCTGGCGCTACTTACAACCTGATTGAAGAAACTGAATTTTCCTTGTGCGATGGTGATGTAACTGTAAGCATACCTTATGAAGTTCTTTTCCAACCTCCTATTTATCCAGGTTATGTGTGGAGCAATGGAGAAACGGGATCTACAGTAACCTTTACCCAGCCGGGTACCTATTCCGTTTCGGTGGGCGACTACTGTCACTTTGGATCAAATGGATTTCTTGTGGACCAAATCACCATTTTGCCATGTACCAACGACTTTGTAGTCACATTAACTCCAGACCAATCAATATGCGCGGGTGAATCAACGCTTATTGAAGCAAGCATTTCAGGCGGGACAGGGCCTTATACTTTTTTCTGGTCACCTTCCATTGGAATTGGCGCCGGGCCTCACACCGTAAGCCCTTCCACCACTACAACATATTCTCTTCTGATAATTGACAGCAATGGAGAAGAAGCAGAAGCTTCTACAACCATAACAGTCATTGAAGAAAACCTGACCTTAGACCTAGGTACAGATCTGGATTTATGCAATGGAAGTGTTGTTATAAACGCCTTTATACCAGGGGCTATCAGCTATGAGTGGAGCACAGGAAGTGCCGCACCATCAATCACCGTAAATCAGCCAGGCACTTACTCTGTAATAGTAAGCGGTGAATGTGAAACAGTAGAAGACGAAATAATAGTAACCGATTGTCCACCACCCTTCAATGTGAATCTTGGTGGTCCTTTTACCATTTGCCCTGGAGAATCTATTTTTATTTCTGCCAATGTTTCAGGGGGAACCGCACCTTATACTTACTTATGGACACCAGCTTTAGGTGCTGGACCGGGTCCTTTTGCTGTGAGCCCATCATCAACAACTGTATATTCAGTAACGGTAACGGATGCCTTGGGTGAAATTACGCAAAACAGCACTACTGTAACAGTCATCACCCAAGTAGTGACGGTAGATCTGGGAGAAGATACTGACCTCTGCAATGGCACCGTTCTACTTAATGCAACAACTCCCGGTGCTACAGGGTATGCTTGGAATACAGGACAGTCAACCCCATCAATAAACGTTACGATGCCCGGATTCTACAGCGTACTAGTTTCGGGGCCTTGCAATGAAGTCACGGATGAAGTAGAAATTGGGATTTGCATTCCGCCGCTGGTAGTCACCCTTGGTGATGACCTTTCAGTTTGCGCCGGAGAACAGTTTGTATTACAAGCTGTCGTTGAAGGAGGCGTGCCACCATACAGTTACACTTGGTCACCCAGTGTAGGTTCGGGTGCGGGACCATTTAACCTGAGTGCCACTGGAACAAGCAGCTATATTGTAACTGTGACCGACTCCGACGGGAATGCAGCGGCTGATCAGATATTAATAACCGTAAATGAAGAAATAGTAGACATAGAGCTTGGTCCTGACAGATTAATTTGCACTGAAAGCGGTGAAATGTTAAGCGCTTTCTCTCCCAACGCCATCAGCTATCTTTGGAATACTGGCGATACCACAGCTAGCATAACCCCCTTCAATGCCGGAATATATTGGGTATCTGCTTTGGGTATCTGCAATATTGATACGGATACTATAGAAGTGAATCTTCAGAGCAATGGGCTTCCAGACTTCCCCAGGGTAGTGCGATTTTGCGAAGGAGATACAGCCATCATAGGTCCCGCGCTCAGTAGTGATTATACTGTTATTTGGTCTGATGGACTAGTAGGAGCGCAAATACAGGTTGTGGAAGAAGCTGTCTACACCGCTCAGGTTACAGGACAATGTGGTACGACTACATTCAGCGTAAGCACTGAAAAGGTAAATTGTTCCTGCGATGTTTTTGTGCCCAATGCCTTCACGCCTTCCGACAACAATGGTACCAATGATCTTTTCGGACCCGTATCAGAATGTGATTTTTACGCATATGAATTTTTGATTTTCAACCGTTGGGGTGAGCTTATTTTTGAATCCAAGGACCCCCTAAAAAAATGGAATGGCGCCTCTGCTGATGAAGGGTACTTTGGGCAAAATGCAGTGTATGTATGGGTCCTAAAAGTGCAACAACAGCAAGACCTACTTATTTCTAATCCCTTTGAGCTAAGCGGAACGGTGCAGGTGATTAGATGAAATTGAAATCATAACAGATCGCGCACTACCCTCGATATACTTATTTCCAATTTCTTTCATTAAAAACAATTGACGTTGAGTTTTTTGGCAGATTGGAAAAAAAAAAGAAGATACAAGGCAACCATTACATCCTTTCCCGTCTTTCGTACAGTTCGCCGGGCTAACCAACCGATGACATGAATAAAATGCTTTTATGAAACTGCCCCCACTTTGGGGGTTTTGTTTTTTACACCCCATTGTTCTGCCTTTCAGGATGGTAAATTCAAGATCGATCGACCCAAGCCCTGGGTGAATTAGAAATATATTGAAAGGTTTAAACACATAATTTACAGTTCTGACGATGATTCACTGCGCTTCATCGATATAATGAGCCAAATGTTCCAAATCTTGTTAATGGGCTGTACTTGCGCCCATGTATGGCGTAAATTTGCGGCGTCAAAAAATCTAAAAGACATAAAATGAAAATTTGGAACAAAGCCCTTGTGGGCGCAACAGTTGCAATTACCCTTGCTTCATGCGGAGGTAGCACCGAACAACAAGTAGAAGAGACCGCTGCGCCAACCGGCATTTCCGGAGCGTACAACATCGAGAAAGATGCAAGCACAGTGAGATGGGAAGGCAGTATGCTCGCTGTGGGTGGCGTATCTCTATACAGTCACAACGGTACAGTTGCTGTTAGCAAAGGTGATATTACCTTTAACAACGACACTGTAGAAAGCGGAACGGTAGTAATTGACATGAGCAGCATTACACCACTTGATGAAAGTTATAGTGACGAGGATGGTCGTCGTGCTTCTGACCTTGTGGGTCACCTCTCATCAAATGATTTCTTTAATATCGCTGAATATCCAACTGCTGAGTTTGTGGTTAGAGAACACACAGCTGAGGGCCTTGTAGGTACCCTAACCGTTCGCGGCGTTTCTCAGGATGAGGTAATCGAAAACGTGACAATACAAGAAGTAGATGGCAAAATTACTGCCACTGGTAAACTTGTATTCGACCGTCAGAAATTCGATGCGAAATTCGCCATGCCAGTAGCTGACAAAATCCTTGCTGATGATATTACATTAAACATTAGTGTTGTAGCTTCTAAAGTATAATTGACAGGCGTACAATATTGAAGCCCCCTGCACCGCGTGCAGGGGGTTTTCTTTTTTGTTCAATTCTCAGCGAGATGCAATGATTTTGTGCAGTTGGAAAACCGATGAACTGTATTCTTCATACCAGAGAAGTACTTAATTCTTGAATGAACATTGAATTTATGCATCGAGGATATATCGAGTATACAGCGTTCAACGTGTGTTACCATGGCAATAATAAACCCACCATTAGCACCTGGAAATCCCAAAAAATTCCATCTATTCCGCTGCCAAATGCAGCTTTGATCAATGCAGTGGTATTAACTTTCGGGAAGCTTTTTTGTTAGAGTCGACCAAAGGGGCTATTTTTACACCCACCTACATGAAAAATTAAGTATCGATGGAATTAGAAGAAAGAAACCGCTTGTTTCAAGAGAAGATAGACAGTGGACAAAAGATTGAAGCAAAAGAGTGGATGCCCGCTAATTATCGGAAGCAACTTACACGCATGATATCTCAGCACGCGCACAGTGAGATTGTGGGTATGTTGCCCGAAGGCAATTGGATTTCACGGGCTCCCAGCCTTCGCCGAAAAGCAGTCCTTCTTGCCAAAGTTCAGGATGAAGCAGGGCACGGATTGTACCTGTACAGTGCAGCCGAAACACTCGGCATAGATCGCCAAACAATGATCAATCAATTGCTTGAAGGAAAAGCCAAGTACAGCAGTATTTTCAATTATCCTACACTCTCTTGGGCCGATATTGGAGCCATTGGATGGCTGGTTGATGGTGCTGCAATTGTAAACCAAACCATGCTCGCACGTGGTTCTTATGGCCCATACTCCAGAGCCATGGTGCGCATATGCAAAGAAGAGAGCTTTCACAACCGTCAAGGATATGAAATCATGTATGGCCTTGCCAAAGGCACAAAGGGACAATTGGAAATGGCCCAAGATGCATTGAACCGTTGGTGGTGGCCTTCTATTCAGATGTTGGGACCTTCAGATGCCGACTCTGTAAATAGCAGTGAAACCATGCGCTGGCAGATTAAAGTTGAAAGCAATGACGCTGTTCGACAACGATTTATAGACCGCACAATTCCTCAGGCAATTGCCGCAGGACTTACAATTCCGGATCCCGACCTCAAGTTCAACGAATCAACTGGCCACTGGGAAATTGGCGAAATAAATTGGACTGAATTCTATCAGGTAATCAAAGGCCATGGCCCCTGCAACCGGAAAAGAATAAATGACCGCAGGAAGGCAGAAGAAGAAGGTGCTTGGGTAAGAGATGCTGCCGTGGCTTATGCCGAAAAAAAATTGAAGCTGACTACCCAGCAAGCAGCTTGATAAAATCCCTTAATTAGATTATTAAACCTTGAAAAGCCTACATGAATGAACAATAGCAATCCTGCCGACCAAGGTCCATTATGGGAAGTATTTATTCAAGCAAAATCTGGCATACCTCATAAACACGCCGGCAGTCTTCACGCACCTGATGCGGAAATGGCACTGACAAGCGCACGCGATGTATATACGCGAAGAGGAGAAGGAAACAGCATTTGGGTGGTACCCTCCCACCTCATTGTGGCCAGCACCGAGCAGGATGCTGAATCATTTTTCGACCCTGCGGACGATAAGGTATACCGTCACCCAACATTTTATGAAGTTCCCGATGGAGTAAAGTACCTCTAATTATGAGCAGCAAAGACGCATATTTTGAGTTTCTAATCCGCCTTGGCGATAACTCACTTATACTGGGACAGCGCCTTGGCGAATGGTGTGGACATGCCCACCAATTGGAAAGCGATATAGCCCTCACAAATGTGGCCCTGGATCTGATAGGTCAGTGCAGACTTCTGCTTACGGAAGCTGCTTCTGTTGAAGGCAAAGGGCGAAGCGAAGACGATCTCGCATTCTTTCGCACCGAAAAGGAGTTTCGAAACAACTTATTGGTGGAGCAGCCAAATGAAAATTTTGCCTTCACGATCGTGAGGCAGTACTTCTTTGATGTATTCCAATTTCACTTGTACAGCTCCATGCGGAGTAGCAAGGTTAAGTTCCTCAGTGAATTTGCTGCCAAGGCCCTCAAAGAAGTCACCTATCACCGCAAACTTAGTGGAGATTGGGTGGTACGGCTTGGCGATGGTACAGAAATGAGCCATTCAAAAATGGTGGATGCGGTAAATACGCTCTGGCCGTTTACAGCTGAGTTATTCGAAAAAACAGCTGCCGATGATGTACTCATCGCAGATGGCAGCATTCCAGATCTCACAGAGATAAACCAGAATTGGAAAGCTGAAATAACTTCCCTTCTTGCGGAGGCTACCCTTACCATACCAGATACAATGGGTTACGCAGCCAGCGGTAGCAGGCAGGGGCACCACACGGAGTATCTTGGATTTATTTTGGCAGAAATGCAGTGCATACCACGCAGCATGCCAGATGCCAAATGGTAGGCCATGATAGATGCAGATTCAGCCACTATCACAAAGGTTTACGAACTCCTTGAGAAGGTTTACGATCCCGAAATTCCCGTACTGAGCGTTATAGACCTCGGTGTGGTGCGTAAGGTTGAATCCAATCCCGATGGGACCATCGCAGTAACCATCACTCCTACCTATTCTGGCTGTCCTGCTATGGATACAATAGAGCGCGATATACTGTCCACCCTTTCGGAGAATGGTATAAATGCAAAGGTGAAAACCAGCATTTCTCCTGCCTGGACCACTGACTGGATGAGCGAAAAAGGAAGAAAAAACCTTGAAGAATACGGAATTGCTCCACCTTCAGAGTTGACATCCGATAAGGGCTTTATTACAGGCAAAACAAAGGAAGTGCGCTGCCCTCAGTGCAAATCCATGCATACAGAAATGATCAGTTATTTTGGCAGCACTGCCTGTAAGTCCCTCTATAAATGCAAGGCATGTGATGAAGTGTTCGATTATTTTAAATGTATTTAGTAAGATTTCCAATTTACATCAAAACAGCCTTCATTTGGCTGTAACTGCTACCTTGCAGCTATAAATTAAACATTTACATGTCGACTCAACTGGATTCACTGCGTGAATTGGTGCAAGGCATTCAGACCTTTAGCGAAGAAGAATGGAAAAGTCTCTCAGGTCTTTTTACAGAATTCAATGCCGGAAGAAAGGAAATACTTACGCGTACTGGTGAACCCGAACGCTATCTCTATTTTGTTACTGAAGGGATTCAAAGGGTGTACTATTTGGATGAAACTGGCAGAGAGGCTACCATTGTTTTTACATACGCCCCTTCATTTGGCGGTATCATAGACTCCATGGCACTCGGTACACCATCAAAATACTTTTATGAAACCTTGAGTCCTTCAAAATTTCTACGGGCTACTTTCACTCAGTTTGATGCGCTAGGCCTTGAGATACCAGCCATCAATGGCTTGATTAAAAAAGGAGTTATGCAAACCTTATCGGGGGTACTGGAAAGGCTTGTGGAAGTGCAGTGCTTCAGTTCAGAGGAGCGCTATAGAATGTTACTGAAAAGAAGTCCCCACATTCTGGGTTTGATTCCCCATAAGTACATCGCAAACTACCTGGGCATGGATGCCACCAACTTCAGCAAGCTGCTGAACCGGGTTCAGTTCTGAAAATCTTGGTTTTTACCAATATTCGCTTTCTCCATGCACAGCACCTTTGCAGTGGACTTCGATTAAGTCTGGCTTGATCTAAACATTGTTATTTAAGGAAGCAAAATCAGGTCTGTTGCAAATTGAAACGACTAAAAATTCACAGTTATGAAAGCTTTTTTTGCTAAAAGAATTTCGACCGATACCTCTGTGCTACTAAATAGCCTCGAATCTATGGTCGAACAGCACATTCACCTTACCATTAAAACGATTCAAAACCTCCCACCTGATGTGTTGCTTAAAAGTTCTGCATCAGGGGGCTGGAGCATTGCCCAATGTATAGAACACCTAAATACCTACGGCAATTATTACTTACCTGCCATAGAGAACGCAATGAAGTCCAAAGCCCATGAAATCCCGCAACCAACGTTTAAAAACAGCAGGTTCGGTCAATACTTTACTTATATGATGGAGCCACAAAATCGTGGCAAAATAAAAGCAACAAAACCACATACACCCTCAAGGAATTTAAATGCTCCTTCGGTCATTGCAGAATTTATCCGCCAGCAAGAAGTATTGCTCCTTCAGTTGAGAAATGCACAGTATGTAAACCTCCAAAAATTGCATGTGCCTATCTCAATATCCAAGCTCATCAAGCTGCCCCTTGGAGATGTGTTTCAATTTATTGTGGCGCATGATGCCAGACATATGGCCCAAGCCATGCGGAACCTAAATAAATGATGCTGAATTACAATCATCCAGCTTGCACTTAAATAAAATCTGTAGATGGTTTTTACTAAAATAATACTACTTTTGCCGTCCGTTTCCACGGAATGGCTCCGTAGCTTAACTGGATAGAGCATCGCACTACGGATGCGAAGGTTCGGGGTTCGAATCCCTGCGGAGTCACAAGTCCAAATTCAAAAATCCCGGTTGATCCGGGATTTTTTGTTTCACCCAACCCACACCCACTGCATACAATTGGCTCCGATGCACCTGCAAAGGCAGTGATGCTTTTTTTAAAGTATCTTCTCATAAGTACAAACATTCTTAACATGAAATTATAATTGGAGTTGCTGACTGTAACTGCTTGTTGCAAATGTTATATTTGATTTCAAATGAACCAGCAAGCGCACAATTTAAACTCCCGAAAAGGGGCTGCCAGTCCTTCGTTGGTGCCAAGCGATGTGCTCAAACATTTGGAGTCGGGACAGATACAGACTGTGAACCTCAGCGAGTGGCTTGCGATCGATCAGCTCAAATTACTGAACACCGTTCTAAAAAGCATGGGATTGGCCTATCATTTTCCGGAAGCCAACACCATTGTGCACCAACTCAAGCAAAGAACTGCTCCAAAGGTTATTGATGCCATTGCGGCCTGGCTGAGCAGGAAGGCTGCAACAGGATTTGCTGAACAGGCATGGAATGAAATGAGCACCCATACTTCAGATATGGTTCGTTGCTGGGCTGTTGCTGTGGTGAGTCACTCCGATGGGCTCGATTTATCAGAAAAACTCAAAGCCATAAAACCATTTGCATCGGATGCCCACTTTGGAGTTCGGGAAATGGCCTGGATGGCTGCGAGGCCATCTATCTCAGGGAATGTAGTTGAATCGTTAAGAATTCTCTCATTGTGGGCATTGCATCCGGATGAGAACATCAGAAGATTTGCCACCGAAGCAACCCGTCCGAGAGGTGTTTGGTGCAAGCATATCGACACCTTGAAGAAAAGACCCGAAATAGCAGAGCAGCTTCTCGAACCGCTAAAAGATGACAGCTCGGCCTATGTTCAGAACAGTGTAGGTAACTGGCTCAATGATGCTGGTAAAACAAGGCCTGACTGGCTGGGTTCTACCTGTAAGCGTTGGCTGCAATACTCTCCATCCGAGCACACGATCAAAATAGTAAAGCGCGCTACACGAAATGCGATTGTTGAAAATCCACCTACCGAATTAAATCTAAATAATTAATAATCGGATTTTACGAAAGTGACATTTCCCAGGGCATCATCTTTGTGAATTCGTAAACTGTATATTCCAGGCTGCAGCCACTGCACCGAAATGCCATCTGGAAGGTAGTGCACTGATTCATATGCCTTAAGAGATCCAGTAATGTCATAGATCGAATATGAAAATATGGGAGGCAAGTTGCAATTACTAATAATCAATTTATCGACTACCGGGTTGGGAAATACAAAACAACTTCTGGCTGCTGTATCAAAAATTCCCGTCACGTCCAGGATTTGGAATTCTATAGTAAAAGAACAGGCATTGTCGTCAGTAACAGTGAGCAAATGAATACCCACGGGCAGCCCACTCACCTGGTTTCCATTTGCTATGCCGCTACTCCACTCATAGTAATAGGGTGGAGTACCACCAGAAGCGACTACCGATGCTGATCCTGCAGGACCAGATATTCCAACATCTTCTGCATCTATTTCTGCTGATAAAATTTCTGGCTCTCCCACTGTATAAGAAGTTATCACTTCACACCCGTTTGCATCAATGACCACAACGCTGTACGCTCCGGCAACCAGAGATTGAGCCTCATGCCCTTGCCAGTCTATAACATGGGGAAATGCTCCGCCGAAAATAATGATCTGCGCCGTCCCTGTACTATCACCAAAGCACAATGCTGGAGTGGTATTGACCAAAGTAATGATTTGCTGCGCTGGTTCAATAAACGCGCCGCCCCAATGTACACAGCCATGCACATCTGTCAATTCAAAGGTGTAGGCACCCGGAGCTAAAGATGAAATTATATTCAACGTGTCACCGGTAGCCCATTCTACGCTCTGTATGGTATTTTCAGGGCAGACCAATTCAATGGATCCATCATTGAAGCCATAGCAACTTTCATTGCTAAAAATCACATCGATGGGTACCTCAGGGGCGAACTCAACCAATACATGCTGGGTTTGGGTAGTATGGCCCGAAGACGTAGTAATGCTGGCCCAATACCATCCTGGTTCTGTGACTTGTGTTTCAGCGCCGGATTCACCATTACTCCACGTCACATTCTCCAAGTCTGGTAGAGAGAGAGTAACTGACTGACCCGGACATAAATATAGCTGACTCAATTGAGGGTACATGTTGCTATAAAAACTGAGTCCTTCCACAATATTCATATGCTGATTCACCGCAACATTGTAATACACATCATGGGTGCCCATATTCCAATCTACCACAAGTGAATCAACCACATCCAGCTGCCCGAGTCCAAAAATGTACTTGCTTGAATTCTGACCAATTAGATTCTCCCCGCACAAAGTAAACCGCACATATTCATTGCCTCCTGCATAGGCCCTTATCCAGGTTCCTACACCTTGTTTATTCGATTCTACTCCTTGAAGGCTTACGCTCAAATAGTGATTTGCACCTGTAATACTTTTATACAGCTTTGGCACATAGCCCTCCTTTGGGTTAAGGAGAATGTCGTAGTATCCATCGTTGTTTATATCGCCCATAGCGCATACAAAAGTTTCGGTAACTTCATTCAAGATACCCATTTCGTAACTCACATTCGTGAAGTCTACGCCTTCATTGTTTTTGTGCAAATGGTTGCCAATATAGCCTGGATGGCCACCTGTAAAAGAAACGAACAAATCCTGCCAGGAGTCATTGTCATAATCCAACCAAAGTGCTCCCCACCCTACCTGATGAATGTTCACACCCATTTGTGAAGCCACTTCTGTAAAAGTAGAATCACCATTATTTTCTAACAGTTTGCTACCAACCGCTGGATTGTTCGTTATAAAAACGTCCAGGTCATTGTCGTTGTCATAATCTCCCACGGTTCCAGACATAGAGCAAATCATAAGCCCTGCCCCACTCTGCTGAGTCACATTGGTAAAGGTTCCGTCCTTGTTGTTTAAAAAGAGTTCATTTACTACAAATATCCTATCTGTAATAAGGTATAGGTCTTCCCATCCATCATTGTTATAATCGAGAAAAACAGGCTGAAAAATCGGACGCTGGGGTACAAATATCCCTGCTTGAACTGTAAATTCAGTAAAGGTTCCATCTCCATCGTTAAGATAAAATACGGATGCGTTTGTAGGAGAAATTCCAATATTTGGGTGATAGAACTTTGCAACATAAAGATCCAAATCTCCATCGTGGTCATAATCGCAAAATGCTGCGCCAGTATGGTATCTTTCAAGCAGCGACAAACCTGCTGCTGCGGTCGATAAAGTAAAATTGAAGGATCCGTCATTCTTCCATAATTCAACAGGACCAAACATTTTAGTGATGAACACATCAAGGTCACCATCGTTGTCATAGTCCACCCACATGATCATCATGATTTGTTTAGAATCCACATTTGGAATACTGAAAGGAGCTGGAACAAGGTTTACACCGTCGTTGATTAGAAAAACAGGTTCCAGGTTACCCCGCGCTATGGTAATATCGTCAATGCCATCCTGATTAAAGTCATAAAAACTAAGTCCATTGCCATTGTAGGTTGTGGCTACTGAAGAATTTATATTGAGATATTGACTCTGGTCTTGAAATTGACCAAATACCTGCGAGTATATCACAAGAGTGAGCACTGTAAATAGTGCATTCATTTTAGCATCCATAATAATAGAATTGGTTGTTCTAAACTATTGGCTTCTAAAACTAAACGTGCATGTTAGTATCAAATGTATGGAATATTTGGTCACGAAATTGGAAAATTCTGGATGTGAATAAATAATATTGTTTCAGGGTGCCTGGATTGTTGGTAGCAGAAAATTCCAGAAAAAAAAATCCGGACTTGTTCGGTCCGGATTCTACTATAACCTCGATGCATTGCGGGCGGCAAAGCCCTAGATTAACAAGGATGATGTAAGCTGTAACTTCTTATCTTCTTTTGTTTCCAGCTTTTGGGAAAGGTCGGTAGCCATCACCAAAAGGATCGTTCTTTTCTTTAACGTTCACTTTCAGTCTCTTGCTACCAAACTGCATACCATCCATGGCTTGAATTATTTCTTTGGCCCTTTTGGAATCAACACCTATTGAGGTCTTATCGCCGAAAATGTCAATTCTACCAAATTGTATAGAAGTGTCACCTGTAATATCGTTGATAATGCCCATCAATTTGTTGGGCTTCAAGTTGTGGGTGCGACCTATATTGATTTCGAGGTCAGTGAAACCCGCAGCAGTGGGCCTTGGGGCCCTTTCGCTGCGCTGTTCCCCCCTATCTCCGCGATCATTGCGGTCATTACGCTCATAACGGTCATTCCTATCACCGCGGTCATTGCGGTCATTTCTCCTCGGCCTTTCCTCTCCGTACTTCAACCTTGGGCGTGCAGAGTCTCTATCGCGGTGTGAACGATTGTTGTCCATTTCTCTGCGGGCGCCGCCTCTGCCTGGCTCCAGGTTTATATCATCGTTGTTGGTATCCGACTTTACATTTCTGAAGTAGCTCCACATGAGCCACTGCTCAATAATCTGATCCCTATCAAGTCCTTCAAACAACATATAAACTTCGGTTGGCAGCGTGCCTAGTGACTTTTTCTTGGTGTCGGCCTCAAGCAGTTCCTTGGTATCTTTGATCACATGATGCTGGCCGATTTCCGATGCACTTGGTACTTTCTTAAGTTCAAAGGGTTTGCCAACTGTACGCTCCAAATCGCGTATTTTTCCACCCTCACGGCTGTGCACAATAGATATACAGGTTCCGCTTTTACCTGCTCTTCCAGTCCTACCACTTCGGTGAACGTACACTTCAAGATCATCAGGAAGTATGTAGTTTATCACGTGTGTGAGATCATCAACATCCAATCCCCGTGCAGCAACATCCGTAGCCACCAACATACGCAGGGTTCCATTTCTGAAATCACCCATTACTTTATCTCTTTGCTGTTGCGACAAATCGCCGTTTAGCGCCTGTGCAGGATATCCCCTACGGGCCAGTTTCTGTGCTATTTCTGTGGTTTCTATTCTGGTACGGCAAAAAATTACGCCGTAGAACTCAGAGTGAAGGTCAAGCATACGGCTCAGGGCTTCGAATCTGTCCTTCGCATGAACCATATAGTATTCATGGTTGATGGTAGAAGCTCCTTCATTTCGCTTACCCAGGCTCACCCTCTTCGCATCTTTCATAAAGCGACGGGCTATTCCATCCACCCTGGGTGGCATGGTAGCAGAGAAAAGCCAGGTATTCTTTTCAGCTGGCATGTACTCAAAAATGGTTTCCAGGTCATCCTTAAATCCCATGTTGAGCATTTCATCTGCTTCATCCAGTACAAAGCAATTCACCCTGTCGATGATAAGCGCTCCTCGCGAGATCATGTCTACAACACGACCGGGAGTACCTACCACAATTTGACTTCCCTTAGAAAGTTGCCTAGCCTGCACGCCTATTGGCGCACCGCCGTATATGGCAGTAATATTCACCTGCGGCATGTACTTCGCATAAGAAGTAAGATCATTGGTTATCTGAAGGCATAGTTCACGCGTTGGGCATAGAATCAACGCCTGCGTATCCTTGTTCTTCTGTTCCACCCTGTTAAGCATTGGCAACCCGAAGGCAGCTGTTTTGCCTGTTCCGGTTTGGGCCAGCGCAACGAGGTCATCATCGCCTGATAGGAGTATTGGTAAGGTTTGCGCCTGCACAGGCGTTGGAGTTGTAAATCCCATATCGGCAATGGCCTTCAGGATTTCGGGGTTCAGACCCGATTCATCAAATGATTTCATGTGTGTTTGGAAAGCGGAGCAACCCTACCCGGGTGTATCGAAGTCTGCTTAGAGTTTTGAAGTGTTTAGGTCCCGGTGCAATTAATAAACCTGCATCCCGGGCCGCCTAGGCCTTCTGTGCAGACGGGTGCAAAGGTAATGCACTTATTGGTATTATCAACAATTTCTTTCATTATCTGCTGAAAGTATCGCCCCTACTGGATTTACAGCGGTATTTAATTACAGAAATAAACCCACCTTTCGGGAAATTCCCCCATACCTAACCACATAAATTCCACTACTGAGTCCCGAATTGCGTAGAAATTGTAATTCTGCTTCATGCGTGTATCCCTGAATCCTACCCTTCCGAAGTAATCGACCTGAAATGTCATACAATTCGATTGTTTCAGCTTCAGTCTGATATTGATTCAACTCAATGGTGCTGGCGGCTTGACCGCCAAGATCAGCGCAATAACTCACGGGCTTGGACATGTAACGGTCTGGGCTATCAATGGATTGAGCAGCGTCGTAATAGGGACAACGGGACTTTGCGTTGTGCTTGTAGGGATCGGTAGAACATGATTTACAAAACTGGTTTCTCCCGGGCCAAACATTAGAAGATGCTTGGTAAAAGCAGTTAAAGTACTCTTTGGTCCCCGAAAAATTTGCATTTTCCGGAAGGGAGAGTGTAAAATCCAATGATATGCTCTCCGAACGCCCAAGTTCTGCATTGAGAATATCTCTGAAAAATATGGTTCTTTCAAATTCGGCATGCTCATTTTCTATTCCGTGCTGACCGCCGCACACCCTGAATATTCTCGTGAGGAATGGAATACTGCCAACAGGATGAAGCACGTCTCTTATATATTCATACACTGCTTGTGAACCATAAAAGGTGTAGTTATACTGTGGCTCGCTGCATGGGTAATATGGAGAAAATTCCGAATTGGGAATTGGTATCCCTTCTGTGGAAAGCTGTGCATTGACAGCATTGATGAGCAATTGCCTGCTTGTAGTTTTATAAAATGGTGCAAGTGGATCGCAAGTGCCGTGGTAAAGCATCAAGGGAATTGTATCCGACTCGTCTACCATTCCCAGGTTCAAAGTTGGCATGGCGGAACAGCTCACACCTTTTATAAATGATTTGTCGAGTGCAGTGCACGAGCCATTCACGTCGAGGCCATCGAGGCTCTCATAAAAGTCAAGGGTAGAAATAACCGACTGATCTGCATCAGCGAAGTAGTTAACACCCGTAACAATTTGACCTTCCAATCTCCATTCATCATCTATTGAAACTGCAACACTGTATGCAGTAGCTGCACCCCAGCTAAAACCAATAAGAAAGATTGAAGATGTATCAGCAATTGCGGCAAGTTGCTGGTTCTCTCTGGCCATGGAGATAAATTTACGAATAGACCCTCGCACATCTACGACAGAATGCTGTAGTGTAAGAGTAACCTGCATTGAATCACGGCAAAGGGCATCACCGTACACCGGATCCTTTCCTGCCCTATAGTCGGGAACAACGGCTATGTATCCTCTCTGCGCGTATCTTCTTGCCTGGTTCGAAATACCTGCTTCCTGTCTTGACCCATCCCCACCGTGAAGAATAAATACCAACGGACGTTTCAAAATGCTCCCATTCTGTAGCAATGGTGCAGGGCGTAGATAGATATCCATAAAGCTATTGCCGGTGCTGGCAGGTCTGCCATCGAACGTATACTTTACTGTGTGTTTCTCTATCTGTGACTGGGTATGGATGTAATCATAAAAAGGCGTTGACCCTGATTGATGTGTAGGCAAAGATGCGTTTACAATACAATCTTCACGGAAAGGGTCATTAAAGGTTTGGGATGAAACTACTGAAAAGCACCCACATGTGAAGATGATGCTTATGAATCCTTGCAACATCCTTTGTGCAATATTAGTGCTCATTCTACTTATTTTGGAAACGGACCGAAAGTACAAATTCCAGATACAAAAAGCCAATATATGGTCTTGCATTAACCCCTTCAGGTATCGGTACTTACCGGTATCCATTAGCTTTGCATTCAATGCCTTCTTTAAACATCTTCAAAATAAGCGGGTTTTAGTATAAACAAACCTAAGCACGTAAACATTCATGAACTCAAATAAGACAGCCCTCATCACAGGTGCATCATCAGGTATAGGACTTGAATTGGCGCGCACCTTTGCAAAAAACAATACCGATGTTTTATTGGTGGCGAGGAGCAAAAATAAACTTCAGGATATCTCTACTGCCTTATCACAGGAGCATGGAGTAAAGGTGCATATTCTTGCAAAGGATCTGAGTGCTATGGGCGCTGGAAGTGAAGTGTATGAATGGTGCAAAACCAATAATGTGACCATCAATTACCTCATTAACAATGCTGGTTTTGGGGATTTCGGCATGTTTGCAGAAAGCAACTGGGAGAAACAGTTGCAAATGATCAACCTAAATATCACAGCCCTTACGCACCTGTGCCGCCTATTTATTCCCGATATGATAAGCAGAAAGGAAGGCCGCATCATGAATGTGGCATCTACAGCCGCATTTCAACCCGGCCCGACAATGGCAGTTTATTTCGCTACCAAAGCCTATGTGCTCCATTTCAGCGAGGCCATTGGCAATGAGCTGACCGGAACAGGTGTTACAGTCACGGCGCTTTGCCCTGGAGCTACTGAAAGCGGGTTTCAGGCTGCCGCCGATATGGAAGACAGTAAACTGGTAAACGGCAAAAAACTGCCTACATCGGCTGAAGTTGCACAATATGGATACAACTCCATGATGCAGGGAAAAGCTGTTGCAATACACGGTACCTTGAACTACATCATGGCAAATAGCGTGCGTTTTAGTCCCAGGAGCGCAGTTGTAAAACTCGCCCGATGGCTCCAGGAATAAGAAACACTTCATTGAACACGTCAGGTTTAAGAATGAATAAAATTCTAACTGTCTGATTATGTGGCAAAAGAATATTTTTCACTCCCAAATACTTGAAAAGTTCGAAAATACTCCCGTATTTCGCAGCTGTGAAAACGAATTCAACTATCCCTAACACCGGCATTTGTATGTGTTGTTGCTGCCAAGAAAATGGCGGTTGGGTGAATTGATATAAAATACAAATAATCAACTACACCCTTCGGCCCCAACTGAAGGGTTTTTTTTTGCTTAAAATTATGAGAATCAATAGCTGCTCAATGTGTTTTTCTTGTTGTTGCATTGCCCTGCACGGAAGTGGTTGAAGGTGACTCTCGTTCGTATAACCTTGCCAAAGCCTTTCCGTAGAACCGAAAGGCTTTTTTATTTGCCTGACAATCACAAACACAATCATTTACAAAATGAAGAGCTTCATCTCTGAGATTGAAAATCCAATTGTACAGAAAGACATCATTGAATTGGGTGAAAAAATACGTGCATTCCGCGATGGGAAGGTGGATGAGGAGAAATTCCGCGCACTGAGATTGGCCCGAGGTATCTATGGGCAGCGACAACCAGGAGTACAAATGATCCGAATCAAATTTCCATTTGGTCAGATCAACAGAAAGAAGTTGCTTCGCACGGCTGCGGTTTGCGACACTTTCAGCACCGGAAACCTGCACATTACAACCAGGCAGGACATACAAATTCATTATGTGAGCCTGGACCACACTCCGGAGTTGTGGGCTGAACTTGAAAAAGATGATGTGACATTGCGCGAAGCATGTGGAAACACTGTGCGAAACGTGACCGCTAGTGCGCTTGCAGGGGTAGATCCGAAGGAAGCATTCGACGTTTCACCCTATGCTGATCTCCTTTTCAGGTACTTTTTGCGAAAGCCATTTGGACAGGAAATGGGCCGAAAGGTAAAGATTGCCTTCTCTTCAAATGAAGAAGATGATGCCTTCACCTTTATGCACGACTTTGGGTTTATTGCCAGAACGCAGGTGGCAAATGGTGTTGAAACCAAAGGTTTTAAAGTACTGGTAGGTGGAGGCCTTGGTGCCCAACCTTTTCTTGCCCAAACAGCCTACGAATTTCTACCAGCTGAAGAGATTATCCCATTCACAGAGGCAGCCCTTCGCGTATTTGATAGACATGGTGAGCGCAACAGCCGACACAAAGCCCGGATTAAATACCTGATCGCTGCCCTGGGAATTGAAGCATTCATGGAGCTGCTAAAAGCAGAAATGAAAGCAGTGCAATACAAACATTCAGAAGATTACGCCCACACCTACGAATCCCTCTCCATGCCTGATCTGAAGGATTCCACTTCACTTGAAGCCATCATTGAATCTGCCAAGGATGCACCCTTCAAAACCTGGCTTCGCACCAATGTAGTGGCACAAAAACAGCAGGGCTATTTTGCAGCATTCTTGAAGGTGAAATTGGGCAACTTTAGCACCGATCAGGCCAGGCTGCTTTCCGACATTGTGGCACTCTATGCCGCAGACGATATGCGTTTCACCATAGATCAGAGCGTACTTCTCAAATTTATAAAAGCTGAGCACCTTGAACCCTTATACCGCGCTGTAGAAGCCATAGACTTGGGTACTGCAGGATACAACTCCGTGGCCGATGTAACATCATGCCCTGGTACGGATACGTGCAACCTCGGAATCTCGAACAGCACGCTGGTAGCACGTGTTATTGAGGATGCAATTCGAGATGAGTATCCAGAATTGCTTCACAATCGCGACATTAAAATTAAAATCAGCGGCTGCATGAACTCTTGTGGCCAACACGGCTTGGCCCACATAGGCTTTCACGGAAGCAGCATGAAAGTTGGCGAACATACTGCGCCAGCCTTACAGGTGCTCCTGGGCGGCGGTGTGTTGGGTAGCGGTCACGGACGTATTTCCGAAAAAGTTATAAAAGTGCCCAGTAAGCGGGTGCTCGATGTAATTCGCTGCTTGCTCAATGACTTTGAATCTCAAAGAGATGGAGATGAATCTTTTCACGAATACTATGACAGGAAGGAGAAAAATTACTTCTATCTAATGCTCAAACCCCTTGCCGATACTACCGAAGTTAAGACAGAGGAGCTCGTAGATTGGGGACAAAGTGAAAATTTCAAAACCGCCATTGGTGTGGGAGAATGTGCAGGAGTAATGATAGACCTCATAAGCACCCTCATCTTCGACGCAGATGAAAAACTGGAATGGGCAAAACAGTCATTGGAATCGGGATATCAAGGCGATGCCATTTACCATGCCTACGCTGCTTGCATCAGCACCGCCAAAGCATTGCTGCTTAAGAACGAGATACGATGCAATACCCACCATGGGATCATCAATGATTTCGACTCCCATCTATATGCTTCAGCAAAAGTGAATGGCTTTGACACATTCAAAGAATTCATCCTTCAGATCAACCAACACAAGCCTGAGCCTGCTTTTGCCAAAAGGTATATCACAGAATCAGTGCAGTTCATCAACAATGTAAAATCAATTACTGCAACCAAGCAAAACAGCAAAATATGAAACGGTACAAAGAACCCAAAATAACCTTGGTAGGTGCCGGACCCGGCGACCCTGAACTCATATCAGTGAAGGGTATGAATGCCATCAAGCAGGCAGATGTATTGCTTTACGATGCCCTTGTAAACCCCGATTTACTCGACTTTGCGCAAGAAGGTGCCATCAAACTATTCGTAGGAAAAAGAAAAGGTACAAAAGCATATACGCAAGAGCAGATCAACGCCTTGCTGGTGGATTTTGCATTCACACATGGTCATGTCGTGCGCCTTAAGGGAGGTGATTCTTTTGTATTCGGGCGTGGCATGGAAGAGATACAATTCGCGGAAGGGTTTAATATTCCAACAGCGGTGATTCCAGGAATTTCTAGCTCCATATCGGTGCCTGCCCTTGCAGGGATACCGGTAACACACCGTGGTGTTGCAAATAGCTTTTGGGTGCTTACTGCCACCCAAAGTGATAGTAGCCTGAATCCGGAAATTCAGAATGCAGCGAAAACGAATGCTACAGTGGTGATTCTTATGGGTCTTGGCAAGCTGGGAGAAATTGCAGAAATATTTAAGAATGCAGGCCGCGCCAATGAATCAGTTGCTGTAATTAGCAATGGTTCATTGACTTCGGAGCGCACCGTGACCGGAAAAATAAGTGACATAGAAGCAAAAGTAAAAGAGAATGGAATTGTAGCACCTGCAGTCATAGTAATAGGTGAAGTGGTAAAGCTGAGATTCAAGACCCCTGAAATTGCGGATGAAGTAAATGCAATTGAGTTGCTTGAAAGAATAAAGTCTGAAATGGGACTACAACCCAGCCTTGAAAACGACGACGCAAATGAATAGCAACGCAGAGAACCAGAATCCGCTCTTTCCGGTATTTATGAAGCTTCACGCGCTTCACCTGCTCGTTGTGGGTGGGGGAAAAGTAGGCAAAGAGAAACTCGATGCGGTGCTTTTGAACTCACCCCGCACGAAAATAAGGTTGGTGGCGAAGGAGTTCTCAGGTGATGTTGAGAATATTGCAGCAGAGTATAGAAATATTGAGCTGATTAAAGATGCATTCAACCCATCTCACCTTCAAAACATCGATCTGGTAATTTGTGCCATTGACGACCCAACAATGAGTGAAGAAATCCGGGTAATAACGCGCAAAGCAGGAATACTCTCAAATTTTGCCGACAAGCCTGGGCTCTGTGACTTCTATTTGGGTTCTGTAGTGAGGAAAGGCCATGTGAAAATAGGAATCTCCACCAACGGAAAGTCACCAACCTTGGCAAAGAGACTCAAGGAGATTATTGGCAGCGCCCTACCCGATGATCTCGACACAATTGTACACAATCTGGCGGCCATAAGAAATACTGTAGAAGGTAACATTGATGCCAAGATCAAAGTGCTCAATGAAGCGACCCTGGCCTATAGAAAAAAACGAAACCTGTCCCCAATTGAGCGATT
The DNA here is from genome assembly GCA_041749535.1 of Cryomorpha sp. Lineage (GTDB taxonomy): Bacteria > Bacteroidota > Bacteroidia > Flavobacteriales_D > Cryomorphaceae > JBBQZU01. The sequence continues at coordinate 39,467 of JBGTBE010000017.1, read as the reverse complement.
GCTTAGAGGTACAGCCTTTATTGCAGCAATACTTTTAATAATGATTGCCGGACATTTATTATTCAGTAGTTTATGGAATACCGATAATGTGTCAGCATCTGTGGAAATACCTCAGCAACTCAACCAATTAAACGATTAGTCATCACCCCTTATTGAACTTATGAGCAGCAGTGATAACCACCTAATAGAAAACTCAAGAAGTCTTAATTTGCCAGCCTTCCTGCGTGTTCTTACAGAAAAATTTAAGCACGTGACTTTCTCCACAAGTTTGGGAATGGAGGACCAGGTAATCACGCATTGTATTTACACCCACAACCTACCCATACGCGTGTTTACACTGGATACCTGGCGCATGTTTGATGAAACCTATAAGGTACTGGAAGCAACAGAAGCGCGCTATGGCAAAACCATTGAAATATACTATCCCAACAAGGATGCTGTAGAAAAGCTGGAAAATGAGAAGGGCAAGTTCAGCTTTTACGATTCAGTTGAAAACAGAAAGGAGTGCTGTTACATTCGCAAAGTTGAGCCACTCACCCGCGCCCTTCAAGGTGCCGATATTTGGATTACCGGTTTGAGGGCTGGTCAATCGCCGAACAGGAAGAAACTTGACATTTCAGAATATGATCAGACCAATAAAGTCATTAAGGTTCACCCTATTATAGATTGGACATGGGAAGATTTGAAAACTGAAATTGCGAAACACGATATACCATACAACTCCCTGCACGACAAAGGATTTGTAAGTATAGGTTGCGCCCCTTGCACCCGTGCCATCAAACCCAATGAAGATTTCAGGGCTGGGCGATGGTGGTGGGAGTTAAGCGGCAAGAAAGAGTGCGGCTTGCATCATTAAGTGCTATTGCCTCCTGTTGGCCAGCAACATAGGGGCACTCCCGTCAAAGGGGTTGCTTCTTCCTATGGTTCTTGCTTCAATTCCTGCAGCGCGTATCACGGCGCGGTCACCAAAGCGTATCCTCACCCTGTCCAGCGCCTGGTAGAGGTTGATCATTTCTTCCGCATCGTCAAAAAGATTGATCTGATGCCCACCTCCTACCAAATGGCTGAACCGTACGCCTATGAGCCTTACCAGCAGACGGCGATTGTACAGTTTGCTAAACATCTCCTTCACCCGGGGAATGATGACATGGTCAGCGGCGGTATATGGCACACGGGCTTGCAGGGTGCGTGTGTCAAAATCGCTGTATCTCACCTTCACGGTGATGCAGGCGGTAAGCTTCTTGCCCCGGCGCAACTGAAAAGCCAGGTTTTCCCCCATCGCAACGAGAATGCTTTGCAGCTTTTGCACATCGGTAGTATCACGGTCGAAGGTGCGCTCCGTAGATATGCTCTTGCGTTCGTTGAAAGGCACCACAGGCGATGAATCGATACCGTTGGCCTTACGCCAGATAAGCCCCCCGTTCTTCCCAAGGGTTTTTTCCATCATTTCCAAAGGCATCTCTTGAATCACCCCTATTCTCTTCACGCCAAGGTTGCAGAGGGTTTGGTACGTTTTGTCGCCTACCATAGGGATTTTTTTCACCGAAAGAGGTGCCAAGAAAGGCTTCTCAGTACCCTCAGGTACGTACAGCTGATTGTTGGGCTTTGCCTCGCCAGTAGCCACCTTGCTCACCGTTTTATTTACCGAAAGACCAAACGATATAGGCAATCCCGATTCGCGCATGATGGTTTGGCGCAGCTCGCCTGCCAGCTTCAAACTCCCGAAAAACTTATCCATACCGGTAAGGTCAACATAAAACTCATCGATGGATGTTTTCTCGAAAAGAGGTACCCGGTCGCGGATAATGTCGGTTACCAGGTCAGAATATTTAGAGTAGTTTGAAGAGTTGCCCCGTATCACTATGGCCTCAGGACAGAGCTCCCGGGCCTGACGCATAGGCATGGCCGAGTGTATTCCAAAGGAGCGCGCCTCGTAGCTGCAGGATGCCACCACCCCGCGATCGGTAATACCACCTATGAGAATGGGCTTGCCATTGAGACGGCTGTCCATAAGCCGCTCTACAGAAACAAAAAAAGTGTCCAGATCAAGATGGGTGATTACGGACATAGGAATTATCTAAAGTGATTGTTCTATTAGAAAACATAAATATCTGTATAACAGAATATTTATAATAATTTAAACCTAAAAATATTTGGCTTTAATTACATCCGCAAGATAGCTATTAACTTTAGCATACATAAAAAATACCCGAATTATTAGCAAAAGTTATTTGGAACCCAACTCACCAGATAGAGATGCGTTTATATCTTCCATAAGGGAATCGAAAAGACGCATGTCCCGGTGGCGGGCAAATTGCCACCTCACATACTGATCGGGGTAATCTGCAAAGAAAGCACCCACCTTCTCGGGGCTGAGGGCTTTGATGTCCTTGTACACATTGTCGAAGATTACATAATCATACTTGATTATAATCTCTCCCTTATTGGCTAGGCGTGTGGGACTGGTGACGAGGTAGCGATACCGGTCGGAAGCAGAACCTTTAAAAGGCATAAAGCGCTGCCTTTTCGACATGGGAGTGCCCGCATACACTATACCGTCATATACAAGAAGCACCGCCTGATACACGCCAGCATCGTTGTTCATATGCACCTTTTTCCCTCCGTTGCCCACAGAAGTCACAGAGTAGATGGCATTGCCTATTGGCTTGCCATTTATAAAGTCATCAATGCTTTGGTACAGGCCATCCGTGATGGCAAAGTGGTCCTGATTTCTTGAATAATAATCTTCATCAGGTCCCTGCGCCTGAATCACACTAGGGAGAATGGCAAAAAGTAGCAGAAGTATACTGAATGAAAAATGTCTAACACGCATTAGACCATTGTGTGATTGTCTGTGGACAAAGTTACTCCATTGCTTGCTATGCATTACGCATTTGACGAAAGTGCTCCCAACAAGTTAAAAATCAAAGTCTGAATAATTTTTCAAATCTGAATCTCAATAAGTTAAATTATTCAAACAGGCAAAACAACTGCAATAGCCGCTGTGCTTCTTCTGTTATCTCAGGCAGTGAACATTGATTTTTCAGGAGTTTTCAACGGCTCTCAATTCCTGTGAAGGCAGTGCATATCTTCATCGCTTACTTTCAGTATTTCGAACCACCAATTAAGCCTACATACATGAAGCACTTCCTGATCATTTCATCCTTGCTCCTGCTAACTGCATGTACGAGCGATAAGCCTGCAAAGCCTGTGGTTGTAGACCCTGCTTTTGGTGCATACATCAGTGGATACACAGCGGGATTGATATCTGCATATCAACCCATTACAATTCAACTTGCGCAGCCTTTTTCAGGCGTACTTCCTGAAGACATCATTTCCTTGCAACCACATACTGTAGGCCATACCCACCTGGCAAATGAATACACGCTGGTGTTCACTCCCGATGAACCACTTGCAGGAAATACCCATTACACTGCCAGCTTATTACTTGGAAAAATCATGGATGTGCCTGATGGGCACCGTACATTCCAATTCAGTTTTCAAACCATTGGACAGCAATTGTCAGTTTACACTGACGGCCCACAGGCATACGACTACAATGACCTGACCAGGGTGAAAATTACAGGAATCATAACCTGTGCGGATCGGGTAGAATCATCACTTATTAAGTCTGTGTTTGAAGCTGCTCAAGGCAAACGCAAACTTAACATGACCTTTTCTGAACAAACACCACAACAATTAACTTTTGAAGTGGAGAATGCTGTGAGAAGTGAAAGTGCAGATTCTGTAGTTATATCCTGGGATGGTGCTGGCATTGGCACATCAGACAAGGGCAGGATGGTGGTAGCCATTCCGGCATTGGGCGATTTTAGCGTTACGAGCACAAAATCAAAAAGCCAGCCCCAACAATCAATTGAAATTTATTTCTCCGACCCAATAGCCGAGCAAAAGCTAGGCAGCATAATAAACATAGAAGGCGTCAACGGGCTCACATTCACCATATCAGGTCATGTGGTCGAGGTATTTCCCGATGGGCAGGTAAATGGCAGCCGCTTGCTAACGGTACTTGAGTCCATAAAAAATACTGCAGGCAAGATGATGCCACAACATTTTAGCACTGTGCTCAGCTTTGAACAAGACAAACCAGCCGTTCGTATGGTTGGCGACAAGTCCATCATGCCTGTGAGTCAGGGGCTCATCATACCATTCGAAGCAGTATCGCTCCGTGCAGTAGATGTGTACATCACCAAGGTATTCACAAACAATATTCTCCAATACCTGCAGGAATATGATCTGAATAGCAACAATACCTACTTGAACCAAATAGGAAGGCATATCTACAAGCGACACATAGACCTAAGGGCTGCATCGCGGGGAAATATTCAATCATGGCAGAGGTACTATGTGAATCTTGCAGAGATCATTGCGCCCGACCCCGGAGCATTCTATAAGGTTCAAATCAGATTCAGGCCAGAGTATGCCTGCTATCCATGTGGAGATGAGCAATCCATTGCTGGAGCTTGCCTTACAGGAAATGTTGCATCTACTGAAACGCAATTTCAACAAGGAACAGCCGATGGAAATCTAGACCCTTATTATTTTGTAGATGATTACTACGACTTCAGCGAGTGGGATTGGGACAACCGAGACAATCCCTGCCATGCAGCCTACTATGGCGGGTACAGGCAAAGGGTGGAGCGCACCTTTATGGCTACTGATATGGGCCTTATGGCCAAAATGGGTGGAGACGGGCAAATGCTGCTTGTTGTAACTGACCTTAGCACAGCACTACCAGTTGTAGGTGCCCAGGTTGAAGTCTTTGATTTTCAGCAGCAATCTATGGGCACTGCCAAAAGCAACAATGAAGGCTTTGCTGCGCTCAAAATACCCGGCAAACCTTTCGTTGCAGTTGCTACAGTTGGCAACCGTAAAACATGGCTCAAGGTAGATCCTGCCAGCAGCCTGTCGCTTTCGAAATTTGAGGTGGCGGGGGCCAATGTACAAGATGGGGTGAAAGGCTATATCTACGGAGAGCGAGGCGTTTGGCGTCCCGGCGATTCACTCTACCTTAACTTTGTGATGGAGGATCGGGATAAACTACTACCGGAAAATCATCCCGTAAACTTTGAACTTCGCAACCCCAATGGGCAAGTGGTGCAGAAGTTTACACGCAGCGAATCGGTGAACGGATTCTACGATTTTCGCTCAAGCACAGATGCAGATGCCCCAACGGGTGACTACACAGCAACTTTTCACGTAGGCAACCGCTCCTATTCCAAAAGTTTGAAAATAGAAACTGTGAAACCCAACAGACTCAAAATCGATTTCGAATTTGGGTCGAAAGTCATTACATCCGCAGATGAACTTAACACTTCTCTCGAAGCGCGTTGGTTGCATGGTGCAATAGCTTCTGGCCTTACTGCCAAAGTAGAAATGCGCATGACATCCACCAAAACCAAGTTCGACAAATGGACAGGGTATCATTTCGACAACAGCCTGGAATACACGGGTGCCGGAAGCGAAGAAGTAGTGTATGAAGGCGGCCTCGACGCCAACGGGAAAGCTGCCATAAAAGTAAACCTGAAAAACAAGGCCGAAAAAGCCCCGGGCATGATGAAACTGAGCTTTTTCACCAAAGTATTTGAGCCAGGAGGTAATTTTTCTGTTGACTACACCAGCGTGAACTATGCACCATACAAATCATTTACTGGAATTCGCATACCTGAAGGCAAAATGTGGGGCGGCGCCCTCGAAACCGACCAGGCCCACCAGATAGATCTCGTAACTGTAGACCCTCTTGGCAAACAGATAAACCGCAGCGAGCTGGAAGTTAGCGTATACCGCATTAATAACCGATGGTGGTATGACCGGTATGATGGAGAGAACTTTAACTTCCTGAACAGCAGCTCCTACTACAAGGTAAAGACTGAAAAAGCCAAAATGAACGAAGGGAAGGGCAGTTACTCCCTGAGGATAGAAAAGAACGATTGGGGCAGTTATCTCATTGTTGCCAGAGACCTTGTAAGCGGCCATTCTTCAGCCCAGTTTGTCTACTTCGATTGGCCCTACTGGATGCGGGCCAACAGGGTGGAGAGTGAAGCCTCTACGATACTCGGTTTCAGCAGCGACAAGCAAAAGTACAATGTAGGCGAAACCATAAAACTCACTTTTCCATCCCCATCAAATGGACGGGCCCTTGTATGCATCGAAAACGGAACCAGAATCATTGAGAAACGGTGGGTAGAAACAAAAGCGGGTGAAACGCATGTTGAATTGGCCGTTACAGCTGAAATGACACCCAATGTATTTGCGCACATCGCGCTCATTCAGCCACACGCTCAGACAGAAAATGACCGCCCCATCAGAATGTTTGGTGTAATCCCGCTTAGCATCGAAGATCTGAACACAAAGCTAGAGCCTGTTATTGCCAGCCCAAGTGTGCTGAGGCCGGAGACTATCGCAGAGATAAAAGTGAGCGAGGCGAATGGCAAAGCCATGACCTATACCCTGGCTGTAGTGGACGAAGGTCTGTTGGACCTTACCCGCTTTAAAACTCCAAATCCATGGGACCAATTTTATGCCCCTGAAGCATTAGGGGTTAAAACATGGGATATGTTCGATTTGGTGATTGGCGCTTTTGGGCAAAACATTGGCACCCTTCTAAGCATAGGGGGTGATGATGAAGCCCTGGACCCATCAAAGCAAAAAGCCATGAGATTTATTCCAATGGTTCGATACATGGGTCCATTTACTCTTTCGAAGGGCAAGGGCGCGACCCATAAAATACAAGTACCCAACTATGTGGGTTCAGTTCGGGTAATGGTAGTGGCAGGACAAAATGAAGCCTGGGGCAGTGCCGAGAAATCCATACCAGTACGCTCCCCCCTCATGGTACTTGGAACCCTGCCCAGGGTGCTCGGACCAGGCGAAAAAGTGAGCCTTCCGGTAAATGTGTTTGCCATGGAAGACCATGTAAAAAATGTGCAGATAAAAGTGACCACAACATCCCTTTTCAAAAACAGTGGTACCACAAGTAGGTCGGTCAGTTTTGAACGCACCGGCGAAAGTATGGTCCAATTTGAACTTGAAACCGCCGAAAAAATTGGGGTGGCAAAGCTTACCATAGAAGCTACTAGCGGCGCTGAAAAATCAGTGCATGAAATTGAAATCGACGTACGCAGTCCTAACCCACCCTACACCACATCTGAAGAGAAAATGCTGCAACCCGGAGAGAAATGGCAAAAGAACTTTGAGCGCTTTGGAATGGAAGGCACCAATAAGGCGGTGCTCGAGATTTCGAATATGCCTTCTCTGAATCTTGAAAGTAGGCTCAGTTATCTAATTCAGTACCCTCATGGATGCGTAGAACAAATAACATCGGCTGCATTTCCTCAGCTATACCTCAGCCAACTCACCCAACTCAATGCTGAAAAACAAGCCCAGGTAGACCACCACATCAAGGAAACATTGAAGCGGCTCAGGGCCTATCAGATAAGCAGTGGTGGACTGGCTTACTGGCCGGGAAGAAATTATTATAGCGACTGGGGCACTACGTATTCCGGGCATTTCATTCTCGAAGCTGAAGCCAAAGGATATGCACTCCCTGCTGGTTTGAAACAATCCTGGCTTCGCTTTCAGGCAGATGCAGCCCGCAGGTGGAACACCAGCACTGAAAGGGATCAAAGCTGGAGTCAGCGTGCACAGGCCTACCGATTATTCACCTTGGCCAGGGCTGCCAAACCTGACCTGGGCGCAATGAACCTGCTGAGAGACCGAAGCGATATGGATGGCAGTGCCAAGTGGATCCTGGCACTTGCCTATGCCGAAGCAGGTCAATCAGAAGCTGCTAAAAAACTTATTGCAACTGCACCAAAGACCATTTCTCCATATACTGAATTGGAACACACCTATGGCAGTGACTTGCGCGATGAGGCGTTTGTTCTTCTCGCAATGCAGAAGCTTGGGATGAATAGCGATGCTGCTTTCATTGCAAAGAAAATAGCGGGCAGCATAGGGAGCAGTGAGCCCTACAGCACCCAAACTACAGCCATGAGTTTGTGCGCTCTTTCAACATTTTTCGGCGGAAAACCGACATCAACTGGCTTAAAAGCGAAACTGAATGAGGGTGCGAACACGATAGACATAGCAACTGGAAAGCCCATATCATCTCACACGCTCAAAGCGAGCAATGCCAATGGTACTTTCACACTTCAAAACAATGGTTCGCAAGCCTTGTTTGCCAAGCTTATGATAACCGGGCAACCCATTGCTGGTAAAGAAGAGCGAAAATCACAACACATAAAAATGGAAGTAAAATACACAGATGCTAATTTTAAAGAAATAGACCCTGCGCGGCTGAAAGCAGGAACAGATTTTATTGCTGAAGTGAAGGTTTACAATATTGGAAGCAGGGGCAACCTCAGTGAGATGGCGCTCGTGCAGGTGTTTCCTTCCGGCTGGGAAATATTGAATCACCGCCTTGAAGAAAATGCTGAGGAAACTTCCACACCAACCTATCAAGATGTGCGCGACGACAGGGTGATGAGCTACTTCGGGTTGGCCCGGAATAAAGCCGTGGTGTACAAGGTACGGCTCAACGCGAACTATGCAGGTAGGTACTACCTACCCGCAACATTGTGTTACGCCATGTACGACGAATCCATCATGGCTACGGAACCGGGTAGATGGGTTGAAGTGATTAAATAAAAGGCATAAACAATGCTGCATTGAAAATAGAAAAACTCAGAAGACCCCGCATTGCAGTTGTTGGAAGCCTTGCACTGCTGCTCCTTGCGTGGTGGATGTTTAGTCTGCCCAGCGATTTATTCCATTCCCCATCCAGCACAGTACTTTGGGATAAAGATGGGCAATTGATCGGAGCCAGAATTGCCGCCGATGGGCAGTGGAGATTTCCACAATGCGACTCAGTTCCCGCAAGGTTTACCGCGTGCATTCTGGCTTACGAAGACCACCGCTTTTACCAACATTCAGGGTTAAGCCTGCCAGCCCTCTTTAGGGCATCGAGACAAAATATTCTGGCCGGCACTACAGTAAGCGGCGCAAGCACCATCACCATGCAACTCATGCGCATGAGCAGGCAAAACCACAATCGCAGCGCCTTTCAGAAAATTATTGAAATGGCTTGGGCAACACGTGCCGAGTTTCGGTATAGCAAGAAAGAGATTCTTAAGCTTTATGTTTCGCATGCGCCATTTGGAGGCAACGTGGTAGGGCTCGATGCAGCAGCATGGCGATACTTTGCAAGACCCGCTTATGAACTCACTTGGGCTGAGAGTGCCGTCCTGGCTGTTTTGCCAAATGCCCCGGGATTGATTTATCCAGGGCGCAATCCCAAACAATTGCTTAAAAAAAGAAATCTTCTTCTAGAACGACTTTATAAGAATGGAACCATCGACGAACTCACGCTAAATCTCTCCCACCAAGAACCACTTCCAGGGTCACCTATTTCCATCCCACAAGATGCAACCCACCTGCTTGCAAGTACTGTAGGTTCAGAATTGGAAGGCAGACACATTGTCTCTACCATTTCCGGCAACCTTCAGAGAACCATGTCGGAACTTGTGAACATGCATGTAGAAGTGCTTTCGAGAAACTTTATACACAATGCCGCTCTTCTTGTTGTTGATGTAGAGACCGGAGAAGTTGCAGCCTATGTAGGCAATGCCAGCAATGAGCCTTTCGCCAAAAACATTGCCAACGATATGGTATTGGCCCCCAGAAGTTCGGGGAGCATACTGAAGCCCTTTCTCTATGGGCAAATGGTGGGCAAGGGCATTATTACACCTGGAGAATTGGTAGCCGACATCCCAACACAGTATGCAGGCTTTGCTCCTAAAAACTATGATGAAACCTATGGGGGTGCTGTTCCCGCGAATATTGCACTTGCAAGGTCTCTCAATATTCCGGCGGTGAGGATGTTACGGACTTATGGGGTACCTGTATTCCATCAGGATTTGAACCGTATGGGATTTTCCACCATCACAAAGCATCCTTCGCACTACGGACTAAGCTTAATACTTGGTGGGGCTGAATGCACCCTGTGGGACCTTGCATCGGCTTACCGAAATATAGCTGCCCAAACCCAGTGGGGCTCTGGTATTCATTCACTCCAACCTGTTCATTATGCAGGAGGGGATACAATAAAAAATATATCGGAGTGGCCAATAGAACAAGGAGCTGCATGGTGTGTCACGGAGGCACTCTCAGAGGTGAACCGCCCTGAGGAAGAAGCAAACTGGGATGCGTATGCGGGTGCTGATCGAATTGCCTGGAAAACAGGAACGAGTTATGGTTTCAGAGACGCGTGGGCAGTAGGCTACAACCGACAATACGTAGTTGCTGTATGGGTGGGAAATGCCACTGGAGAGGGCCGTCCTGGCATCACGGGAATCAACGCAGCAGCCCCTCTCCTCTTTCGGGCCTTTAATGCGCTGCCTTCATCTCCCTGGTTCGAACCTCCACAAGATGCCTTGACCATGGCTGACATTTGTGCATCAAGCGGAATGCTTGCCTCAGACCGCTGCAAAGACAAGGATTACCGTTTAGTCCCCAAATCTGCCCTTGAAACCCAAGCATGTACCTATTGCCGGTGGATACACATGAACCCTGATGGCACCAAAAGGGTTACTACCGATTGCTGTGCGTCAAACAAAATGCAAAAAGTCCAGTGGTTTGTACTTCCTCCACTGCAAGAGTGGTTTTACAAAAAAAATAACCCCAGCTATAGGATCCTTCCACCCTGGGAAAATGGATGTCAACCAGATGTAAACGAAAATCCAATGCAACTTATATATCCCCGTGAAACGTCAAAAGTTTTTATTCCGAGGGAGGTAAATGGTGTGAAGGAAAGCGTGGTTTTCAAGGCTGCTCACCGAAGAGCAGAGGCAATATTGTACTGGCATATCAACAACAATTACCTTGGCTCCACCCAAAGCTTGCACCACATGGATGCAATCATGGAACCCGGTGAATACATGCTACTCATAGTGGATGAGGAAGGGTATCAAATTTCTAAAAATATTGTAGTTGAGTGAATCTGGGTCTTTTAATATCATAAGATTTCAATCCATGAGTCCTTTATTTCCTGTAAAAAGTTTAAACCAAACTTTGATTGGGGGGTTATGTCAAGTACCTTTGAAAGTTCGGTATGAATACAATAAATAGAATGAATTTTATCAAAACATACTTATTTGCTTTTCTCACTGTCATCGCATCATTCTCTCAGGCACAGGACTGTTCTCCTGCAGGCAATGTGGCAATTTTCTCAAACTACGATGGCGGTCCTCTGATTATAGATATCAATCAGAACATTCCCAATCTCAAAATTGGCATTGCTTCTTATGAACCCGTGAGTGTAACATTTACAGGTACTTTTGCGGGCAATGTCACCGAAGTACTTTATGCTGGTTATGAACCCTTTCAACAGGGAAATGACCACTGCTCAGGAATTCTTATTACCAATATTACCGGTCCGCCAAATGCGACAGTGGAGGTGCTTAACTATCCTCCTGTCACACTGCTAAGTCCTCTGGTAGATTATTTTGGTTTTCAGATTGAAGCGGGAAACAACGGAGGAATAATTGGGTGTTATACCTGCGAGAACAACACCTATCAGGGAGGTGCCAATACTGCGGAGCAGGTGATTGATTATTTTCTTTCTGAGTTTGGTGGTGAATTGCTGTTTCTGAAAACCCAATACGGGTGCTGGTGCGGGGTTCAGAATCTCGATCAACCTGCTTCTTGCTGCCAACCGCTGAATGAAACTGAGCCAGGAGTGAGCATTACTGCAGTGCCATCTTTGAGTCTATGCGATGCCAACTCCATTACCTTGGATGCTGGTCCAGGTTACAATAGCTACATGTGGAGTTCTGGTGAAACAACTCAAACAATTCAAGTTACTGTTGCAGGCACATATTCAGTGAGCATATCATCAGATTGCGGACAAGCTTCCACAGAGGTTACCATTGAGCCATGTAGCACAGAACTCGAAATTACATTGGCTGATCAGACTGTATGCATTGGTGAGGAGGCAATCCTGGAAGCAGTAGTGTCTGGAGGTACCCCTCCCTTTAGTTTTTCCTGGAGTCCTAGCATTGGATTTGGTGCGGGACCTTACAGCGTAATTGTTGTCCCCCCAGGTGCCCAATATACAGTAACTGTAACAGATGCAACGGGTACCACGGCATTTGCCACCGCGAATATTACAGTTATTTCAGAGGAAGTATTCACAGGTTTGGGGCCCGACCAAGACCTATGCAATCCCCCAGTTATTCTGGATGCCACCACTACTTTTGCACAAGCATATTTATGGAATACAGGTGCAACTTCCCCCACGATCACTGTGCAACAACCTGGAAGTTATTCTGTGGAAGTAACTGGTCAATGTGGAACATATGAAGATGAAATATTGATATCAGAATGTGTGGGACCTCTCAGCGTCACACTTTCCAACCAAGAAATTTGCCTTGGAGAAACTGCCGTGTTAGATGCTTTTGCCCAGGGCGGGCTGGGGCCATACACGTATAGCTGGTCGCCAAATGTGGGCAATAGTGCTTCGGTGAATATAGCGCCGGCATCAACCACTTCGTACACCGTAACCGTCACTGATGACCTTGGAACCCAAGCCACAGCAACTGCCATCATTACCGTAATATCAGAAAATCTCAGCATCAACCTGGGTGATGACGCACAGCTATGCGCACCACCTTTGGTACTCAATGCCACAAATGATGATGCCTTGGGCTATAGTTGGAATACTGGCGCAACGAGTCCATCTATTACCGTAAATCAACCAGGAACATACGCTGTAACCATCCAAGGAAGTTGTGGTACATTTACCGATGAAATTACGCTGAGTGAATGTTTAATTCTCACAGTGACATTGCAAGGGCAGTCTATCTGCCCAGGGCAGTCAGCAGTGATGGAAGCCGTTGTGGCAGGCGGACAAGGCCCTTTTCAATACCAATGGTCTCCTCCAATTGGAACAGGCCCAGGACCTTACTTCGTAAGTCCTGAATTTACTGAAGTCTACACTGTTAGTGTAATTGATTCAGAAGGAACGACTGCCGCTGCTACTGCTACCGTAAATATCATTTCAGAATCTATTGAACTTCCGTGGGAAGAAAATCTCGAAATCTGCCCTGGAGTTGGAATTCAAATTAGCGCTGAAATTTCATCTGCGCAAAGCTATCTATGGAGTACCGGGGCAATTGACCCTGAGATCTTCGTTTACACATATGGAGTATATTCTGTAGAAATAAGCACCTTATGCCAAACAATCACCCGCACGGTAGATGTAAATTTCGTAGCTGGGGCGGAAGTTCCCGCCCACCAATTGGAGTTTATATCCTGTTTGGAAAGTGGCCCAGTTGTAATTGGATGGACGCAGAGTGATGCTTACACCCTCGTGTGGGAAACCGGAGCGTACGACAATAGTATACAAGTAGATGAATCAGGAATTTATTCGGCCATATACGAGGGACCATGCGGCGCAAAAGAAGTAAACTACTCTGTGGTCATAGAGCAATGTGAGTGCGATATTTTTATTCCCAATGCGTTCACACCAAACGGCGATGGGATAAATGATACCTTCAAACCTATGGTAAACTGTGAGACTTCGGAATATGAGCTTCTGATCTTCAACAGGTGGGGCAATCTTGTATTCGAATCAACAGCACCCGAAACCGTGTGGAATGGCAGCTTTAATGACAGCGAATATTTCAGTCCTGAAGGAGTGTATGTCTACACATTGCGTGTAAGACCGCTGGTAGGTCTAATTGTGAAAGATCCTGTAGAAAGGGCAGGAAGCATAACCATGATCAGATAAATATAAATCAAGTTCAAGCATTCCCTGAAAGCGCTTTTAGTGTGGCTTTTACTGCATCCGTATTGGAGATTGGATGATATCCAAAACGTGTATTGAATTTTGATGAGTCAAAGAAATAAGGCCGATCGAATTGGTAGAGCATTTCGTGCAACTCACCCATAACAGGAACAAATAGGCCTACCGTTCTTATCAACCAGGCAGGCAGCACAGACAATTTATGGTTTACACCCATTTCTTCAGCAAAAAGCTTTGCCCATTCTCTGCCAGTTAATACCTGGTTGGTGACTGGCAAATTCCAAATTTGATTATAGCAATCATCATTATTGGCCAGCATTGCCGTGCCTTTGGCAAGCTCAGGCGCATAACCAAAGCTGTGTATCATATCCGCATTGCACATCCACTGTGCAGCTTTTCCCTTTTTCAAGTTGTCGTGTACCAAAATCATGAGCATACTCGTTTGCCCCACAGGGCCGAAAAAATCAGGAGCACGCGCAATGATGGTCTTAATTTTCCCTCTCTCAGATGCATTGAGAATCATCCTGTCCACCTCGGCTCTTACGGCTCCTTTCTTACTTTGAGGATTCAGTGCCCCCTGCTCGGTAATAGGATTTAAGGCATCTGCAGGTAGTGCGTAAATGTTGTCCAGAAACACCAACTTGCTTCCCTCCACTTCGCAGGCTTCAATTACCGTTTTCATAAAGGGAGGCCACAAGGTTTTCCACATTTTTGCGCTGTATGGAAAACCCACAGTAACGTAGCATATTTCGCTACCCGCTACTGCTTTTCGTATCTCATCAGCCTTGCTAAAATCAGCAGGCAGTAGCTGATCCGTTGGATTCACCTTCTTCGGGTTTCGGCTTACAAGTCTAATTTGATCCGTGTATGTACTTAACGCTTTTGCCAAGGGCACTCCAATGGCTCCACCTGATCCAAGAATGGTATTCATTTCAATAAATTTGAAAGCAAAGATGCGTTTTCTAAAATATATTGATTCCGCAAAATGTTCTATGTCTTGACAATTGCAGTCCTTGCAGACAGAGAAATCAGGTATCTTTACTGACCGAAGACAAATCTTAAAACATATAACAATGAAAAGAAATGCAACCGCTGTGTGGAATGGCACCGGCAAAGAAGGCAAAGGCCATCTGAGTACGCAGAGTAAAGTACTGAGCAAAACTCCGTACTCTTACCTCTCACGGTTTGAAGAAGGTGCAGGTACAAATCCGGAAGAACTTATCGCTGCGGCACATGCAGGCTGCTTCACCATGAAGCTTAGTTTCAATCTAAGTGCAGCCGGGTACAATCCTGAAAAACTGGAAACCAAATGTGAAATTACCCTGCTGAATGGTGCCGTTACCCGTTCAGAACTTACCCTGAATGCAAGTGTAGATGGAGTTGAAGACTCGGAGTTTGAAACACTTGTGCGTGACGCAGAGAAAAACTGCCCAATCTCAAAGCTTCTCAATACTGAGATTGTAGTGAACTACACCCTCAACAATTGAAAATTGCCGACCCAGGTAGTGGAAATTAATGAACCACATTAAAGCTGATTGGCTAATGGGAGCTCTTGCTATTGGCGATAAAAACCTTGGAACAAATTAAGACTTGAAGGAAGTGGAGCGCTAGGTATTATTTCTCGCTTTGCGTGCCTCTTTATCTGGATTCAGAAATCCTGAATCAGGTTGAATTTCCCATTTCAAGGCTTTCCCACCATCGGGGTGGCTTATTTCAAGGCTCTGAGAAAGGAGGCGCACCTTTCTGTTTATGCTATCATCAGCTCCATACTTTCTATCGCCCACAATGTGGCAACCTATGTGAGCGAGGTGTACACGTACCTGATTTTTCTTTCCTGTTTCCAGGGTCACCTCTACGAGATGGTACTTCCCTTCGGGCCGCACATATCGGTAATGGCTTATGGCGCGCACTGCGCCACGCACATCTGCATTTACTACATGCATGGTTTGCTTGAACTCTGCAAGCCAGGTATCAATGGTACCATGCTCACGGGGCGGTTTGGCCTCAGTAAGCGCCAGGTATTTCTTTGTGTATCGCGCCCAGTTGTCCTTTAGCTTTTCCTGCACAGCTTCAGACTTGGCAAAGAGCATGAGTCCGGTCACTTCCTTGTCGAGACGGTGCACCACGAAAGCGCTTTTCCTTCCGCGCGATTCCTCCTTCACATACTCCTGCACCATCTTGTGCATGGTGGCAGCCCGGGTAATTCCCTCTCCTGCCGAGAGCACGCCTGATGGCTTTACAACCACCACCAAGTCTTTGTCTTCCCAAACAATATGGAAGTCAGCCTTGCGCCTTCTCTCCTTGGTGAGTTTTACAATCTCTACAACTGCACCTTTAGAAATCGGGGTGTCACCCACCTTTACCATCACTCCATTTAGGCGCACCCTACCAAATTTCAGGTATTGCTTAATGGTGGTTTTATTGGCTCCTTCAAGTATTTTACTGAGGACATCTGTAACTGTGCCAGGGGTGTCGGCTATATATTTCATCAAGGTCGGGTAAAGCGTACAAAGGTACCAAGTGGGAGCATATGCCCAACGGAGGCAGGGATGACAAATTCACCAAACTCAAGTTCCTTGGTTTTAAAGTATGAACCTGCCAGGTTGGCGCTTACCACTGCCGAAAGTCCCATGCTATAAAGGTTGAGAATAAAAAAAGATTTGGTTGGGGCCAGAAGCTTTGCGCAATGTGATAGCAATTCGGGCAGTCCTTCTTCCAGCACCCACTTCTCCCCGGCAGGGCCCCGTCCGTATGCAGGGGGATCAAGAATAATACCCCGGTAAATTTTTCCACGTTGGGCTTCCCTCGTGGCAAATTTCAAGGCATCTTCAACCACCCAGCGTATACCATTTAGCTGACTTAATTCTTGATTGTCGCCAGCCCATCCAATCATATTCCGTACAGAATCTACGTGGGTTACATCACAACCTGCTGCTTTTGCCGCAAGGCTTGCCCCACCAGTGTATGCAAATAGGTTGAGCACGTTTCCCGGATCGGGCCATTGCTTTACAGTACGTGCTATAAAGTCCCAATTATCAGCCTGTTCAGGAAACACACCTACATGACCGAAAGTTGTAAATGCCAGCTTAAAGGCAATTTTAACACCTTTATGCCCATAGTTTATGGTCCAGTTATGGGGCACTTTGCGCAGGTACTTCCACCCATCTTCCGCTCCGGTGCGAATCCTTGATTTGGAAGAGTCACGTACAAAGCGGGCGTGGGCCATCTTGCCCCATTCCTTTTCAGAAAGTGAAGGACTCCAGATGGCTTGTGGTTCAGGACGTATCAGGGTGAGTTCGCCAAAACGCTCCAGTTTTTCAAAATGGCCGGAATCTATCAACTCGTACTCCTTCCAATGCTGTGGGCTGCGCAGAATCATGGGCCGCAATGTTACTGAAAATTCACTAAACTTGGGCGCACAATATCCCTACATGACGCTACTGATATCGAGCATCAAAAACCCAAGAATAAAGGCCATCATAGCACTGGAGAAACCCAGAGAGCGCAAGCTTTCCGGTGTTTTTGTTATTGAAGGTATTCGCGAAGTTTCTTTGGCCCAACAGGGAGGTTATGAGATTGAGAGTATTTATTTGTGTGAGAATATTCACATTCCCGACAGGGCTTATCCTATATCGTTTGATGCAACGGAATTAATTCTGGTCACTGCCGAGGTCTTTGGTAAACTCGCATATCGAGAAGACTCAGGAGGTGTGCTTGCAATTGCAAAAATGCAGGCTGTGGGCCTCGATCAATTGCCAAAAGGGACTCCGGATAAACCTTCCCTTTTTCTTGTTCTGGAGCAAGTGGAAAAACCAGGCAATATAGGTGCTATGCTGCGCACGGCAGATGCCGCAGGCTTGAGCGGAGTAATTATTTGTGATCCTGCTACTGACTTTTTCAATCCCAATGTGGTGCGATCTAGCGTGGGAACACTATTTACCGTGCCTGTGGCGGCAGCAAGCAATCAAGAAACGCTCGAATGGTGCAGGCACAATAAAATCAACACTTTCGCTGCCGCGCTTACCGCTACCAAGCCTTACCACGCACACGATTTCAGAGATCATTCTGCACTCCTGCTAGGGTCAGAATCACAGGGACTCAGCGATTTTTGGCTTCAGCATGCCGACCATCAAATTATTATTCCTATGTATGGAAAAATAGACTCTATGAACGTTTCCAATGCCGCTGCGGTGCTGATATTTGAGGCGCTTCGACAACGTTCTTCTTCCGGCAAATAGCGAATGACTGCTGTGTATACTGAGATTCAGTGATTCGATGATTTGAGCAATTCAGGAAATTTTTCTTTGAAGCGCATAAGTCGCGGAATAGAAACTGCTCTAATATATGGATCATTGGGGTGCAGTTTTTCATAATTCTGATGGTAATCTTCACCCACCCAAAACTTGCGAAAAGGCATTATTTCGGCAGCTGCCTTCGCACCAATGCTTTGCTCTATAGCAGCCTTTTTCTCTTCAATAATTTTTTTCTCTTCCTCATTCTGATAAAAAATGATGGATCGATACTGTGAGCCGCGGTCATTCCCCTGACCATTTACTTGCGTTACATCCTGGGTTCCAAAATACACATCTACCAATGTTGAAAAACTCACCACATTTGGATCGTATAGTATTTCAACTGCTTCGGCATGGCCAGTGCGACCGGTATTGCTCGACTCGTACGTGGGGTTCAAAGTATTTCCCCCCGAGTATCCGGAAACAGATTCCTTCACTCCTTCTATGCTTTCATAAATTGCTTCTACACACCAAAAGCAGCCACTTGCGAAGTAGGCCTTTTTCAAACCATTTTCTAAAGGCACTTCAATGGCAGGTTCTTGGGTAAGACTTAGGTCTTTTTCAGATTGTGCAGGGCTGCATGATGCGAATGCCAATAGCGCTGGGAGGAGAATGTATTGCTTCATATTAGTTGGTAACAAATGGGTGATACTTATGTTGAATGACTTGTACAAAACCATGGGCCAATGCTTTACGGCACAATCTGATCGAAGGTGCCCGCATACACCACCCGCTTCACATCATCACCACGGAGAAAGTCGTGGGGAAATCCGAGCTCAATGGCAGTGGCATCATCAAGAGCATGCATGACCGCATCAGGAATTACAATGTTGGTCGCCTGAAGCGTATCTGCGAGTTGCGCTGCACTCCTGGCCCCCACAATCGGAATGCTTGTAAAATCTTTTTGCATTGCCCAGCGAATGGCGAGTTGGGCTGGAGTGCAACCCATTTCTCCCGAGAGCTTTATTACCAGAGCTGCTACTTCATTGGCCTTTTCACCACGGCGCGAACTTTGGGGTTTTACCCTGCCATCTTCTCCTTTTATATACTTACCTGAAAGAGCCCCACCGGCAAGTGGAGCCCAGGGCGTGAGTGCAAGTCCCATTTCATTGGCCATGGGAATGAGATCTCTCTCTGGAGTTCTTTGCAGTAAATTGTACTCGACTTGAAGACCAGCAAAGCGGCTCCATCCTTTTAGCTCTGCCATGGTATTGGCCCTTGCCACCACCCAGGCAGGAGTGTCGCTGATACCTACGTAGTGTACTTTTCCACTGCGTATTAAATCATCGAGGCCTCTCATCACTTCTTCTACTGGAGTATAGAAATCCCATGCGTGAACCCAGAGCAGGTCTATAAAATCAGTACCTAGTCTTTGTAAACTTTCGTCCACAGAACGCATCATATTCTTGCGGTGTGAGCCGGCAAAATTTGGGTCGCCCAATCGGTCGTGTAGGGTGTACTTGGTTGCCAACACAAAATGATGTCTGTCTGATCTAATGAAATCACCTACCCACTTTTCGCTGCTTCCCTCGGTATACCTATTGGCTGTATCAATAAAATTACCACCCGCATTGGCATACGTATCAAAAACAGCACGGCTAACTTCATAATCTGAACCCCAACCCCACTCTGTTCCAAATGTCATGGTGCCCAAACAAAGTTCAGACACACGTAGGCCGCTGTGGCCAAATAGTCGGTATTTCATCCATTGTAGATTTAAAGCACTAAGGTAAAGTTTGCCGAAGGCCTTACATCATATTTCCTCCGAAAAATGACTAAACCATGAACGGGAATATTTAGGTAGCTACAGGCAATGCACCGTGTCCATTGCCTTTCGGTAGATATATTTTGCCACCATTGTATGAAGCACCGCTGAAAGGATTGTTCAAAATAAGCAGTGGGCTGTCCAGGTCTACATAGTCGGCAAGAGGGGCCAGGTGGGCTGCAGCCGTGGTGGCGCATGAACTCTCCGTCATACATCCCAGCACAACTTTCAGTCCCATAAATCGTGCAAAGTCAATCATGCGGTACGCCTCTGCCAGCCCACCACATTTCATAAGCTTAATATTGATTCCACTGAAAACACCCAAAATTCCAGGAATGTCGCTAAATCCTTGTACAGACTCATCAGCCACCATATCTATTTCCGATACTTCGGAAAGCCAAGACATTTCGTCCCGCATACTCACTGGCATTGGCTGCTCAATAAAAAGCGCTCCTTTTTCCTTGAGGTATGAAGCCATATCGAAGGCATAAGAAGGGTCTGTCCATCCTTGGTTCACATCCACAAAAAAAGGTTTTTCGGAGTGCTTCAAAAACCTGTCGATAAGCAGTTTATCATTTTGTGTACCCAGTTTGAGTTTTATCAAATCGAAATCAGCGCCTATTGAGAGCTTTTCAATAAGCTCAGCTTCAGACGATATGCCTATGGTGAAACAGCTGCTAATTGTCGATGCAAGATGAATATCGAAATAATCGGAAAGTGATATGCCTAAAAGTTTGCAATGCAAGTCGTGCAAGGCAATATCGAACGCTGCTTTTGCAGCACTGTTGCCAATATCGATACCATCGAGGTAAAAGAGAACATCTCCCAAATCGTCCACAGGAATGAGTTTATCAGGGTCGATCTTTTCTGCAAATGCAAGCACAGTTTCCACATTCTCCTTCAAGTAGGGAGGCAATGATGCCTCGCCGTAACCTGTTACCCCAAGGTGGATAAGCTCCACCTGCACCGTATCAGTGTGTGTGCGAATTCCGGAAGCCAACTTGAATGGATGGCTGAACTGTAACGCATATGTTCGAACGTGAATTTTCAAAAAATCGAGGTTTAGATTCGGTGAATATATATACTTCAATGCTGAAGGCCTGAGCATTTTTGCAACTATAATAAAAATTGAATTTCATAAAAATTTACGATCATTGTCAGCATAGAAAAGAAGATGGATAATTTGCTTGATCTGGTAGAAGAACCTGGACCCGATGTGAGGCCTGCTAACATCCTGCTTCACATTTGGATTTTTCCTACGGCTGTATACCGATACATTTTGAAGCATGTGCCGGAGCGTTATGTTGGAGTGCTCTTTATGATGCAGGGAATTGCACATGCCTTGAACAGCGCTTCAGGTCAAAATATGGGCGACAATCAGAATTTGTTATGGTTACTTGCAGCTGCTGTAATTACCGGGATGGTTGGAGGCTATGTGTTTAACTATATTATGGCTTGGGTACTTTGGGTAAGCGGTAGATGGATAGGTGGCAAAGCCACATTCAGTTCATTTAAAACCGTCCTCGCTTGGTCCCAAATACCCATTATCAGCAGTTTGATCTTTTTCTTTATAAAATTCGCCATTTTCGGAGAGGAGTTGTTCCTGAGCAATCTTGAAATTGACAATATTGCGCTGTCAATTGCACTTGTTGCTTCGGGAATTTTGGAGATTATTCTTGGATTTTGGAGTTTATTCATTCTTGTAAAAGGCACCGCATTGATCCAATCCTTTGGGTTTGGTAAATCTTTATTAAATGTGATTTTTCCCTTGGTGTTGATACTTGTAATAGCAATCTCAGCGGCGATAATATTCTATGCTTTCTAATTTTTCATTTTAATCATAAGTTGACACGATGCTAAAAGTGAACAGTATCTGGAATATTTTTTATCTTGCTGCTATTTAGTACATTTAACCCAACTTCAAAAGGTAAACCAATTTTAACCAAATGCCACATTCATCAATACAGATTCTCTTGGTCGAGGACAATGAGGGAGATATTTTTCTCACTGTTCAAGCCATTGAAGATTTTAGATTTTTGAATGATGTGGCGGTGGTTCGCGACGGCGCCGAAGCCATAAATTATGTGGAGAAGCGGGACCAATATTTGAATGTCCGGACACCCGACCTTATCTTATTGGATATAAACCTTCCCAAAAAGAATGGATTTGAAGTGCTTGCTCATATAAAGAGCAGCGAAAAACACAAGTATATTCCAGTGGTTGTCTTCACCACTTCATCATCACAATCCGACATTCTTAAGTCATACCGGTCTCAAGCGAGCAGCTATATCACAAAGCCTGTCCTTGCTGATGATTTCATGCGCGCCATTTGGGCGATTGAAGATTTTTATACCGTGACTTCCTCTCTTCCTAACCTACAGCGCTGAACATGCTGAGCGATGCGATTGAGAACCAAATTTTACTCATAGAAGACAATCCTGGCGATAGAATTCTAATCGCTGAGTACATCCAAGAGTTTTTTCCAACTGCACAAATTACTGAAGCACCAACTTTCAAGGCTGCTGAAGAATTCATCATTCAACACGAAGGTTTCACCACCATACTGCTGGATCTTAGTCTACCCGATAAAAGTGGAGAGGAACTAATAAACAGCATCATACCATTGGCAGGAAATTGCCCAGTCATAGTACTTACCGGGTACATGGATATTGATTTCGGAAGGAAATCTGTGGCCTTAGGTGTATCAGATTACCTAATAAAAGATGACTTAACGGCCCAAACATTGTACAAGAGTATACTCTATGGTATAGAGCGAAAACAGAGAACCATAGAGATAGAAGAGTCGCAGCAGCAGTACAAGAATCTTTTCATGAGAAGTCCACAGCCCATGTGGGTGTATGATGTAAGTACCATGCAATTTCTTGATGTGAATGAGGCTGCATCCATTCAATACGGATATAGCAAGGAGGAGTTTATGTCTATGACTATCCTGCAAATTAGACCCGCAGAAGAGATTCCCCGCTTACTCCAGGCACTGTCGGCGAGGCAAGGAGATTATTCCTTAAAACAGATGGGCATATTTAAGCACATGAGAAAGAACGGGGAAATTATCTTGGTTAAAATTCACTCATCTGGCATATTTCAAAGTAAAAAAGAATACCGCCTGGTACTCTCCGAAGATGTGACTGAGAGCCAGAATTACTTGCAAGCCATAGAAAAGCAAAATGCCAGCTTGCGCGAAATTGCATGGATACAATCGCACCTGTTCAGGGCTCCACTTGCACGCCTTATGGCGCTTGTAGAAGTAGCAAGAGAAGGCTCCTACGATGCTGACCTGCCTCAGGAAAAGGTATTCAAGTTCATAGCTGAAGCTGCCTCAGAACTTGATGAATTAATAAAAAGTATTACTTTGAAGACAGATGGAATAGATCTTGAAATAAAGAATGAAGGCTGACTTTCTACTTCTTGACGATGACGAAATAACCCTGCTAATACATAAAAGGATTATTGTTGTGCACGGGCTTTCCAATAAGGTATTTACTTTCCGAAGTTGTGAGGATTTTTGTCGTTATATTTCTTCTGCAACATTTAGCGAAGCTGGAACCATCGTGATGCTAGATATAAATATGCCGATTATGACAGGGTGGGAATGTATCGCTGCAATCGATCAAATATCAATTCCCCAGAAAAAGGAAATTTTTTTGGTCACTTCATCTATAGATCCAATGGACCTTGAAATGGCAATCGGAAATCCTTCAGTTAAAGGAACCCTTACAAAACCAGTCAATGTGAACGACCTCATTCGACAGAGTGCAATTCTGAGTTATCACAGTAGCAGTGGTCTTATTTGATTTGATTAGTCAATAAACAAAATTACTGCGCCATATCCCGGTACTACAACTTTATCCGCAAACTGCATGTCGT
The DNA here is from genome assembly GCA_041749535.1 of Cryomorpha sp. Taxonomy (GTDB): domain Bacteria; phylum Bacteroidota; class Bacteroidia; order Flavobacteriales_D; family Cryomorphaceae; genus JBBQZU01. Next base: position 15,703 of record JBGTBE010000017.1, on the reverse strand, counting down.
CAGTCACAGGTTTATCGCCATACCATGCCACCTTCCACTTTCGTGTGCGATTGGGATCATCAAGGTGAGATTCTATTTGAAAGGTTGCATTTTGTTTTTCACCATTAAACACCACCACGATTTCTTTCCATTCATCCAACCCACTTGCATTGATGGCATATGCGATCAAAGCGGGCTCTGTAACAATAAACTGAATCCTTTTTCGCACTTCTTCTGCGCTGCCCATTTTAAATGCGCGGTGCTTTTTTCTGAGCTGCACAAGCGCAAGATACGATTCATACACTTCCTTATTGGATTCTTTCAGTGTCCAATCTATCTGGTTCACATCGTCAGGTGATTTATAGCTATTTTCAACCCCACCCTTGCTCCGCATGAACTCCACACCTGCGTGAAGAAAAGGCACAGCCTGTGAAGTGAGTACAATGGTATTGCTCAAGATATGCATCTTTTTCAAATCATCAGGCAATGCATCAGGATGGGAGATTTGGAGCTTATCGAGCAGGGTATGGTTATCGTGGCATGAGACGTATCCAATACACTGCACAGGTTCAGCTGCCCACGGTTCCTTGCTGTTGTTCACAAGGCTGTAATCTACTTGTGGGTGCCAAATAGCACCTACAATACCAAATTTAACACTTTCCCGAAGGTCAGTTTCTCCACCAACAAATCCTTTTGATTCATGCTTATTCCAACTCCCTTTAATACCATCACGAATATCATCGCTGAAGGCTGCTATGCCATGCAAATGGTTTATGTGTTTCTTTAGTGCTCGCATTTCTTCGGGGAGTGGAGATTCATCAGCGGTCCACCCTTCACCATAAATAAAAACATCGCTTTTAATTTCTCTCAATGTTTTCTCCACCTCTCTCATTGTTTCCATATCGTGAATGGCCATCAGATCAAAGCGGAAGCCATCGATGTGGTATTCATGCATCCAATAAGCAAGAGATTCTATGATAAACTTGCGCACCATGGGGCGCTCTGAGGCTACTTCGTTTCCACATCCACTGGCATTGCTTCTCTTTCCGTCGGGCCACTCACGGTAAAAATAGTTCGGGTTCAATTCTTCAAAACTCATATTATCTACGCTACCCGTATGGTTATATACCACATCCATCACCACCCTAATTCCTGCATCGTGCAGCGCTTTCACCATGGCTTTGAATTCTCTTATCCTCACAGTTCCATCACTTGCATCGCTCGCATAGCTACCTTCGGGCACATTGTAATTCTGTGGGTCATAGCCCCAATTGTACTGGTCCAATTCGGGCTTGGCTTCATCTATAGAAAGAAAATCAAAAGCAGGTAGCAGATGCACATGAGTAACTCCCAATGCTACGAGATGATCAACACCCGTAATTGTGCCATCAGATGTTTTTGTATTCCTTTCTGTAAAGGCTAGAAATTTGCCCTTGTGATTCATCCCCGATTCTGGATGTATTGAAAAGTCGCGTACATGGAGCTCGTACAACAGTATATCAGATGGTGCACTCAGCATGGGTGAAACATCGTCACTCCAGCCATCTGGATTCTGCAAGGTAGGGTCTATAATATGGCCGCGGAGACCATTGCGCCCCACTGCCTTTGCATACGGACCTGGCACCTCTGCTCTCCACTTGCCATTGAACATAGCCTGAAAAGCATAGTAAGTTCCGTATTCGATGCTGTCTAAAGATGCGCGCCATACCCCCGCAGAGTCAATAATAAGCTCAATCACCTTGTAGGGCTTGCCTTCAAGATCGGATTCGAATAAATTCATTCTGACCCTTGCGGCGCTCGGCGACCATACCGCAATTTCAGCCTTACGACCAGTAAATACCAAACCAAGATCGTTGCCTTCATATTCTGCTAAAACGGTTTCACTGGGTTGCATTGATATTTTTGAATTTACTAAGGTAGGAGCAGTTCTCGCGCAAATACAAGCGCAACTTGCTGAAATGAGAATAAAAATGTTGGCAGTTAACTTCATTGGTCGTATGCTAAAATCGATTTCGAAAGGTTCATTTTCTCAAGCAAGGTATAGGAAAAGTAAAAAGTCAATCCGAAAATAATGGTTCCACAAATGGCTATGAATCCCGGTGCAAGCTGGCAATTTTCACATTCAACTTCCAAAATATTCAGAAGAAAAATTCAGTTCTCACAACTAACACCATGATTATTTGAGTGTTATAAATCAATGAATAGCGAATACAAAATGTCGTTATGCAAAAGCAATTGGGCTACAGCCCGCGCTGGACGGGGGATTCAAGACGGATAACAAACAATGAAATGTTAATATCTTGTGATGGAATGCGAAAAACCCACCCCACTTTTCTTGACTTTCGCGGGGTATTAACCCACAAAATCAATCAAATGAAAAAACTGTTTATTGCAGCTCTTGCCCTTACATCGGCACTGGCTATGAATGCCCAGGATGTGTACAAACAAACTGGTGGTGAGAAGAACCTCGAATTTCAGTTTGCCCCTCTAGGCGGCAGCCCAATTGGTATAAATGGTATCAAATTCAGAAAATTCACTGATGCCAATACTGCGCTTCGTGGTGAAGTATTCCTCGGTTTTGGAAACTCATCTGATATCAGAATGGAATTCAATGGCACTGAAGATGTAGAACTAAAAGATGCTTCAAGCAACTTTGACATCTCCGTAGCTGTCGGTAAGGAAAAACACTGGGCTGGTACAGACCGTCTCTCTCCATACTATGGAGGGGTTATTAGCATTGGATATGCTTCGATGACTGAGAAAAGTGAATTCCTGGTTGGAACGGATGTAGAAGAAGGAACCACCAAAGACGGAAGTCTTTCTTTTGGTTTGACCGCTGTATCAGGTGTTGATTATTACTTTGCTGACAATATTTATGTAGGTGCTGAATTGGGATTTGGATTGGTCTTTACCACCATGTTCGACACTGTAATGGAATCTACAGCTGAGGGTTCCGAAACCATGGAAACTCCAAACGGCAGCAGCTTCAACATTGGGCCAGTTGTAATACCAACCATCCGTTTAGGCTTCTTGTTCTAATTTTTTACCTTTACGGTAACAAATTAACCCAACGATGAATAGATCAAAAACCATTAATAACATCTTTGCCGCCTCACTGGCGGCATTGGTGCTTTTCTCTGCCACCTCGTGTGACAAAGATTACGAAAACGCCCCATCTGAAGCGCGCAACGGCGGGGTTAGCGCTATAAGCAACAAGGAAGACCAGCAAGCCATCAGCTCGATGCGCAACAGGCTTCCTGATCTTGGCATCTACAATTCTACCATGGATAAGGTGGTTGTATTTACGGCCAAGTCACAGTATAAGTCATTCTCATTTTCTGACCCCAATCCTTCCTGGAACTTCAGCAACAGCGATCAGGTTTACTTTGCTCCCGCCCCTCAAGGTGGAGGCATACTGTTCATTGGACCAGGTTCTTTAGGAAACAACACAGGAGGATCTGTAGTGGCTGGAAATACTACGCTGGACATCAACTACACCTTTTGCTTTTCAGCATCTGATGAGGCACTTGGCCTCGATTTTGGAGTAGGAGGCCCGAATTTTGACGGACTTTCGGTAGTGATGGGAATAGCCGGTGATTTTGAAGCACTTACTACAGGTGAATTTGATGAAGATGAAGATCTTTCTGACATTTTCCAGGGATTTGCGGTATACATCGTTTACGACAACGAAGCCAGTGGAAACTATCCTATTCTGAATTGGTTTGAGGACCTGGACACAGAAGATGAAGACGATCTCGAAGGAAATGGTTTTGCATATGTTCTTGCATTTCAGGATCCTGGAGGGTTGTACTTCAGCAAATCAGGCAACCTAAATGTAAGCGGCGGCAGCATAGGATTTGACGGGGTATACTGGGGAATAACCGGAAACCTATTCGAAGACTGGTTTGACGACGACAATGACATAGAATTCGTAGAAGTTGACGGATTCGGTGTAATGGGTTGCAGCTAATAGCCAATCACAAATTCAATAAAAATGGGAGCCAATTGGTTCCCATTTTTTTTTTAAGGTTCGCTTATCATCAATATTTCTACCAGAAGTTTGCTACATTGGAGCGGTCAACCTTTTAATCTTAACGCCCATGCACCTTGCCATAACCCCCATTTTTCAGCTCGCACTTGTAGTAGGTTTTGTTCTCGCCCTTGTTGTTGTGGGTAGAATCATTGGCAAAAGATCATCAAGAAAAAAACGAAGAAACGGCTGATGCATTTCTATCAGTATTTCGATTTTCCGAGCTATCACTTTAGCACTATATTCGTGCCCGGATGATTCTGGCCAGAGAAATTGTAAAGTCATATGGCACCCTTCAGGTATTGAAGGGCGTGAACCTGGAAGTGAAACGTGGTGAGATTATTTCCATTGTAGGCGCTTCTGGGGCTGGGAAAACTACACTCCTTCAAATTTTGGGCACTTTGGACCGTGCCGATTCGGGCAATCTTAAAATTGCCAATACACAAGTTTCTTCATTGAGTGCCAACCAACTCGCCGCCTTCCGAAACAAGGAAATTGGGTTTATATTTCAGTTTCACTACCTTCTCCCAGAGTTCACGGCATTGGAAAACCTCTGTATACCTGCTTTTATAGCTGGGAAGAACCGCAAAGAATCCGAAAGCCGGGCCATGGATTTACTAAAACGATTTAAACTAGAATCGCGCGCGGAACACAAGCCATCCGAACTATCAGGCGGTGAGCAACAAAGGGTTGCTGTGGCGCGTGCACTCATGAATAATCCATCGGTAATATTTGCGGACGAGCCTTCGGGAAATCTTGATTCACAAAACGCTTCTCAGTTGCACCACCTCTTCTTTGAACTCAGGGAAGAACTGAACCAGACCTTCGTAATTGTGACCCACAATGAAGAATTGGCAAGACTTGCTGACCGAAAACTAACCATGGTTGACGGAAAGTTTGCCTAAAATTAAGCTGTTCGCATACGCTTAATCAATATCAAGTACGGTAAATCAATATTTCATGCTTTAGGCGGTTTGTTTATGGAGTTTTGATCCCATAAACATCCAAAGACAAAAGTCATGAAAACAAAACTTCGAATTCCAAATGCAGTCAAACTGGTATCAGGAGCTGTACTTACCATTTCTCTGTTGTGCACCATGTCAACCACATCCAATGCACAAACAATCAACATCGGTCCCAACCAATATGCATTCAGGTTTACCCAAAACCCGAATTACGGACTGTTCTTCAATGCTACCAACGTGCGCTATGAATTCCGCAATGGAGCAGCATCGCCCATTTTCGCATTCAATGCTGACAATGGCAATATGACCACTAACCTGCAGTTTGCTACAGGAAGCAATATACTTGTTGCGCCAGGCAATTATGCTTTCCGCTCCCCGGCAGCACCCAATGCCGGTATGTTTTTTGGTGCTACAGACTACGAACTTCGCACCACCACTGGTGCTGCAGCCTTTTCACTGAGTGCTATTAACAGCAATGCCGTATTCGCAGGCACGATAGCTGCACTCGGGGGCAACTCAACCCAATGGAATCAAGCTCACAGCTGGGGCAACCACGCCACGGCGGGATACATCTCATCAGAGGTTGACCCTAAAATTTCAGGAAGTCTTGCCAGCAGTAGTGTACCAAGATGGAGCGGTACTCAATTGGCTGAATCGGCCATTACAGCGGGTGGTTCTTCTGCAAAAATAACAGGGTCACCAGGTACCGCCGGTACAGCAGCCTTGCCTGGAGGATACCTGCTCACTCTTTCCAATCCAGGCACCGGTAGTATTCTCAATACAGCTGAATCTCGCCTTGGCTTTGTGAAAGATGATGTGCTCAAAGGAAGTGTACGAACCTCGGGCGACAATTTTATAGTCGAATCCATTTCACCAGGCCAACTGGTAATGCGCACAGGTGGTGCAGACCGAATGACCATTGCTTCAAATGGAAGTATCGGTATTGGAACAACAGCTGTTTCTGGCGCCAAACTCGCTGTAGCAGGTCAGGTTCTCGCCACACAGGTGAAGGTGCAGGCACAAGCCAACTGGCCTGACTATGTATTTGAAGAAAATTACAAGTTGATGAGCATTGCAGAAATGGACCAATTCATCAAGACCCAAAAGCACCTTCCGGGAATTCCTTCGGCGGCCGAACTTGAAGCAGCCCAAGGGGTAGAACTTGGCGAAATGCAAAGACTAACAATAGAGAAAGTGGAGGAGCTTGCACTTTATATTATAGAATTGAAGCAACTGAGTGATAATCTCAAAACTGAGAATGATGCGTTGCGCGCACGTGTTGAGAGTCTTGAAGGCAAATAATCAGAATTCAAACTAAAACATGAAATCATGAAAAAGATAATACCCAAAGGTCTGATACTGGGCTTTGCACTTGCACTTAGCCAAAGTATCTGTACAGGACAGAACCACGATGCCCATACAAACCATCAACAAGATGGGCAAAACCATTACCACGACCATCAAGGTTTACCAATGACCATAACCGAGAATGCGGAAAATTTCAGATGTGTAACCGATGAAGACTATTATGCAGTCATGATGCCTTTGCTCCAGGAAAGTTACGCAAAGCTAAAAGCCGATAATCTGCTGGAACCAAGGGATTTTACGCCAAAAAACATAGGCACTATGCAGTGGCCTCTTCGCATGTCATCAGAATATGCTTCCCTGCCTGGAGCGAGTGACTATTACACCATCTGGAATTACGCCGACTTGCAATCAGGCACTGGTCGGAAAGACTGGATGTGTGCTACAGGTAGCAGTGCACGTAATTATGATGGACACAATGGAGTTGATATTGTACCACATCCATTCAGATGGAAAATGCAATATGACGGGAGCGTAGATGTAGTGGCTGCTGCAAGCGGGGAAATACTATTTTTTCAGGATGGAAACTTTGATAAAAACTGCGGTGGTAGTGGCCACATTATGGGAACTTACCCTGGTTACGGACACTATGGAAACTTCGTAGCACTGATTCATCCAGACAATTCAATAACCCTGTATGGACACATGAAGAATGGCTCCATTCCAGCATTTACAAACGGTCAGTCAATAAGTCAAGGCGAGTATCTTGGAAAAGTAGGAAGCAGTGGAAACTCTTCCGACCCTCACCTTCATTTTGAGGCAAGAGAGTGTATCAACTGTTCATTTGTAGAGCCTTGGTTTACCAATGCAAACACGTGTAATACCACAGTTGACAATAGCTGGTGGGACAATCAAACTCCGTATTGGGATACCTCCATCCTCCGGGTTATGACACATTCATCAACTCCCTTATATTCAGACTGCAACGGCTATGAGGCGGGATATATCGAAGAACCAAATGTGCGCAACCATTTTGGTTCCACATCGGTGGTTTATGTAGGCGTTTACCTTCGAGACTTTCTCAACGGTCAATTACTCACCGTGCGAATTAGAAATCAAGCGAATACGATCTTGCGCACATGGACTGCAACAGCAACACAAAATTATGGTTCCGGATACAATTTCCTTGGCAATCATGCCTTCGTGGGGGCTTCTTCCGGAACTTATAAAGTGGAAGCTATTCTTGATGGAAAAACAACGTATCATTACTTCACCATTAACTGCACCAGCAGCTATTCGCTAAGTGGTGCAGTAAGTGGAGGTAAAGGATGGATTGCCAGCAGTACCATATCATCCACACAAACCATGACGGGTTCAAGCGCGAACAATTTGGTGTTAGAAGCTGGGACTTCCATTACCTTGAATCCCGGATTCTGGGCTCAAACGAACAGTCAGTTCCTCGCAAATATCAATTCATGTTCGTTGAACGGTGCCATAGCACCTTACCCGTATGATGATGATCCTGAAGTAATTAATGAGCTCAGTTCTCTTCAAATATTCCCAAATCCCAACCGCGGACAGTTTACCGTGAGGGCCGAATACGATGGAGACCATCCCGGTCTCAGCATCACTGTGCGAAATAGCCTTGGTCAAGTTGTTGCGCAACGCAATCTTGGAGCTGGTGGCAACCTGGTGATTGAAGATTTTGATGTGAGGAATATGGCAGCAGGTGTGTATTTCGTAGAATATAAGTCGGACAACCATCAACAGATTCAAAAGGTAATAATTCAATAAGATCATCAACTGTGCTTCAACAGAGGCGCTAAAACAACCAACACCCGGCAGGCATAACTGTCGGGTGTTTATTTTTACCTGTACTTCGTAAATGGTTTAGTCTTACATTTAATGCCATATGAAGAGTGACCCCGGAATGGAAAAGTCTTACATCATAAGCCAACCATCCAAACCATTCAGGAAACAACAGGTGCGTGAACTTCTGCTCAGCAAAGCAAATCAATATAACCACCCATCATTTATTGCTACAGATCCTATTCAAATACCCAAAAGATTTACCAAAAAAGAAGATATAGAAATAAGCGCTTTTCTCGCTGCTGTAATTGCCTGGGGGCAGCGGACTGCTATAATAAACAGCGCCAACAGGCTCCTAACATGGATGCAGGATACTCCCCATACATTCATCATGAATTTTACTGAAAGTGACTTAAAACCATTTGAGAAATTTGTGCACCGCACATTCAATGGCGACGATTGCCTGACCTTTCTGCATGCGTTGAAGAGAATTTACAAAAATGAAGGCGGTCTCGAAAAAGTTTTTAAATCTGCCCTCATCGGCGAGAAGTCAAATCCCGGCCGTGGATTGTCAAGGTTCAAATCAAGCTTTTTCCACGGTGATCATTTACCGCGTACGCGCAAGCACCTCCCCGACCCGTTTCAAGGTTCAGCTGCCAAGCGTATGAATATGTACCTGAGATGGATGGTACGGAGAGATGAAGCAGGTGTTGACTTCGGTATTTGGAGAACATTCGACCCGGCCAACCTATACATACCACTTGACGTACATACAGCAAGGGTGGCTAGAAAACTGGGGCTTTTGCAACGCAAACAAAACGATTGGAAAGCAGTGATAGAACTCACGCAAAAGATGAGAAAAATAGATCCCATAGATCCTGCCCGTCTCGATTTTGCACTGTTCGGATTAGGTGCCTTCGAAAAATTTTAACTTCATGCACACATCACGACCGCATATGAAAAAAATAATTGCACTGATTATTCTGTTGTTAGCAATTGCCTACTTTGTTGGACCATCGCCAGAAACACCTTTTTACGATCCAACACTTCCCGATGTCCCCAAAACAGGGATAGCCCTGGAAACATATGTGCAGGCCGAAGAACAACGGCACAAAATAAAACCAGACAATGAAGCTGAAATTGTTTGGGCCGACCCTGTAAATAGAACCAAGACTCCCGTGGCAGTGGTGTACCTGCATGGGTTTACCGCCAGCAGAATGGAAGGATTTCCAACCCACCGATTATTTGCCGAAAGGTATGGATGTAATATGTACCTGGCCCGATTGCAGGAGCATGGAATAGAAACTGATGAGCCTTTGCTCAACTTCACTGCCGATGGTGTATGGAAAAGTGCGGTAGAAGCCTATGCCATAGGCAAACAATTGGGCGAAGAAGTGATCATAATGAGTACCAGCACTGGGGGCACACTTGCAATAAAACTAGCATCAACCTACCCCGAAATTAAAGGTTTAATCAACTACTCACCCAATATTGAAATCAATGACCCTCTGGCTTCCCTGCTGAACAATCCATGGGGACTGCAGATTGCACGCTTTAATTTCAAAAGTGACTTTCGCACAGTGGAATCTGATGAAAACTACAGTAAATATTGGTATGCCAAATACCGGTTAGAATCTATTACACAGCTACAGGAGCTTATTGAAACCATCTGCTCAAAGTCTACCTTCAAAAAGATAAAATGCCCTGTATTCAGCGGGTATTACTACCTGGACGAAGATCATCAGGACAAAGTAGTAAGTGTTTCGGCCATTCAGCGCATGCATGAGCAGCTAGGCAGTCCAGATTCCGTAAATATAGAAATGGCATTTCCCACAGCAGGCAATCATGTAATTGCTTCAGATATGCACTCCGGGGCTTTTGTAGAAGTTTTTGAAGCAACGTGTGCCTTTGCGGAAAAAAATCTGGGTATGAGGCCTGTCACGCCTGAGTAATCTGCAAACCTAATTCGGTTTTCATCTACGTCTTTATTCACATTACATCCTCATAACTCAACCCGTTTGAATGTGCTTCGGATGTGCCATTGTGCTACTTTTGAACCCACGTCATATCACAAAGCAAATGAACGATTTAAATACTTTACAAGGTCTTGCCTCACAAGTAAGAAGAGATATAGTGCGCATGGTACATGCTGTAAACAGTGGTCATCCCGGAGGTAGTCTCGGTTGCACAGAGTTCTTCGTTTCCCTGTATGGGCACATTTTGCAATATGATAAAAAGCAGTTCAACATGGATGGGAATGGAGAAGATTTGTTCTTCCTTTCTAACGGGCACATCTCGCCGGTATGGTACAGCGTATTGGCACGAAGCGGGTTCTTCCCTGTCTCTGAACTCGCCACATTCCGAAAGCTCAACTCCCGCCTGCAGGGTCACCCTGCAACGCATGAAGGTCTGCCTGGTATTCGCGTTGCATCCGGTTCGCTCGGGCAAGGTCTTTCAGTAGCTGTAGGTGCTGCATTGGCTAAAAAACTAAATGGAGACAAGCATCTGGTATACAGCCTTCATGGGGATGGTGAGCTTCAGGAAGGACAGATTTGGGAGGCCGCAATGTATGCTGCCGCAAAAAAAGTTGACAATCTAATTTCAACCATCGACTACAATGGCAGGCAAATTGATGGTGATTTAAAAGATGTTCTCGATTTGGGCGACTTGAGCGTCAAGTGGAGCGCTTTTGGATGGGAAGTTTTAGTGCTTAAAAAAGGTAACAATATCGAAGAAGTTATAAAAACCATGAAGCAGGCCCAAGCCCTTTCGGGCAAAGAAAAACCAGTGATGGTAATCATGCATACAGAGATGGGACATGGGGTAGATTATATGATGGGCTCACACAAATGGCACGGCGTGGCTCCCAATGATGAGCAGCTTGCCATTGCCTTGCAACAAAACCCTGAAACAATCGGAGACTATTGATGCGCTTTGCAAAAACATCAATACTGTTTTTCATTCTTCTCCTTTCGGGCAAGGATGCTTGTTCGCAGAATCCCGGTGAGCAGATCACGCGGATATTGTTTGTTTTTGACGCCAGCAATAGCATGAATGCCAACTGGCAAAGCGATAAGCGCATCAGCATTGCTAAAAGACTTCTCGCACAGGCTGTTGCCGAAGTAAATGACAAACCAAATGTGGAAATGGCGTTGAGAATATACGGCCATCAGGTTGCCATAGCACAAGGTCAGCAGGATTGCGAAGACACAAGGCTGGAGGTTTCCTTCCGGCCAAACAATGCCTCAGTAATAAAAAACAGCCTGGACCGAATTACGGCCAAAGGCACCACTCCCATAGCCCGCTCTCTTGAGAAAGCTGCAGGTGACTTCCCACCTTGCGACAATTGCAGAAATGTGATCATACTCATCACAGATGGTATAGAAGCATGCGATGGAGACCCATGTGCAATAAGCAGGGCCTTGCAAAAGCAGGGAATCATCGTAAAACCCTTTATTATTGGCGTGGGGCTCGATGATGAATACAAAGAGACTTTTAATTGTGTGGGTAATTATTATGACGCCACGAATGAAGAAAGTTTCAGGCACATATTGGATATTGTCATCACCCAGGCAATGAACAATACCACTGCGCAAGTGAATTTGCTCGATGACAACGGAAAACCTCTTGAATCGAATGTGACCATCAATTTTTTTAATGAAAAAACGGAGAAACTTGAATATTCCATCGTTCACGCACTCAATCACCGAGGTAATCCAGACACCCTAACCCTAGACCCCACCATCAATTACAGACTTGAAGTACACACCATTCCTGTAATCCAGAAGAAAGGGGTAAAACTCGTTCCTGCAAAACACAACATTATTCCCATTGACGCTGGCCAAGGTAAGCTGGAAGTAAAAGCACAAGGGCGCATGGGCAGCGATATGGCGCTGATCGTACGAAAAGCCGGTGAAGCAAATACTGCTCACGTAATGTACATCAACAAGGTGGAGAAACTGCTTACCGGAATGTACGACATCGAAATTCTCACATTGCCCCGCACGCGCATAAGCAATGTAGATGTAGACCAGGATAAAACAACGACTATTACCATACCCGAACCTGGGCAGCTCAACCTGGCACTTTCTTCACCCAGTTACGGAAGCATAGCCCTCATAGATGGTAGTGTTCATGAGTGGGTTGTAAATCTGGATGAGAACAACACAAACCAACAATTCAGGCTGCAGCCAGGCAACTATAAACTCACGCTTAGGGCGCGCAATAGCAAACAAGTTATTTTTACCGTAGAGCGGGAATTTACCATCGCTTCTGGTTCGGCAACAAATTTGAAACTATAATAATACTATGAAGCACTACCCCATTCAGAACCATCAAGATACAAGAAGCGGATTCGGAGATGGACTCCTTGAACTCGGTCGCAAGAATCCCGAAGTTGTAGCACTCTGTGCCGACCTTACCGGTTCACTAAAGATGAATGCCTTTGAGAAGGAGTTTCCGGAAAGGTTTTTCCAGATGGGGATTGGGGAAGCAAACATGATGGGTGTAGCAGCAGGACTCACCATAGGAGGGAAAATACCTTTTACGGGAACATTTGCCAACTTCTCCACAGGGAGGGTTTACGACCAAATACGACAGAGTATTGCCTACAGTGGAAAGAATGTAAAAATTTGCGCATCGCACGCCGGGCTTACCCTAGGTGAAGATGGAGCTACGCATCAAATTCTGGAAGATGTTGGAATGATGAAAATGTTGCCACATATGGTGGTGATAAATCCTTGTGATTACAACCAAACCAAGGCGGCAACCATCGCCATTGCAGCCTATGAAGGGCCTGTATACCTTCGTTTTGGCAGACCAAAAGTGCCAAACTTCACCCCCGCCGACCAAAAATTTGAAATAGGGAAAGCATGGATGGTGAGTGAGGGTGCCGACGTGACCATACTCGCTACGGGACACCTCGTATGGAAAGCAATAGAAGCTGGTATTGCCTTGGATGCCGAAGGAATTTCGGCGGAAATAATAAATATCCACACCATTAAACCATTGGATGCCGAGGCCATCTTAAAGTCTGTTGCCAAAACCGGATGCGTGGTTACTGCAGAAGAGCATCAAATGAATGGGGGACTTGGTGATTCAGTAGCTCAGCTGCTGGCTCTAAACCTGCCCTCGCCAATGGAGGTAGTGGCTGTGAACGATTCGTTTGGAGAAAGTGGCACTCCTGAAGAACTCATGGTGAAATATGGTATCGATACTTCAGATGTCATAGCTGCCGCAAAAAAGGTACTCAAGCGCAAAAAGTAAAATATTACGCTCCGGAAGGCCTGCTTTCATATGAACAGTCAAGACCGGGATATATTACCAGAATTGCTGGAGCGATCCACCCGCGATGCTGTTTTCCCAATTATGATCAAGCGGTATCAGGAGCCCCTGTATCGCCATGTACGCCGGCTTACTGGTAACCATCCCGACGCTGATGATGCGCTGCAGAATACCTTCATAAAAGCCTGGAAAGGCTTGGACGGGTTCAAAGGGGAGTCCGCACTCTACACCTGGCTCTATAGAATTGCCGCCAATGAAGCCATTGCCATCTTGCGCGCCCGTCGGCCAGACCATGTTGGAATCAACCTTATACCAATGGACAAAAACAGCCAAAGCGGCGGGCCCGATGGAGATGAAATTGCTGCAAAACTCACTGAAGCGTTAAGTACGCTTCCGCCTAAACAAAGACAAGTATTCGACTTGAAATATTTTGAAGAAATGCAATATGATGAGATTGCTGAAATAACTGGCACTTCAGTGGGTGCACTAAAAGCATCTTATTTCCATGCGGTTAGAAAAATAGAAGCATTTCTTGCTGACAGAGATTGATCAGTCGGAAATGGTTGGGTCTGCTTTGGGTAGTTTGATAAACACCCCAACAAATGAGCTCAGAGCAGTAATGATAAAAAATATCAATCCCAGCGACACAGCTGCGGTTTCATCAATCGGCAGGTATTGGGCAGCGTATAGAAACATGAGTTCTCGAAGGCCTACACCCCCTATGCTCACGGGGAGCATGGCCGCCAGCGATGAAACAAGGAATAGTGACATGTAAAGCACCAACTCATCGTTTGTACCCAGCGATTTAAGAATCATCCATGCACAAACTACTTGCACGAATTGCACCCTAAGCGACAACAACACAAGCGCAGTAACTTCACTCCAGAAGGTTGGAAAAAACTGCTTTACGAGCAGCAGGAGTGCGGGTATACTCATTACAGCGCCTACTGCAGCAAGCCACCAGTAAAATTGAGAAATCTCTGAAAACAAGGCATCTGAGAAGAGTGCCAGGCCCAGCGCCATACCCAGCAATATGGCAGCACCGGCAATTCTGTCGAGCAGCACAGCTGCGAGTAAAAGTTTTGTAGATGTCTTGTACTGCTTTTGCAGATAATACACCTTGTAACCATCTCCTCCTATCCCTCCAGGTAAAAAAAGATTGTAAAACATGCCCACATAGTACAGCCCTATATTCTGGGCTTGTGTAAAAGGCACTTTAAGGGCATTGAAGAGCTTGAACAACCTGCTGGCTGAATGAACTTTTGAGACGTTGAAAGCAATGAACGCAAGAGCCAAAAACACAAGGTTGGCACGCGACACCAGCGCCCATATTTCGTTAAGGCTGATCTTCCGAAACACCAACCACATGGCCAGGACGGAAAGGCCCACTTTCGCAAGCAATTTAAGCGCCGACTGTACTCTTTTCTTTTCCAACGAATACTTCCTTTACAGCGTAAGTTTTCTTGCCTTGACTTTGATAATAAATGCGCATCATCAACTCTGCAATAAGGCCAAATACAAGGAATTGAATTCCTGCAAGCACCAGAGTTACTCCTGCGATGAGAATGGGCCGGCCCCAAATGTCGTAACCCATTATTTTCAGTACGAGAAGATACATATTGATTGCAAACCCCATGGCGAAGGTCACTATTCCAACCGGACCGAAAAGGTGTATGGGCCTGCGGAAATACTTCTGCATAAAGATCATAAGAATAAGGTCGCTCATTACCTTGAAGGTACGGCCCAATCCATATTTGCTGCTTCCATGCACACGGGGGTGGTGCTTCACATCTACCTGGGTAATCTTAGCGCCCTGAAGCCTGGCGAGCACTGGAATAAACCTGTGCAGCTCACCGTAAAGCTCCATGCCCTTTGCCACATACGCCTTGTATACGCGAAGGGTACAGCCGTAGTCGCGTATGTGCACATCAGTGGCATTGCGTATGATGGCATTGGCAATCTTGCTTGGTATCTTCCTTAAGAACGCTCCATCCTGACGGTTTTTTCTATTGCCTGCCACTACATCCCATCCTTCTGCTTCGAGTTTTTCAAGCATCATTGGAATATCAGAAGGGTCATTCTGCAGGTCACCGTCCAGGGTGGCTATATAGTCGCCAGATGCGTAATCGATACCAGCTTGCATAGCGGTGGTTTGTCCGAAATTGCGCTGAAATATCACCAGCTTAACCCTTTGATCGGCAAACTGTTTTATACGATTTACAGTTTGGTCGGTAGAGCCGTCATCTACAAGAATCACTTCGTATTCAAACCCATTAAGCGCTGTGTGGATGGCTTCGAGCAATGGCTGCACGTTGTCTTCTTCATTCATCAA
>JBGTBE010000016.1:0-3863 GCA_041749535.1 Cryomorpha sp. | reverse complement strand
AAGAAAATGATTTCATCACCTTATTTGGAATTGAAGCATGGTCTGAGTCGAAAGATAAATATTTTGAATTCACAGATGCTGGAAGAGTAAAAACTGATATTATGACAACTTTTGCATCAAAAGATATATCAGCAGAAGAATTGGAAGCATTGCCGCTGTATTACACTTGTGACAGTAATTTGCTAGTAGCTTGGATTGACGTGGATAAAAACTTTGATTATAAAGTCAACGTCGACATTGTCTCATTGGATGCAAATAAAATGGTTTGGGAAGTTGGTCTATCTTACAAAGTCACAATGGAAAAGAAATAATAAAACGTGCTACAACAGCGCATATAGCTTATGGCGGGATTATTGTAAATTCGAGCTTTGACTTCTAATGGAGATTAACTTTTAAAGAAAGAATTCCGCTTCGAAAGTCGCCACAAGCCATATGCGCAAAACGTCGCTAGGCGGTCATTAAAAGAATGAAAGGATTACTTTCTATACTATGTACCCTTCTGTTTCTGAGCCAGCCATTAATAGCTCAATATGCTGGTCAACCAAAGCTCGAAGACTTTAATAAGTTTCTTGGGGAAGAAAGAGCCCTTGTTTTGCAAGATGCTGTCGACTGTTTTGACCAATTCCTGGTTAATAATTACCCATATGCTGACAATAAAACTGAACGGATTGCATCATTTTTAGAACAGATTGCAGACCACAATGAACCCGATAACTCATGGCTTTTTGATCAGGATTGCAATGAGAAAATTATAGGGTCATTTGAGTCGACAGGTCTACGCAAAGAAATTTGTCTCTATGAATATGAAAGTTACGAATCTGAAAATGAATTCAGTGAAGTTTTGCCTCCTCCATTACCTGTTGACACAATGAATATCAAAGATCTTGGGGAACTAAATCTTGATTTAATTGAAGAAGATATAATTCCCATCAGTAACATTGATCGAGAAAAACAGGTCAAGATCCAAGAAGAGCAGGAAGAACGAAATGAACGTTCTCTCAATTCGAATGGAGAGGGAGATTACATCTTCGCTCTTTTGAAATTTTCGCCACAAGAATCCTTTGTGTATGAGTATGCTCAGGCAGCACGAGATGAAAACAGGATATCAGCAGGCGTGCTGGCAAACGGTTTTTTATTCGGAACGGCTGACTATGAAGATCCTTTTGTAAGAAGATTGCTTGTGACAGAGTTTTACTACTGGTTGATTACCTTGGAACGAAAAAAATAAGAACGACACCACAACACTGTATATGAAATCATAGCTGCCTATTGGCAGGCTACGCTTTATAAACTCACCGTTGCAATCCCTCCCCCAATGGACATCATCCTCATTCTCTTTGCATCTCTCTTGTTGCTTGCCGGTTTGGCAGGTTCCGTGTTGCCTGTGTTGCCCGGTCCGCCGCTGAGTTGGCTTGGTATCATCGCTTTTCACTTTTGCAGCTATGGCAATTTTTCATGGACCTTTCACCTGTGGATGTTTGTGGGTATGCTGCTCATCACCGTACTCGACTACCTCATACCCATGTGGGGTGCGAAGAAGTTTGGGGGGAGCCGCGCCGGAGTGATTGGAGCAGGTGTAGGCCTGCTGGCCGGATTGTTTTTCGGGCCGGTGGGTGTGATTGCCGGCCCTTTTGTTGGGGCGCTTGTTTTTGAGTTGGTCAGCGATTCCAGCAATCCTTCCCGGGCGCTCAAAAGTGCAACAGGATCTTTCGTAGGTTTTCTGGCAGGCACAGGCCTTAAGTTGCTCTATGGAGGGATCGCAATCTGGTTCTGTGTGGCGGCGTTTTTTTAAAGATATGTATTAGGTATGATGTTGATCATGCCTGAATAACATGGTCTTGGTACTTAATACAACTACCTCAAATCATACACCTTCCACTCATTCTCATTGAGCAGCACAGCGGCATTTTCGATAAATATGTTGAGCTTTTCGGGGGCGTTGATTCTGCTCACCACCCGCTTCTTCTCTCCGTTTCGCGAAAGCATAACCACAGTACTTGGCAGATCGCTTGAGTAAGGATCATTGTAGACGGAGTCCAGCTGAAAAAAGTCAGTATTATCCGCAAGTTCATACACCTTATCGATTTTTTCCTGGCTCAATTTTGTGGAGAAAAGTCCAAGCCTTTCGGAGAAATTAAGGCCTTCATAAATGGCAAAGCCACTTTCGAAAACCTTGACTTTATAAACAGGGCAGCGCCCAAAGCAGGGTGTTTTCTCAAAGGAAATGATTAAGCTATCGCGTGGTGAACCTGGTTTTTCCTCCGTTAGAAGATGCAAGGTATCAGCAGGTGCTGTTGTGGTTTGCGCCTGTTGCGTTTTAGGGGTTTTACAAGAT
This sequence comes from Cryomorpha sp., assembly GCA_041749535.1. Classification (GTDB taxonomy): domain Bacteria; phylum Bacteroidota; class Bacteroidia; order Flavobacteriales_D; family Cryomorphaceae; genus JBBQZU01. The sequence continues at coordinate 1,528 of JBGTBE010000016.1, read as the reverse complement.
GCAAAACACACTGCGGCAATGGCAATGAGTAGGTGGTGTTTACGCATACTACTTGGGACTTATGCCGCGTTGTTTCGCAATGTCTTCCAGCTTTTGCTGAAATTTCGACTTGCCTTTGTTTGCTTTCTTCTTTTTGTTTTCGGCAATCTGCAACCTGATTTTATCCTCATCGATGAAGAACCTTTTAATCAGGATCATTTGCCCAATGGAAATTACGTTGGCAAGGAAATAATAATAGCTCAATCCCGATGAGAACTTGTTGAAGAAGAAGAGCATCATGAACGGGAAAATGTACATAATCACCTTCATATTCGGCATACCTGGCTGATTTGTGGTGGGCATGCTGCTGCTGTTGAACATGGTGTACACAAATGTACTCGCCGCCATAAGCAAGGTGAAGAGGCTCACGTGGTCCCCATAGGCAGGGATTTCAAATGGCAGGGAGGCAATGCTGTCGAAGGAGGAGAGGTCATCGGCCCAGAGAAAAGGTTCATGCCTGAGCTGTATGCTGCTTGGGAAAAACCGAAACATGGCATACAGAATGGGAAGCTGTACAAGCATGGGCAAGCATCCCGCAAATGGATTCACCCCCGTTTTGCGGTACAACTCCATCGTAGCCTGTTGCTTCTTCATGGGGTCGGCATCTTTGTGCTTCTCGTTGAGCTCGTCAATCTCGGGTTTCAATACGCGCATCTTGGCGCTGCTCAGGTAGTTTTTCCACGTAAGTGGGGCAAGCAGCGTTTTGATGATGAGGGTGAGGATGAGTATGATGATACCATAAGACATCCCTGTGGTTTCGAGCCAGTCGAAAATGATAATCACAATGTACTTGTTCACCCATCCGAATATGCCCCAGCCAAGGTTTATTATCTTATCGAATTCGTTGCCGTAGGCATGCATGGTACGGTAGTCATTGGGACCAATGTACATCTTGCCGGCAAATGCGGTGCTGCCTTCCTTCACGGGTATTTCGGCGAAGTAGTACTGTGTGAGGGTATCACTTTCTTCTTCGTAAGGTCTTGTTTCGATTTTGGTGCCAGCACCAAAAGGTTCGTTTCCAAGCAGGGCCACCGAAAAGAAATTTTGCTTGAAGGCCAACCACTCAAGGTTGGTACTGAGCACATCGTCGTCATCGCTGGTTTCACTCAGGTAGTCGCGCCCGCTGCCTGCTTCTTTGTAGAAAATGGTGGAGTTGTTGCGCTCGGCTTCTATGCCTTTTTCATTGTGAATGGCATCGAGAGTCCACACGAGTTTGGGTTCGGTCACAATGCTCGATGCGTCGAGCATGGTGGTTTCAATATCCAGGTCGTAGGTGTTTCCCGTAAGGGTGTATTTGTTTTGCAGGCTTCGTCCCTGCCCCAGGGGGAGGGTAAAGGTGATGGTGGTGGTTTGATCACCACTTACTTTGCTTTTTCCCTCTTCGGCTTCGAAGTAGAAATCGGAAGTGTTGAACTTGCCCAGCGATGGGTAAACGAAGCTGTAGCCCATGGAAGATGTTTCCGGAGAGAACAGGTACAAATCACCCTTG
>JBGTBE010000015.1:0-3423 GCA_041749535.1 Cryomorpha sp. | reverse complement strand
GCCAATCCGGAAAATATTGACACACTGGTATTCTGCTCAGGCAAGGTATATTATGAAATACTTGAAGAGAAAGAACGCGCTGAAACTGGCGAAAATATGGCTGTAGTAAGGCTTGAGCAATTCTATCCCATACCGCAAAAGCAGCTTGATTCCATAGTGAAGCGATATAATAAAGCCAAGCACTACATTTGGATGCAAGAAGAGCCCCAAAACATGGGAGGTTGGACTTTTATGGCCATGAATTACCATACCGTAAAGCTGGAGTGTATATCCCCAAAAGCCAGCGCAAGTCCGGCATCTGGATCAAGTAAAACATCGGAAGCAAGGCAGGCCGCCAATATGTCCCGTCTCTTCAAATATGCAAAACAACCTGTAAAATAAATCACTCCATGTTTGAAATGAAAGTGCCCAGCCCGGGCGAATCAATCTCGGAAGTAGAAATAGCCAGCTGGCTTGTCGCTGATGGAGACTACGTAGAAAAAGATCAAGTAATTGCAGAAGTGGACTCAGATAAAGCCACTCTGGAGCTTCCGGCAGAAGTTGCAGGAATCATCAAGCTAAAGGCTAAAGAAGGAGATACAGTGGCAGTGGGCGAAGTGGTATGCCTTATTGATACAGAAGTGGCAAAGCCCGAAGGAAGCGATACGGCCAAGCCTGAAGCGAAAAGTGAGAAACCTGCCGCGCAGCCTGCAACCACTAAACCGGAAACAGCAAAGGAAAATAAAACAGCTGCTGTGCCAAATCCAATATCAGCAACAGCCGCTAAGGCTGAAAAAAATTATGCGGCGGGGACTCCCTCAGTAGCAGCGAAAAAGATACTCGATGAATCGGGAGTGAAATCTTCGCAGGTAAATGGCAGCGGCCCTGGAGGCAGGGTCACCAAGCAAGATGTTTTGGCTGCTATGGCGGGCGGATTCACTTCTGAAGCTGCCGCAGGATGGGGCGGCACCAGAGACACTGAGGCTAAAAGAATGTCAGTACTTCGCCGCAAAATTGCTGAAAGGCTTGTGAGTGTAAAGAATGAAACCGCCATGCTCACTACCTTCAATGAAGTGAACATGAAGCCCATCATGGACATGCGGAACAAATACAAGGAAGTGTTCAAGGAAAAGCACGCAATAGGGTTGGGATTCATGTCATTCTTTACCAAAGCGGTCACCGAAGCACTCAACATCTTTCCAGCTGTAAATGCAATGATTAATGGTGATGAGGTTATCTATCACCATTATGCCGACATAGGCGTGGCGGTAAGCTCACCGAAAGGACTCATGGTACCAATACTGCGAAATGCGGAGAGAATGAGTTTGGCTGAAATTGAAAATGGCATCAAAGACCTGGCTATAAAGGTGCGTGATGGCAAGATAAGCATTGAAGAAATGCAAGGTGGCACATTTACGATTACAAATGGAGGTGTTTTTGGCTCAATGATGAGCACCCCAATTATAAACCCACCTCAAGCAGCCATACTTGGCATGCACAATATTGTGGAGCGCCCAATGGCAGTAAATGGACAAGTTGTAATATTACCGATGATGTATGTAGCGCTATCCTACGACCACCGCATTATTGATGGGAAGGAGTCCGTAAGCTTCCTTGTAAAAGTGAAGGAGATGCTTGAGCATCCGGAGCGGATGATATTCGGCAGCAAAGATCCGGCAGAAGTACTTTTAGGGCTTTGACACTTTTTTGAAAGCCATCCTAAAACTGGGTTAATTTCAGTGAAAATCTTGGATTCAGAAGCCTATGTATCCCATAGGTTCTTCTGTTCAAGTTTCACCCGTTCTCCAAAGAATATTTGTGTGCTTTCGGCAAATGACGGGGTGAGATCCGAAACAAAAAATTTGTGCACTCCTGACTTCTTATCGGCTTTCAGATGGTGCAATTCAAGTGTATTATCAACTGCGCTAGCTACAATCTCAGAAGAGTCAATTACATCTGCACTGCGCTGGTAATATTTTTCGACTTCTCGTTTTATCAGCGGAAAATGAGTGCACCCAAGAATCAGGCCGTTCAAATCTTTTAGGTTGCTCTTGTCGAGATAAGAGTTGATAATTGCTTGAGAGATATTGTTATTGAAAAAACCTTCTTCGATCATAGAAACAAGCAACGGAGTGGCAAGCATTGTAACTTTGATATTTGGGTTGGCTTTCTCTATTCTCTTGGCGTACACCCTGCTGTTCACAGTAGCCTTGGTGGCTATTACACCAATTTTTCCCTCCCGGAATCGGTGAGCCACGTGCTTCACTGTAGGGTCTATTACATTGATCACTGGCACAGACTTTCCTGCCCTTGCCTTTGCCGCTTGGTAGGCTACTGCCGATGCGGTATTGCAGGCGATTACCACAGCTTTGCAACCCTGACTTTTCAAAAAATCCACTATTCGCACAGCATAGGATCGCAGTGCCGCAGGAGATTTCTCACCATAGGGCAAGTGCGCCGTGTCACCGAAATACACAATGCGTTCATTTGGCAGCCTCCGCACAATTGCAGCCGCGACAGTGAGACCTCCAATTCCGGAATCGAAGATGCCTATTGGCCTGTTGTCTGCTTGATGTTTCATAAAAAAAACATCCCAATGTAGGGATGTTTTCAAAAAAATCAGATGAATCTATGAAATCAAATTCCAAGTTCTTTCTTAACCATTGGTGTTACATCTTCACCAGCGGCGTAGAGCAAACTGCCATTTGAGCTAGAGTCAAAGATGTACGAGAAGTTGCCAGATTTTCCTACTGCCGAAGCTGCGGTACGCACACGTTCCAACATGACACCCATCAACTCATTTTGCTTTGTTTCTATTTCAGTCACAGCAGTTTGTTGAAATTCCTGTATTCTTCTCTGAAGATCAGAAATTTCGCCAGCAGCGCTTGTTTTCATCGCCGGACTCATCGCTTGGTCTGCCTCATAAGCCTGAACTTTGGTTTGATAGGTTTGGATCATGGTAGAGAGTCGTTCTTCCAATTTCTTTTGAAGGTCCTGTACTTCTTTCTCTGCTGCGGCTCTTTCAGGAAGCATGGTTATTACTTCTTCGAAGTTTACATGCCCGAGTTTCTGAGCAGAAACTGTGGTGGCGAAAGCTGTTAGTGCAACTGCTATAATGATTAGCTTTTTCATTGTTGGTTTGTGTTATTCTGGGATTTTGAATTGAGACTTTATTTTCGTTCGTTCCCCCCATCGCGAGAGGGGTTGGTACGTTGTGGGGTTGTAGGGTTAGATGTTCCTCCGCGACCATTGTCATCCGTGTTGCCGGGATCTTCGGTAGAATCTTCGCTGCCGCCATCATCATCGCCTACCTTGTCTTTGGCACTGACACCTAGCCTGGCAAGTACCCTGTCGCTTTTATAATATTTGGGATCAGCGTACAGAATGTTAGATTCGTTTTCCTTGTCGAATATTAAAGAAAATCCCCCGCCTTGTGACACTTGT
>JBGTBE010000014.1:0-34802 GCA_041749535.1 Cryomorpha sp. | reverse complement strand
AATTTTTGGAATATCTGGGCAAATAACGTGATCTTCATACCGGAGTTGGCTGTTTTTTGTTCGCACTTTAAACATACCGGATTTTTCCGGGCCAACTCCATTTTTTTATCTCAGACTATTAAACGTCTTGGACAGATGTGCGTTAGGTTTTCAAATTGTAAGTGGGGGGCAGTTTGCCGGAGTTAACCCTTCTATAGCATCATCATTAAAGGGGTCAATTTGCCGGAATAACTGCTCTGAATTCTTTTCTCTTAAAGGGGGGCAATTTGCACGGAACTGGGAGGCAGTTTAGAACCGAATTGTGAGTTAGGAAGATTAAGTGCTGATTGTGCTAACCAAAGTAAATTATAGGATGCGAAATAGTAAATTAAACACTCCCTCCATTACTGACCAATTGACGAATAAACTGGAAGTCAAACCTGTCAAATACATTTTGATCAACAGAAAATCCAAACCGCCAATATAAATTTCCTATTATCGCATCATACAACGCACCCCATGTCATCCCTACACGGAACCATACACCGCTACCAACTCATCATCGATAAAATCAAGGGCAACTCTTACCCCACCATTCAGGATATGATGGACTACCTGCGCGAATCTGGCTTTGAAAACTCGCAACGAACCGTACAGCGCGATTTTGAAAAGATTCGTTACGAATTCGGTGTCAACATCGTGTACAACCGCTTAAGAAAAGGCTACTTTATCGCCGAAGATTCCCGAATAAATGTGGAGCAATTCCTAAGGCTCGCAAACCTGTCGCAGCTCACGCAAATCATTGCCGGCCCCACCGCAAAAGACAAAGAACTTCTCAAATACATCTCCTTCGAATCAAAGGGCACCTTGAGGGGATTGGAATACATCGCCCCGCTTTTTCGGGCCATCAGGCAAAGCCTAAAAGTAAAGATCAGTCACACCACATTCTATCGAACTGAAGCTCACACTTACGAAGTATGGCCTTATATGCTCAAGGAATACAATGAGCGATGGTATGCCGTGGGCTGGGTAGTGGAGAAGGACGAATTCCGCAGTTTCGGTGTAGATCGGATCGATGAACTCGTAGTAACCGATGTATCGTTCAACCGAGATCTCAAGCCCGATCCTGCCCCCTTTTTCAAAGATGCCATCGGTATGAGCTATTCCAATCAAAAAGCAGAAACAGTAGTGTTGGCCTTTCACCCTTTTCAGGGAAAGTATATCAAGACCTTACCCCTCCACGATTCACAATCGATTCTGGAAGACTCCGGCAACGTGCTGCGCATCCAACTTTTCGTCCTGCCCAATATTGAGCTGAAGCGAAAAATACTCAGCTACGGCAGCGAAGTAAAAGTAGAGAAGCCAGAGTGGCTGGCACAAGAGATCGCCTCCGAACTAAGAAAAAGCATCGGACAGTACGAATAATTTTACCACAAAGGACGTGAATACGCTCGTTAAAGACACAGTTCATTTTTCGGGCTTCTGCAGTATAGCCCATTTTTTAACAGCACTCTCTCAACAATTAGAATATTGAACTTTATTCAGGCGGCTTATTAATTTATCATAGAAATCAAGCAAAAACACAACCTAAGCTCACCCTTGTTTGAGCTCAGGCAACAGAAACAGCAAAAAATAATATTTATCTACTACGACAGGCTTTGACGTAGTGCGGCTCTTTCTTTGCCTCAAAAGAAATAATCCCATGATTAACCTCGAAGCACGAAAAGCAGAAATCGCCGAAAAACAAGAAATCCTGGCCAAGGCCAGGCATACGTTGAAAGAGGAATTTGTCGGTATTGACCGGGTCATCGACGAGGTGGTGGATTCCATCAACTCCTGGTACTTGTTTCCTGAAATCCAGGAAAAACCTCTGGTCATTAACCTTTGGGGACTCACCGGAGTGGGTAAGACATCACTGGTCAAGCGTCTCTCTGCTTTACTGAGTTTTGAAAAACAATTTTACCACTTCGATCTGGGGGAAGAAAACAAGCACCACTCCGAATTAAAAAACAATATGGAAAACATCTTCGAAAATGAAGGTGGCTACCCCATTATTCTCGCCCTCGATGAATTTCAACACGCCAGAACATTGAACGAAAGCGGATTCGAAATATCTGATTCACGCCACCGCATTGTTTGGCAACTACTCGACACAGGACGGTTTTTTATTCAGAATGGTTCCCTCTGGGTATTTGATGTGTACAAACTTATGGGTAATCTGAACCAATACCTCCTGGCAGGTATTACCGTTGCCAATGGACTTGTGATCAGCAGAATTGAAACCTTTCGGCAAATGCGCGATCAGCTCGAAGGCATAACATATACTGCCGAAGATGCGGAAGAGAGCAATGAAGATGCACTGTTTATTTCAACAGTCTATTGGACTAAAATACTTGAACTGGCTCCTAAGATGTTCGAGTCAATGCTTGATATGAAAAGTCAATTCTTAAAACAAGATGGCCCCGGTACGATTAAGTTGCTCCGTGCAGTCATCAAAGAAGCGTATGCGCCAAAGGAGGTCGACTGTAGTCAGGGTCTCATATTTGTAATGGGAAACCTGGACGAAGCCTATCACATGAGCGGCAACCAGAATGCCGACATCAGCGCCGATGCCTTTCACCTGGAGTCACTCAAAATCAATACACCAAAAATCAAAAAGGCATTGAAAAAGCGATTCCGAAACGAGCATATCGCCCGTCTGGGCAATCACCATATCATCTACCCTGCCTTGAGTCGCCAAAGCTTTGAGCAAATCATAGAGCTGGAACTGAGCAAATTTGCCTTGAAGGCAAATGATTATTTCGGCACCCGACTCTGCTTCCACCCAAACCTTCGCGAATTGCTTTACTCAGAAGGGGTATACCCCACGCAAGGTACGCGGCCCCTCCTTACCACCATTTACCAATTGGTGCAATCGCGGCTCGGCAACGTGATAAGCGAAATGCACACCCACCATCTCATGGACTGTTCGGTGCAATTTGAAGCGCACTCCCATGGCATCCTGGCCCGATTTCTACGCAACGAAGAAACCTGCCACACCCTCCTTTTTGAGCAGGACTTTGAGTTGAAGAAGCTCCGAAAAGAGAAACGAGACGACCGGCAGGCCATCACCGCTGTGCACGAAAGCGGACACGCCATATTATCGGCCGTGCTGCTCCATACAGTACCGAAAATCGTCTGCTCGATCACCTCAGAATCCAGCGCCCATGGATTTGCACAAATTGAGCACGCCTGGGAGTATACCGCAAAGCGCGAACTAATTCCAAGGATGGGCATCTTACTGGGAGGACTTATGGCCGAGAAAGTGATTTTTGGAGAAGAGCACATCACCGACGGCAACGCTTCCGACATCCAACGCGCTACCTCGCTCATCACCACTGCCATCAAAGAAGAAGGTATGGGCAGCATTGCGGCCAACTTTGACGTAGAAGCTCCGGGCTTCAGCGGCAGCCTCTATGATTCTGATTATGAGCTCAACCGCGAGGCCCGCAGTCTTCTTTCTCAGGCCGCCGAACTCGCCGAAAAAACCCTCCGCGAACAGGAAACCCTGCTCATCCACATGGCCAATTACCTGAGCGACTACCGCGAGCTTCAGCAAGATGCAATCATCAATCTGCTCAAAGCCCACGCGGTTAACTTTGATGTGGGTTCCTTAATATTCGATGGAGACCAGCGCTACTACCGAAAACATCTGAAAGCGAAAGTCCGGGAGCAATTAAGCAATATGAACCATCACAAGGTGCTCGAGGAAGCGGTGTTGTTGAATGGAAATGGGCGATGAAGGAGAAGAGGGCAGAGTTGAATCGAGAAAAGACAGATATTACCACTCGCTTGATCACGGCGACTTACAGGTTCATCATGATCATGAGAGTTTATTTTACCCACTTGCCTTTGCGATAGCGCAGGCTGAAAACAAAACCTTTAAAAAATCATTCAATGAAATTAGTGTGCAATAAGTGCAGGGAACATGGCTTAGGGTTTTACGCAGAACACATTCAGCCCCATGAGTATATTGAAGGAAATCCAAATGCGGATATCTGGATTATTGGATTGAATCCGAAAAATGAAATTGGTACGGTAGAAGCCCGAACACTAAAGCAATTTCAGGATTTTGATCCTGACTGTCACCCCTACTTCTCAGATTTCGCAAAAGTGTCTGGCAAACTTTACCTTAACTGGCAGAGTGAAAATAGCAATATAGCTCATACCGACCTGGTCAAGTGTTTCTCCAACTCCTTTCCGCCTGCTCACAATGCAAATAGGAAGGGAAAGAAAATTATAGCAGACCATGTAGTTAACAATTGTAGTGAGCATCTTCAAAATCAAATACGGATAGGCAAGCCAAAACTTCTCATCTGCAATGGTTCAACGGTATGCCGGGAAATTATGCGACTATTCCCTCCGCAGATGGAAAATTATAATCCAAAAACAATTACTTCCTATCAAGCGTCTCAAATTATTGATGGCATTGACCATCACTTTTGGATTGTGCTTTCGGGATTTATCGGCCGAATTGACGACAGAAACAAAAGGCGCCTGGGGAAAGAGATTGAAGGTATTTTGGAAAGGGAGGGGATTGAATTGAGGTAGAATGCCTACTAATATTTAATAAGCAAGAATTGTAATAGTACTCTATTATTTATCTTGGTAAACGCAAATTGCTTTCATTTAACTTAGAAAAGTTGTAAATGCTTTTGAATTACTTCGCCCATTTTTTTTAGCATATCATTTTGAACATTCATGCTTAATTGTCTGGTATGAATGATCAATTTTTTCTTGTCGGAAGTGTGGTGTAGATAAAACCAATTTCCTTTACCAAATTCGAATTTACCATTTTCATCTCCTACATAATTACAGTCGAATGTGGAATATATTTCATTTGGTCTGATGTAGTTGCCACAGGCAAGAATAGTTACCTTAAATTGAGTTGAAAAAAAAGGATGAGTGAAAAAAACTAGTCGATTCTGAATATTCTTCTTGTTTTGAGCAAAGCCCCGGGAATACTTCGAAGGTATGTGATTCAACTCGGAAATAAAGAAATTCTCTTTAAAACTTCCATTGACATAAATGGCGTTATTTAGCTTTTGGTATTTATTCCAGGTATGCCCTTCTCGTAATCTTGAGATTTCTTTACCATAGGGAATTTCAGGGTCAAAGCTATTAGTGTCGTTTCTGCCTGATATTTTATCCAGCCACTGCCTGGGGTTCATTATTGACTCTTGTAATAGTTGAACTCCATCATTCTCGTTAAATCCTTTTTCTTTGCCAAGAATCAGAATTTCAGCATTTGGATTTCCATATCCGATAAAATATGGCGAAGGTTCTCTTTTCTGCAGATATTCTTCAGTGTATTGGTCGCAATTCTTTACAAGTTTGACAAAATCGTCTGAGTAGTTCATGTTTTTTAATTTTGATAAGGAGGTATGTAATTGTATCCACTGGGAACCCGGTTGGGTATTTTGACAAGTTGTAAATATAGCGTTTGGTTTTGAGATTTTAATTGTGGGCAATTTGCCGGAATAATCCCTTCTATAGCATCATCATTAAAGGGGTCAGTTTGCTCCAGAATAGAGGATCAGAATGGACCGGAATATCTACTTTATGGATAAAAGAACTTGTTGCTGATTCCTCCTATTAGGCCAAGGATTCTGCAGAGATTGCTTGGAATTTACTTTAAGGAAGTTACCATCCCAACCTCCGCCTGATGCCCTTCTTCTGCCCCAAACCTCCTACGATGCACATTGCTTGTCCGAAAGCTGGGATGGGTAAGTAATACCAAATGCGTAGTTATACCATTCTTAAAAGTGACACTTTTCTTGATTTGTTCGTTTGCAGCATCTATTCTGGCAAAGTTTGGCAATTTGTTCCATGCGGAGAGGCCATCACTCAGTGGAGCCAGGAAGCGCGCGGGTTCTTTGCCTAGTACAAGTATAATCTTGGGCTTCTGCGCTTCCAGTTGGAGCAAAAAGAATGCGCGACAGGCGTCTATAAACGCTTTGTCTTTAAAGGCGGGCGAACGACCGCTGTTGCTTCCTTCCATACGCGCACCCATGATTGCATTGGTGAAGAAACAATCATCAGGCGCTATATTGCATTCTTTCAAAAACGCCAAGAGATTGCGCCAGGTAGCATTTTTATGAATGTCTTCGCGGCCTTCATTCTTCACTTTCGCAAAAGCTTGGAGGGTATCAAAATCCTGCCCGAGTATCATATACTTTTTATCACTCAAATTTGTATCATCATCCTTCCACAATCCGCGACCACCGGGGTAGAAGGCGATGCCGGGTATGCCGTGAATGGGGTGCATGGTTGACGGGTAGGGTAAGGAGTGGAGGTGATGGAGGAGATTGGGTGTTGGCATTGTTTTGATGTTAGGTAAAATTCCATTAGAAGGAAGCGTTGAAAGTATAAAAAAAGGGATTGCTATAGTTAACGCTGAAGGCCACAATTCTTAGCATACCTGTCGTTCCATTTTCTAAAACAAAAAGTTATATTTACCTCTCCCTGAAATAACAGCTACTATACAATCTACAAGTTCAACAAATGGGATTTTTCAATTCAAGGATATCTCGCACCAGAGATAAGGCACAGGCCAGTGGCAATTTGTCGATGATCGTCGATCAGACGTGGATTCTGGTAAACGCTTTTGATGATAATGAAATGAGTAGATTCATATTTCGGGATGTACAGAATGAACTACTAATTTCGAAGAACGGTAGGGTAAAGCGTGAAAAATGGGAGTACATACCAGGATCAAATGCTATGTTGATTGGCACAAATGGTGAAGAATCTTTGTTCTACTTGAGCTACATTAAGCCAACCTTGATGATTCTAACAACAGACCATGAGACGATACCATTAATTTATTTAAATGAATCACATTATCGAAATAAGTACGCAAAAATTAATAACAAGCATTTGTACGATCAAGTGGTAAGAGATTTGGATAGTACTATCGCCATGAACTTGGAATTACAAAGCATTCAGTGTCTAGAATAAGTCTGGAAGAGAGACAAGATGTTCCCACTGCTAATCCACCTGCAACTTCATATCGGCCATCTTCTGAGAAAAAAGAACTCAATGTAGAGACAAAGAATGCCATTCTAGATAAAGAAAACAATAGTACTACTTCAGCGTCATTGGCCAAGGAATCCGCGCTTAAGCCACATACATCCAATAATTCTCAATCTAAATCAAATCCGAAATCTGAACAAGGAGGGAAGCGAAATTTTTATGAGTCTAAAGCTCAACAGCTCAAAAAAGAAATTGAAGCAATGCGTGATTTGTCGAATTCGGGTGAGTCGGCATCAAAGTAGAATTCAATGAGTCAGTTTTTCACCATTAGCCTAAATCCCGATCATACAAACAACCATGTCTACAATTATTGAAGGCGTAGAACTTGACGCGAGTAATGTTGAATTTTACCAGGCTGTCGAATTTGTCAAGAGTACCGACAGACTTATTTACCTTACTGGAAAGGCAGGAACTGGTAAAACGACCTTCTTAAAGTATTTGCGAACTATAACTACAATAAATACGGCAATCATAGCCCCAACCGGAGTAGCTGCCATAAATGCAGGCGGACAAACAATACATTCTTTCTTTCAAATCAGACCGAGCATTTATGTTCCAAATGACAAAAGATTGCGAACCACCGCACCCATAGGCGATACCGACCGGAGTACAATCTTTGATCACTTCCAATACGGAGGTGAAAAGCGTAAGATTTTAAGAGGACTAGAACTTCTCATAATTGATGAAGTATCAATGTTAAGATGTGATCTTCTCGACTTAATAGACAAATTATTAAGGGTTTTTGGCCGAAATCCGAACCGGCCTTTTGGTGGAGTTCAGGTAATTCTAATTGGTGATACTTTTCAGCTTCCTCCAGTGGCCAGAACAGAAGAATTGAATGTGATGCGATCCTTTTACAAAACTCAATTCTTTTTCAGTTCAAGAGTCATTGAGCAGAACAAGCCTATTTACATTGAATTGAAGAAAATATACCGTCAAAAAGAACAAGAATTCATTGAATTGCTCAATAAAATCAGGACGAACCAAATATCTTCTACCGAAATCAATCTGTTGAACACCAAATTCAATCCCACTTTCACATCTGAGAAGAACGCAAATTATATAACCCTAACTACTCACAATCAGTTAGCCGATGGAATGAACCTTACCAAACTAGACGAGCTTTCCACAACCCTTCATTCCTTTAACGCAATAGTGACCGGTACTTTTGATGATAAAGAAATGCCAACAGACCGAACATTACAATTGAAGGAAGGAGCTCAAATTATGTTCATTAAAAATGATCCTTCTAAGCGTTATTTGAATGGGAAAATCTCAAAAATTTTGTCAATAGATGGTAGCAACATATTTGTGAATTTAGACGGAGAACCATTGAAAGTCGAAAAACATGTGTGGAAGAATATTCGATATACCTGGAATGAAAAACTCCAAAGAATTCAGGAAGAAGAAATCGGCACATTTACTCAGTTTCCAATTAGACTTGCTTGGGCAATCACAGTGCATAAAAGCCAGGGATTAACTTTTGAAAAGGTAATTGCCGATTTAGGTGCAGCATTCGCTTCAGGCCAAGTGTATGTTGCGCTAAGCAGATGTACTTCATCTAGCGGACTGGTATTAAAAACAAGAATCGGGAGAGAAGCAATCAAAATTGATCCGGATGTAATCAAATTTGCGCAGAATGAAACTCCACAGACGCTTATAGTACAAGAATTGACTGCCGGCAAAGCAGATATCCTCTACAAAACGGCACGTGAGAATTTTAAAAAGCTGGATTTGTTTGCAGCATATGAGAATTTCGTCCATGCAACAAAATTTCGAAATGACATCGAAACCGATCTTTTTAAAAGGTATTTCATTGTAACTGCGACGAGAATGATCTCATACGCAAGTAGGTTTGCAGATTTCCAGATTCAATTGAAACATGCAGAGATAGACGGCTTGGAGCTTCAAAATAGGTTTGAAGGATTAAAGAAGAAAAATGCAAAAAAGAAATCGAAAATCGAATTGTATCGCACCAATTTTGACGCTATGTCAACTGAAATTGATTCGCTTAGGTATAGGTTTATTGAACTCTCAAAGCAAAAGGTTCAATTACAAAATCAAGTCAATGAACTTAAGATTATACAGGAAAAGCTTCAAGGAGTGATTAAAGAATACACTTTTGAAGTTGATCGTTTAAGAAACTTAAAATGGTACCATAAGCTATTTGGACAGAAATAAATAAAACTATTGATAAATCATTCTAACCCCATTGCCTTAAATGCCGCATCAACAGGATCTGAGTATACAACTAAACTGAATTTTGAAATTAAGTCCGCTGGTACTTTTGCAAGCTGTGCCATATCTACCGCAGGTATCAATACTTTTTTTGCACCACTGTCTGCTGATACTTGTAGATATTCACCAAGATTATCCGAACCGATTATTGCACCACCAATGCTCATTGAACCTAATATTGCAAGTTGCGGAGTTAATGGTCTTTCAGCGATGGATGATACAATTGATAAGAACATGGCAAGTTCCAAGCCTTTAGTATTGCCTATGCCGTTTAAGTCGGTTGCTTTCAAATGAAACTCAAAATCGCTGAACTTTGCCGTCTGCGTTATTCGGTTAAGATTGGAACGAACATAGTTCACCGCTTCTTTCAATTCTTCTTTTACGGCTGTGCCCCCTCCAAAACCCGTATCGCTAATTTTCCCATTACCTGGCATTCTTTGAATATCCAGACGGAATAAACCTTTATGACCCGAATCAGCATTTTTGCCGATTGCATAAACAGTACCGGCCGGTAAATCTCCTTCTGGGATTAAGGATTTCCCTCCACTCTCTGGCACTCCGACAAAATGCTCTTCATTATCTTCGAGGTCGATGTAGCTAAAATGCACATCGTAAAATTCCATTCCGCCTATTTTCTTCAACTGCTCTTTTACTCTCCTTCTTCCAACTAACGCATATTCAATGCATTTACGAATATCATCTTTTGTAAACTTGCCATCTGGAAATAGGAGTTTAACTAAACCACTTACTGTTCTTTTTACTGCAATAGTATCCCGCTGATTTAAGTCTTTACCCAATCTAAAATGTTGACTAATCACATCAGAGAAATTATGTTTACGCAATTCTCTTAAACACTCTGCATAGTAATCTGAAATGAAACCATAGGCATTTGTAAAAAACTCTGGTCGCATTTTTGGAATTTCCCAACCCGGCAAGTAATGATGGAACCGATCAAAAAATGCCGTATCAATCATGTCCTTTGGAAATGGTGAAAGTAGATGGCTTGTCTTAACAAGGTTTTCAATTGAGCCATTGATGTTTCCTACAAACACCATAGAGGCATCGGCATTTACACTTTCTTTACCTCTACTGAAAGAACCATTGGCCATAAAACCCTTCATGATTTGTATACCATCTTTGTCCTTCATATTTATTCCTGCTACTTCATCAAAGGCTACTACATCCCACATTCCTACTAGGCCAACCGTTCTTGTACTCATGTTGTAGAACAAATTGGCTACCGTTGTTTGGCCACCAGAAATGAGTATGGAGTATGGTGAAATTTCATCGTACACATAAGACTTACCTGTACCTCTTGGACCTAATTCGCAGATATTAAAATTCTTCTCTACAAAAGGAATCATTCGTGCCACCAGATGCCATTTGGTTTTTTCATCGAGGTTCACCGGTTCCATACCAACACTCCGGCAAATAATATCAATCCATTCTTCCAACGTAAAATCCTGTCTGTGATTGATGAAATCAGATATATCTGTTTCGGGCATCTGAATGGGTTTCAGTTCCACAATTTTAAAAGGAGAATCTTTTGAATTTTCATCGAACCAATACTCTAAAGTCAAAATCGACCAAATGCCACCGGCTAATAATTTTTCATACTTGCGGATGTAACTATCATCAATAATTACATTCCTAAGATTGATATTTGAAAGCAATCCTTCGTATCTGTCAGCTTTTTCATTCAGCTTGGCAGTAACCCGGTCAATTATTTTAAATCGTCCCTTCTCTTTTATCTTGGCCTTAATTTTTTCTGATTCATCTGGCCTTACATAGTTATCAGACAAAATCTGCTTTACCTTCAATATACCATCCTTAATTGTTGCCTCATCATCGGTCGCACAATACATACCCAGTAAGTATTCCAAGACATATACTGGTACATTTGCACCTTCTTTAATTTGCTTGGTTAAATCTTTGCGAACAACTTTCCCTGCGAATGACAGATTGAGTTTTTTATCTAATGCATCCATATTGTTATCGGTTTAAAAATCATCAAACTCACTGCTAAATGCGATAAGCATTCGGTAAGTGATGCTTTTATGTATTTTGAATTGACTTGTTCCCTCAATCTGTTCTTCCAATTTGAGGTAAACATCCTGCCCATTGTGTTTAGACGCCTCGGCAGTAAAAAGAAAACTTTGTCTCTTTTCTCTTGCCATTGCATCGCTTTCGGTGCTGTTGAATAAGAGTGTAATTACATCTGATATTAACTGCCCAGCACCTGTATAAAAACCTGCTTTTATTTGTCGTTGCTGAATTTTATCAGCTACGGGTTGTTTCTGATAAAAACTTACAGCAAAAGTATTGCTGGTGATATTGGATGTGCCGCTGATAATATCAATCTCTACTTGTTCAATATCACTTTTACGAGCCTTGTTTATTTCCAATACCGGAACAACTATTTCCTGTAAACTTGCACCCCCATGGACAAAACGACTGCCTGCACCCTGTATGCGGATTCGATTGATGGATTTTGGTATTTGAGCTTCGGTTTCATCTGCATAGCCCAATGCCTTTCCTTCCCATTTTTGAACGGATGTATTAGGTGCTAAATTCTTTCCCAACACAAATCTTCTGCTGGTTTTATAAAGCGTTCCCGCAGGAGTAAAGTCTGTGAAGTCAGACTCATCCAATCTGTTGTGTTGATACAAGTATCCATGATCGGCAGTAATAATCATATTGTAGCCGTTCATATTATTGATGTGTTTCAGAATACGCAGTAAGTACTCAAACTCTGTTTCAGTGGCTTCAAATACTTTTCCTTCGGAAGTTTTATCATCGCCTGTTTTATCAATATGATTGCTGTATATGTAAATCACATTGTAAGGCTTTATAAACTCTCTGCCTTCAGTATTAGATTTCATTTTCAGGAAATCTTCTGCACCAATAGCGATACTTCCGGAATAAGATTTTTTTAAAACCTTTGTACGGTTGGGTGTGCCTTGTGTACTTATGCCATCTGCGTAAACAATATCGCTTTGTTCTTCAAACGTAAGAGAGGTATGTGGCAATAATGAAGCCATACCCAATTGGGTATATGACGGTAATGAACCCAGTACTGCATTCAGTGTTGCGGTGTATCGGTCTTCCTGCAAAATGAGTTCTCTTAACTCAGCAGCCGACTCATAACGCAGAGCATCAGATATAATAACAAAAACTCTATTCTCTTTTTTAATATAGGGAGCTACCCATTGTTGATAGAATTGTTTTTGATTGATGGTCTTTTCAATATTCCAGATAGGCATACCATCTATAGCTGCCTGCCAATTATCGCCCAACTTCAGCAAAAAAGAATTGCCATAGGCTTTTTCAATTTGCAGGGTCAGGTCTTTTAGAATATTTTGATGCTCTGCCTGCTCACTGGCACAAATGTACTTGCGGTATAGCTTATCTATTTTATACCACTGCTTTTCGTATTTTTCAAAACCATCTTTGGGACTTTGTATGGTTAAATTTACCTTCCTGATTTCATCTAATAAAGTCGCTGCGTTGCTCAATGCTTCATAAATCTGTGAAAAATCGGCAAAGAAAAACTTCACCCTTCGCTTTTCTATCCACTCCTGTAAAGTGTAATTAGAGGATGTGTTATTTACGATATGTTCCCGAATGCCAATGATGATTTTTTTGTCAATCACTGCATAAGTATCAGTATCCAATAGTTGTTCGGCATTTAGACTTTGAATAGTGGCTTCTATTCCCAGATCTCCTTCTAACTGTAGGCTCCAGTCGTAATAAATTTGCCTGGCTTTTGTATTTTCTTTCCAACGGTTCACAAATAGGTAGGCTTCTTTGTTTAATACTGGTTTTCCGGTGCTGATGCTTCGTTGGAAATTATCTTGTACCAAATGCAACAGGCAATCTTTGATGGTAGGCGATGCCGACTTGTAGTTGTATTTTTTATCAATGGTTTCCCATAAAAAAGCACCCAGTCCAAACTTATCTATCGCCTTGTATTTGTCTTGTTTGTTTCTATAAGCCTCTGCAAACAGTGCATACAATACTTTTTCCCATTCAGGTTCAGTTGCACAAATGATAGAAAGCATTTTTAGCCGGATTTTACTTTCCCTGTCTTCTGGCTCCAGCAATGCCTTCAAATCATTGATACGTTTCTCGTTAGCAAAGAATTCTTCGTGCTGCTGTACCAACGACTTGAACTCCTGCGGCAAATCAAGGTCTTGCAGG
Organism: Cryomorpha sp.; assembly: GCA_041749535.1. Lineage (GTDB taxonomy): Bacteria > Bacteroidota > Bacteroidia > Flavobacteriales_D > Cryomorphaceae > JBBQZU01. Next base: position 21,311 of record JBGTBE010000014.1, on the reverse strand, counting down.
TAGAGAGAGGTTGCCTCTGTGTGAAACTCATAATTGGATAACAGCAAATCCAGTAACCAATTTTCATTGTCAATGGGCTTTGCTTTGGCTTGATACAATAAATAATGTTGGGCTGGCTGTTCAATCAACAACTGATGCTTCAGTGTAAACTCATTGTTGTCAATGATTACCTTTTCGACTTCAGGAATTTGAAGGCTATTGAATAACGCTGTCATTTCACCTTTTTCGTCATACCAAAATACCAGCCGGTGCTGTTGGAATAATTTTCCCAAAGCTGCCTGTACTTTCGTATTTATCGTAAACATATCTGTCATCGTTGTTGGTTGTTGGTTGTTAGTTGTTAGTTTGTAAGGTTTGATAGTAATTAATAAAACCGTTGAGTAGCTTTTTGCATTCTGTAATTTTATCAAGGACTGACTTAAGCTGATCATCAGAAATGTACTTGAGATCAAAAGAAACATAAAACTGCGTTTCCAATTCGTAAGCAGATCCACGTGCTATGAATAGAAAGTGAAGTGTATCTTTAGAAGTATTCCTTCCACAGCCTTCTGCAATATTGGAAGGAATAGAAACAGCTGAACGCCTCATTTGTGAAGTCAGCCCGAATATCTCCTCCTTAGGAAATGACTTAGTCACTTCATAGCATAACGAGGCCAATTCCCTTGCCTTTATCCAAACATCTAATTCAAAATAACTTTTCATAATTCGTTATTGGTTATTAGTTGATGGTTGTTGGAAATTTAGACTGCACTGACTAGCAACCAACAACTATCAACCAACAACTATTCCTCTTCCTTTTCTAATCCTTTAATGGGTACTAACACCTCTTTAAATTTCTGATAATTCACTTTCACACCATCATCCAAATCAATGCTGATTTTCTGGGTGGCGATGGTGAACAATGTTTTTTCATACTCACGGCAATCTTTGAGCATGGCTTCGTACTTGTCAATTTCTTTTATGGCCAATGTTTTTTCACGGGCTGAAATATCTTCCCTTAGACTCAACATGGTTTGTGTTTGCTTGGCTGCTTCCAACTTACTGATGAAGGCTTGCAAGTAATCGTTCAGCATTTTGCTGCACAAATCGGGTTGGTAGCGGTGCATGTATATGAGCGCCTTGAAATGCCCTTTAGGACTGCTAAACATCCAGTAAATAGGTCTCTTTTTATACCGCTTGATATGATCGTTGTAAAAATCTTTTACAAAGTATTTACGAATGTCTTTGTTAATGGTGTATTCTATGTATTTGAGGTTTTCCTCAAAATGCTCTTCTCCAAATGATGCTTTTAAAAACACCTTGAACCTGCCTACAATGTCATCATTGAACCACTCACCATCCAATACCGGAATGATATTGTCTTCATCAGGCATGAATGTTGGGTTAGGGATTTGTTTTAAGAAATCCTGTAAGGTTTCTCCTTGGTTGGCTAAGATAAGGCCAGGTTTATCGAGGCTGTAGCGGCCTAATTTACATCCAACTGAATAGCTTAGTAGTTGCAATAAAACAGGAACAGGATCAATAAATAATTTACCATTGATTATTTTGGATTCTTCTTGCAAAATGGTGATCTCTTCTAATGGGACACGGGGAGTTATTTCATCCAGCAAACCATATATCAATATAAACATTTGGTTGAGTTCTTCTTCGGTGGTATGTAACTCTTGAAACTTGGCTGCCCATTCTATACTGAAAGAATTAATCGCAAATTTTAAGTCATTACTTTGGTATTTTATAAGTGCATTTTGATTAAAACCTTGTGAGTTTTCCCGGGTATCCCAATCAGCTTTAGCTATTGATATGCATTTGTCAATTAGGACTGTATTAAAGTCCAGAGCTGGAATTGGTATTTGCCTTATCTCTCGAATTTGAAAGGCTGAAGTTTCACTAAATAAACTGAGTGCAAATGAAGAAACTTTCGAGTTTAAAAGTGCTAGAATAGGAATAATATCATGTTCGTTTTTGAGAAAAATTGAAGAACCGGTTTTGTCGAAAGTTGCATAGTTTGGAAGGATTCTAAAACTGGTTTTATCGGAAGAAAGTAATGTCCATGTTATACCTTTTTTAAACCATAAGTATTCTGGTATAATTCTGGCGGAGCTACTTGATCTATAAAAAGTTCTGGCTTCAATTGACCAATCAATAATATGGCTTAAATTACCCCACCATTTCCTGAATTCGCCACCTTTAGCATAAGTTGCCCATTTACAATTCGTTCCAACTGCTGCTACTTTAACTTCCCAATGATACCTTAAGTATTTACTATTATCTGCAGTAATATTCTGTCCATCCGATATTGAAATAGTTTCAATACTCCTTGTTTCTTTAAATATATCATACATCTTATGATTTCTTATTCGATAGCCACTAACTACGTTTCCCGGTATTTTATCAAAATCCTTCTGATTAGCCACATAGAACCAAGTGCATTCGGAAGAACTGCGAAGCGCTTCTATAGTCTTTTCATTCTTTAATTGTGGGCTATCAAAATCAGTAAGGCGAATGAAAACGCCTTTATTTACTGGCTCATAATTGCCAAAAACAAATGCTGTATTTTGAACTTTTTCACCTCCAATCTCAGGAAAAGTATGAGCTCCTAAATGAAGCATGCTTTCAAATTGAATCTCATTTATTAGAAAGTGTCGGACTTCTTCATAACTGCTAATAAACATCCAGCTCTGCTGGTTTATCATAGATACTTTACCTTTTTTAGAATTAAAAGACAAACATCTTTCCATAAAACATGCCATTAAATCAGACCTGCTCATAGGATAATTTTTCTCCACAAAATTCCTCAAAGCTAAATTCATTCCCTTCCCACCCATGTAAGGCGGATTCGTCACCACACAATTGTATTGTCGATTTAAGTATTCAGCTTGCGCTCTTAGTTTTTGTTCTTGGTCTTGCCAAATGCTACCTTTTTGTATTTGCAAGGCTTTTATTTCTTCCGGGTCTATTTGTATTAGAGAACCAAAATTATTGGCTTGGGTAAGGTTGTAAAGGCTTAAATCTTTGTAATCATAAACTAATTTACCTGCAACCTGCAATGGTAGTTTTACCGCTTGCTTAATGATGTCTTCGTTTACATTTTCTAAAGCAATTACATGGGGCTGTACTGGCTTGCGTAAAAAGCGGGGGTAATAGCTACGGGCTTTCATGGTTAAGGCAAATGCCGCCAACTGAGCTGCCCGTTCATCAATGTCAATACCAAACAGGTTGTGCTCCAGAATGAGTGCCGGTATTTCGTTGGTATTATATCCTTCTTCCTCATATATTTTTGTAAAGAGGTCAAAAGCATATACCAATACGTGGCCGCTGCCCTGGCATGGGTCAAGGAAAGTAATGTCGGTTACACCTTTTATCCCTTCCGGTAGTGGTGCAGGTGCATTGCCCTCTGGTGCTTCAAGATAGTAAGGCATAAACTGCCTTAGTTTACTGTTGGGTTTTATGGTTAGCCATAATTTACCCAGCGTATTCTCTACCATGTAACGTACAATCCAGCGTGGGGTAAAAAGCTGTGTAGCCGCAGGTATGTTTTCTGCTGTAATCTTTATGTTCTTTTTCAGCCCTTCAAATACATCATCTTTTTTATCGGCTATATAAAACTGGTATAACCAACCAATCAATTCTTCCTGTTGGCAGTCTTCATCACTCATGCCGTTGCGTATATCTGCTACAACACTGTAATCACTTAGCAGATCATCGGGTAATAGTAATTCTGTGTAATCGCTGATGCGTTCAAACATAAATGGCATTGCGGAATGCCATTGGTTGCAGGAGGCTACCAGCAGCATTTTATAGGCTTCGGTATGTGCATCGGTAGCGGCTGTTTTGCCATCCAATAAATCATTCAGCCGCTGGCGGTCGAGTTTTAATTCCGGTTCTACATTACCACCCAAGGCATTTTGTAATACCTCCGGGTTAGTCATTCCTTCTAATGGAGTTATCACTTTGGGTATAGTATAACCATTGGCATCCATAAAACGGAGAGCCATCAAGCGGTTAAACCAGGTATAGGCCACCATTTCAATTACCTGCTCCTTGCCTTGCTCTGATATCTTAATTTTTAGTTGATCAATCTCTCTTTGCTTACCACGCAACTCTGCTGTATCGTGTGTTAACACAAACTCCAGCTTACGCCCCACCTGATCGAGCAGTTTAATACGGGCTTCTTTTGCGAAACGTTTTAGGTTGTTGGTATTCATGCCTCAGATGGATATTGGGGTTTTAAAGTGGTTGGATGTAATCTCGCAAATCTTTCTTGTACAAGATTTTTGTATTCAACCTTCATATCTTTATTTAAAAAACTTATGTCAATAAACTCCAACCAATGGGCCTTTGCCCTTTCCATTTTCTTAAAAATGTTTTCTTGCTGTTTTGTATCTAATCCCAGTAAGCTAAATGCCGCTATAAAATCATTGCGCTTTAGTTTTTTCTTTTTGCCATTGAGTGTCAAGGCTAGGTCCTCGTCATCATCAGCGTTTACTAATCTGGTCGCCACTAAGTCGTAAGCCGGAGAAAAAACCGGACCGGTTCCAGGTTGATGAATCAAAGAAAAGTTTTTCAGATGCATATCGGCATTGCCAGTCAAAAAGCAGAATAATACCAATTCAAAAAAATTAATGACATCTAAACCTGGGGTTGCAGAGAATTTTAAGAGTGCCTTGGCAACTTGCTCATGCGATCCTCTGTACTTATCTTCGGTAAGTTTATCTGTAAGTTGACACAAATCTTCCATGTGGAGTTTTTCTTTCTTAACTCTATCTATTCGTTTGGTGATGTATGCCAGATTACCGGATCCTAGTCGAATCAGGCTGTGCGGAACCACTATAATTTTAGCTATAGTTGCCAAATGCATAGTCAAGTCTTCTACTTCCGGTAGGTGCGGGTAATGATGAGAAGGCGGTTTTAGAATATATCCCCCCCACATCCCTACAATGGTGAAGCGCTTGGCAAAGTTTGGTCGCTCTGCAGATGCCAGATGAAGGGATAATTTAGGTTGGACTCCGGTAACTGTAGTTTGAGACTGTATGACTTGAGATGCCAACTCATTCATATTTTCTTCCGAATAAGGTAATTCAGGAGGAATGGATATCCCAAATATCTTTTTACTGCAGGCTGCATGAAAATCAGTTTCATTGTCCTGCAGGATTTGATAACAGTACAAACATCTCTTACTCATGCTTCATTTTCTTTCAATGGATGAACGCTTACCGCACCAATACAGTCCATGCAGCAGGCAAGGAGTAAGCCCATTCGGTCTCTGGGGTTAAGTTTCCAATTTTTTTCAGCAATATCCAATAGCCATCCTTCAGGTATTAATCCATCAAAAAACGAGAACATTACTTTGCTTATAAATTCTTTTTCCTGAAGCGGAAGAGTAAGGCTAACAGGTTTCGAATTCTTCAGTTGAAGGTAAGCAGGTGAATATCGAAAATGGTAGCCATTTTCGTCTTCACTTAACCAACCAGCCAGTTCATTACTCATTTTTATTTCGGCCCTTCTCATTGCAGTTACTTTTTATTAGTCGTTGGTCATTTGTTGTTCGAATTTTACCGGCCCCATTTCGTAACCGAACAGATTCAATACCTGGTTTACTTTGTCCAACCTCAGGGTTTCCTTGCCTTGTTCCAGTTCTCTTACAAAGCGTAAACCAACCCCAGCCTTTTCAGCTAATTCCGGTTGTGTAAGACCTGATTTACTCCGTAATTGCTTTACAAAAGATGATAGATTCATTTTATTATACCCTTTAGGGTGTAAATATAGTAATTAGTCTTTAAATTATACCACATAGGGTATAAATATTTAGAATCACTTCTATTTCGTACCTTTTCGGGTATAATTTTATCGTTTTACCCCAAATTATACCCGATAGGGTGTATAATTGCTAACCAACAATTACTAACTAAAGCGAAATACGTTTGTCTTCGTCAATAATTCTCAAATACTGTTCCTTCAATGCAGCCAAATAATCTTCCACATCCTGCTTAGTTTCCAATGCCGGTTTGGTAAAGTTTATTTTTACACTGTCCTTTCTTACAAAAACAACTTTAGGTTTTGCAGGCTCAGTACTGCCGGGTTCAACAGGTTTAGGCGGATTTGCCCAACGCATCATTAACTCTAATTGCTTTTGATACAGGTCGGTTGTTGCGTTGTTTGCTTTTGTGCGGATATTACCAATGAACCTTTCTTGTTCTATTTCCTTTATTACCCTTTCAAAAGGTGCAATAATTTCATCCTGTTGTTTGCTATCCAGTTTTGCGAAATCGGCAAATGATTTGAGTTTATTGATGCTTTGCTGAATTGCTTCTGTGGCTGTTTCTCTTTCCAGCTTCTGCTGTGCTGCAACTTCCTTGTGTATGAGTTCTAACGCAGCTTTGGCTTCCTGCATTAAAGTTCCTTTGTATGGAGCTTGACTTTCTGCTACGGTGCTTAATTTTTCAAGACTGTCATTACCGATATAATCAAAATTGGCATTATTGCTTTCGAGATATAGTAATACATTTTCAAAAATGCTACGCTGAGCACCATTCATGAACTTCTTCACTGCTTCTAAAACGTTCTCTTTGTCGTCCAGCAAATTGTCCTGGTATTGATCTAAGGCATTGAAGAAATAAGGATGTTCTTTTTCTGCAACTAATTTCAAACGGTTCAGCGGTTCGCCCAATGCCTCCAAAAACTTAAACCTGCTGCGTAGAATGTACATTTCAGAAAGATCTTTTACTTCCTTTTCCATCCGCTGTTTGAACAGGCGGGATATTTCTTTGGGCTCATTGCCCAGGTTAGGTTCGTTGAAATATTCCTGATAGAAGTTTTTCAGTTTTTGTATCTGGGTATTTTGAATTTCCTCCTCCAGTTCTATAATGGTATTGGCATACTGGTTGTTTTTTTGCAAAGCATCCAATACCGCCCTGTCATCTAAATTGTTACCATCTTGTTTCAGGCTTATTTTATTTCGCTTGTATAGCTTGGCAATAATGCACAGAACGGCAGTTTGATACCAGCCATAGGGTCTTGCATAAAAGCTATCAATCAAACTTTTAATGGTAGTTCTTTCATGGCTTGCCTTATTGCGTTGAATGCGATTCAATACCTCAACCTCAATTTCATGCAGTGTATCTTTAAACAATACATCATCCTGGCTTTGCACTATTTTCTGCAAATGAGCTTCGGTAAAATCAACCGTAAGCATTTTGAGGTTGGTGTAAATTGTTTTAATCAACTGCTGAACACCCTGTGTGATTTTTGTTTTCGGGTCTTTGCTGCCAATGTCTGTTAGTTCTGAGCCATTCAAATACATTTTTGCATCACCTATACTTTCCTTCAGTTGATTCAATACCGTTCTTTTGCGGTCCTGATTCTGCTGTGCTCTTTCAGAAAGGATGCGTTGTTTAGTGGCATCTAATGAAGGCGAATTGGATGTTTGGATGTATTTTTCTGTTTTCTTGATTAATCTCAATTCATCAAATAGTCGCTTGTCTTCAGGCAAATAAATTATCAGATCGTTTGGCCTACCAGCAGACCACATATTGATATTTGCAGTGGAAACAGAATTGGCATTTAAAGGAGTAATAAAATTGACATAAAAATCCTTATCACGACCGACTACATTATCATCCAATTTTTTTCCAAATTCGTACGGCTGATTATTCGTATCTAACTTCACTTTAGAATCTCGAAGGATTTCATCGAATAAATAACCGGATAATAATTCACCGGGAGCCGTTGGGTCAATATCTGTACTTTTGATTTCGTTTTCTACATCCTTTTCCTGATTTGTAAGATATTCGTACAAATCACCAGCCGAACGCTGTATGTAAGTTTGGCTTTCCAATAAGTTTAATGCTTCCTGCACTTGCTTGTGAAAAACGGCAAGATCAACATCAAATTTTGGCAATAGTAGAATTCCAATGTTACTTACACTTGCCTGAAAGCCTTTCACATATTTTACTAAGAAAAGAGCTTTCAAAACTTCCTTAGCCAAATCTGAATTAATGCTTCTATCCGCTTGCAAAATGTCGCTTTGGATATTGCTTTGCAAAACATCTTTAATGCCCTCATACATTTGGGCAAAAGACACAATGTTTGTAATATCTTTTTCGGCATACGTTTTAGCTACCTGCTGAAAAACACCCAACATGGAACGTTCACCAACAGACTGCTGGCTACCAATGAATGCATTGTGGTCGGACAAGGCTTTTATAGCAGCCTGGAAAAGGTCAAACTGATATGGAATAAACGGATAAGTATTTACGAAGTGTTCAGCATCACGATAAGTTTGATACTGCCTTGATCCATCATTAAACTTCAAGAGTGTTTTTACATTGTTTTGCTCTTTGTCATAAATCCCGTTCAATAATTTATTTGAATCATCATTTTTTAGTAGCAATCGTTTTTGAATTACTTCGTCTGCATTGGCACTGGTCAAAGGAAGTTTAACAGCAAATCGACCTTGAATACGAGAAAAATCATGAGCCTGTCTTGCATCTAAATCACCAATGGTTGCATTCAGATCATTTTGAGAAGTAACAATTAGGAATGATTGCCCTTGTGTTTTGGAAGAGAAGGTTTCAGCAATTGTTTGCAGGCTTAGCATCAACCTTACATTTTCTGCAATAAACTGGCCTACTTCATCTACACAGAAAATCAGACGAAAGCCGGGTTGTTTTGATTTAATATGTTTTGTGACCAATTCGCCGAAGCCTTCAATATCTAACTTGTAGTTGTTTATCACATTATCAATAATGCGATTCGCTTCATCGGTGCTGATAGATTTTATTTCGGCGTATATTTCGGCAAGTTCATGCTGGTTTAAGAAAATGGCTTCTCTGCCCTTTTCCCAACTCTTATTGAATCGTTTCTGATACTCACTTTTGAAGAAATCATATTTATCAATATTCGCAAGGTGTCTTTCAATTTCAGCTATTTCGGGGTTCAATGGATCGTAACCTAACAATTCATTAAAAACCTTTAGGAAAATACTCAATACCGGATCAATGGCAGAGCCCATACTTGTAATGCCATCCGACTTGGCGGCAATATTGAACAGGATAGATTCAGTAGGAGTAGTTGCTACCTTCTTTATGTTCCTTTCCAATTCAAAATCATCCGAGGCTTTCTTGGCAAAAATGTCTGCACATTTAAGGCCATTTATTTCCTTATTCTCTAAAACCAATGAAAGCATTTTAAGTAAGTGAGACTTACCTGAACCAAAGTACCCTGAAATCCAAATGCTGCTGTTAAAATTGCTTTTGGTTAATTGTTCAAACAAGCCAGGCAACATCTTATTTCTATTGGAAATTCCCAAAAGCTCATTGGTAAGCACGTATTCCTCCAGCTCCTGCAACAAATGCCTGTCATCATTAGCCTTGATAACACCCTCTATGGGACGGTAGATGTCTTTAAGATATAATTCTTTTTGCTTCATATCAGAGTTTATAATCGTTAAGGTTGTGTGCACGATAGTAGTTATCGTCCTTCAGCCGGTCAAACAGGGTTAATGATTGGTTGTTGTATGTGCCCGGGAAGAACATTACCAGAGGTAAGTCTCCTACAAGGGTTTGTAAATTGTTTAGGATGGTATGCGAACGAATAATCGGGAAAGCTGCACCAATGCCCGTTAAGAAAATTATTTTCGCAGTACTATCTGCAAGCCGTTTATGAATCTCAGGTATAACCACGGAGTCTATATTTAATGGGCCACTTAATACCCTCAATAAACGTTGCTTTGGCAAATTCTTTTCCTGGTTAACTATCTGTTCAAACAGATTTTCCCTTTTCAGAATATCAACACACAGTTGATAAAGATGAAGCTCTAATATATCAATCCCATCATTCTGTAAACGTTTAATCAGTGATTGAATATTTGTATTAACTATAGCTTGTTTACTTACCGGAAAGGAGTGAATGAAAAAAGGCAATTCACCACCCAAACCCTCCTTATTCAAGAAGCGACTACTTGCGAGAATCTTAAACAGGCCCTCAAAATGTTGCGGTGTATTATATGTTTGACTTTTAAGCATGTTTTAGTTTTTGCAATAGACTTTTAATTTCTTCATTTGAAAAAAGAAAGGCATTCAGCAAAGCTGGGTCATCATCAATAATTACATCGATTACTTGGGTGTTCAAAATTGGTTTTAATATGGTGCCGTTCTTAGCCTGGGTAATTATACCAACTTGCTCGAGTAATTTAAAAATCACCTGCTTTACTTTTTTTGCTGTTACTTCTGTTAGTGCAGTTAGTTCATTGTGTGCTAGGCTTTTTGAATTAACGAACTTGATATAGTCTATATCGGAAATGACTGTATCGAATAGCAAATATTTATTACGAATTACCTCTACAATAAAATCCCTTAAAAATAAGTATGCCTTTACAAGCGATAATAAAATCATCGCCTTTGCATCATCGAGACTCCCCTGAATCATTAACTGCAATTGATCTTCTGTTAGTAGAGATAAGCGTTTTTTTATTTCTGAAAATTCTCTTTTGAATGTAGCATGTTTTACTTTGTTGAGCAAGTTGTTATCCAATAATGATTTTTCAACAGCCTTCCAATCTTGGAGCCTGTTGAATTCTTCTGCAATTACCAATGTTTCTGAAATCAAAGCAGATGCACCTGTGAAGGAAAAATTGTAAGTTGCTTCGTCTTTCATAGCATCGCTTCCAATTTTTCGAAGGGCATGTCCAGTATTTCTGCCAACCGTTTCAAATGCGCATCCGTAGGGTGGGCCTTGCCCTTCACCCAATTGCTCACAGTAACTTCACTAACACCCAGCTTAAAAGCGAGATACTTTTGCTTTAAGCCTTTACTATGAATACATTCTTTCAGCACAACTTTAATTTTTCTTTAAGTAAGACTTCAAAGAAAAGGAAAAAGGTTGGGATTTTGGATGGTTGGTTTATCAAGTGTATATATGTTTTATGATGAGTATTTAAGGATGTTTTTCACAGCTCAACTTATGCTCATTAAAACGTCCTTTATCTCTCAGTAAACCTTCAACTGGCCTGATTTTCTGCGTTATCAATAAATTTATTCACCGTTTCTGCATTTGTCGCATTCCCAGGCATAATCCGCTGTAGAATCTTAAAGTGCCGACCAATTTGCTGCTTAATTCTATTATCACCAACCACATTGTTAGCCTTGAATGCGTAAGTAATAAAATTACCCCAATCATATTCAAAAGTAGGAACTGCCCGCTTTCCTGTTCGAGATGCCTTCTCTTGATATTTCATTTTTCTTCTGGCACCAAGGAAAGTGTATCTTCTGTATCTAAATGCCTTAAAAAATTCTCCACGGGTATTGTTTTTCGCATATTTAGTCAAGAACTTTCCTTTATTGACTGATTTAAACATTTTTGCGTAGTACTTTGCCAAACTTCCATTCTTGATCAATATTTTGTTGCCATCCCATTGCAACCCGAGATATTCAAAGGCACGTCCTGTTCTGAAACTTTTTTCGTCACCAATCTTGGATTTACATGCCATACATCCGTTTTCTGCTGGTTCAAAATAAAAGAGTTGTTTCTTTTTATTTGATTGCATAAGACCCATTTCATCAAGTAATTGATTCACAGTTTCCAGCAAAATATCTTCCTGTCCTTGCTCACAGACAAAAACCATATCATCGGAATACCGCCTATACATGCCATGAGGGCTTACAAGATCTTTGGCCATTAAATCGAAAGGCAACATATATATGTTTGCCAATATGGAACTTATAGGAAGTCCTTGAGGTATGCCCCGCTTTCTTTTGGTCAACACAAGGTGTTCTTCATCTCTTTCAAATTTATTGGCATTTATTAGTCCTAGTTTTCTAAGTTCATTTACCTTTCGAACGTCACAAAATGACACAACCCGATGGTTTCTTATATGCGCATACCTTTTGACGGCTTTTGTTCGGAAGTACTTGTCTTTTTTAAAAAGATTTCTTTCAGCAATCAATTCATTTTGAAAGACTTTAAAGATATCAATTGCTCGGACATATGAAAATCGAATAACACTTTTGTAAACGTTAAAATGATCATCAGGTAGGCTAATAGGCTCATCTAAAACATACTTCCAAGCATGTTTTAACCATTTGTGATCAAGTGATGGAAAGAAATTCTTTATATCCAGTGCCAGCACAGCAATACTTTTACCACGACTATTGATTTGATCAAAAACTTCTTTGGCAAAATGAATTGTGGAACGATTTTTCGAAGTTTCCACTTTTGGGTCTATCGGAATGCTTCTGTATGCAGTAACTTCTGATCTAAGACCAAGCTCATCAAGTTTTAGTTCATACTGATCGGCTAGTTGTTTAGAGTAAAAGCTGTAAACGTTTGCATCTATATGAGCTGCCATCAGCAGCTGCCTGGGTTTGTAGGTCTTCTTTTTCCCTCGCTTTTTCTCATCATGATCACTGATTCTACGGTACCTTTTCTCTAATTTTTCAATTTGGATCAGAGGCAGAAAGTTATGAGAAGCTATAGCTTCTTTGTTCGTTACCAAGCTTTCAATAGATGGCTTTTCTTTATGGGTTAAAGGCATCCCCATGTGGGGATACTTTTTGACTTTAAACCAGTCCTTCTCTTTCTTTTTCTTTTTGACTTTCATTGGAAAAAATGTGCGAGCTGCCAGCCGGGGCAAAAAATGCGTCATTACGACCAGTGTCACAGTGTAGCCTTACTTTGAAAGCTCGGTTCCACCGCCCCTCATTTATGGTAATTAATTACTTAACTTTGTCCACAGCTTTAATCGCTATGAAATCAGTCAGAAATTGCTTCCACCTCATTGCTTGCCTGCTGACGCTATGCGCCGCTTGCAAGATTGAAATTTAGCCTTCACTTGAACATACGTCTTCAAGTTCTGATTTTAAACCACCATACGTAAATGACCTTTTGAGCTGACTTTGCTCGCACGTTCAAAGATAGAAAATCTGCTCAATGAAAAATGATTTTTACTATGCTTCACGCGTCGAGAATTCTCCTGACTAATAACTGATTTCACTTGCTGGTACTCTCACTGCGCAAGATGATGGTTAATCTAACCAATTAAGTGAGTAAGTATATTGAAGCAAATCTTGTGAAAATATGACGCGACTATCTGAAGAGCCGTAGTTGGAATAAGTGAGGTATATATCAGATAAGACTTCAAGTCCTTCAATTACTGTCTTCCATCTTAAGACGTCACCTCAATCTATTTTGATAGTCTCTTTCTACGTGATGAGATCGTAAACTTGTTCACGTTTACCAAAGATTTTTAATCGTCGATTTTATAAATCAAGAATGAAGAGTTAATTATATTATCATCCATATAAGAAAAATCTTTCGATCTTATCCATTCTCACTCTTCGCCGTTAGCTTGCTTAAGTCTATGAGCATAATTAGTAGCTCTAGCTTTTAGAACTCCACCATCTTGTGAATAAACAAAAGTGGATATTAAGCTGATTAAAAATAATAGCGCAAAATTTCTATTTAACAGAGACATAAGATATCAATCAACTATAAAGTAACGAAATTTCTAAAGTCGTACTAACCACTTAACCCCATGGTTGATAATAATATATACTTTATGCGTTATTCATTGAATACACCTTGAGACCATAATATCCCACCAACAAATGCTATACCTAATCCTACTTCAACATACCACGGCGCTGCGTCAAAAAAAGCCCCGATACCATCCATGGCCGCACCAGAAATGAGGAGCACAGAAATTATAATAAAGATTAGAATAATCAGTTTGGGAGCATTCAATTTAAAAACAGGTCGGTTTTGGTCTTCTTTGTTTTCTGACATACTTTCTCCGGTTAATTACACCCTCAAAAGTACAAATTAGACCACAAAAGGCAAATAAAGTGTACTTTCAATTTTTTTAACCTGACAAATAGCTAAGCAGCATTTTCGCTTCGTTTTATTCTTTCTATCTCAACTTGGGCTCGTTCAGACACCAACTTCATACCCCTCAAACATCGACTTCTGGTACACCCCTCCTTTGATCTTGTTCATCAATTCCCGAATAAACTCGTAATGCTTCACATAGGGATTCGGTATCACAAGTCTGTCAATGTTTTTAGAAGCAAGCAGATGCATTTTGATCTTGTCTGAGGCAATGCGTTTCTTGTTTTTGTAATGTTCAGCACCATTGATTTCAAAAACCACTTTTGGAACCACTCCCTGATAAATCACCCCGTCAAATTCTTTCTTGTTTACCTCATGATTGTTGATCTCTGAGGGGAAGACGGCTACCACTTTTACATTTCTTTCAAAGCGGCTGCCCTCTATGGAGCAATAATGGCTCATCGTTTTGTAAAATTCGTCTTCAAATTTTGAATCATTGGAAAACCCGATGGTAAACCTGTTGGCTGTGCTTTGTTGGATTTGTGTCGTGCCGTTTTTTTGAACATACTCAATCAGGGCGTACAAATCATCGTCTTTTCTGGAAAGGGCATCTATCGCCTTTTTATCCGCTACTACAATCAGGTTTTCCCTGGCCCTCGTGACCCCAACATTGATTAACTGGCTGTTGTTCTTGATCCAGTCATACGTTCTCGAAGTCGTGTTTCTTGATATGGAGGTGGAGATGATGATGGTTTTGTTTTCCTGCCCCTGTATCTTGTGAATGGTGCCACAACTCACTGATGCATCAATGTCTTCATTGGCTTTGGCTATATCCAGATAATGGTTCAACACTTCCTGCTGGTTGCGGAAGGGGGTGATGATAAACACATCCTTTAGTTTGTGATCCGCAATGAACTTTACGATCTCCTGTGCTTCTTCAATTGCCGAATTTTTATTCTTTTGATTGGCATTGTTCACATCAATCAACTTCAGCGCACCATTTAATTTGATCTTCGAAAGGTTGAGTTTGTTCTCATAAAACCGCATGTTCGAATAATTGATAATCTTCTTTCCACAGCGGTAGTGGTAGCTCAGCAATATATCTCTAGAGATATTGTCTATCATCTTGTACACGGACAATATGGAGTTGTTGTGGTAGTCGTAGATCTTATCCACACCTAGCTGACGCATCCAGCGTTGACTTACACTTTCGTCAAAAACTACAATTGGCTTGAGCTGGTTGGTGTCGCCAATCAGCACCATGTTTTTGCATTTTGAAATGGGAATCAGGCTGGTGGCAATGTCGCACTGCCCCGCTTCATCCATAACCAGCAAATCGAACTTGTATTGGTGTCCCAGCCTGCGGCTCGATATATTGGTGGTGAGCACAATGGGAAATACTTTGGTGAGCTTTTCCATGTTCTCATCCATGGCAATCCATTTGTTAAATTCTTTTACTTGTTTTTCGGATTCTTCAATGTCCAGTATTTCAATCAAGGGCGCATAATCCTTGGTTTTCAGTCGCTTTACATACATCAATGATTCGTAGTAAAAGAACTGCAAGAGCTGTTCATTGTCTTTAATGACCTCATACAAATTGTCCAGGTCATCGTTGTTGGTTTCAGGGATCTGCCTGAGTTTTTCTTCAATGGCGCGTCTTTCTCTTTCCAGCAAATGGTTCCCACCTTTGGATAATAGGCTCTTTACAAACTCCAGGTTTTGGGTCTGTTCAATGGTGGTCTCATGGTTTTTAATGCGCTCAAGCAGTTTTCTGTTTTTCTCCTTCGAATTTTCTTTGAGATTGTACAGGAGTTCTTCCCTGGGCACATCTTTTGTTTCAAAGGCATAGCGCTCTTTAATGACCCGCAGTGCATCTGCCACACATGCGTTGTTTCCAAGCCGGAGTATAGGAAGCAGGATTTCTTTGTTTCCATACTTGCCTAAGTACAATTTGTCTTTAATCCCATCGATGGGCACATTGTTGTTGGACGAGATCAACAGTGTTTTGCCATTGGTAAGGGAATTCACAATGATGTTCAGGATGGTCTGTGTTTTGCCCGTTCCCGGTGGGCCCTGCACATAGGTGATCGGGTATTTTATAGCGTTGTAAATGGTTTGAATCTGGTCTATATTGATGTTCCGGTCGTACAGCGCGATGTGCGGCTCCTTTCGGTTGTGCCTGTCCAGCAAGGATAAGTTTTGAAAGAACGCCTTTAGCGGAACTTCCATTTTTCCATGCCCGTACTCTGCATGGATGTTGTCATAAATTCCGGATATATCGATCTGATCATATCCCAGCACAACCACTTCAGGCCTGGTATTGAGCAATTCGCCCGTCTTAAAATTCGCGCCAAATAATTCCAGGGCTTCAGACTTGTCTTTTAAGTAAATCGCTTCAAAATCTGCCGGGCTCAAATCGGTGTAATACGCCAATGAATGCTTTACATCCTTGATATAAAAGTTGGCATTGAATTGCGTTTTGCTGCCCACATGCAAGGTTTTGGCTACGGGGTCCAATGTGAGTTTCCTGAATGCAATTACAAATTTCCCTTTCGAGGGAATGTCAATGGAAAATTCACTGATGGCCAGCTCGTAGTCGCAGTACTTTTTGTAATTGTTGTGGTAGACCTCTTTAAAAATCTGTTTCTGCTGGGCGTCCGACAAGCGATAAGGGTTTTCCTTTGCCAATTCTGTTAAATCCAACCCCTGAATCAAGTGCGCTTTGTACAGAAACGGGTCTTTGTTGGCTTTGTAGCACTCCAGGTAGTAGTTTAGAATATTGTTGTCATACCGGTCAAAACCATAGACCTGCAAGCGCTCATCTTCTTCCAGCTTTATAAGTAATTCTTCCGGCACATCATACCGCGAAAATTTCAGAATTTCGGCCGTCTGAATCGAAGAGATAAAGATCTTTTTGTTTAGGAGCGGTTCATCTTTTGTCACATTAAACATGTCCACCTTCAGCTCATCCCTTTCATTGATATCAAGGATTCTGATCCAGAAGGGTGTTACCTCCCCGCTTTTGTTCTTGTAGGCAATGCTCAGGTATTTCCCTTCCCGGATGGCTTTGCCGATCAGTCCGGTTATTTTTTTATCAATCATTTCGAAGGATTTTATTCTACATGATTTGGGTAGGGCATCTGGTTGTAGATTGGAGAGCAAGATACTTTATTTTCGGGTTTTCAATCGTGGATTTGTGGCAGCTTTTCTTTAGCCACTAATTACACGAATTTCACGAATGGGCACGAATGGTTTTTGGGGTGCGGTGTACCCTTAACGCGCACTTTCATTCGTGCATCCGTGGCGACCTTTTTTGCCGCAAGCGGCTTTTCTTTAGCCACGAATTTCACGAATTTCACGAATGGACACGGATGGTGTTTGGGGTGTGGTGTACCTTGATCACGTACTTTTATTCGTGCATTCGTGACGATCTTTTTTAGCCGCTGGCGGCTTTTCTTTAGCCACTAATTACACGAATTACACGAATGGACACGGATGGTTTTATGGGTAAGGATGTAGTGCAATCATTACAAACCCTTTTATTCGTGCATTCGTGGCGACCTTTTTTGCCGCAAGCGGCTTTTCTTTAGCCACTAATTACACGAATTTCACGAATGGACACGAATGGTCTTATTGGTAAAGATGTAATGCAATCATTACAAACCTTTCATTCGTGCATTCGTGGCAGCCTTTTTTCACGCCGCTCGCGGCATTTATAAGCCACAACCCTTTCATTCGTGCATTCGTGGCGACCTTTTTTTTGACCTTTTTTTGAGCCGCTCGCGGCCTTTCCTTTAGCCACCATTTACACCCCTTTCACGAACCGGAGCGCAGCGGAGCTCATCGACCAACGGGAGATAATGTGGACGTTCGGATTTTGATATCGATCTGATCGGGATTCTGTAGAACTGATGCTCCGCGGATACCAGAAATGCCCTGTCCATCCGGAATCCGGAAACTGCGTTTTTCGGGTATTCATAGTAAATTTGGCAAAGCCATTAGTTATCGGCCAACCGAAAAGCGTTTGCCTTGAGCTGAATCTCATTTTTGCGTATTCCTGCAGCTTCGGCCAGGGAGCGCCATGGTTTTACCGCATCTACAACTTGCTGAAGGATCAGTTGTGCTTCGTCTGTTTTGAGTCTGAAGTAGGGGGCAACAGCCATTGCCAGATCAAGATCTATGGCATTGTCATTTTCTGATACGTTCAGCTTTAAGCCATTTCCCGTTTCAACGGGGTTTATGTCATAAGCCGGGGAGAGCAGCCACCCGCGCCGGGTAAGCAGAAAGCCATGATTTCGCAGGTGATCGTCCGTATTGCTCACACACATGCTAAAAACAATTCTTCGCCAAAGCTCGTGTAAATCATTCCTGACATCTGCTCCCCGGGTGACGATAAAATCCACCAGTTCTAGATAACTCACACCATCGTTGTAGTCAATACCATCGGTATAGCCAAGCAAGGTCATGGCAGAAGCAAAATGAAGTCTCGAGCCATCGTCTGTTCTGTCAAATCTTTTGGTGAGAAAAGTGTGGTGTTGTGAGGAGAACTTTCGCGCCATAGCGTCAGGCACTTTCATTCCGCAGTTTCGGGCCATTTTGTGGGTTACCAATTCCCAGGCTCCGGTATTGCCTTCATCGCTTTTGCTCGGAAATTTGGCGATCCATAAATGACCATCTGTATCTACAACACCCGCCTTGGGCCGCGCACCCCCGAGCGATGAACCTGGGGCTATCAGCATATTGAGCCAGCGGAGATATTCAGGGTCATCAACCACATGTTCATCTTCCAATTTCAAACTGATTTCTTCCAGTTCTCTTATCGAGGCCCAGGGCGGTGTGGCGAACTCCCTGCTATCACTCAGATAGGGTCCTTGTTCAGATAATTTAAACCGAAGCGCCCCCATGCGATGCGCATCATAAACGCCCAGCAGATAGTCTGTTTCAAAGAGCGTATTTTCTTTTCGATTTTCACTGCGGGCCATTGCAGCTTCTCTTCTTCTCATCAACAAACGCCCCCATCTGTCGGGAGCTGAATCGGTGAAAATGCCAAAATTGGTCTTGGCTTTGTCATTCAGAAATTGCCTTCCTTTATACAACTGAAGTTCGGGATCAATCACCTGTGCTAAGTCGTTGGTTAGCCAATCATCGCTGTACATAAAGGAAAACACTTCGCTACCGCGGATTCGCTCCGAGCGGAGATCACCGATGGGTAGCGCATGGGGCATTCCCAACCAATCTGCATACACTTTTATTTCCCTGCTTTCTGCTGCCATAACTTATCGCTTGGGAGCCCTGCTTTTGGGTTCAAGTTGCGCATCCTGCAGCTTTCTGCCCAGGACATCATCTTTGGCCAACAAGAGAAAATCCTTTTCGAGGCCCAAAACATGCAATACATTGAGCACATTCCCCAGGCTGGCGCCGGCATGGCCTTTTTCTATTTTTACCAGCGTAGACCTGCCAATTCCAGACCGCTCTGCCACCTGCTCACTGCTAAGTTTTCTGCGCAACCGGGCCAGTTTGATCTGCTCACCTACTGCACTTAAAAGCTTCTCCAACTTGGGGGTCAATACAGGTTTGCTATTTGCCATAAAGTGTCATTATTGATACAAATGTAAGATAAATTGTTTTAATAATGATATGTTACGAAAAATAATTGCCAATAGCGGGCTGATTATTTATTGGCCACTAATTACACGAATTTCAGGAATGGGTACGGATGGTGTTGTGGGTGTGGTGTAACTTTAACATGACCTTTTATTCTTGCATTCGTGGCGACCTTTTTTTGCGCCGCAAGCGGCCATTTTTGTTGGCCACTAATTACACGAATTTCACGAATGGGCACGGATGGTTTTATGGGTAAGGGATGTTGTGCAATCATTACAAACCTTTTTATTCGTGCATTCGTGGCAGCCTTTTTTTGAGCCGCAAGCGGCTTTTCTTTAGCCACTAATTACACGGATTTCACGAATGGACACGAATGGTTTTATGGGTAAGGGATGTTGTGCAATCATTACAAACCTTTTTATTCGTGCATTCGTGGCGACCTTTTTTTGCGCCGTAAGCGGCTTTTCTTTAGCCACGGATTACACGAATTTCACGAATAGGCATGGATGGTTTTGTCGACGACACATTTCAAGCATACAACCTTTTCATTCGTGCATTCGTGGCAGCCTTTTTTTTGAGCCGCTCGCGGCTTTTCTTTAGCCACTAATTACACGGATTTCACGAATTGACACGGATGGTTTTATGGGCAAAGGATGTCATGCTATCAGTACAACCCTTTTCATTCGTGCATTCGTGGCGACCTTTTTTGGCCGCAAGCGGCTTTTTCTTTAGCCACTAATTACACGAATTTCACGAATGGTTTTATGGGCAAAAGATGAAGTGAAATCATCACAACCCTTTTATTCGTGCATTCGTGGCGACCTTTTTTTAGCCGCTAGCTCCGAATGAGATTACAACACAACTCTCTTGTAGTTTAGATTGAGCTCTCCAAAGTTTACGATTAGAGCCAATGGATGCCCTGAAACTTTTAGGTAATTAAGAGATTGAGCGATGAATTCAGTGGCAATGCCGCTCATGCCCTTGACTTCCAATATTATTTGATCATAGATAACAAAGTCTGCATAGAAAAAGTGTGGCAGGATGGTGCCTTTGTAATTAACTTCATACTTCTTTTCTCTTTCGTAAGGTATGAGGGACTGCCTAAACTCATATTCCAGCGCGTCTTTGTAAACGATCTCCAGGAATCCTGGACCAAGGTTATTGTGCACTTCCATACATTTTCCAATAATGGTATAGCTCTTTTCTTTTAAAATGAGATGTGACATGAAAACGGATTTGGCCGATCAAAATACATATTAATTGGTAAGGATTGAAGTTTAGGAAATGCCTGCATTACAACCCCTTTATTCGTGCATTCGTGGCGACTTTTTTTGGCCGCAAGCGGCTTTTTCTTTAGCCACGGATTACACGAATTTCACGGATGGTTTTATGGGCAAAAGATGAAGTGAAATCATTACGACCTTTTTATTCGTGCATTCGTGGCGACCTTTTTTTAAGCCGCAAGCGGCTTTTTTTGTTGGCCACGGATTACACGAATTTCACTAATGGACACGGATGGGTTTAAGGGTAAGGGATGTCATGCTATCAGTACAACCCTTTTTATTCGTGCATTCCTGGCGACCTTTTTTTGAGCCGCTCGCGGCTTTTTCTTTAGCCACGGATTACACGAATTTCACGAACCGAAGCGCAGCGGAGCTCATCGACCAACGGGAGATAATTGACACGGATGGTTTTATGGGTAAAGGATGTAGTGCAATCATTACAACCCCTTGATTCGTGCATCCGTGGCGACCTTTTTTTGAGCAGCTCGCGGCTTTTCTTTAGCCACTAATTACACGGATTTCACGAATGGACACGAATGGTTTGATGGGTAAAGGATGTTGTGCAATCATTACAAACCTTTTTATTCGTGCATTCGTGGCGAC